>JANMDU010000108.1:0-8460 GCA_031376455.1 Variovorax sp. | reverse complement strand
GGCTCGATGGCTTTGCTGGCGGCCACAGGTTTTGCTGTGGGCATTGGCGGGCCCAGCCGCGACATGATGATCAAGCGCGCCACGCCGAAGGGCGCAACAGGCCGCGTTTACGGCACGGTGTATTCGGGCCTGGATGTGGGCTTTGCGGTGGCGCCGCTGATCTTTGGGCTGCTCATGGATCGGGCGCTGTATTCGCTCACGATGATCACGAGCGCTTTTGCGCTGATTCTGGCGGTGTTTGCGGCGCTGGCTGTGGGGCGGCGGACGGCGGCTTGATTTCAACCGGCAGCGCTGCGTCGATCAATTTCACGCGAGCCATTTTCTCGCCATCCCATTGCTGGCCACACCAACACAGCCCTGTTGGATCAATGATGCAGGTGCCTGTTCCGCAGCAGCGGGGATCGTTATCCATGTGTATTCCTCTTTGCTACTAATTGCGTAGCATCATGCGCATATTTTACGCCGGGAAACTGCGTGTTTCGTTACGCATCTTGCAGGTTCAATGGGGTTTGTAAGTGGGTTCTTCATTAGCATCATGGCTTTACTTGACCCCATGGAGATCACACGATGACACTACAAAGCCGCTTTTTTAACAGCCCTTCTCGCGAGCTTGATCAAGCGCTCACGCCAACTACAGCCAGCAATTCTGCGCGGCTCGCAAGCACAACCAAACCCCCGCCAGTCAGCGCCACATCGAATGGCGCGTTTTCTGACTCGCCATCTCCCGCTGCATCAGCAAGCACAGGCGGCAAACCTGCGAGCACGAGCCGCTTGACCGTTGGCCCACACATCAAACTCAAAGGCGTGGAGATCACCGATTGCGACACGCTCGTGGTGGAGGGCTCGGTGCAAGCGAGCATGGATTCGCGCGTGATGCAAATTGCTGAGGGCGGCTCGTTTACCGGCTCGGCGCAGATTGATGAAGCAGAGATTCGCGGCGATTTCGATGGGCAGCTGACAGCGCGGCATAAGCTGATGCTGTATGCCACGGCAAAGGTCAAAGGGCAGATTCGCTACGGCAAACTTGTGATGGAGGAGGGCGCACAGCTCTCAGGCGATGTGGCTTTTGGCACGGCAGCATCTTTGTCGCAGCCTGCGCCTTTGCTGAAGGTGGCTTGAGGTTTTGGCTACATAAAAATGAAGGAACACGGAAGGCACAGAAACATCACGGAAGACACGGAAAAGATATTTCTAAGAGCAATTTCACGCGGTTGTATTTCAATGTATTTTTTTTATGTGTCTTCCGTGAAATTTCCGTGAGTTCCGTGGTCTATTTTTTTGCACTTTGCTAGTTGCATCTATAAGAGTTCGTAGCAAAATAGCTTGATGATTACTCCCCATTCAGCTCACTCCCCCACAAAACTTGCCGGCCATCTTCTTGTTGAATGCCTGATCGAACAAGGCATCACGCATGCATTCGGTGTGCCGGGGGAGAGCTATCTTGCTGTGCTCGACGGTTTCGCTGAGCATCGTGACAAGATTCAGTTCATCACCTGTCGCCACGAAGGCGGCGCGGCTTTTATGGCGGAGGCTGCGGGCAAGCTCACGGGCCGGCCGGGCATTTGCCTCGTGACGCGCGGGCCAGGGGCAACGAATGCTGCGATTGGGCTTCACACGGCCTTTCAAGATTCCACGCCGATGATTTTGCTGGTGGGCGATGTGGGCAGCGATATGCGGGATCGCGAAGCGTTTCAAGAAATGGATTTCTTTGGATTTTTTAAACCGATTTGTAAACGTGTCGAGCGGATTGATGATGCAAGCCGCATCCCGGAATACATCGCGCGAGCCTTTGCAACCGCGATGAATGGCAGGCCGGGACCGGTGGTTTTGATCTTGCCGGAAGACATGCTGATTGAAAAAGTCTCTGCCCAGCCTTTGCCAAAAGTTGAGCCGATTCAAGCTTGGAGCGATCCGGGTGCTTTGCGCAGCTTGCGTGAAATGCTCTTAAAAAGTGAGCGGCCTATCGTGATTGCCGGTGGCGGAGGGTGGACAGTGCAAGCAGCGCAGGCCTTGCAGCGCTTTGCGGAGAATTGGCAGTTGCCTGTGACTAATGCATTCCGTTTTCAAGATACGTTTGACAACCATCATCCGCTGTATGCGGGCGATGTCGGTATTGGGATTAATCCGGCGCTAGCCAAGCGTGTTGCAGAGAGCGATTTAGTGATCGCGATTGGCCCGCGTTTGGGCGAGATGACGACGGGCGGCTACACGCTGCTTGCAGCGCCGCGCCCAAAGCAAAAGCTTGTTCACATCCATTCAAGCGCTGAGGAATTGAACCGCGTCTATCAAGCCGATCTTGCGATTTGTGCCACGATGAATGCCGCTGCGAGAAGCCTCGAAGTTCTTGCTGCTCCTGTTTCCATAGCATGGAGCGCAGATGCCGCCATGGCTAACGAGCAATATCGCCAATGGATTGAGCCGCAGAGTTTGGCCGGCTTGCCTTTTGATGACGAGGGAGGAAAAGAAGGCAGCATCAATATGCCGCGCATCGTTTCTCTTCTGAAAAAGCATTTGCCACCCGATGCAGTGCTCACGAACGGCGCAGGAAACTACGCGAGTTGGATGCATCGCTATTTTCAGCATCACGGTTTGGCAAGCGGCTTCAAAACCCAAGTTGCGCCCACCAGTGGCAGCATGGGCGTGGGCGTGCCGGCGGGCGTGGCAGCGAATATTTTGACGGGACGCGTGGCTTTCACGATTGCTGGTGACGGCGATTTCCTCATGACGGGGCAGGAGCTCTCCACAGCGACTGCGCATGGCGCGGCAAGTATCGTGCTCGTACTCAACAACGCGACCTACGGCACGATCCGCATGCATCAAGAGCGCGAGTATCCAAAGCGCATCAGTGGCTCAGCCATAGCAGGCGCAGATTTCGCAAAGCTTGCGGAAGGCTATGGTTATTGCGGCGTGCGTATCACGCACAGTGATGAATTTGAAGCTCAGTTGCTTGCGGCGTTGGAGCGGTTGAAGACAAACCTGGGCACGTTGATCGAACTCATCATCAGCTCAGAAGTGATCAGCACACGCGGCACATTGTCTGCAATTACCCAGCAATCGCTATCAAAAAAATAGCGCTCTGCGCAGGTTTTACCCAAGGCTACTGGCTATTGATAGGAATATCTACTTGCCAAGACTGGGTTGTCGTGAACATCCCCGAATCCATCTCCCGATGCCTGCGCAACGTGGTGTAGATCTGACCGAAATAGGCGGCCAACGTTTCTGCGATGTAGACAGAGCGATGCTGGCCGCCCGTGCAGCCAATCGCCACTGTGACGTAGCTGCGATGATCTTGCGTGAGGCGTGGCAGCCAGTTTGCCAAGAATGATTGAATGTTTTCCCGCATCTCAATCACATCGGGCAAGTTCTTAAGGAAATCAATCACTAGCGTATCTTTGCCAGTCAATGGGCGAAGCAGGGGCTCGTAATGTGGATTGGGCAACATTCGCACGTCAAAGACAAAATCCGCATCCAGTGGGATACCGCGTTTGAAGCCAAAGGATTCAAACACCAATGTCAACTGACGGCTTGGCTCGGCGACAAGCTCCTTAATATAGCCCTGCAATTGCGAGCTGCGGATCAAGCTGGTGTCGATCACATGCGCGTCTTCTCGAAATTCAGAGAGCAATTGGCGTTCTAGTTCAATCGCGTCGATGAGCGCACGGCGATGATCGTCTGTTTGGCTGGAAGACAGCGGATGCTTGCGTCGCGTCTCGGAGAAGCGATGCACGAGTGTGTCAGTGGTTGCATCGAGAAAAATGGTTTTGATCTTCAAGCCCTGGACTTCAAGGCGCTTGAGTTGCTCAGGGACCAAGGGCAGCGAGCCAGCGCTGCGCACATCCATTGCAATCGCAATTTTGCTGACTTTGTGTTGCCGCTCGACTTTGATGAAGGAGGCGAGCAACTCGGGTGGCAGATTGTCTACGCAGTAGTAGCCTGCATCTTCCAGCGCCCGCAATGCCACTGATTTGCCTGATCCCGACATGCCAGTAATCAGCAATACTTCGATGGCTTGCTTCATCATGAGGATGCACCTTGCAGCATTTCTTTCGCATGCGCGAGCGTTGTGCCAGATAGCTTCTCGCCGCCGAGCATGCGAGCGACTTCCGTGACGCGTTGTTCGCCTGTAATCGATGTGACAGAGCTTTCTGTGAGCTTGCCCGCTTGTCTTTTCGCCACTAGCAAATGATGATCAGCGCAGGCTGCGACTTGCGGCAAATGCGTCACTGCGAGCACTTGTCTGTCTTTGCCCAGCTGTTTCATCAAGCGGCCAACTGTTTCGGCCACAGCACCGCCAATGCCTGAATCCACTTCATCAAAAATCAAGGTGCCCGCATGGCCCAGCTCGCTGGTTGTGACGGCAATGGCCAATGCGATGCGGGACAGCTCGCCGCCCGAGGCTACTTTGCCCATGGGGCGTGGCGTGCTGCCAGCATGGCCTGCGACCAAAAAATCAACAGTCTCCGAGCCAAAGGAAGTGGGCTCGCATTCGGTAAGCTGCACCTCAAAACGCCCGCCCTGCATGCCCAAGCCTTGCATGGCTGCGCTGATGGCTAAGCTGAGCATAGGAGCGGCCTTTTTGCGTTGTTTGCTTAAGGATTTGCATTCTGTTTGCAGTTGCGCCCAAGCACTCTCCAAGCGCTTTTGTAGCGCAGCTAAATCACCAGCGGCTTCTAAACTTATGAGCTGCGCTTGCCACTGAGCGAGCAGAGCTGGCAACTCCTGAGGTGGGCGATGATAGCGGCGCGCCAGTTGCAGCCACAGGCTCACGCGTTCATCCAGCTCAGCCAATCGCGCGGGATCGGGCGCTGTGCGGCGCGTGAAGGCTTGCAGACTGTGCGCCACATCATCGATTTGTGCCAAACTCGAGGCTAAATCAGTGCCTAGCCGGCTAAATTCTTGCGCGAGGTGCTCACTTTTTTGTAGCAAATCTAAAGCTTTAGACAGGCGCAGGGAAGCGCCATCGTCGCCGCTGAGTAGCTCTAGAGCCTCATGCGCAGCAGCGAGTAAATCTTGCGCATTCGATTGCAAGCTGTGCTCAGCGTTGATGCTTTCCCATTCATCACTTAGAGGTGCTAGCTTGGCCAGCTCGCCTAACTGCCAAGCCAAGCGCTCGCGTTCGCTCTCTAGCGTGGCCTGAGCGGATTGCGCATCTTGCAAAGCTTTGGTCGCAGCGCGCCAATTGGCGTACGTTTGCGCGATTGCTGCGGTGTCAATCTGGCCATAAGCATCAAGTAAGCGACGCACTTCAGAGGGCCGGGTCAGCTGTGCCCATGCATGCTGGCCATGGATATCCACCAAATGATCAGCGACTTCGCGCAGTTGAGAAAGCGTGGCGGCACTGCCATTGATCCATGCGCGGCTCTTGCCTTGGGCATCGATGCTTCGGCGAAGCAGCAAAGCACCGTCCGAATCGAAACCTGCATCTTCGAGCCAAGCAGCCAAGCGGGTCGGCGCATCAAACTCCGCAGAAATCTCCGCCTTGGCTGCGCCTTCGCGCACGAAGCCGCTTTCGGCCCTTGAACCCAAGACCAGCTGTAGCGCATCCACCAGAATGGATTTACCCGCACCCGTCTCGCCGGTGAGCACAGAGAATCCCGCGTTTAAATCGAGCTGCAGCTCGCGCACGATGACGAAATCTTTGAGATGAATATTGCGCAGTGTCATGATGAATTACACGGTGCCTTCATTAAGCATCAAACAGTCCCTTCGTTTAGCATCAAACAGTCCCTTCGTTCCAGTGCAATTTAGCGCGCAGCGTGTCGTAGTAGCTCCAGCCCTTTGGATGCAAAAACTTGGCGGCGTGTTCCGAGCGGCTCACCAAAATTTCATCGTCGACTAAAAGTGAGGCTAAATTTTGCATATCAAAATTCGCACTCGCCTCTTTGCCCGCTACTAACTTGATAGCAATCTGCGCAGTATCAGAAAGCGCTAGAGGCCGATTTGATAGCGTATGCGGAGCAATCGGCACAATCACCCAACCGCCTAAAGCGGGATGCATGATCGGCCCGCCCGCTGAGAGCGCATAAGCTGTCGAGCCTGTGGGCGATGCGATGATGAGGCCGTCAGCGCGCTGATTGGCCACAAAATGCCCATCAATTTCTACACGCAGTTCTACCATGCCTGAGCCAGCGCCCCGGTTGATCACCACATCGTTCAATGCCAGCGCATCAAACACGCATTGCCCATCGCGCATCACGCGCGCTTGCATCAGCGGGCGCAGCTCCTGCTCATATTCGCCGCGTAGCATGGGCTGCAACGCATTTTTGTAGTCATTGAGCGCAATATCGGTGATGAAACCTAGGCGACCATGGTTGATGCCGATCAGCGGAATATCGTAAGGCGCAAGCTTGCGGCCAATACCCAGCATCGTGCCATCGCCGCCCACCACCAAGGCCAAATCGCATTGCTGGCCGATTTGCTCCAGTTCTAAACGCGCGTGGCCTTCGAGATCTTTCGCTCCGAGATTGCTTGCGCTCTCCGCATCGAAAGACACATCCATCCCCAAGTCATGGAGAAAATGCGATAAATCCAGCAGTGTCTCGCGCATGCTCACGCTGCTGGCATGGTATTTCCCGATGAGCGCAACATGGCTGAATTTGGGGCTGGCTTGAGGCATGATCAAATTTACAACATTAAAATGAACTTCTACCTACTTATTGTCAGAATATTTTGATGGACGACCGAGCCAAGCTACTGCTGAAAGCGCTGATTGAGCGCTATATTGCCGATGGCCAGCCGATTGGCTCGCGCACGCTATCAAAGGCCAGTGGCTTGGATCTGTCAGCCGCCACGATTCGCAATGTCATGAGCGATTTGGAAGAGTTGGGGCTAATCGCCTCCCCGCACACGAGCGCAGGGCGCATCCCGACCTCAAAAGGTTACCGTTTGTTTGTGGACACGATGCTCACCGTGGATCATGCTGGAATCCCAACGCAGAGCATTGCTGCTGATCAGCCACAGCGCGTGATTAGCAACGCGGCAAATTTGCTGTCTTCTCTTTCTCAGTTCGTAGGTGTAGTGATTGCGCCGCGCAAGACATCCGTTTTCAGACATATTGAATTTTTGCGGCTTTCTGAGAAACGCATTTTGGTCATCATTGTCTCGCCCGATGGGGATGTGCAAAACCGCGTGATTTTTACAGAAAGTGATTACACGCAGAGCCAGCTGATTGAGGCGGCAAATTTTTTGTATGCGAATTACGCGGGGTTGGCCATCGAGCAAGTGCGCGAGCGATTGAAAGTGGAGGTGGCGCAACTGCAAGGCGAGATCGCGCAGCTCATGCAGGCCGCAGTCAACGTGAGTTCGGAGGCGCTGGGCTCGGGCGAGGGCGAGGTGATTGTCTCGGGCGAGCGTAATTTGCTGGCGGTCAGCGATTTTTCGCAAGATTTGGGGCATCTGCGCCGCGCGTTCGACTTGTTTGAACAGAAAGCGCAATTGCTTCGCTTGCTCGATGTGTCAAGCCAAGCGCAGGGCGTGCGGATTTATATTGGCGGGGAGAGCCAGGTCGTGCCGGTGGAAGAGCTCTCGGTGGTGAGCGCGCCCTACATGGTTGATGGACTCGTGGTGGGCAAGCTGGCTGTGATTGGGCCCACGCGCATGCCTTATGAGCGCATGATTCAGATTGTGGACATCACTTCTAAGTTAGTGGGTAACGCGCTCAGTCAGGGTGGCAATGTGTCTGGCGTGCCTCGAATACTGTAATTGCCGTGCTATACTTTCGGACTTGTGCGGCTGTAGCTCAGTTGGATAGAGTACTTGGCTACGAACCAAGGGGTCGTGGGTTCAATTCCTGCCAGCCGCACCATTTTTTATTGTTTTGTTTGAATCAGTTTCGGCTTGTAGCGCAGCCTGGTAGCGCACTTGCATGGGGTGCAAGGGGTCGCGAGTTCGAATCCCGCCAAGCCGACCAAAACTTTTATAAAAGCTTCGTGTGACAATCACACGAAGCTTTTTTTATTTTTCATTTTGCTGTCGTGAAGGCAAGCCATGAACGCATCTTCTCCATCGATCCGATTGACGGAAATTAAATTACCTTTGGCGCACACGGCCGAGGCGCTGCGCAAGGCGGTTTGTGAGCGTTTGAATATTCCAGATGCTGAGCTTCATGCGCTCGAAATTTTTCGGCGGGGCTACGATGCGCGCAAGCAGAGCGATATTTACTTTATTTACACGTTAGATGTGCGCGTGACAGACAGTGTGGCTGTGATGGCTCGCGCAAACAGGAATAGCAAATCTGCGGCGAATATCAGCCCCACGTCAGACACCGAATACAAAACTGTTGCTTATGCTCCGAGCCGTGATTTCAAGCGGCCTGTGGTCGTGGGCACAGGCCCTTGCGGTTTGTTTGCTGCGCTCAATTTAGCGCAGATGGGGTTTAAGCCATTTATTGCACGAGCAGTTGTTGATGAAGTAAATAATTGACGAAAAAATTAATCAGTGATTTATTTTTATTTTTTCAAA
>JANMDU010000060.1:0-10324 GCA_031376455.1 Variovorax sp. | reverse complement strand
GGAGTTTGTTCGGTTACAGCAAGCCACCAGCCTTGCTGCACAACGAGATTTCTCTTGGGTTGAGTTTTTTGAACACGGAAGGCACGGAAATTACACGAAAAACACAGAAAACTCGATATAGTTTTTTCAGTGTCTTTCGTGAATCCTCCGTGCCTTCCGTGTTCAAAAAACTCAACCCAAGAGAAATCTCGTTGTGCAGCAAGGCTGGTGGCTTGCTGTAACCGAACAAACTCCACCGCCGTTTTGAAACAAATCATCATGAGCATTAATTACAGCGAGAAAATCCCGAATAACGTCAACTTGAGCGAAGACCGCACCTTGCAGCGTGCGCTTGAAGGCTGGCAGCCTAATTTCATCAACTGGTGGGATGAGATTGGCCCCGTGGGCGCAGAAGCGTCTGATGTGTATTTGCGCACAGCTGTGAGCGTTGACCCCGCAGGTTGGGCGAGCTTCGATCATGTAAAGATGCGCGACTATCGCTGGGGGATATTCTTAAATCCTGGCCAGCAAGATCGCAAGATCGGCTTCGGTGATCACATGGGTCAAGACGTGTGGAGTGATGTGCCCGGCGAATACCGCGCCAATTTGCGCCGCATCATCGTCACGCAAGGTGATACCGAGCCAGCATCTGTGGAGCAGCAGCGCCATTTGGGGCTGACCGCGCCTTCCATGTATGACTTGCGAAATCTTTATCAGATCAACGTGGAAGAAGGCCGTCACCTTTGGGCGATGGTCTATTTGCTGCACAAGCATTTCGGCCGCGATGGCCGCGAGGAAGCCGAGGCGCTGCTCGAGCGCCGCAGCGGCGATGAAGATACGCCGCGCATTTTGCAAGCGTTTAACGAAGCTACGCCAGATTGGCTCTCGTTTTTTATGTTCACTTACTTCACGGATCGCGACGGCAAATTCCAGCTCTGCGCTTTGGCGGAAAGTGCTTTTGAGCCGCTCGCACGCACCACAAAATTCATGCTCACGGAAGAGGCGCATCATATGTTTGTGGGCGAGAGCGGTATCAGCCGCGTCATCCAGCGCACCTGCGCAGCCATGAATGAGATGAAAACGGATGATGCGCAAAAGCTGCGTGCAGCAGGCGTGATTGATCTGCCCACCGTGCAGCGCTATTTGAATTTCCACTTTTCCGTCACGATTGATTTGTTTGGCGCTGACGAGTCGAGCAATGCCGCCACCTTTTACAGCACCGGCCTCAAAGGCCGCTACGAAGAAGGCAAGCGCATGGATGATCACCAGTTGCGCGGCCAGAGCTATAAGGTGTTGCAAGTGGTGGGCGGGCAGCTCCAAGAGAAAGAAGTGCCGATGCTCAATGCACTGAATGAAGTGTTGCGCGATGATTACATTAAAGATTCCGTCGCAGGCGTGGGCCGCTGGAACAAAGTGATTGAAAAAGCAGGCATCCCGTTCAAACTCACCACGCCGCACAAAGCCTTTCACCGCAACATCGGTGCGCTGTCTGGTGCGAAGGTCTCGCCAGATGGCCGCGTGGTGTCGCAAGCAGAGTGGGATGTGAAGAAAAACGAGTGGTTGCCGACAGCGGAAGATCGCGCCTTTGTGGCCAGCCTCATGGGCCGTGTGGTCGAGCCGGGCAAGTTTGCCAATTGGATTGCACCGCCTGCGATGGGAATTAACAAGCAAGTGGTGGATTTTGATTACGTGCGGTTTGCTTGATGAGTCTTTTTGAACACGGAAGGCACGGAGGATTCACGGAAAACACGGAAAAACCTCCGTGTCTTTCGTGTAGTTTCTGTGTCTTCCGTGTTCTTTTAAGATTAGCTGAGTGACAGCAACTGAGAAAGAGCAACATGGGCGCTAACGAATCATCCCTCATCAAGCAACACCTGATCGATCCGGTGATTTGCATTCGCTGCAACACCTGCGAAGCAACGTGTCCCGTTGGCGCGATCACGCATGATGATCGCAACTACGTGGTTGATGCGGATAAGTGCAATTTGTGCATGGCATGCATCTCGCCTTGCCCCACAGGCTCGATTGACAATTGGCGCAACATGCTTAAAGGTAGTGCCTACACGCCTGCGGAGCAATTGACTTGGGATGATTTGCCCGATGAGCTGCCTGCTTCGGAGTTGGCTGTAGAAACCGTGGAAACGCTGGATTTAGAGCAAAAAGAACAGGTAGCCGGCATAGAATCTTCGCAGACTGCTATTGAATCAGTAGCATCATTCAAAAGTTCAGAATTCAATGCCAGCTTGCCGCCGTGGTCTGCGGCGCATGCCTATGTGAATTTGTATGGCCCAAAAGCGGCTCAAAAAAGTATCCAAGCAACAGTTACTGGCAATGTGCGCGTGACAGAAGTCGGCAAGACAGCAGGCAGCGATTACGACACACATCACCTCGTGCTCGATTTCGGCAGCATGCCGTTTCCGCTGCTCGAAGGCCAAAGCATAGGCATCTTACCGCCCGGCGCGGATGCGCAAGGCAAGCCACATCATGCGCGGCAATACTCGATAGCCAGCCCGCGTAACGGCGAGCGCCCAGGCTATAACAACGCCTCACTCACAATCAAGCGCGTCTTAGAGGATCATTCTGGCAAGCCCGTGCGCGGGGTAGCTAGTAATTTCATGTGCGATTTAAAGGTCGGCGACAAGGTTGATGTCATCGGCCCATTTGGCTCGAGTTTCCTCATGCCCAATCACCCGAAGAGCAGCATCGTGATGATCTGCACTGGCACGGGCAGCGCCCCCATGCGTGCGATGACTGAGTGGCGCAGGCGCTTGCGCACCAGCGGAAAATTTGAAGACGGCAAGCTCATGCTCTTCTTCGGCGCGCGAACGCAAGCCGAGTTACCGTATTTCGGCCCACTACAGCAGTTGCCCAAAGACTTCATCGATACAGAATTTTGCTACTCCCGCGACGTAGGTCAGCCCAAACGCTACGTGCAAGATGCCATGCGCGAGCGCTGCAGCGATCTCTCTGCTTTGCTGCGCGATAGCAGCACCTATTTTTACGTTTGCGGCCTCAAAGCGATGGAAGAGGGCGTGGTGCTCGCTCTTAAAGACATTGCCGAACAAGCTGGGCTTGACTGGGCTACGATAGGCGCGACGCTCAAAAAAGAAGGGCGTCTTCATTTAGAAACTTATTGAGCTTGTCATGAACCACGCCTACATCGTTGATGCCATCCGCACACCTTTTGGCCGCTACGGCGGCGCTTTATCTTCTGTGCGCACCGACGATCTCGGGGCGATTCCGCTCAAAGCCTTGATGGCGCGAAATAGCAAGGTCGATTGGGAAGCAGTGACTGATGTGATCTACGGCTGCGTCAACCAAGCGGGGGAAGACAATCGAAATGTGGCGCATATGGCTTCGCTCTTGGCTGGCTTGCCGTATCAAGTTCCAGGCAGCACGGTGAACCGTTTGTGTGGCTCAGGCTTAGATGCTTTGGGCACAGCAGCCCGCGCCATACTTGCGGGTGATGCTACGTTAATGATAGCGGGCGGCGTGGAGAGCATGAGCCGTGCGCCGTTTGTGATGCCTAAGGCCACCAGTGCTTTCAGCCGTGCGGCTGAGATTTACGACACCACAATTGGCTGGCGCTTTGTCAACAAAATCATGAAAGAAAAGTACGGCGTGGATTCGATGCCCGAGACGGCAGAGAACGTGGCCACTCAATTCAAGATTGAGCGTGAGGCGCAAGATCGCATGGCTTTGGCTTCGCAAATGAAGGCAGTGGCCGCGCAAAAATCGGGTTACTTTGACGCAGAGATCACGCCAGTTTATATCCCCCAAAAGAAACGAGGCTCCTCCGGTAGCGAAGGCGATGCAATTGTCGTGAGCCAAGACGAGCATCCGCGCGAAACATCACTCGAAGCCTTGGCTAAGCTCAAAGGCGTGGTGCGCCCCGATGGCACAGTCACCGCAGGCAATGCCAGCGGCGTCAACGATGGCGCATGCGCTTTGCTTTTGGCAGACGAGAAGACCGCTGCGAAATACAGTCTCACGCCGCGAGCGAGAGTCGTGGGCATGGCCACGGCCGGCGTGCCCCCGCGCATCATGGGCATTGGCCCTGCGCCTGCAACGCGCAAGGTCTTGCAACTCACAGGTTTAACATTAGAGCAAATGGATGTCATTGAGCTCAACGAAGCTTTCGCAGCGCAGGGCTTGGCTGTGCTGCGAGATCTCGGTTTGAAAGACGATGATGCAAGAGTCAACCCCAACGGCGGCGCAATTGAGCTCGGCCACCCGCTCGGTGCATCGGGCGCTCGCCTGGCAACGACTGCTATCAATCAGCTTCATAGAACACAAGGCCGCTATGCGCTGTGTACCATGTGTATTGGCGTGGGGCAAGGGATTGCGTTGATTCTGGAGCGGGTCTAGACAGGCAGGCGCAAGCTCATTGCGTTAAGCTTATTTCCATTGCATCCCCTTTCTTTGAATGAGACTCCAGTATGAAATCACGCGCCGCAGTGGCCTTTGAGGCCGGCCAACCTTTGCAAATTGTTGAAATTGACGTCGCGCCGCCGCAGCGTGGCGAAGTGTTGGTCAAGATCAGCCACACCGGGGTGTGCCACACGGATGCATTTACGCTCTCTGGCGAAGATCCCGAAGGAATTTTTCCCGCAGTGCTCGGGCATGAAGGCGCTGGCGTAGTGGTGCAGATCGGTGAGGGCGTAAGCAGCCTCTCTGTTGGCGATCATGTGATTCCGCTATACACCGCTGAATGTAGAGAATGCAAATTTTGCAAATCGGGCAAAACCAATCTCTGTCAAAAAGTGCGTGCCACGCAAGGCAAAGGCTTGATGCCCGATGGCACGAGCCGCTTCTCCTACCAAGGCAAGCCGATCTACCATTACATGGGTTGCTCCACATTCAGCGAATACACGGTGGTGAACGAAATCTCTTTGGCCAAAATCAACAGCGCAGCAGACCATGAAAAAGTGTGTTTGCTAGGCTGCGGCGTAACCACCGGCTTGGGCGCTGTTCACAACACAGCAAAAGTCAAGCCTGGCGATACCGTGGCGGTGTTTGGCATGGGCGGCATTGGTTTGGCCGTGGTGCAAGGCGCAAGGCAAGCCAAGGCGGGGCGGATTATCGCGGTGGACACCAATCCCAGTAAATTTGAGTTGGCCAAACATTTCGGGGCAACGGATTGCATTAACCCGAAAGACTTTGCCAAGCCGATTCAAGAAGTGATTGTGGAGATGACGGATGGCGGTGTGGAATTCTCATTCGAATGCATCGGCAATGTGCATGTGATGCGCGCTGCGCTGGAATGCTGCCACAAGGGCTGGGGAGAGAGCATCATCATTGGTGTGGCAGGTGCTGGGCAAGAGATTTCTACGCGCCCATTCCAGCTCGTGACAGGCCGTGTGTGGCGCGGCTCAGCGTTTGGCGGCGTAAAAGGCCGCACGCAATTGCCCGGCATGGTGGAGCAGGCAATGGCTGGCGAGATTGAGCTTGATCCTTTCGTAACGCACACGATGGGTTTAGACCAAATCAACGAGGCTTTTGATTTGATGCATGAAGGTAAATCCATCCGCACTGTGATCCACTTTTAAATCATGAGCGCCTTCACATTGCTGAGCGAGCACGCCTGCTTTGGCGGCACACAGTCTTTCTACGAGCATGCGTCGGCTCAGATCGGCTTGCCGATGCGCTTTGCTGTGTATCTACCTCCTGCGGCAAAGCAAGGCGCTGTGCCTGCTGTGATCTATCTGGCTGGTTTGACCTGCAACGAAGAAACATTTGCAAGCAAGGCAGGTGCGCAGCGCGTGGCCAGCGCGTTGGGTCTCGCATTGATTGCACCTGACACCAGCCCGCGCAAGACAGATGTGCCCGGGCAAGCCGATAGCTGGGATTTTGGTGTGGCGGCTGGTTTTTATCTGGATGCTACGCAGCCGCCTTGGGCCGAGCATTGGCGCATGGAGAGTTACTTGATGCAGGAGCTGCTCGCGCAGATCGGGCAGCAATTGCCCATTGATACGCACCAGCTTGGCATCATGGGGCATTCCATGGGTGGCCATGGCGCTTTGACATTGGCCTTGCGTCACGCGCAAGTTTTTCGCTCAGTGTCTGCATTTGCGCCGATCTGCGCGCCCAGCCAATGCCCTTGGGGGCGCAAAGCGTTTAGCGGCTATCTGGGCAGCGATGAAGCGCTGTGGCAGCCGCATGACGCCACGCAATTGTTGCTTGCACGAGGCAAAGCGCTGCTGCGCACTAGCATCTTGATCGACCAGGGATTGAGTGACAAATTTTTAGCGGAGCAATTGCATCCGCATTTGTTTGAAGCAGCTTGCAATCAGGTCGGCCAAGAATTGCACTTGCGCTTCCATGAGAGCTACGACCATGGCTATTATTTTGTAAGTAGTTTCATAGAGAGTCATCTGCGCCATCATGCCGAAATCTTGCAGCAAGTGAGTTGAAAACAATGTCTGATGTTCAACCTATCACTTTGCACAAGCTGCGTCCAGCGCGCTCGCAATTGAAGGGGCGGCAGGTGTTGCGACAAGCGCATGAGGAGGTGCTTGAACTTATGCGCGGCGTATGGCAAGGCACGGCTGATCAACCATTCCGCCGTGATTTGCTGATTGAGTATTTGCATGCTTTGAATGATGCGTTTGGCGCAGTCTTTGAGCGCCATATTGCGGCACTGGCTGAATGCATGAAGCTCTCGCAAGCTGAGGTGTTTGAGGTCGCTTCTTTTTATCACCACATGCAAATTTTGCGAGATGATCAAGCCGCTCCTTCGCTGCGGGTTCGTGTTTGCAATGGGCTGAGCTGCTCGATGGCAGGCGCAGATGAGCTGCTCGCAAAATTACCTGCACTGTTGCAAGCCAATGTGAAGGTCGAGCCTGTGCCTTGCATTGGGCGCTGCGAGCTCGCGCCGGCAGTGGCAGTGGGGCAGCGCAATCTGGGACATGCTTCTGCAGCAGTTATCACGCAGTTTTTAGAGCAAAAGAAGCACTTGGCCGCTATCAATACTGCGCAGAGTGCTACTCATTTGATAGTGTTTGATCAGTACGTGCAATCAGGTGGATACGCCTTGGCGCGCGCTGTGAGCAGCGGCGCGCGTGACCCGGAAAGCGTGATGGCAGCGCTAGAGCATGCGGGGCTGCGCGGCTTGGGCGGCGCTGGTTTTCTGGCGGGGCGCAAGTGGCGCATTGTGAAAGAGATGCCTGCGCCCAAGCTCATGGCAGTCAACATCGATGAAGGCGAGCCGGGCACGTTCAAAGACCGCTGGTATTTGGAGCGCGATCCGCATCGGTTTTTAGAAGGGATGTTGATTGCGGCGATGGTGGTGGGCATCGATGCAATCTATATTTATCTGCGCGATGAATACCATGAGTTGCGTGAAATGCTGCATACGGAGATTGCGAAGCTGCAGGCTAGTCCTCCTTGTGCGCTGCCAAAAATTGAATTGCGACGCGGCGCGGGGGCATATATCTGCGGCGAAGAATCCGCGATGATTGAAAGCATTGAAGGCAAGCGCGGTGAGCCGCGCATGCGGCCTCCTTACATTGCGCAGGTGGGTTTATTTGGCAGGCCGACGCTTGAGCACAATTTTGAGACTCTTTATTGGGTGCGCGAGATATTGGAAAAAGGCGGCGAGTGGTTTGCCTCGCATGGGCGCAATGGACGAAAAGGATTGCGCAGTTTTAGCGTGAGTGGGCGCGTGAAGAATCCAGGTGTCAAGCTCGCACCAGCGGGCATCAGCGTACGAGAGCTGATTGATGAGTATTGCGACGGCATGCTGGGCGGCCATGAGCTGTATGCCTATTTGCCCGGTGGCGCGAGCGGTGGAATTTTGCCTGCCTCGCTGTCGCATGTGCCACTGGATTTTGATACCTTGCAGCCATATGGCTGCTTCATCGGCAGCGCGGCTGTGATTGTGCTGAGCCAACACGACAAAGCGCGCGATGCTGCGCTCAACATGATGAAATTCTTTGCGCACGAGAGCTGCGGGCAATGCACGCCTTGCCGTGTGGGCACCGAGAAATCTGCCAAGTTGATGGAAGCAAAAGTTTGGGATCAATCAACACTGAATGACTTGAGCACCGTGATGGTGGATGCCAGCATTTGCGGCCTCGGGCAGGCAGCGCCGAATCCGATGCATAGTGTTTTGAAATACTTTCCGCATGAGATTAGCGTTGGAGTTGTGCAATGAGCGCCCGAGATGTGATCAGTTTCGAGTTGGATGGGAAAGCAGTAGAGGCCATCCCCGGCGAGAGCATTTTGCAAGCGGCTAAACGCAGCGGCGTAGAAATTCCGCATCTGTGCTTTAAAGAAGGCATGCGGGCGGACGGCAATTGCCGGGCTTGCGTGGTGGAGATTGTTGGCGAGCGAGTTTTAGCGCCGAGCTGCTGCCGTGCGCCATCTGAGGGTATGAAGGTCAAAGCGAAGAGCGAGCGTGCTTTGAAAAGCCAGAAGATGGTCTTGGAAATGCTTCTGTCAGATATGCCGGAGCAGGGTTATAAATGGAATGATCAAGACACCGCTCGCCCTGAGCCTGTCGAAGGGTTTGCCGGAGCTTCGACAGGCTTAGCCCGAATGGAGGTGGTGGGCCAACATGGGGAATTGAGCTTATGGGCCAGCCGCCTGCAGGTGAAGGTGCGCGGCGAGCTCAAAGCGCTTCGCCGCGAGCAGCCTGCGAGTGACGTTTCACACCCAGCGATGGCCGTGAATCTCGACGCTTGCATTCAATGCACGCGCTGCGTTCGCGCTTGCCGTGAGGTGCAGGTCAATGATGTGATTGGCTATGCGCAGCGGGGTAGCCATTCGAGCATTGTGTTTGATCAGTTTGATGCGATGGGGGAAAGTAGCTGCGTGGCTTGCGGGGAATGCGTGCAGGCTTGCCCGACTGGGGCGCTGATGCCGAAATCGCAAATCGGCTCGCAGAAGGTGGATAAGAAGATTGACTCAGTCTGCCCGTATTGCGGTGTCGGTTGCTTGATCACGTACAACGTGCGTGACGACAAGATCATCAGCGTCGATGGGCGCAAAGGGCCGGCGAATGATTCGCGCCTTTGCGTGAAGGGACGCTTTGGCTTTGATTATGTGCATCACGAAGGGCGGCTCTCCAAGCCTTTGATTCGCAAGGCGGGTGTGCCTAAGAGCATCTTGCCTCGCGATGCGGATTGGCACGAAGTTTTCCGCGAGGCCAGTTGGGAAGAGGCTTTGAATCTGGCCGGCGGCAAGCTTAAAAGCCTGCGCGATGCGTATGGTGCAAAGTCGCTGGCAGGTTTTGGAAGCGCCAAAGGCAGCAACGAAGAAGCCTATCTCTTCCAAAAGCTGGTGCGTACGGGCTTTGGTTCGAACAACGTCGATCACTGCACGCGCCTTTGTCATGCTTCATCCGTTGCCGCGTTGTTGGAAGGTGTGGGCTCAGGCGCGGTGAGCAATCAGGTCAATGATGTGGCGCACAGCGAGGTCATTCTCATCATCGGTAGCAATCCCACATCGAATCATCCTGTCGCTGCGACTTGGATGAAGAATGCTGCAAAGGAAGGCACAAAGATTATTCTTGCTGATCCGCGCCGCACAGATATCGCTCGTCATGCTTGGAAGAGTTTGCAGTTTAAGCCGGATACAGACGTGCTGCTGCTTAATGCCATGCTCTACACCATCATAGAAAAAGACCTGATTGCCAGAAAATTCATTGCGCAGCGTGCTACGAATTTCGAAGCACTCAAAGCGCAAGTGGCGAATTTTTCACCAGAACAGGTAGAGCATGCTTGCGGCATTGATGCGGCGACGATCCGTGAAGTGGCAACAATTTTTGCCACGGCCAAAAGCGCCATGATCCTCTGGGGCATGGGCGTGAGCCAGCATGTGCATGGAACGGATAACGCGCGCTGCTTGATCGCGCTAGCTACGATTACCGGCCAGATCGGCAGGCCGGGCACAGGCTTGCATCCGCTGCGCGGGCAAAACAATGTGCAAGGCGCAAGCGATGCAGGATTGATCCCGATGATGCTGCCCAACTATCAGCGCGTCGATAACAAAGCCGCGCATGCATGGTTTGAAAATTTCTGGCGCACCAAGCTTGATGACAAGCCCGGCTACACCGTCGTCGAAATCATGCACAAAATCTTGGCTCAGGAGAGCGATCCGCACAAAATTCGCGGCATGTTCATCATGGGAGAGAATCCTGCGATGAGTGACCCTGATCTGGCGCATGCCCGCCATGCGCTGGAAAGCTTAGAGCATCTCGTCGTGCAAGATATTTTCATGACAGAGACGGCGTGGTTAGCAGATGTCGTGCTCCCCGCAAGCGCTTGGCCTGAGAAGACAGGCACGGTGAGCAACACCGATCGCATGGTGCAGCTTGGCCGCCAAGCGCTGCCGTTGCCTGGAG
>JANMDU010000037.1:0-61623 GCA_031376455.1 Variovorax sp. | reverse complement strand
TGCTCGGCGCGCGCAGCGAGCAAATCACGCTTGGGGCGCGAAGGCGTGCGCTGCGCGAGGATCACGGTGTTGCCCTCTTTAGTGGGCTTGAAGCTCCACACGGCATCTTCGCCAAAAGCCGCGCTGATCTGCGCGAGGCTGCGATCAAAACTGCTGCTGCGGCCAAAGAGATTCACCGTCATGATGCCTTCGTCAGTGAGGGTGCTGCGCACGGCTTTGTAAAAATCAGCGCTATCGAGCACCGGCGCAGCGGCTTCGTGATCATATAAATCGACTTGGGCACAATCTATGAAATTAGATGCAGAGTCGGCAGATAGCAGGCGTATTTCCTGTGTGGATTGCTCCCAATTTGTGAGCGTTTTCATCGCATCGCCTAAAATCACATGAAAGCGTTTATCTTGCGGCGGCAGCTTAAACCAATGCTGGCAAGCTGCCACGACAGATGGATTGATCTCTAAAACTGTGGTGCTCATTTTCAGCGTCTTGTAGCAAGCCTTGGTGATCGTGCCAGCGCCCAGGCCAAGTTGCAAGGCATGAAGCTTCTTGACTTTTAAGGGCTCAAAAAACAGCAGCCAAGCCATCATGCGTTGCACATATTCCAACTCAATTTCAAATGGCTTGTCAATCAGCATGCTGCCTTGCACCCACTCAGTGCCCAAGTGCAAATAGCGGATGCCGCCCATTTCGGACATGTTGACAACGGGGAGGTTGGATTTTTTCATGCGACAGATTTTGTCGCATAATTCAATAAAATTGCTATCGTGGACAAAAATTTCCCTCGATTACTTCAAACCTTGCGACTGATTCCGCGTCAGCGCAAAGCTTCGACTGTTGAAATACACGACAGACTGGCCGCGCATGGCTTTAGCGTATCCGTCAGAACTGTGCAACGCGATCTTGAGGCTCTGTCCACCGCTTACGATATTCTTTGTGATCGGCGAGACAAACCGTTTGGTTGGCAATGGGCGAAAAGCGCCCACAGCCCTGTTCTTGCCAGCATGGAGCTGCCGCAAGCACTCGCTCTGAATTTGATGGAGCGTGAATTCAATGCTTTGCTACCAGAAGTGGCTAAAGAGCAAATCAAGCCTTGGTTTGAACAGGCTGAGCATGTGTTGAGCAAGCACTCCGACGCGTTGGCCAGTAGGTGGGTTCAGAAAATTGCCATATGCCCTCAAGGCTTGCCGTTGTTACCAGCGAAGGTGCAGCCTGCCGTGTTGGGAAGTATTTCGCAGGCCTTGTTCGCGCAATTGCAGGTAAAAGCAAAATACCGCTCTGCTGGTGAGTCTGAGGCCAGAGATGTGTCCCTGCATCCACTCGGATTGATCAAAACAGGCTTGGTGGATTACTTGGTTGCTTGCTTTGTTGGATTTGATGACCCGCGCCTTTTGGCGTTGCATCGCATCAGCCATGTGAAAATTTCGAATGGCAGAGCGGTTATTCCGGAAAACTTCGACTTGCAAGACTACATCCAGCAAGGCGGTTTGAGCTTCGGCGGAAATGGTGATGTACGTCTGCGATTCAAAATAACTAACGCGGCAGCCAGTCATTTGCTCGATACGCCTCTTGCCAAAGATCAAACGATCAAAGCTGCACGCGAGCGCGGCTGGAGCACTGTTCAAGCAACGGTGAAAGACAGTCCAAAGCTGCATTGGTGGCTGAGGGGATTTGGGGATCAAGTTAAAGTGATGGAGCCTAAGAAATGGAATTGCTAGACCAATTGAATAGAGTAATGACGAGCGAGTTAGATGCTTATGAAGCTCTATTCAAGCCGCTTGGCCAATTCAATCGTAGTGATTGCAGTCTTTTTCAGCCTCAGATCGGTAAGAATTACGACACGAGTTGTTCGGAGTTACGACTCTTGGTCATAGGTAGATCAGCGAATGAATGGCATCCTCTTTGCAACGAGAAAACTGTCCTTGAAGTGTTCGAAGGTAAACGGAAAGAATTTTGTTTTCTCACTAATGTGCTTGAAAATACAAATTCCAAGTATCTGTTTTGGCGATCAGCATTTTGGCAATCTGTCAGAGATATTTCATCGAAATTTTTGGGCGTAGAACCAAATCAGACCGAACAATGGTCCTCGAAGCTTGCGTGGAGCAATCTTTACAAAATTGGCTTGACGAGCGGACTCGGCACGCCTAGCAAAATGCTGAAAGCTGACCAAGAGGCGGGCGCTAAGCGAATTATTAACGCGGAAATTGATGTGCTTAAGCCGAGTGCCATTGTGATATTGACAGGCTTTGAGGGTTGGGCTGCTAATTTCCTTGATAGCATTTCTGAATTTGATCCATCGGTTGGATCAAGGCAAATGGGCATTGAAGCCGTGGGTCTCGTTCGTGGAGTAAAGACAATCGTGATTCCGCATCCGCAGGGCAAGTCAGGGCGTACGGAATGTATAAAAGCAGTTGTAGACAAGATAAAAAAATTAGAGCGTTAAAGTCAGCGTGTGTTTGTTTTCAAGAAGCCGAAGGTAAGCTTGATTCACATGCTTAGCTAAGTACAACACACCCGGAACACGCAGACAAACAGCTCGGAGCAGGCTGCTGCGAAGCCTGGGTAGGTTTTGTGCGCTGCTGATTTCTTGATGCCAACTTAGGAACTCTAGAATTTCTTTGCTTGGTGATAGTGCATTTTCCGCGCGATATCTGAATTTCACGCCTGGAGCACGCCAACCCGCTGTGAGTGTACCGTTCTTGGCTTGCTCAGGGTCTGCCGTTGAATCTAATATGAAGGCTATGCCTACGGGTTCGCCAAATTTGTACCAATCGCCGAAGCGAATATCGGGTTCTGAGTAAGCTCGCGTGCGAAATTGAAGCCAATCCACAATAGTCTGCTCATAGAAGTGCAGTTTTTTGTCGAGCAACTCAAGCGATGTGGCTTGCTCGTTGGTGAGTTTAGGCAGTGCATCAATCCATTCTTGGTGCTTTGCTTCCAACAGACGCAAAAGATATGTTGATTGATCACCTAGGCGCTCAAGCTTCTGCCAGCTATCCAAGTAAAAATCATTCAACAGGATGTCGCTTACTTTGGTTGTGCTATTCAAGGAGTTGCTTGCGCTAAGCAACGCGATGCGCATGTCTGAAAAATTATTGGTGGCGCGAAGAATATTGGCGAAGGAGTGTATTTCGTTGTTCATGTTCGCATGATGCGATCAGCATGCGACACAACCTGACCAACCAAAATCGCTAACTGAGATGCGGCGCGAGAGCCCTCTGCCAAGCTTGAAGTTTGCGCTCAAAGCTCCAAGAGGCGTTAGCGGGGCTACTAGAGGGGAGTTTATAGACAGGCAGGCCGAGAGCCTGAGTGTGTTTGGAATGCGCGTAGCTTTCGCCTCCGTTGTGGGCGATGACTTGAAGATTGGGGCAGCGCTCTCGCAAGCTGGCCAGATCATTGAGCTGCGCATTGCGAATCGCTGAATCCAGCGAGCCTTCGCGTTCACAACTGGCATACACATCCCACAAACCGATGCCGGCTTCAAGCAAGCGATCACTACGCTTTTCATAGCACTCTGCGCAGTATTCTTGGGCGGAAAGTACCAATTTCTCTTCGAAAATGATGGAAAAAATGAGTTTCCAAAAGTTGTTTTGTGGATGCCCGTAATACTGCTGCGTTTGCAGCGATTTCACACCCGGAAAGCTGCCGAGAATGAGGATGCGTGTGTTGGGCGCAATGAGTGGCGGCAAGCCATGCAAGATCACAGCAAGGCTTTCAATTTGGGCAACACGCGCAGCGCATTCTGCGTGGTTTGCTCTGCCCACATTTCAACGCTCACGCCGCGCAGGTCTGCGAGCACAGCGCCGATGCGCGGTAGCTCTAGCGGCGAGTTGATGCCTTGCGGCTTGCCAGCGGCGCGTTCATCCGCAGTGGCGTAAATCCATTGCGGTGGAATATCGGGCGCATCGGTTTCCATCACGATTGCTGTGGCCGGCAGGCTTTTAGCGAGTGCACGAATTTGCAGCGAGCGTTCGTAAGTGACCGTGCCACCAAAGCCCAAACAAAATCCCATCTCAATGAACTGCATCGCTTGCTGCTCTGAGCCGTTGAATGCATGTGCAATACCGCCGTGACACCCCATCTCGCGCAAGGCTTTGAGCAAAGCATCCGCGCTTTTGCGCACATGCAGGATCACAGGGAGTTGGTGTTGCTTGGCAAACCTGAGCTGAGCGCGGTAAAACTGCGTTTGCTTCTCGCGCATCTCGGGCGTGCAGAGCTCGGCAACAAAAAAATCCAAACCGATTTCACCGACGGCGACCAAGCGCGGGTCATCGCGATACTGCGCCAGTTGTGCATCGACAACTTGCAAATCATCCACATGGGCCTGCGGCACATACAAAGGATGAATGCCCAAACTGTAAGCTTGGAGCTGTTGATGAGCCAGCTCTCGGACGGTGGCGAGATTGCCTTTCTCCACAGCGGGAATCACACTAATTGCTACATTTTTAATAGCGCTCTGCGCAATCAATACGCCGGCTAACTGCCCATTTCGTTCAAAATCCGGGGCATCCAGATGGCTGTGCGTGTCAATCCAGCGCATGAGGAAAAATCGCGGCTCGCCAGTTATTCCACGACGATTTTGCGCTGCTCAATGATGCGTTTCCACTTGGCGCGTTCGTTTTGCGCCAGCGCTGAAAATGCGGCTGGCGAAGAGCCAATCGCTTCTGCGCCGAGGCGCGCAAAGCGCTCTTTCATATCATTGTCAGCGAGTGCTGCGTTGAGAGAAGCGTTGAGCTTTTGCACGATATCGGAGGGCATGGCCTTCGGCCCATACAAGCCAAACCAAGTCACAGATTCAAAGCCCGGCAACACATCGGCCACAGCAGGCAAATCAGGCGCGAGAGCAGAGCGCTTCTCGCTGGTCACAGCCAAGCCGCGCAGCTTGCCATCTTTCACATGCGGCAAGCCAGAGACGAGGGAGTCAAACAACACATCCACTTTGCCGCTGATCAAATCTGGAATGGCCAACGCAGTGCCGCGATAGGGAATGTGGACGATGAACGTGCCCGATTGCGCTTTGAACAACTCAGAGGTGAGATGCACAATCGTGCCGTTGCCGCTGGAGGCGTAGTTGAGCTTACCGGGATTTTTCTTGACGTATTCGATGAATTCGCGCATCGTCTTTGCAGGCGAAGATTGCGGCACGAGCACGATATTGGGAGAGCTGGCGACTTGTCCGAGTGCGGTGAAGTCAAGCTGAGCGTCGTACGGAATTTTGGGATTGATCACCGGGCCGATGCTGTGCGTGCTGCTTGTGGCGAGCAAAATGGTGTAGCCATCCGCCGCGGCTTGCGCCACGGCAGCTGAGCCAATCGTCCCACCCGCACCGGGGCGGTTTTCTACGACGACGTTTTGCCCTAATTTCTCGCCCAGCTTGATTGACAAAGCGCGCGCCAACACATCCGTTGCGCCGCCCGCAGGGAAGGGCACGATCATGCGAACGGGTTTGTTGGGATAACTTTGGGCGAAAGCCGAGGAGAGTGAGAGCGTGGCAGACGTGGCCACAGAGGAAGAAATAAATAAGCGACGTTTCATGCCGCTTATTATGAGGTGAATCCTTCAGGCGTATTCGCCCTTTGGCTTACTTCACCTTATCCAGTTGCTTGCCAATCTGATTGCCGATCAAAGCACCACCGGCAGCGCCGCCAACTGTGCCAACTGTCGAGCCGCCCGTGACTGCTGAGCCGACGATGCCGCCCACTACGGCGCCGGCGGCTGTGCCGACTTCTTGTTTGCTGAAAGATGTGGTGGAGCAGCCGCTGAGCAACGCGCAGGTGCAGGCGAGGGAAGTGGCTAGACACCGAGCTGTGGTGTGAATGTTTTGCATCAAATCTCCTTCATGTGTTTTGATCTTCCTACTTTAGGATTGATCTGAAGATTTGTATTAAAAACAATGGTAAGCCGGCGTAAATATTGCGCAAGGCGCTATTAAATATGTAGCATATTGCCGTTTAATTGTGAGCGGATGCAGCTTGTGAATCTAAAAACTGCAAAACTTCTGCGCGCGTCGGTGCGCCTAATGCGCCAAAGCGCTGCATGCATTTCAGCGCAGCGGCAGCGCAGGCAAACGAAATAGCTTGACGCTCCTGCTGTGCAGTCGAATCAGCGGTGAGTTCAGACAAGGAAAAACACAAGGCCGCATGAAACACATCGCCTGCCCCTGTCGTATCCAGCGTCTTCACGGCAAATGATGCCTGCGTGTGCAAAATGCGCTCATGCGCATGCATCCAAGCCACGCCTTGGCTGCCCAGCGTGACCATGGCATGCCCTGCGCCGGAGTCTAGCGCTGCCATCAAACCAGCGCCCCAGCTGTCGGCACTGCGCGCATCGGGCGCAAAACAGGCCAAACCGGGTTGAGAGAAAACAGCCCATTGCGCCAAAGGTACGAGGCGTTGCAACACCTCGCGCGGCGCCACATCGGCATCCAGCATGCCGAGCACATTATTTTCCCGCGCCCAAATCAGCGCAGCTGCTGCGCCTTCGCCCCAACGCGGATCAGTCAGCACAGCACTCGCGCCAACTAGCAAGCGCGTGGACAGCGGATGCGCCTTCACAAGCGCATCACCACGGTGGTTAAAGATTTGCCGCTCACCTTGGGCATCCACAATCACTGACGATACCGATGTGTGGCCACCCGCCACGTTCTCTAAATGGCAACTGATGCCCAGTTCGCGCACTGCGCTTTGAATGAAGCGCCCCGCCTCGTCGTCACCCACCCGCCCAATCAAACGCACCGGTAAGCCCAGCCTCACCATGCCCATCGATGCATTCGCGGCCATGCCGCCAACGATCTGACGGTAGCTCAGTGCGGGCGTCTTGGTGGGTTGCGCAGCAAACGCCTCAATCTCAAAATGATGATCGACCGAGGCATGGCCTACGCAGGCGAAAAAATCAGACATAGGCGCAATGATAGCGCCGCATCATCTGCTCAAGCCAGCACTAGGCTTTCGCGACTTAGCTGGCAGTGATCTTCGCCGCCTTGATTAAACGGCTCCAGCGATTGATTTCTGTGTTTAAAAATGCAGAAAAATCTTGCGTGCCTTTGGGGCTGACTTTGAAGCCTTGCACGCGTGCGCGGTCTTCCACGTCTTTGGTAAACATGGCTTTGATGATCTCGCGCGAGTATTTCTCCACGATCACATCGGGCGTTTTGGCGTGAATCATCGCGGCAGTCCAGTTTTCTACAAACAAGCCAGGCATCCCTGCTTCCAGTACCGTGGGCACATCGGGCACGAGCGCGTTGCGTTGCAAGCTGCAAATTGCCAAGGCTTTGAGCTTGCCACCTTTAACAAGTGCAATCGATTCTGGAAAATTAGAAAACACAACGTCGAGCTGCCCGCCGACCAGATCATTCATGCTGAGCGCTCCGCCCCGGTAGGGCACATGCGTCATCTTGGATTTGTTCAGATCGTTAAACAAAGCGCAGGTCAAATGTGGGGGCGAGCCATTGCCGCTGTTCCCGGCATTGAGCGGCTTGGTTTTTGCAAGCTTGGCTAAATCTTGCAAACTGTTGATGGGGCTATTCGCTGGCACAACAACGAGCATCGGCGATCCAGCGAGCAAGGCTACAGGCCGTAAATCTTTCGTGAAGCTGTAGGGCGCATCGGGAAACAAGCTCACATTGGCCGCATGCGTCAGCGTGATGGCCAAAAGCTGCGAGCCGTCAGACGGGCCCTTGGCAACAAGATCCGCGCCAATCTGCGCATTGCCACCCGCTTTGTTCTCCACCACAACGGGTACTTTCCAAGCGTCGCCCAGCTTTTGCGCGACGATGCGCGCCATGATATCGGTCAAGCCTCCGGGGGCAAATGGCACGATGTATTTGATAGCCGTTCCCGGCTTGGGAAAATCTTGCGCGAAAGCAAGATGGGGGAGAGCGATGGCAGAGCCTGCACCCAAAATAATGTCACGGCGTTGCATAGTGCTTCCTTTTTTAAGCGGCGAGATTTTTCAGTGTTTGCAAGAGAGCATCGGGCACATTGATGCCCTCGCTTTGCGCTTTGCGTTCCAGAGCAAGGCGACGCGCACCTGCTAAGCGCACGCCATCGTCAACCAGCATTTCAGCAACCAAGACTTCGATGCGATCAAGATAACTGTCGCTGTTGCCGTTCAAAGCAGCAGGATCGATCAACAAAAATGCTTGGCCGATTTTGGGCTGATTGCCCTCTTCGACGAAGAAGCTAGATGCCTCGAAGCCAAATTGTGCGCCGATCACGGCCGTTACAAGCAACTCAATAATGAGCGCGAGCATCGCGCCTTTGCTGGAGCTTGCTGCGCCAACTGGCAGCATTGAGCCTTTTAGCGCAGCTTGCGCATCGGTCGTCGGGTGACCAGCTTCGTCGAGCGCCCAACCCAGCGGGATGGCTTTGCCATCTTTAGCGGCCACCATGACTTTGCCGCGAGCCACTTCCGACAAACTCAAATCAATCATGAGTGGATCGTTGCCACGGCGTGGAAAAATCGCGGCAATCGGATTCGTGCCAAAGACAGGGTGCCTGCCGCCGGCAGCAGGCATGGCCGAAGGCGAATTGGCGAAGGCCAAGCCCACCAAGCCTGCATGGGATGCGGCGCGAAGATGATCCACCATCACGCCGGCATGATGAGAGTTTTTAACGCCAACAAAACAAACGCCCAACTCTTTGGCGATCTGGATGCCCTCACGGATAGCCAAATCGCAAGCTGGAAACGCGAGGCCTTGCTTCGCATCAATCACCAGCGCTGCGCCTTTGCGCTGCGCAACGGCAGCCACGGCTTGGCCATTGGCGCGACCATTTTTCAGGTGTGCAGCGTATTGCGGTACACGCGACAAACCGTGCCCCGCTTGCCCTTGCGATTCTGCGAGCACTAGGGCGTGCGCGACACTGGCCGCCATCGCCTGAGAAGCGCCAGAATTGACAAGCGCGGCTTGCACCAACGCATTGGCTTCATTTTGAGTCATCGTCGTCATTTACTGCAATGCCTCCAGCACTTTTTCTGCAATCATGAAACTCACGCGCTCGTTTCCTTCATACGTTACACCCGAGATGTGCGGTGTCAAGATCAAGCCGGGGCAGCCTTCAAGCATTGGGTTGGCCTTCATGGGCTCTTCATCAAAGACATCCAGCGCCGCGCCGCCCAGATGGCCGCTTTTGAGCGATTCAGCCACGGCTTGCACATCGACGATATGGCCACGCGAGGTGTTGATCAGAATAGCGCCGGCTTTCATGGCGGCGATGCGCTTGGCATCAAACAAGCCGCGCGTGCTCTCGACCAAAGGCACATGCAAAGAGACAACATCTGCCGTGTTACTCACAAAATCAAGCCCGGCTGAAATTGCGCCGAGTTCTGCAAACACAGGCGATGTTGCAGGCATGACTGGATCGTAGGCAATCACATGCATGCCTAAGCCGCGCGCTAGGCGAGCGGTGGTCTGGCCAATGCTGCCGAAGCCGATGATGCCTAGCGTCTTGCCTGCTGTTTCGCGGCCATTGGAGAGCGCATTGCGCGGCCAGCGACCCTGCACCACATCGTCTGTGGCGGCATAGGTGCCGCGCAGCAAAAGCATGGTGCTGCCGATCACGTATTCAGCCACCGACAAAGCATTTGCACCTGTGGCAGGAATTACTTTCATGCCAGCGGCTTCGCAGCCACGCACATCAATGTTGTCGAGACCGACGCCTAAGCGCCCCACGACTTTGCATTGCTTGATAGCCGCCAATAATTCGCCGCGCACTTGCGTGCGGTTGCGCACAATCAGTGCATGGCAGTCCGCTGCTGCAGTCAGCAGTTCCGCTGGTTGATCCACCAGCTTAGTGTCATAAATAACATCATGTGTCGCAGCAAGTTGCTCGACGGCGCGTTCGTCCATGAATTCAGTGATCACAATTTTCATATTTGCTTTTCCAAAAACAAAAACGCTAAGCCTGCCTCGCGCAAGCTTAGCGAATGTTGCGCCCTTGCGAGCGATTTCGCGGTTTTTATTGCATTAAGCCGATTCAAACAAACGGGTCATCACAAACTCGCGATGCCCCAGCGCCTCGGCTGCGGTCAAGCGGCCATTGATGGTGCGCATCATGTTCTCCAGCAATTTATCGCCTGCTTGATCCAAATCGATATCGCGCTGCAGAAGGCCAGAAGTGTCCACGTCGATGTGCTCACTCATGAGGCGTACGGTGCGAGGATTCGAGCAAATCTTGATCACGGGCACGATGGCGTTGCCGATCACATTGCCCTGGCCGGTGGGGAAGAAATGCACGGCAAAACCTGATGCGGCGCAGAGCGTGACCATCTCAGCGGCGGCAGAGGAGGAATCCATGAACCACAAGCCAGGATGAGATGGGATTTCTGCTTTGTCAATTACGCCATCCACCGTGCATTTCTTGCCGATTTTTTGGATGTTGCCCAGTGCTTTCTCTTCAATCGTTGTGAGGCCGCCAGCGATGTTGCCCTTGGTAGGCTGGCTGTCAGAGAGATCCGTCGTTTTGTGGCGATTGATCATGTCTTGATAGCGATTGAACATGAACATGAATTGGTCAGCGATCTCGGGCGTTCTGCAACGCGCAGCCACAATTTTCTCGCCGCCGGTGATCTCGCTGGTTTCGCCGAAGACCAAGTGCGTGCCTAGTGGGTGCAGCTTATCGAATGCATTGCCCACAGTTGGGTTCGCGCCGCAGCCACTCGTCGTGTCGCTCTCGCCGCATTTGGTGGATACCCACAAATCAGAGATCGGGCAAACCTCGCGCTGCTTCTCACTGGCCCACTGCACGTATTCGCGCGCAGCTTTGGATGCTTTCATGATCGTCTCGTGATCGCCATGGCCTTCAATGCCAAAGCCGATCACAGGTTTGCCAGTGGCGGCGATGCCGTCAACGACCTTTTTCGTCCAGCTGTCTTCGATGCCGATGACGACAACGGCCGCGACGTTCGGGTTGCAGCCCGCGCCAATCAGCGTACGGAAGTGCAGCTCCAAATCCGCGCCGAATTGCAAACGGCCATACGGATGCGGAATGGCCATCGTGCCCTTGATGTTGTGCGCCACAGCCTCTGCGGAGGCGTTGGACAAATCATCCAGCGGCAGAATAATGACGTGATTGCGCACGCCCACGCGGCCGTTCTCGCGGCGATAGCCCATAAAGGTGGTGTTTTGATCGATGACTGACATGAGTTTGACTTTCTATTCGAGTGTTTGCTGCTTGAAGGCTTTGAAGAACACGAAAGACACTGAAACATACGGAAGGCACGAAAAAAACCAATTGGATTTTTCTCTTCTTCTGTGGCTTCCGTGAAATTTCCGTGCCTTCCGTGTTCAAAAATATTGGGTGAACTAAAAGATCAGTTCACCAACGCTTGGTTTTGATGTTGTGAACGTGAGCGTGTTGGCCGGCTTTGACATCGGCGACGACTTTGCCCATGTCGATGCCGTATTTCCACACCGTATCGCCGACTTTCATGTCTTTCAAGGCGATCTTGTGGCCAATGGGAATATCTTGTAGAGCCACCATGCTGGTGACTTTGTCTTCGTCCATGATCCAGCCGTTCAATGTGGTGCCGGCTTTCACGCCTTCGACCACAACCACGGCGACCGTGTCTTTGGCATCGTGCAATACGTAATGATTCATTGTTGCTCCGTTGAGATTGAAAAATATCCAAACACAAGTTTACGCATTTGAAATTCAACGTCAATTGATTCATTCATATGATTTGAATGAGCTGTACGAGATTGGCTAAAATCATATTTTCGTGCCCCATCCGCTTGATTGATGCTCTCCTCATGAATGCTTCCGCTCTGCCATCAGCTCACCGAAAAACCCCGCGCTTCAGCGAGCGACCGGACGTGCCGAACATCACGCAGTTGCTTGCCCCTATCATCGATTCTGGCGCGGGCGGCGTGCCGCTTTATCGTCAGGTTAAAAGCGTCTTGCTGAAATTGCTTGAATCTGGCCAGCTCGGCCCCGGACAGACGCTGCCCAATGAAGCGGAGATCGCCAAAGCCATGCAGATTAGCATTGGCACACTGCGCAAAGCGGTTGATGAGCTGGTTCATGAGCACATCTTGGTGCGCCGCCAAGGCAAAGGCACTTTTGTCGCGCTACACAACAATGACCGCTTTATGTTTCAGTTTTTTCACGTTGAGCCGCGCCCCGATGTGTTTGATCCGCGTGTCGTGCTCGATCGGGAGTTTCCGATTGTGGACAACGTCGGCTTTAGCTCTGGCATGGCCAATGACAACGAAGCCTACGCGCTGCGCCTTCGCGTTGGCGATCTCGTTTGGCGAGTCGATAACGCGCTCAGCTTGGGCGGCCAGTGCATCATGCATGACCGTATCGTCGTCGCTCAAGCACTCTTCAAAGGGCTCACAGAAAAGCGTTTTCAAGAGCGCCCCAGTACCATTTACAACCTTTATCAAACCGATCACGGCATCAGTGTGATTCGCACGCAGGAGCGAGCAAGAGCCGTGGCCGTGAGCGCAGACATCGGGCGCGTGTTGTCGTTGCGCACGGGTACACCAGCGATGGAAGTGCAGCGCGTCGCGCTGACCTTTGGAGAGCGGCCTGTGGAGCTTCGCATCTCCACCATCAACACGGCGAACCACGATTACGTGAGTTTGCTAAGCAAGCGCTGATGCAGTTTGTCAATGCTATGAATTTAGTAGCACTTTGCGCAGATTCTGTGCCGGTAATTGGCCAAATTGCCCATGAAATATGGCTTAAATCGCGTGATCTAGCTGTATTAGAAGTGCGCGAGAAAAGCGCTGGCGATGTGGCCACGGATATTGATCTGTGGGCAGAAAAAGCGCTGCGAGACTCTCTGATGCAGTTGCTACCGGGCTCGCAGTTTTTAGGCGAAGAGACCGGTGGCGTTTTGTCTGATGAGCCGACCTGGATTGTTGACCCGATTGATGGCACAGCGAACTTTGCACGTGGCTATCCGCAGTGGTGTGTCTCTGTGGCGCTGGCCGTTCAAGGCGAGCCAGTGCTTGGCGTGATCGTCGATCCGAATCGGCAGGAGACTTTTTATGCAACGCGCGGCGGTGGCGCTTGGCTGCAAGGCCGGCATGGGTTGCAGCGATTGGCGTGTTCGCGTGTGGCAGAGCCTTTGAGAGCCATTGTTTCTACGGTGTTTCCTAAGCCGTTATCGCCTTTGATGAAACCGTATTTGACAGAGTTCGAGGTAGTGCTTCGCTCTGTCGGCCAAGTGCGGCGCAGTGGTTCAATGGCCTTGGAGTTGGTTTATGTAGCAGCTGGCCGCGCCGATGCGTTTTGGGAGCGGGGCATGGGCGCGTGGGATGCGGCGGCTGGCATTGTGTTGCTGCGGGAGGCAGGCGGATCAGTTGTGGCACTCGATGATTTGCCACTGTTGTCGTCGCAGTATTTGGCGGCTGGGTCTGCTGTGATGCTGCCGCAACTTGTTTCTTTGATGCGCGAGTCTGCTATCGAAATATGAGCACTCTCCGCATGTTTTATGCTGGCTAGCGTGCATTTTCGCTCTTGGTCTTGTGCGCACTGGCTGTGGTTGGGCTGTTCCCCTCCGCGAATGTCCTCCGGCTGGCGCTGCGCGCGTGCCTCCCCCTTTATTTCGCTGCGGGAAACAACCCAACCACAGCCAGTGAGAAAAGATATTGGCTTTCGTGCAAATCGATTTTTTGTGACTAGCCAAAGTTCCAAAGCGCAGTGACTCAAACGCGCAGCCGTCGTGTCAAAGAAAAAGCGCGGAATGCTACAAAATAAGTAGCGCTCCGCGCAGTAAATACGCCGGGAAACTGCCTAAATTACTTATAACCCACGCGATCAAGCATCTGCTGCACCTTGACTTGATTCATACCAATCGTGCTCGCTGGAATCGTCTCGGATTTGTAATTTTCGCCGCCATTGCCCACCAGCATCGCCTTAAGAGCAGCGTTCTCAATTTTTGAGCCCTTCGCGGTTGGCCATTCGTTGTTGCCATCAGCCAAATATTTTTGCGCGGATGGGCTAGCGAGGTATTCGAGAAATTTCACTGCGGCTTCTGGATTTTTAGAATTCTTGGCCATCGCGCCGCCTGAGATGTTCAGGTGCGTGCCCCAGCTGTTTTGGTTCGGGAAAACAATAGACACTTTTTCCATCGCTGCTTTGTCTTCCGGTTTATCGGAGCGCATCAGGCGAGCGAGGTAATACGTGTTTGTCACGCCAATGGCGCATTCACCGCTGGCGACAGCGCGGATTTGATCGGTATCGCCGCCTTTTGGGTCACGCGCCATGTTGGCCACCATGCCTTTGAGCCAGCCTTCAGTCTTCTCCGCGCCAATGTGTTCGCTCACCGCGCCAAATAAGCTCAGGTTGTAGGGATGCGAGCCGCTGCGGGTACACAGCTTGCCTTTATTTTTTGCATCGCCCAATTCTTCATAGGTGTCCACATCATCGCGCTTGACAGTCGCTTTGTTAAACACGACGACGCGAGCGCGGGTCGAGAAACCAAACCAAGGCGTGCCTTCGGGCATGGCCTTAGCGCGGAACTGCGCTGGAATCGCGTCATCGAGCACTTTGGATTTCACAGGTGCAAAGAGACCATCGACTTCACCTTTCCAAAGCCTGGCAGCATCAACGAGCAAGATCACGTCGGCTGGAGAGGAAGTGCCCTCGGCCTTCAAGCGATTCAAGATGCCGGAGTCATCCGCATCGACGCGATTGATCTTGATGCCTGTGGCCTTAGTGAAATCGTTGTAAAGCGCTTCGTCGGTGCTGTAGTGACGGGCTGAGTAAAGGTTGAGCGTTTTGTTGTCTTGTGCGTTCGCTGGCAGGGTGAATGCGCTCAATGTCGATACAACAGAGATGGCGAGAAGCGTGGGCTTGAACATGAAATGCGTCCTGATAAAAAAGATAACGCGTATCATAACATTAATGAGAACGATTCGCATTCGTATAACCTTATTGCGCAATGGGTTTACCGCGCGGCTGTGGTGGCGATCATTCATGTTCTGCCGGGCGGTCGCTTGTCATCCCTTGCAGAGCCCCCACGTTGTAGCCTTGCACCGCGTCTTGTGGGCAAGGAGAAAATCATGTGGAAATTGGGTTTGCTGTGGGCAAAATTTCGTCGAGAATTGATCTTGGCTTGGACCATCGTGCGCGATGTGCGTACGCCAGCCTCAGCAAAATTGGCCACGATTGCTGCTGTGCTTTACGTGATCAGCCCGATAGATCTCGTGCCCGATTTCATTCCGATACTGGGTTGGCTCGATGACGGCCTCATTGCCGTTTTGCTGCTCAAACTGGCGCAAAAGCTGCTGCCAGCAGATCTGCTCGCATCTTTGAAAGCCACGCTCGATCAACGCAGCGGACAAGCCAAACCTAAATAATATTGGTACCACTGACAGGAATCGAACCTGTATCTGACGCTTAGGAGGCATCCGTTCTATCCATTGAACTACAGCGGCCATTGAACATCGGCAACTAAGCACGTATTGTAAGAGAGCGGGTTACTTCGTCAGCAGCCGCATCGCGCCTTCCAGCCCTTGCAAGGTGAGCGGAAACATGCGTTCATTCATCATTTGGCGAATGATGCCGATGCTCTGGCGATATTCCCACACGCCTTGCGGCTCCGGGTTGATCCACGCGAATTTGGGGAAGGCCTCAGTCAGCCTTTGAAGCCATAAGCTGCCCGCCTCTTCGTTGTTGTATTCCACGCTGCCGCCGGGCTGCAAAATCTCGTAAGGGCTCATGGTGGCATCGCCGACAAAGATGAGCTTGTAATCCTTGTTGTATTTGCGCAGAATATCCATCGTAGGGAATTTTTCTGCGTAGCGGCGGCGGTTATTTTTCCACATGAAGTCATAGACGCAATTGTGGAAATAGTAAAACTCCAAATGCTTGAATTCTTGCTTGGTGGCGCTGAAGAGTTCCTCCACGCGCTTGATGTGATCGTCCATCGTTCCGCCCACATCCATGAGCAAAAGCACCTTGACATTGTTGTGCCGCTCGGGGCGCATTTTGATGTCGAGGTAGCCGGCATTCGCAGCGGTTTTGCGGATGGTGTCGTCTAAATCGAGTTCGTCTTCAGCTCCCAAGCGTGCGAATTTTCTCAGGCGACGCAAGGCGATTTTGATATTACGAGTGCCCAGTTCTTGCGAATCATCGTAGTCTTTGTAGGCGCGTTGATCCCACACTTTGATGGCTGATTTGTTGCGCCCGCCTGCCTGCCCAATGCGAATACCTTGCGGGTTGTAGCCGTTTGCACCAAAAGGCGATGTGCCGCCCGTGCCAATCCATTTGTTGCCGCCTTCGTGGCGCTCTTTTTGTTCTTCAAAGCGTTTCTTGAGCGTCTCCATCAGCTCATCCCAACCCATCGCCTCGATCTTGGCTTTTTCTTCTGCGCTGAGCTCCAACTCTAAATTTTTACGCAGCCATTCCAGCGGAATCTCTTTCGTGAAATCCGCCACCATCTCCACACCCTTAAAGTAGGCCGCAAATGCGCGGTCAAACTTGTCAAAGTGCTTTTCGTCTTTGACCAGCGCCGTGCGGCTCAGATAATAAAAATCATCAATCTTGTACCCATCATCACTGATGGGCCCCACCACGCCTTCTTTCACGGCTTCGAGCAGGGTCAGATATTCCATGACGGACACGGGCAGCTTGGCGCTGCGTAGGGTGTAGAAGAAGTCGATCAGCATATAGCGCCACCACTACTTACATAAGATTTGCCATATACGTCAGGCGAGATCCCGGATTTATTTGTGAAAGCCTCGCGAAATTTGTTGGGGGGTAAATGCTTTAGTAGTCCGTATTTTTTGACCAAGTCGCGCATTTTTTCCCCTTCTTCATCAAACCATAAGTTCATTGCAACCAGAGTCAGTTCATGCTCAGTCATTTGTGCCCTTAAAAGCTTCACATAATAAAAGTGCTCTGCGCCCAACAGTTTTTCTGACTCTTTTAGGATTCTGTATATGACACGAAAATAATGATCAAACTCACGGAATTCAGTTCGGGTTCTCCACTCATTTTGAAGCGAATCAGCAGTAATTTCTACAAGATTGGACGCATGGTATCGGTGTCCGATTCCATGACGCAAGAATTCGAGAAAATGTTTACCAACGTGAGCTTCCCGCTTCATCCATTCTTTGATCGCCTCTTTGCCTTTGTAATAGCCATGAGAGCCGGATACGTACTCGGTTAGTGTTATCGAATCAAGAGTACGCAGGTAAAGATTTAGTAAGTCAAAAAAACGCTCTTCTTGACGCTGCTTTTCGATTGTTTTGGCTTGTTCTTCAAGGGCTGTCTTGGTTGCTTTCAAGTCACGCTCTTGTAGCTGCCATACTTGAAAAGCCACCGAAAGTACCAAAAACGAGACCAATGGGTTTAATACGCCGCCTATGAAATCGCCGAATTGTCCCCAGTGTTCTTGGTTATTTGAAAGACCTGCATGGAATCTGTACAAATAAAGACAAATCATGGCAACCAAAACTACGGTCAGCAAAATTGTTGCATTGGTCCCAAATTTCTCTGGAGTTAAATTGATAGGCGCCGTTGCAGTTTTTTCATCAGTCATACCCAATTCTCCACCTTCAAGCCCTTGACTCGTTCAAATTCCCCAACGTTATCCGTCACCACAATCAATTTGTGGTGCAAAGCTTCGGCTGCAATCCACGTGTCGTTGCGGCCAATGGGGGTGCCGGCTTGTTCGAGTTGGGTGCGGAGGAGGGCGTAGCGCACGGCGGTTTCTTGGTTGATGGATAAATGTTGCGTTGTAGCAATGATGAGGTCAAGCGCTTGCCTGCGCTGGGGCATTCTGTCGCCTTTGAGATAGCCGGTTTCAAGCTCACCGCGTACGACTGGTGAGAGAAATAATTGATCAGGATTGAGCTTGGCAAAACGTGCGGTCAGCTTGGGATGGCTACGGCGCTGCAAAAAGCTCCAGATATTGGTGTCAATCAAATAACCTGTCATCAGCATCACCCATCACCACGCCTGCACTGGCTCTTCAGGACCGTCTTCGGGCGCGAGCGGCGCATCGGGGATGTGGGGCAATTGTTCTAAAAATTGTTTCATGGTGGTGGTTTTTTCGCTGATCACGATGTCGTTGCCCACGCGGCGCAAGGTAACGCGGTTGGCATTGAGCCTAAAACTCTTAGGCAAGCGTATGGCTTGGCTATTGCCCGACATGAACACTGCTGCGCTGGCGGTTAAAGATGTCATTAACATTCCTTTTAATGGATATACCAATTGTATATTGCGACTTATTTCGCTGCAAGCAACACACTCGACCAACGTAACCACGCGTATGTCCGAAAAAATACGCTCCCTTTGCTGCGATGCGACAATGTGCTGATGAACACCGCAACCTCAAATTCCCCCCAAACTATCACCCTCGGCGGGGGCTGCTTTTGGTGCACTGAATCGGTCTACAAAGAGGTCAAAGGCATTCTTGACGTGGAATCTGGCTATTGCAATGGGCATGTGAAAAATCCGAGCTATGAGGATGTTTGCACCGGGCATACGGGGCATAACGAGGTGGTGAAGCTGGTGTATGACCCGGCCGTGATCTCCACGCGGGAGATTTTGGAAATCTTTTTTGTCGTACACGACTGCACGCAACTCAACCAGCAGGGCAACGACACGGGCACGCAATATCGCAGCGGGATTTATTTTTCTGCGCCTGAGCAGCAGGATGCGGCCAACGACATCATTCGCGAAATGAGTCAAGACAAAGTATTTGGCAGCCCCATCGTGACCGAAGTGCTCCCGCTGCAAAACTACAGCGCGGCTGAGGAATACCACCAAGACTTTTTTGAGCGCAACCCGTATCAGGGCTATTGCATGGCGGTGGCTGCGCCCAAGGTGGCGAAGTTTCGCAAGACGTTTGCTAGATTGGCGAAATGAGGCTATTGGCGCAACATTTGTATTGCCCTTAGCCAGGCCTCAACACGGCTATCAGCAAAATCTTGCGTGGCTTGCGTATCATCTCGGGATGCTTGCAACTGAGAATTTAAGTTTTTCCTATTTGGGCGACGCAGAGATGCGCTTTGCGGATGTGGCGTTGCCGCAAGGCGGCGTGTTGCTCTTGCAGGGCGCTTCGGGCTCGGGGAAATCGACGCTGCTGGCGCTCATGTGCGGCTTGCTCGGCGGCTACGCGGGGCGGCTGGAGATGGCGGGGCAAGATTTAGCGGCGCTGCGTGGGGCTGAGCGGGATGCTTGGCGCGGGCGCACGGTGGGCTTTTTGCCTCAAAAGTTGCATTTGAGTGAATCGCTGAGCGTGCGCGGGAATTTGAGCTTGGTATTTTTTGCAGCGGGGCTGCGGGAAGATGCAGCGAAGATTGATGCGGCTTTGCAGGCGCTTGGCGTGCAAGCCTTGGCAGATCGCAGGCCGTGCCAACTCTCTGGCGGGCAAGCGCAGCGTGTGGCTCTGGCACGGGCAGTGTTGCTCTCGCCGAAAATTATTCTGGCTGATGAGCCGACGGCGAGTTTGGATGATGATGCGGCGGCGCAGGCCACGGAGCTTTTGCTGCAGGCTGCGCAGCGCTCTGGAGCAACGCTGGTGGTGGCGACGCATGATGGGCGGGTTAAAAAAGCCTTGGAATTGCAGGGCGCCTCAGGGCAAGTTGTGCAACATATCTTCCTTGAAAATTTAAGTCAAATCGGCCACTTGCCGGCGAATAATATGCGCAGAGTGCTATGAAAAACATAGTAGCCACGTTCACGTATGCATGGCGCATGCTGCTAGCCCGCCCCGGCGCTGCGCTGCTCAACACACTGTTGATTGTGCTGGGCGTGGCCACGATGACTGTGCTGCTTCTCGTGTCAACGCAGATGGAGCGTAGTTTTGAAAGAGACCTTGCGGGCATTGATGTGGTGTTGGGCGCAAAGGGCTCGCCGTTGCAAATGATTTTGGCGGGGGTGCTCCATGTCGATGTGCCGGCGGGCAATATTCCTCTGCAAGCCGCGCAGGAGTTGGCATTAGATCCGCGCGTTAAAAGGCTGATTCCGCTCAGCTTAGGCGACAGCTACCAAGGCGCTCGCATTGTGGGCACGACGCCGGATTACCTCGCGCTTTATCAAGCCAAGATGGATGCCGGGCAAATTTGGGTTGCACCGATGCAAGCTGTGGTGGGGGCAGATATGGCGGGCAAGCTGCCCATCAATGCGCAGTTTGCCGGCTCGCATGGCTTGGCAGGAGGCGGCGAGTCGCATGACAAATCCAAATACACAGTCGTGGGGCATTTGCAGCGCTGCGGCTGCGTGTTGGATCGCTTAATCCTCACGAGCACCGAGAGTGTGTGGCAAGTACACGAAAAAGAAATTGCGCTCGATGAAACGGATAAAAAGGTGATGCAAGAAGAGAGAGAAATCACTTTCGGCTTGATTCAATACGCCTCGCCTCTAGCGGCAGTGAGCTTCCCGCGCTTTGTCAATCTTTCGACCGAGTTGCAAGCCGCCGCGCCGGCGATGGAGATTACTCGGCTGTTTCGCATGATTGGCGTCGGAATGCAGGTATTGCAGGCTTTTGCTGCTGTTCTGCTGGCCGTCAGCGCGATCAGCCTGTGGATATCGCTCACATCGGCTTTGCGCGAGCGGCGTGGGGATTTGGCGATGCTGCGGATGCTAGGCGCTTCACCCTTAAAGGTAGCGGGATTGTTGCTTTTTGAGACACTTCTCTTGGCGCTCGCAGGCTGGGCGATGGGCGCAGGGCTCGGCCACCTCTTGACAAGTCTGATAGGCTATTTATTGGAGGCTGAGCGATCACTGGTTGTGAGCGGTTGGCTGGTGCTCCCACAGGAACTGCTGCTTCTGGCTGGCGTCTTGTGTTTATCGGTGGTGGCTGTGGCTTGGCCTTTGCGTCAGGTGTACAGACAAGATGTGTTAAAACAATTGCAAACGAGATAAATCATCATGAATTTGAAGAAAAAATGGCATCTGACCGGCGTATTTACTGCGCTAAGCGCTATGCTTTTAATAGCAAATAGCGCATTCGCTCAGGCGCACTCTGAGGTGGATACGAAGAAAGATATTCAGCGCCACAAAGCCATGGCCGCTGCGCATGAGGGCGCGGCCAAATGCTTGGAATCGGGCAAAAAGCATGAGGTTTGCGAGAAAGAATTGCAAACCGCATGCAAAGGCCTAGGCATTGGCAAGCATTGCGGCATGCGCCATGAGCACTAAATCGGCTCAGATGCTTGCTTTAGTGCTCTGTGCTGCAGGCGCTGGAGCTGCGTTCGCGCAACAACCCGCTCCCAAGCTGTCATCGCCGATTGCCGCGCCGGCCAAGGCTGCGTCGAGCGGCACGAGCGCTACTGCCAGCAGCGCGCTTGGCGTGCCACAAGGCCAAGGCGCTGGCGTACACAGCCCGAATTCGCCTTTTGCACCATTGCCCCAGCGCACTGATGTGATCGCTTGGAGCTTGCTCACTGCAGTGACCACCAAGAACGAGAAAAACAAAATCTTGCCGGTATTTGGCGTGCAACAGCTCGCGTTGCATCAGAAAACGCAAAAAATTCAAGGCTTTATGATGCCGCTAGAGCCCGGCGAGCGGCAGCGCCATTTCTTGCTCACCAGTGTGCCGCTCTCGTGCAGCTTTTGCCTGCCCGGTGGCCCCGAGAGCATGATTGAAGTGCGCACGAAAACGCCTGTTAAATATTCGCTGGAGCCAGTCGTTGTGGAAGGTAAATTTTTAGTGCTGAATGACGATCCTTATGGCCTGTATTACCGCATCACAGATGCTGTGGCCGTCAAGTAAGTCATGCAAAAGCGCAAGCATTCACAGCCTCATCTCGCCCAGCGCCTCGTGCTGGGCGCTCTGTTGCTGTGCATGGCTTTGGCGCAGAGTTTGTCGTTTGCGCACCGCACATTGCATCACGATGTGCGCATGCTGGCTCACACGCATGAAGAGCAGTACGCTAAGGCTCATGGCCACAGCACCGATTGCGATCACGGTATTTTTCATCGATTGTTTGCCAGCCATGAAGCGGGCGATGAATCATGCCGTTTGATCGATGGCGCAAGTGCATTTTTAGATACAAATAACCATTCAGCCGGCGTAGTATCTGCGCTGTATGCTCCTGTTTTGATAGCGTTTGATGCGGCCGCTATGGCCGCTTGGCGAGCTCCGCTTTTTGAAGCGCGCGGTCCGCCTTCTCTTTCTCTGTAAATCCCTTTGGTTTTATTTTAGCGATCTGGCGCATAGCGCGCTAGGTGGCTTCTTTTGCTTTTTTCAGAGAAATGCTATGTCACAACTTTTTCCCCGCCGCTTTGTTGCGGCTGCTTGCGCTGCGCTCTGCGCCGCTGCGTCAGCTCCCTCCTTCGCCCAAACAGCTCGCGAGACGCAAGAACCCACACTGCAACCCGTCATCATCACAGGCAATCCCTTGGGGGCAAGCGAGGTGGTCGCGCCGGCGCAAGTCTTGCAAGGCGCGGGTCTGCTGTTGCGCCAAGCATCGACGCTCGGCGAAGCTTTGAATGGCTTGCCCGGCGTGAGTAGCACTTACTTCGGGCCGAATGCCAGCCGCCCGATCATTCGCGGGCTCGATGGGGATCGCATCCGTATCTTGAGCAATTCAGGTGCAACGATCGATGCATCAGGCCTCAGCTATGACCACGCCGTCGCGCTCGATCCGATTGCGGTGGAGCGCATCGAAGTGTTGCGCGGCCCGGGCGCTTTGCTCTATGGCGGTTCAGCCATTGGCGGCGTGGTTAATGTGATTGACAACCGTATTCCGAAAGAGCGTATTCAGGGCGTGACAGGCAAAGTTGATTTTGGGCTCTCCAGCGGTAACAGCGGCAAAAATGCCGCTTTCCTGATCGAGACAGGCAACGATAAATTCGCTCTTCATGCCGATGTGTCTGCGCGCAGCAGCGGCGATGTGAGTGTGCCCATCGCGTTGGCCTGCACGAATCCTTCATCGCCAGCATCGGCTAAAAAGATTTGCAACTCGGCAGCCGATGCAAAAAGCGGCGCTATCGGCGGCAGCATGTTCTTCGGACAAAGCCGCATTGGTTTGTCTGTCAGCAGCTTCAATACTAATTACGGCACGGTGGCGGAAGATGAAGTGACGATTGATATGAAATCGACGCGCACTGCGTTGGATGCGGATTTCAAAATAGGTGGCTTGATCGATAGTGTGCAATTGCAGGCCAGCAAGACGCGCTACAAACACACCGAATTTGAAGGCACAACAGTGGGCACAGAGTTCAAGAATTCAGGTAACGATCTGCGCTTGCAGGCCAAACACGCAAAGGTCGGCAATCTCACAGGCGTGATCGGTCTGCAGCTCGATAACAACCGCTTTTCTGCCGATGGCGCAGAAGCTTTCGCGCCTTATAGCAAAACAGGCCAACGCGCGTTGTTTTTGTATGAAGAGGCAGCTTTCAATTGGGGCAAGCTGAGCTTTGGCGGCCGCATGGAAGATGTGAAGGTGCAATCTTTTGGTAACCCAAATATTGCCCGCTTCACGCCTGCAGAGCGCAGCTTTAAGCCCACAAGCTATGCCGCAGGCGCGCTGGTCAATGTGTCGCCGGCGTGGCAGCTCACCGGCAATTTCGCGAGCAGCCAACGCGCGCCGAAAGACTATGAGCTCTTTGCCGACGGCCCGCATATTGCCACAGCCGCCTACGAAGTGGGCGATCCTAATCTGCGCAAAGAAAAATCCACCAGCATCGACATTGGTACGCGATGGAAGAGTGGCGCGCATTTTGCGCAGATCAACGTCTTCAACAGCCGCTTTAAGAATTACACCTTCCTTGGGATAACTGGTAATTTGCGCGGCGCGGATGCAGAGCTCAACCCAGTGGATGCGGACGGCGACGGTGTGGCGGATGGCAGTGGGGAAGATATCTTTCCTGAGTACGCTTACTCGCAAGTCAAAGCCCGCTTTACTGGCTTTGAGCTCGCCGGCAACTGGCGTTTGATGGATGCGGCAAGTAAGCTCGATCTGCAATGGCGAGTGGACAGCACGCGCGCTACCAACACAGCCAGTGGCGCTGCGCTCCCGCGCATCAGCCCGCTTCGCGTAGGCGCAACGCTGGCATGGGCGCAAGGCGCTTGGGGCGCAAAGCTTGGCATTGATCGCAACGCCGCAGCGCGTGACGGTAGCGCAGCTGCATATACCCTCCTGAATGCAGCGTTGACCTACAAAATGAAAGCTAAAGATGCAGATCTGATCTGGTTTTCGCGATTGGATAACGCAGGCAACAAGTTGGCCTACAGCGCCACTTCTATCCTCACGACCAGCGCCCCCGGCAAAGCGCCGCTGCCCGGGCGCAGTTTGAAAGTGGGATTGCAAGCTCAGTTTTAAAACATGGGGCGATTAAACTCGGGCAATGAACTTGTCCGAGCTTTCCACGCCCGCCGCTTTGGTGGACACTGCGCGAATGCAGCGCAATATTGAACGCATGCAGTCGCGCATGAATGAATTGGGCGTGGCCTTCCGGCCGCATGTAAAAACGACCAAATGCATTGAGATCACGCAGCTCCAAATGGCCGCTGGTGCGCGCGGTATCACGGTATCGACGCTTAAAGAAGCGGAGCAATTTTTTGCAGCAGGCATTGCGGATATTTTGTATGCCGTGGGCATGGTTGCACCCAAACTTAAACAAGCGGCAGCATTGATTGCCAAGGGTTGCCGACTCAAAATTGTGGCCGATAGTGAAGCGGCGGCGCAGGCGATTGCTGATTTTTCGCGTGAACACGGGATGGCTTTTGAAGTGTGGATGGAGGTGGATACGGACAACCATCGCTCAGGCGTAAAACCGTTGGGCGATGAGCTGCTTCGCATTGGTCGCTTGCTGCATCAAGGGGGCGTCAGTCTAGGTGGCGTGATGACGCATGCAGGTTCGAGCTACGAACTGAGCACGCCGCAAGCCCTTCAAGCCATGGCCGAGCAGGAGCGCAGTTTGTGTGTGCTCGCCGCGCAGCGCCTGCGAGAAGCAGGCTTGCCTTGCCCCATCGTCAGCGTGGGCTCAACGCCTACTGCGCTGTCGGCCACGCAATTGCAAGGCGTGAGTGAGGTGCGCGCTGGTGTGTATGTGATGTTTGATTTGGTGATGGCCAATGTGGGCGTTTGTTCTTTAGGCGAAATTGCGCTCAGCGTGCTCACCACCGTGATCGGTCATCAAGCGGATAAAGGCTGGGCCATTGTGGATGCCGGTTGGATGGCGATGAGCCGAGATCGCGGCACGCAGAAGCAGGCCATCGATTACGGCTACGGCCAGGTGTGTGATGCGCTTGGGCAACCCATCGCGGGCTATTGTGTGAGCAGTGCGAATCAAGAGCACGGTATTTTGAGCCGAGCAGGCGATATACCGGATGCGCAAATCGTGCAGCGCTTTCCCATCGGCTCGCAGCTTCGTATCTTGCCCAACCATGCTTGCGCCACAGGAGCGCAGTTTCCGGAGTATCAGGCCGTTATGGGCGATCAAGTGCAGGCCACATGGCCGCGCTTTTATGGTTGGTAAACGGCGGATCAGGGCGAGATGAATCATCCCGTGCTCGCAGCTTTGCTGCCCGTTGTTATCTTGATTGCTATCGGATTTATAGCAGGCCGCGCAGGACTGATGTCGGCCAACTCCGTCAAAGACCTCTCCAAACTGGTGTTCACCATCTTTTTGCCGCCCATGTTGTTTCGCACGATGGTGAATGTGCATCCGGAGAATTTGCAAGGCAGGCCGTTGCTGGCCTATGTCATGGGCATGGCGCTGATGTACGCAGTGATGTTTTTTGCAGCGGGGCGCAATCGCAGGGCTGCCGTGCTGGGATTGGCAGCCAGTTACAGCAACACCGTGATGATCGGCATTGCGTTGATCCAGTTTGCGTATGGTGAGCAGGGCGTGGCGGTGTTGTTGGCGCTCATTGCGGTGCATTCGCTGATCATGCTCTCGCTGGCCACGGTGGTGCTGGAGCTGGTGACTTTAAAAGAAATAAGCGGCGACAAAGCGCATCCCGTTCAGATCATGGCGATGTCGATTTGGAATACGCTCAAACAACCGATGATCTTTCCCATCATCTTGGGGCTTTTGTATGCACAAACTGGCTTGGGCATACCGGCTGTGATTGACAAGCCTCTGCAATTACTGGGCAATGCGTTCAGCCCGCTGGCTGTAATTTTGGTGGGTATCACGCTGGCTTCCACACGGGTGGGCGAGCATTTGCGGATGGCGCTGTGTCTCACGATGCTGAAAAACTTTGCGCACCCGCTGGTTGTGGCTTTCGTCGGCTTGGCGCTCGGATTGTCTGGCCTGCCGCTCGCGGTGATGATTGTGACGGCTTCTTTACCCATCGGCGCAAACGTGTTTTTATTTGCGCAGCGCTATGAAACGGCTTTGCCAGAAGTCACGGCGGCGGTGGCCGTATCCAGCGCTGTGGCGCTTGTGTCGGTCGCGCTGGCACTCATCTTGGCTTCATATTTGTAAAACAGATATAACCAAACAGTTATAAACCATACTGCCTAGCCGGGAAAAAACCAGCATGACGCGCACGCATCGTATTTGCGGCAACATGCGAATGCGATTATCTTGACATGGTGTTAAGAAGCGCGTCATCGCTAAAAGACAATTGGAGTTCACCCATGATCAACCGCAGAGATATTTTTATAGGCGGCGGTGCTGCTGCATTGGCCTATGTGGCCGGTTCGTTTGCCCCGCTCATTGCCCAAAACGCACCTAATTTTGGTGCGCCGTCCGTGGTGCAAGTGGGTTTCAGAAAGCAAAAGCTGGGCGACATGGAAATCATCGCACTCAATGACGGCGTCGTGCGCCGCCCGCTGGCTGCAGAATTCGTACGCAACGCGCCTTTGGCCGAAGTTCAGGCATTGCTTAAATCGCAAAACCTGCCCACCGACTACATCGATGTGCCATTTACTGCCTTCATGATCGTCGCCGGCAACCGCCGCATTTTGATGGACACCGGCTTTGCTGACAACGGCGCGCCCACGACGGGTCGCTTGATGGCCAACTTGAACGCCGCTGGCTTCAAGGCAGAAGATATCGACACGATCGTTTTGACGCACTATCACGGCGATCACATCAACGGCGTGCGCAACAAAGCCGGCCAGCTTGTCTTCCCGAATGCAAAAATCATGGTGCCTACGGTTGAGCACGCCTTCTGGATGGATGATGCCCGCATGGCCGCCGCGCCAGAAGCCATGAGAGGCGCTTTCCAAGCCGTGCGCCGCATTTTCAATGGCCTGCCTGCTGATCAGCTCATCCAGTTTGAGCCCGGCAAAGACATCATGCCCGGCGTGAGCAGCGTTGCAGCTTTCGGCCATACCCCCGGCCACACTTTGATCACCGCGCAAAGCAAAGGTGAAAAATTCGCCTACCTTGCCGATCTGACCAACATCCCCGAGCTCTTCGCCCGCAATCCAGATTGGGCTGTGCAATTTGATATGAATGCAGATACCGCACGCGATTCCCGTCGCAAAATGTTTGAGATGGTCGTCAACGAGAAAATGATGGCCGGTGGCTTCCACTTCCCCTTCCCAGCGTTTGGTCGCGTGGAGAAGATGGGCAATGGCTATGATTTCAAGCCAGTGGCTTGACGATCAACTTTAGGCAATCAAAAAGCCCGCTACAAGCGGGCTTTTTTTACGTGCGATGCGCTTCAAGCAGACAGAGCGGCTTGCGCACGCGCCGTGATGTCGCTCACATCACCTAGTCCGTTGATCTTGCGGTATTTCGGCGCAGTCGCTGCATCTGTCAGCGCCCAAGCCGAGTAGTAATCCACCAGCGGGCGGGTCTGCGCGCTGTAGACATCGAGGCGTTTTTGTACTGTCTCGGCTTTGTCATCGTCACGCTGCACCAGTGGCTCACCGCTCACGTCATCGATACCTTCTGCTTTGGGCGGATTGAATTTGACATGGTAGATGCGACCAGAAGCAGGGTGGCTTCTGCGGCCACTCATGCGTTCGATGATCGCGTCAAACGGCACGTCAATTTCTAAAACGTAATCCAGCTTCACGCCAGCCGTTTTCATGGCATCAGCTTGCGCAAGCGTGCGAGGAAAGCCATCAAACAAAAAGCCTTGAGCGCAGTCGGCTTGCAAAATGCGCTCTTTCACTAAGCCGATGATGATGTCATCACTGACCAGCGCGCCAGAATCCATCACCTTCTTTGCAGCCATGCCCATCTCGGTGCCCGCTTTCACAGCAGCGCGCAACATGTCGCCTGTAGAGATTTGTGGAATGCCATATTGCTTGCAAATAAATGCCGCCTGCGTACCTTTGCCTGCACCGGGTGCGCCCAACAGAATGAGTCTCATACCTATCCTTGTCTCTTATTACTTGCATGAGGATAGCATGGGGAGCAGACGCGCAACTGACGCGTTTGCATGCTAACCCCACGTGTTTTCCCTTTGATCGTCAGTGCCCACTCACTGGCGCTGAGCAGCCGCCCAAATCGCACGGACTTTTTCTAAATCTTGCGGCGTATCGACGCCCGGCCCGGGCGCGCTATCGCTGACATGCACAGCAATTTTGTGACCATGCCAAAGCACTCTCAATTGCTCTAGCGACTCGCTCACCTCGATGGGCGCTTGCGGTAGCTTGGGGAATTGGCGCAAAAAGCCGGCTCGGTAGCTGTAGATACCAATGTGGCGCAGCGGCTTGGGGGCATCGGCGTGGCCATCTCGGTTGAATGGAATCACGCTGCGACTGAAATAAAGCGCTTCGCTATTCAAATTGAGTACGACTTTGACGATATTTGGGTTGATCTGATCTGCTACTGATTCAATAGCATGTGCCGCAGTTCCCATAACGGCGAGGGGCTGATTTTCTAATAAATGAGCCACTTCGTTGATCAATTGTGGATCAATCAAGGGCTCATCGCCTTGTACGTTGACCACAATGGCCTCGTCATTTAAACCCAGCAAATCACAAGCCTCGGCGAGTCGATCTGAGCCGCTGGGGTGATCGCGCTTCGTGATCACCACTTGAATGCCGTGTGCTGCACAAGCCGCTTCAATGCTCGCATCATCGCAAGCCACGACGACTTGCTTCGCTCCCGAGCGCAGCGCAGCCTGAGCAACCCGCACCACCATCGGCGCGCCGCCGATGTCTGCCAAGGGTTTGTTGGGCAGGCGCGTGGAGGCTAAGCGGGCGGGGATGAGAACGGTAAAGCTCATATCGCGGAGGGAAAGAGAGTTTACAAAGGGCTCGGACGCGAAGAAGCTTTGCCATGCAGAGCATCTATTTCTTCATCGCTCAAAGTGCGGGCTTCGTTTTCTAGCAAGATCGGAATGCCATCGCGGATGGGGTAAGCCAAGCGTGCGCTGCGGCTGACGAGCTCGGATTTTTCACGATCAAGTGTGAGTGAGCCTTTGGTGACGGGGCAGACGAGGAGTTCTAAGAGTTTGGCATCCATGGTGGGTTCAATTTGCTGGAGGTTTTAGCGATGATAGCTTTTCGAGCAAGGCTGTGGTGAATGCTTCAGGCAGATTGATTCGTAGCGGTATCGCGGCGATGTTGCATTGCTGTGCAACAGGCGTTTTCCACAGCTTTATGGCATCTTTTTCAGTGCAAATAAGCCAATCTCCGTTATGGAATATGCGCGGAGTGCTACTAAAATCATAGTGATCAGGGAAGGGGAGGGTGTCTTTCAAGCTGAGGCCACGCTCGCGCAGCATGTTGAAAAATCCTTCTGGGTTCGCAATACCGGCCAGGGCTGTGAGCTCGTGTTGCGCTAAATCAACTATGGGAATTTGTGAGCCATCAGAGAGCAAAGCGTGGTCTGCCAAGCGGCGCTCGATTTGGAAGCCTTGGTTCATGCCGCCGCGATGCATAAGAAAATCGACCTCGCGCGGCCAATGTTCTCTCAGAGGGCCCGCTGGCAGCAAGCGGCCATTGCCAATGCCGCGCTCATCAAACACGCAAATTTCAATATCGCGCTGCAAGGCGAGGTGTTGCAGCCCATCGTCGCAGAGGATCACGTTAGTTTGCGGGTGAGCGGCAAGCAATGCAAGCGCCGCATCAGCGCGGTCGTTGGCTACAAATACAGGCGCATTGACGGTTGATTTCATCAAGGCAGGCTCGTCGCCCGATTCTGAAACTGGCGTGTCAGCCTGCACTTCAAGAACATCTGATCCCTTGCGACCATAGCCACGCGAGACAATGCCTACTTTCCAGCCTTGCGATTGCAAAAGTTGCGCCAAAGCCATGACGATGGGCGTTTTCCCAGCGCCGCCGGCAATCACGTTGCCCACCACGATCACGGGCACAGGGATACGCGTGCTATGTAACACGCTGCTGGCATAAAGCTTGCGCCGCAGTTTGATGATGCCGCCATACAGCCAGCTCACATCAAGCAATGCGAGGACGAGCCAATCGCTTTTGCGCGAGTACCAACTCTTTTGCAGCCGCTCAGAAAAACTCATGGCGGCATCTCGCAAAAGCTTATTTTGCAGCTGTTGGCTGCGTAGCAAACGTCACTTGTTGCAAGCCTGCGCGCCGCGCTGCCTCCATCACGCTGATCACGGCCTGATGCGTGGCGAGTGCATCGGCGCTGATGATCACCACGGTGTCTTTGCCGGCCTTGGCTGCGCTCGCGAGCGCGCTAGAGATCGCATCCACGCTCTTGCCTTCGACGGCTGTTTTGTTGACCGAATAGCGCCCATCGTTGCTGACGGAGACGATCAGCTCTTTGGGGTAATCGCGTTGCGAATCGGCGTCTGCCGTGGGCAACTTCAACTGCATCTCGGTGAATTTGCTGTAAGTGGTGGAGAGCATCAAAAAGATGAGCACGACGAGCAGGACATCAATGAAAGGAATCAAATTGATCTCGGGCTCATCTCGGTTAGCGCGGCGAAAGTTCATGGCTGAATCCTTTTTAAATGCCGCCCTTGCGCATGGCCAACAAATGACGCGCCATTCGGTCAGCAGCCAATTCAAGTTGCAATAAATAATCATCCACCCGAGCGCGGAAATAGCGCCAGAAAATCAAAGCTGGAATCGCCACGATCAAGCCGAATGCGGTGTTGTACAAAGCAATCGATATGCCTTGAGCGAGCTGCGCGGGATTAGCGCCACTGCCGCCCACACCGCCACCGCCACCACCGCTACCTTGGGCACCGAAGATTTCAATCATGCCAATCACCGTGCCCAGCAAGCCCAGAAGAGGCGCAGCGGATGCTATTGTTGCAATCGCTGGTAAATAGCGCTCTAGTTTGGCTGTGGCGCGGCGGCCAGCGCCTTCCATGGTGTTGCGCAATTCTTCTTCGGAGCAACGCGGGTTGCTTGAGAGTGCCCGCATGCCGCTTGCCAGCACTTCGCCCAAGGCTGAGTTGGCTTCCAGCTGGTTGACGACGTCGGCCAGTGGCAGGCCATGGCGCGAGACGCCAATCGCTTCGTCAAGTAATTTGGGTGGCGCAACTTTGCTGGTTTTGAGGGCAATAAAGCGTTCAATCACGAGCGCCAATCCCAAGATGGAGCATGCGATTAAAGGCCAGATCGGCCAGCCTGCGGCTTGTATGATTGAGAGCAAGAAAGTTCTCCTGTAATTTGCCCACATTATGCGCGATGATGCTATGGTTTTTGAAGTTGCTGGCTCAGCCAGAGTCTGGGCTGTAGGCGCACTCGTGCATGCGGTGGCCGATGCGTTGGAGGCAAGATTCAATCCCGTGAGCGTCAAAGGCGAGATCACCGGCTACTCGCGCGCAGCCAGTGGGCATTGCTACTTTTCTTTGAAAGATGAGGCAGGCCAAATCCGCTGCGCGATGTTTCGCCGCGCCGCCAGCCTCATGGATTTCACGCCGAAAGAGGGCGATTTGGTGGAGCTGCGCGGGCGCATTAGCATTTATGAGCCGCGCGGAGATTTGCAATTGATTGTGGAGTCGCTCAGCCGAGCCGGGCAGGGCGCTTGGTTTGAGCAATTTTTGAAGCTGAAGGCGCAGCTAGAAGCTGAAGGGCTATTTGATGCATCGCGCAAACGCGCGATCCCGATTGCGCCACGCGGCATTGGCTTGGTGACATCTTTGGGCGCAGCGGCTTTGCAGGATGTCGCCACGGCGCTCAGCAGGCGCGTGCCGCATATTCCGGTATGGCTGGCTCCCGCTTCCGTACAGGGCAACGCTGCCCCAGCAGAATTGGTGGACGCGCTATCAAAACTATATCACTCCGCGCAGAATACACAGGCATATCAAGCCAATTCGGTTTCAAAAATAGCGCAAGAGAATCCGCAAATCGACGTCATCCTCCTCGTGCGCGGCGGTGGCTCGATTGAAGATTTATCTGCATTCAACAACGAAGCCTTAGCCCGCACCATCTCCAGTAGCCCCGTGCCTATCATCTGCGGCGTGGGCCACGAGACAGATTTCACCATCGCCGATTTTGTTGCCGATCTTCGTGCCCCTACGCCGACTGCTGCCGCTGAGCTTTGCGCCACGGATCGCGCCTCATGGCTTGGCGCAGCAGATTTGATGCAAGAGCGCCTGACGGATGCCGTGCAAGATGCGCTGGACGCGCATGCTCAGCGGCTTGATATCGCCACCCGACGCTTGAGCCGCCCGAGTGACGTCTTGGCTGAGCAACGCATGGATTTGCAGCGCATCGCTTTCTCACTCAAACAGCGTTTACTATCATTTAGTGAGCGCTCCACGCAGGATATACGCCGGCTAGAGGCCAATTTTTCTCAAAAAACAGCAATATTTCTACAAAACGCCTCGCAGCGCCAGCAGCGCGCCGCCCAAGCGCTGGAGCATCTCAATCCGCAGCGCGTTTTAGAGCGCGGCTTTGCTGTGTTGCAAAGCGAGGAGGGCGCGGTGATTAAAAGCACGAAGCAGGTCAGCCTTGGCTTAGGCCTGAAAGCCCGCTTGGCGGACGGCGAGATTCATCTATCGGTGCAATAGTGATTCGCTTCCGCTTAGGTTTTTTCGCCTGCTCTCAGGGTTTTCTAAGCCCTTGAAAACTGCATGTCGCAAGCTATCTACAATAAGAGTTATTAAGCCACCCAATTATTCAACCCAAGGAAGCCATCATGGAACACACCCTCCCCGCCTTGCCCTACGCCATCGACGCTCTGGCCCCGCATTACACCCAAGAAGCTTTTGAATACCATCACGGTAAGCACCACAATGCCTACGTGGTCAACCTCAACAACCTGCAAAAAGGCACAGAGTTTGAGAGCAAAAGCCTAGAAGACATCATCAAAAGCAGCTCCGGCGGCATCTACAACAACTCCGCCCAAATTTGGAATCACACCTTCTTCTGGAGCTGCATGAAGCCAGCCGGTGGCGGCGAGCCTACAGGCGCTTTAGCTACAGCTATCAATGCAAAGTACGGCTCATATGTAGCCTTCAAAGAAGCCTTCGTTAAAAGCGCGGTGGGCAATTTCGGCTCCGGCTGGACATGGCTGGTGAAAAAATCCGATGGCAGTGTTGACATCGTCAATACCGGCGCAGCCGGTACGCCGCTGACCACCGCCGACAAAGCCTTGCTGACGGTTGACGTGTGGGAACACGCCTACTACATCGATTACCGCAACGCCCGCCCGAAATTTGTTGAGACGTATCTCAACAATTTGGTGAACTGGGAATTTGCTGAGAAGAACTTTGCATAAAGTTTTTCTGCACCAATAAAAAAAACCGGCTGAGGCCGGTTTTTTGTTTTTCAGATCAAGTCCAACGCATCCATCAAATGCGATGCAGTTTGCCCAAGCTGCCGTTGCTCAAAAAGAGCCACCATTTCCTTTGCTGTCATCTCTGGCTTTTGCCAACGCTCGCGCATCTTCTTGATTGCTGCCAAAGCCCGCGCTGGGCTGAGCATGATTTGATTGAGCACAAATTGATCAGGAGTTTGCAGTTCAATGCCAAAACCGTCGAGCACTTGCTGCGGAAAATCCTTGGTATTGAAAGTCAGAATAGCATCTGCATTGCCCCGTATTGCAGCAGCCAGCACATGCCTGTCATTCGGGTCGGGCAGTTGCAAGGCCATGATGAGCGGCTCATAGCCTGTGATCAAGCAATCTGGAATCGCGATGCGCATATGCTCAATCGCATGCGCAATCGTGCTCTCGCTACCTGGCTTGTTTCGCAGCAAAGCTTCTGCCCACTCACGCTCAATTTCTGCCGTCCATCTGGCCGTGTAAAGATCAGCATGCGCCAAACTCAGCAACACATCGCGCAGCAGCCGTGGATACAAAACGCATGCATCCAAGACAATCGTGTATCTCCCGCTGACGGCCATTCAAAGCGCCTCGCCCAAATCATCTGCAATTTGAACCAGCTTCTTAAGTGCTATCTCTGAGCGCTGCTTCTGCTCTTCTTGGTAACGCACCAATTCCTCAAACTCAATGCGCCTATGGCTGCTCACCATGCGGCAGACCAACCGCCCCGCCTCGATCTCTTTGATCACGAAGGGGCGAGAAACATTCAGAAATGCAGCCGCTTCCTGCGTGGTTAGCTCACATTTTTGTGGCACGAGCAGCATCGGCTCGCGCTTAGCCATTTGGCGCAGCACATCTGCAAAAAACCGCAGAGCACGCGGCGGCAGCGTGAGCACGGGCGTTTGCCCCGCTTGATCGCCGGTATCAATAATGAGCTTGATTTGCGGCGCTTTGGAATGATCCAGCGCAGCCATCAGGCAAGCTCGCGCCGTAGCAGCCATTTCTGCCTCGGCTTGTGTAGCGGGGTCAAGCACTTGTTGGCTCATGATAGAAATCTCTGTGAGTGACTCGGTGGGCGATTCTAAATCGAATAATCGCAATAATAGCAATAAACGAAATAAACGCAAAGCGTTGATTTCATTGCCCTTAGATCAGGGCACAAGGCGAGCGATCAATTTTTGCCGTTTTGAACGTCTAGTTGACTGGCTTTGGAAAACGCCAAAATCACCTCGCGCACGATTTTGCGTTGCGCGGCTGGTAAAGCCAGAAACGCCTCGAAACTCTCTCGCTCTTGAAAACCGACGCCCTCGCTCCATCGTTGTTTTTGATCTTGAACGGACTTACGAACAGCATCGCCAAACCTTAAGACCTGCGGTTCAATTTTGAGCCAACCGCCGAGGTTTGGCGTGGCACTACGTGTTGCTGGGCGAGGCTGTCGTACAAGAGTGGCAAGACAAAGGCGCTCGCTTGGTTGAACTGCTTGACTTTGCGCGGCTGCGGCCGCTGGCCGATGTAACACTGCAGCAAAAATTACTTTAGAAGCAACGCGAATTGCATCGCATAAGCTAAAAGTCTGAGATTGCTAATCTGTACAAATTGAATATTGAAAATTCAAACTGTACAAAATTCACCCATGTTTAATCGCCACAGTTTTGAGCTGCGTAAACCCATACAGTGCCTCAAACCCCTTCTCGCGCCCATAGCCAGAAGCTTTGTAGCCGCCAAACGGCAGCTCTACGCCACCGCCTGCGCCATAGTTGTTGATGAAGACTTGGCCAGCTTTGATTCGCTTGGCCAGGCGCAGTTGGCGGCTGCCGTCGCGCGTCCATAGGCCTGCGACAAGGCCGAATTGGGTGGCGTTGGCGATTCTCACTGCATCGTCTTCATCTTTGAATTTCATGGCGCAGAGCACGGGGCCGAAGATTTCATCTTGGGCTAAGCGGTGGTTGACGGGTACATCGCGCAATAGCGTGGGCGCTTGGTAAAAGCCGCTCTCGGGCGCATCCCTCACCACTTGACCTTGCGCGACCATCGGGATGCCTGCGACTTGCGCATCCGATAAAAAATCCCACACGCGCTGCTGCTGGCTCTGGCGAATCAGCGGGCCTAAATCCAAATCCATCGCGGGCGGGCCTGCGCGTAGGTTTTCAAATGCTGTGCCGAGGCGATCAAGCAATTTGTCGTAGATCAATTCATCGACGAGCAAGCGCGAGCCAGCGGAGCAGGTCTGCCCGGCGTTTTGCACGATCGCATTGATGATTACGGGAATCGCGGCATCCAAGTCAGCATCGGCAAATACGATTTGCGGGCTCTTGCCGCCCAGCTCTAAAGTCACAGGGCAATGCCGCTCGGCGGCGACTTGTTGGATGATCGTGCCCACGCGCGGGCTGCCAGTGAAGCTGATGTGGTCAATGCCTGCGTGCCGCGCCATCGCATCGCCGACCTCATGGCCGAGGCCCGTGACGATATTGATTGCACCCGCTGGAAAGCCCACCTCAGCGGCCAATTGCGCCACGCGCAGCAGCGAGAGGCAAGCGTCTTCCGAAGGTTTGACCACACACACATTGCCTGCAGCCAGCGCCCCGCCCACGCTGCGGCCAAAAATCTGCATCGGATAATTCCACGGAATGATGTTGCCCACCACGCCGAAGGCTTCACGCCAGGTGAACACGGTAAATCCGTTTTGATACGGAATCGTCTCGCCATGCAACTTATCTGCCGCACCCGCGTAGAACTCAAAATAACGCGAGAGCGCCACCGCATCGGCCTTGGCCTGCTTCACCGGTTTGCCGCAATCGCGCTGCTCAATCGCTGCCATCTCATCGGCATGCTCGGCCACCTTCATGGAGAGCTTCCATAAAAGGCGCCCGCGCTCAGCGGCTGTGATGTGCTTCCAGACATTCTCGTAGCACGCTCGCGCAGCGCGCACAGCGGCATCCATATCTTGCGCCGTGCCGCGAGCGATCTGCTCAAACACCTCGCCCGTGGCGGGGTCGATCATGGGCAGGCTTTGGCCGCTGGATGCAGGCGTATTTTGGTTGTTGATGTAGTGGTGTTGCATAGTGATTCAGCGTGGCTTATCGCGGTTTGGAGAGTTGATACAGCAATTGCGCCTTGGCCTCCGGCCACTCGCCCGCCGTCATGCTGTACATCACCGTATCGCGCACCGTGCCATCGCGCCGCAGCGCATGGCCGCGAATGATGCCATCTTTGCGAGCGCCCAAGCGCTCAATCGCCGCTTGGCTGCGAAAGTTGAAATTGTCCGTGCGCCAGCCCACGGTTTTGCAATGCAGCGTTTCAAATGCATGCGTCATCAGCAGCAGTTTGGCTGTGCTGTTCACATGCGATCGCTGCATGCTCTGCGCATACCATGTGTAGCCAATCTCCAAGCGCCGAGTAGCCGGCAAAATATCGTGATAACTCGATGACCCCAGCACCCGGCCAGTCGATTCTTCGATCACGCAGAAGGCAAAGCGATTGCCCTCTTCCCGCATCTTCAAAGCGTCTTCAATATATTTCTTCGTGTTCTCCGGCTCAGGCACAGAAGTCACACGAATATTCCAAAGCTCGCCATCGGCAGCAGCTGCTTTCAAACCTTGCTCATGCGCGAGCGCGAGAGGCTCTAGGTGGATGCCATGATCTGAAAGGGTGACGGGCGTGACGAATGACATGCTGATTCCTTGTCTCTAATTACTATGAAAATAGTAGCGCTCTGCGCATATTCTATGCCGGCTACATGCCCATTTTGCTTTAAATCTAGCTGTTCTACAGGCTTGTTACGCTCCACCAGCTCACATCGTCGACGGACGAACACGCTCAGGCCACAGAAAAGTTTTCCCCGCCGAGCTAAGAGTCATGCCCCGCTGTTGCTACGCCGCTGTCCGTGCCGCTGCTGTGTTGACATTGCCTGTGTTCGGAGTGCCCGTAGGCTCAATGAGGAGCAAGTGAGCTTCTTCTTCAGCCACAGTTCGATGCTCGACACCCTTAGGAACGACGTACATTTCGCCGGCCTTCAACAGGGCCGTGTGGTCTCGCATTTCGACCTTGAGCACACCGCTCAGAACAAGGAAGAAGTCATCGGTGTCAGCATGGCTGTGCCACACGAATTCGCCTTTGACTTTGACGACCATGAGGTCATGCCCGTTGAACAGGCCAACGGTTCTTGGACTCCAGTGTTCAGTGAACGTGTCCAGTTTCGCTGCGAGGTTGACGACTTGGTTTTGCATTGTGTTGATAGATTGGTTGCCGCCGATGGCGGAGGTAGCGCACGGATTCAGGTCAAGTGCTCATTCCAGCGCCTTTCAATCAAGCCGCGATGCGCTTGCGTGTTGCCACTCGTGGCCGACCTCCTAAATTTCGCTCGACCTCTGTGCGAAGCGCTGCATTGATCCGTGACTGGTAGCCAGCGCCTTTTGACTTGAAGAACTCCAAAATGTCTGCATCCAAACGGACAGAAGTGAGAACCTTTGTGGGAGCCGCCTGCGGCCCGCGTCCACGCTTTAGCACTGGCGTGCCCAGCATTTCCTCAGTCCATGCTGGGTTGTCTGGGTCGTTAACCTTAGCTGAAATTCTCTTTGGCAACTTGGCGGTAGTAGCGAGCTTCATGTTTTTCTGCCTTTCGCAGTGAAATGATGTGAGCCCCTTTCGGGCGCTCGGTGTAAACCATCACAACCACATCTGCATCGAGAAGACCGAAGCAAACCAAGCGTTCTTCGCCATAGTTTTGCCGCTTGTCTTCACGAGTCACTGTGAAGTGATCCCAAATTGCATCGCATCCAACGAAATCAAGTCGGTGATTCTTGATGTTCAGCTTGCGCTTTGGTTCGTCCCAAGTGAGCATACTTGATTGTATCTACAAAATACTTAAATGCAACGTGGAATTTAAGATCGAAGTCAAGCTGCCAACTCTGTCATGGCTGTCGTGCTGGAACGACCCATTAAATTCCTCGCAGTCCGAGGTCTGCGAACCAACCGAACCTCCAGCTTGCACCCCAGAGCATCCGCATACTTGGCAAGCGTTGCCAAAGAGGGCGAATGCTTGCCGCTACCCGACTCCATCCGCGCAACCGCAGATTGCGTGGTGCCAATTTTTTCTGCTACCTGAGCCTGCGTGAGACCTTGCGCGGCCCGCGCCTTCAAGAATTCGTCCAAAAGAGAAAATTCATCGGCCAGTTTTTCATACTCCGCCTTGACCTCTGCTTTAGCCAGTGCTTTGGTGCGAAGTTGCTTATGCGTCAACATATTTCCACTCCTTCATTCGCTTGCGCGCAAGTGCCAATTCTTTAGGGGGTGTCTTATCAGTCTTCTTCACAAATTGATGAAGCATGACGATCTTGCGATCCACCAAGGTGCAATAAAACACCCGCCCAATTCCTTCACGAGATTTCAAACGCAGCTCAAAAAGCCCCATGCTCATCGCCCGCGTATGAGGCATGCCCAAATCAGGGCCAAACTCAAGCAAGCGATCAGTGCAATGAAAGTACCTAGCCAAAATTCCCGGCGGCAATGCCAGCACCTCAGCCTGCAACTTCTCATCGTGGTATTTGATCTCCCATTTCATGCCTTAAATATAGCATATTTGCGATAAATAGACGAAAAATTCAAGCCATAAGGATTAGGCTTCACTGATGTAACCCCGCTCGATTTGCTGCTCTGGATTCTCGAAGATTGCCATTGCAGTTTTCATGCGCATGAAGCCGAATTTTCGGTAGAAGGGCTCTTTGCCAGGGACGGCGTACAAAATGATTTTTTTGTGACCGCGTGACTTCTCTACCAAGTGGCTGACAACCTGTTTGCCCAAGCCAGTGTTTTGATGACTCGGCAAGACTGCAATGTCGCAAAGATATGAGCACTCTCCACCATCAGCTATTCCTCGCCCCACCGCAACGAGCTTCGTGCCCTCATAGACGAAGCACTGAAACATGCTGTTGGCGAAAACCTTCTGCAAGTGAGCTGGCGACTTCTCGCCAAGAGGCGCAGCCCGATACAGCGCTGAGAGCTCCTCCCAGTCGACTTCATCGGCGGAGTGTTTCCATTCGAGTGACATGCTGCTTCCTATCTGTAGTCACTATTAAAGTAATAGCACTCTGCGCACATTCTATGCCGGCTACTTGGCTTTTTCGCTTCAAATTTTGGTTTTCTACAGTCTTGTGACGCTCCACCCGCTCGCGTTGGCGGCGGACGAATACGCTCAGGCTACAGAAAAGTTTTTCCCGCCGAGCTACTGATCTTTTGTAGCGTGGTTACCGTGGTTTGCCGCGCCCGACCTCAGGGGGATCTGTGCCAGTAATCAGCGCATAGCCAGCCTGTCTTCGGGCGGTCTGCGTCGTTAAAAATCCTCGCTGTAGCCCCGCTACAGCTGCGGTTTTTGCCTAGCATCCCATCCCGAGTACAAGCCGTCTATGCGCTGATTACTGACCCAAATCCCCCGAAAACTTTTCCGCATCCTGCTCGTATTCATCCACCACATTGCGAATTGGCGGCAGTTCAAAGGATGATGTTTGACATGCGGGTATGGGCATCGCTCTCACGGAACTGATCCAGCTTTTGACCACCATTGGAAGACTGACAAGCGGCTATGAAAACAGCGGCAACGCCTGCGCCGAGTATGGACAACGTTTTTTGGTTTGATGCGTCACTAAACCACCGCCATGCTTTGCTAACTCGGCCGCTGGCCAGATTGATCTTGTGCTCGGTTTCGAAGCGATCCCGCTCACTACGGGTAATGATGAGATCAGCATATGTGAAGTAGATGGCCTGAGGGTAGCCAGTGCCGCTTGCCTTGTCTCGGATGGGGGAGGAGAAGAGGCCACCAAGGCCAATCTGTTCCCCTGATGTAGCCTCAAGAATGCGACGTGCGTCGTCAGCTTTGAGATAGCGGATCGAATGCCACTTGTATGTAGGGCTCACAAATTTGAAGGGCACTGAGTAAGTTGTGATGATTTTTTCATCTGGTGTTTCCTCGATCGTTTTGTGATCGCCCAAGTCACGGAGATAGACGGAGAAAACAAGAATATCTCTCGTTGCATAGGTCAGGAGAGTAGCTCGATCACAGCCTGCAAAACGCCAGCGAGCAATGATCTCTTCGAGGGTAAAGAAATCCTTCTCTCGGAGGGTCATAGTCTTAAGGGGTGTTTGATAGAAGTAAATTGCGTGCATCGTGCGCGAGTGATACACGACATAATTTATACCGCAGTTCCTGGATCTTAAGATGTTTTGTTGTTCGTCAATTGCATCTCTGGTTTAAATAACTAGACGAGTTGATCTTTACCAGTCGAACTCAAACCAAGCCGCAGGGTATGGTGAGAGTGATAGGAATGGGCGGTGCGGCCATTCGCGCTCGCTTGTGAGGTGGCGTGCAAACCAAGGTCTTGATGCAAACCATCTCAACGCGCCAACCAAGCCACTGCGCGAGGTGCTAGCCGACTATTCCTATCGCGACCACCATGCCAGCGTGCAAAAGGCCGAACGAAATGACAAGCCAGTAATTACTACTAAATCAATAGCACTCCACGCAGGAAATACGCCGGCTACCTGCCTCTTTGGTTCATAAAAACCAGCTTCTCAAACAGCGTCACATCCTGCTCATTCTTCAGCAGCGCGCCCACCAGCGGAGGCACAGAAATTTTGTCGTCCGTGCTTTGCAGGGCTTTGAGGGGAATGTCTTCTGCCACGATGAGCTTGATCCAATCGAGCAGCTCAGAAGTGGACGGTTTTTTCTTGATGCCGGGCAGGCCGCGCACGTCGTAAAAAGTCTTCATCGCCGCTTGCAGCAAATCTTTTTTCAGGCCGGGGAAATGCACATCCACGATTTGCTGCATCGTGGCGGCCTCAGGAAACTTGATGTAGTGGAAAAAGCAGCGGCGCAGAAAAGCATCGGGCAACTCTTTTTCATTGTTGGAGGTGATGAACACCAGCGGGCGATTTTTGGCTTTGATCAGCTGGCGCGTCCCATAACAATAAAACTCCATGCGATCAATCTCGCGCAGCAAATCGTTGGGGAATTCAATGTCGGCTTTGTCGATTTCGTCAATCAGCAGCGCCACCGGCTCTTCGCTGGTAAACGCCTGCCAGAGCACGCCCTTGATGATGTAGTTGTGAATATCTTTCACGCGCTCGCCGCCATCCACATCCGAGAGCTGCGAATCGCGCAGGCGGCTGACGGCATCGTATTCATACAAGCCCTGCTGCGCCTTGGTGGTGGATTTGACGTGCCATTGCAAGAGCGGCATTTTTAAAGCAGTGGCGACTTCCTCGGCCAGCATGGTTTTGCCGGTGCCGGGCTCGCCTTTGATGAGCAAGGGGCGCTTCAAAGTGATGGCGGCATTGACGGCCAGCATCAGGTCGGGGGTGGCTACGTAGCCTTGGGAGCCTTGGAATTTCATCGGTAGGATTGCTCAAAAACTGGGGTGTTAAGAAACGGCAGCCTCGGCAGGGGTATGCCCGAAGCTATAATGCGAAGCTGTTTGAAACAGGTTCAAACGCCCCTCCATTCTGTACGCAAAATGAATAAGTTCTTCGCTGCTGCCCTCGCAATCGTTGTCTCTTCCGTGACATTTTCTGTCTCCGCTCAAGAAATCAAAGGCGATGCCAAAGCCGGTCAATCCAAAGCTGCCACGTGCATCGGCTGCCACGGTATCGTGGGTTATCAAGCCAGCTTCCCTGAGATCTATAAAGCCCCAATGATTGCAGGTCAAGCAGCAAAATACATCAGCAATTCACTTCTTGCCTATCAAAAAGATGAACGCAAACATCCCACCATGAAGGCGATTGCTGCTTCTTTGACCGAGCAAGATATGGCGGATTTAGCTGCTTTCTACAGCCAGCTTGGCGTCGTTGCAGGATTCACTTTGCCTGAAAAGCCGGCTAAAGAGCCATCCGCTGCAGTAGGCGCATTGATTACAAAAGGCGCTTGCATCTCTTGCCATGGCGCAAATTTCGCCAAGCCGATTGATCCGAGTTACCCCAAAATTGCGGGCCAGCATGCTGACTATTTGACCGTCGCGCTCAAAGCCTACAAAACCGAAGGCAACGCCAAAGTCGGGCGCTCTAACGGCGTGATGGCAGGCATCGCCAAGCAATATTCCAACGCAGAAATGAAAGCTATTGCGGGCTACATCAGCAGCCTGCCCGGTGATTTGAAGACTGTGCCGCAGCGCAAATTCAAATAAGCAGTCGGGTTTGTGGGTCTGTCAGATGCAAGCCACCTTCGGGTGGCTTTTGTTTTTGTGGGTAACATGTTGACTTGAGGGTTTTTAAGCCTTCAAGGAGAACAAAAATGCCTGTGATTGTTGTGGCCAACCCCAAAGGCGGCGTTGGCAAAACCACTTTATCCACCAATATCGCTGGCTACTTTGCAAGCCAAGGTCGTGGTGTGATGCTAGGAGACGCAGATCGCCAACAATCCTCCAAGCTGTGGCTCGGGCTGCGCCCTGCAAATGCTCGCCCCATTCAAAGTTGGGATGTGAGTGAGGGCGTGGCTAAGCCGCCCAAAGGCGTGACGCATGTGGTGCTCGATACACCCGGCGGCTTGCATGGCGGCAATTTCAAAGATGTGATGAAAGTTGCTGACAAGGTGATCGTGCCTTTGCAGCCCAGCGTGTTTGATATTTTTGCCACACGCGCCTTTTTAGACGAGCTTGCCAAAAGCAGTCAAGCTGGCAGGATTCAAGTAGGCATTGTGGGCATGCGAGTGGATTCGCGCACCATTGCTGCGGACCATCTTCGAGAATTTGTGAACCTGTTGGGTTTGCCAGTATTGGGCTACTTGCGCGATACGCAAAACTATATTCATCTCGCAGCGCGTGGCCTGACGCTATGGGATGTTGCGCCCAGCCGAGTGGAAAAAGATGTAGAGCAATGGCAAGCTTTGACGACATTTTTGGATCAATAAAAGAGCGGATGAGTATGGCGATATTTGAAACCTTGGCGCAATTGGTGGCGCTCGTCGGCCAAGAAGTGGCCGTCAGTGAGTGGACGCTCATCACGCAAGAACAAGTTCAGAAGTTCGCTGAGGCGACGGGCGATCATCAGTGGATTCATGTGGATGTAGAGCGGGCGAAGGCCGGGCCTTTTGGTGCGCCGATCGCGCACGGCTTTCTCACGCTCTCGCTGGTTGCGAAGTTTTTTGATGAATGCGTTGCTGTTGACGAGCCCACGATGGGCGTGAATTATGGGCTGAACAAAGTGCGCTTTATGGCGCCTGTGCCGGTGGGCAGTAGGCTGCGGGCACGCTTGAAGCTATTGGCTACAGAGACTGTCGCCGGGCCGGGTGGATCGACTGGCGTACAAATGACTTGGGAAGTGAAAATTGAGCGCGAGGGCTCGGAGAAGCCCGTTTGCGTCGCTGAGAGTTTGGGGCGACGGTATCCCATCCCGGCTTGATATGTCTAAAAAGCGTCTGCATGCAGCGATAAGCTATAATAGAAGGCTTTGCTACTGGAAAAGTACGCATTCTGCTTTCAACCGTATTCATGCTGAATACACCAGAATCGCGCGGCTGCCCAACCTGATGAGGTTTCCCCATGAAAGACGGCATTCACCCTAACTACCGCGAAGTTTGCTTTGTGGATTTGTCGAATAATCAACAATTCGTCATTCGCTCTTGCGTTAACGCCAAAGAGATGATCAAGATGGCTGATGGCAAAGAATTGCCACTCTACAAGCTCGATACCTCCAGCGAATCGCATCCTTTCTACACCGGCACACAAAAATCTGTGGACAACATGGGTGGTCGCGTCGAGAAATTCCGCAATCGTTTTGCTCGCACCTCACCCGCTGCGAAGAAGGCGTAAGCCACCTCGCGAACAGTTCAAAAACTGTTCACAATATCAAGGCAGTCTGGGCAACCAGCCTGCCTTTTTCATTGCTTGATTCAAGTGTTAAATTCCTTACCTGCTTCCTCGCCTGCCACCACGCCCGCTATCGTGACGCAGGAGGCTGTGCGCCGCTTGCCGCGACTTGCTTTGTTCGTGTTGAGTCTGGCTTATGTGTTGGCGGGATTTATCGGGCGTGAGCCTTGGAGGAGCGCCGACATTGCCGCTTTCGGTCAGATGCGCGCGCTTGTCTCGGGGCAGAGCTCGTGGCTTGTGCCCAGCTTCATGGCGCAAGCGCCCGACATCGCGGCATTGCTGCCGTATTGGCTTGGCGCGGGCTTTATTCAACTCAATGCGTTGTTAGGCATGCCGATGCCAGCCGATGTGGCGGTGCGCGTGCCGTTCGCTCTTCTGCTTGCGCTGACTTTAGCCAGCACTTGGTATGCAGCGTATTACCTCGCCCGACTGCCCGCTGCGCAACCTGTGCCGTTTGCATTTGGAGGCGAAGCTGATCCAGTCAGCTATGCGCGCAGCTTGGCTGATGGCAGCTTGCTCGCCCTCTTGGCTATGCTCGGGCTGGCGCAGCTGTCCCATGAGACCACGCCGACATTGGCGCAATTGGCTTTTTCTGCGCTCTTGTTTTATGCCGTTGCTGCGTCTTCTCTGCGCCTGTTTGCGCCAGCCGTGGCATTGCTGATCGCCAGCTTTGGCCTAGCGCTTTCCGGTGCGCCAGCGTTTGGCCTCACATTGTGTTTGGCGGCTGCTCTGGTGCGTGGCTCGCAGGGCGATGCGCGAGCTATGTTGTGGGCAGTTGCTTTGGCTGTTTGCGGAGGCTTAAGCGCGGCTTTAGCCAGCGGTTTGGGGCAATGGCAGGCGCACTTGGGCAGCTTGCCGAGCAGCAGGCTCGATTGGTGGGCGCTGGGCAAGCTGTGGGTTTGGTTCACTTGGCCGGCTTGGCCGTTGGCGCTGGTAGCGCTGTGGCGTTGGCGCGCTTGGTGGCGCAGCATGCATATCGCACTGCCTGCTGCTGTGCTTTTGGTGATGGTGATCGCAACGATTTTGCGACCCGGCGCGGATCGTACGCTGCTCCTCGCAGCGCCCGCATTTGCCTGCCTTGCCGCAATGGCTTTGCCCACTTTGCATCGCAGTGTGAGCGCTTTGGTAGATTGGTTTGCGATTTTATTTTTTGCGGGCTGCGGGATCGTGATTTGGGTGATTTATTTATCGCTGCATTTGAATATTCCTGCCAAGCCTGCGGCCAATGTGCGGCGCTTGTTGCCTGGCTTCGAGGCAAGCTTTTCTGGTGTGGCTTTGGCTGCGGCATTGATCGCCACACTGGGCTGGATTGCCGTGATCATTTGGCGAACGGGGCGGCATCGCTCGGCGCTGTGGAAATCTCTGGTGATCCCAGCAAGCGGCGCAGTGACTTGTTGGGTGTTGCTCACAACGCTATGGATGCCTATGCTGGATTACGCGCGCAGCTATGCGCCGATGATTGCGCGCGTGCAATTGCATGTTGGCAAGACAAGTTGCATTCATGGCGCATCGTTGTCGCAGGCGCAATCGACGGCTTTGCAGTTTCATGGGCGCTATGAAGTCCTGCCATTGAAGGCAGGCAAGCCGCCTGCTCAGCGCTGTGATTGGATGGTGGTCGATGCAGATCGTTTGAAGCGGGCCAGCTTTGCTTTGCCCGAGGGCTGGCAACAAACTGCGAGCGTGCGCCGCCGCTCCTCGACAGATTCAGAGACATTGTTGATTTACAAAAGGATGGGCTCTTGAGATGAGCGTGGCTGGAGGTGGCACGCGGCGTGAAATTGGCGTGATCGTGCAGCATGCGAAAGTTATCGTGGTGGGGCAGCTCGCTACCATTGCCTATGGCGTGACGGATGCTGTGGTGGCGGGGCGCTATTCGGACGAGGCACTGGCGACGCTCGCAGTGGCCTCATCGATTTTTATTAGCATCTATGTGAGCCTCATGAGTGTGATGCAGGCACTGATGCCGATTTATTCGGAGCTGCATGGGGCGGGCAAGTCGCGCGCATTGGGCTCAGCATTTCGTCAATCGCTTTATCTCGGCGTGGCATCGATGCTGCTGGGCATGGTCATCATGTTGCAGTCAGGATTTTTACTCGCGCTGTTTGGCGTGCCAGATAATTTACGACCGGGGGCTGTGCAGTATTTGAGTATTTTGGGCTGGGCTTTGATCCCGACCTTGGGTTTTCGCATGTTTTCCGCGCTCAATCAGTCGCTGGGCGCGGCGCGCGTGGTGATGTGGCTGCAAATGGCTTCGCTGGTGGTGAAAGTGCCGCTCACGATTTGGTTTGTGTTTGGCGGTGCAGGCTTGCCAGAGATGGGTGTGGCGGGTTGTGCTTGGGCGAGTTTTGTCGTCAACTGCATGCTTTTTGCTTGCGCATTGCTCGCACTGCGCAAGCTACCGCTTTATCGCCCATTGCAGCTCTGGGCTCGATTCGAAAAACCTGATTGGCAGCGTCTAAAAAGTTATGCATGGCTTGGCGTTCCTGCCGGACTGGCTGCGATGGTCGAGGTGACCTCGTATACGCTCATGGGCTTGCTTGTGGCGCGCTTGGGCATTGTGGCTACGGCCTCGCACCAGATTGCAGCCAGCATGGCAGCAGTGCTTTTCATGATGCCGCTTTCACTCTCGATTGCCAGTAGTGCAAGGGTGTCGTATTGGATGGGGGCAGGGCAGCTGGAGAAAGCGGGAGCGTTAGCGCGCGCTGCGCTCTTGCTGACAGTGGGTGTGGCAATGTGTGCCAGCGTTTTAACAGCGCTTTTGGCGCAGCCGATTGCACGCTTGTATTCGAGCAGTGCTGAAGTGGCCAATTTAGGTGCCAATTTGCTAATGTTTGTGGCGCTTTATCACACCGCTGATGCGTGGCAAGCCATTGGCTGCTTTTTACTGCGTTGCTGGCGTATCACGGTCATGCCGCTTTTCGTCTACGGCGTTGCGCTCTGGGGGCTGGGTCTTGGTGGGGGCTTTATGCTGGCCTATCGCGGCATCGGCGGTGTGGCTGCTTGGCAAACGCCGGCTGCATTTTGGCTGGTGGGCTGCGTGGCGCTGGCTCTAGCCGCCAGCGCGTTTCAGTGGCGTATTTGGCAGCTCACCAAGCACGGCTAAGCCTTACGCCGCTAACCTCAAAGCGATCTGCACCACGCGGTTTGCAGGCAGTGTGAAAGAAAAGCGTGAGCCCTTGCCAACCTCAGAAGTGATGCGCAACTCGCCGCCATGGCGTTGCACCACATGCTTCACGATGGACAGACCCAAGCCCGTGCCGCCGCTCTCGCGCGAACGGCTTCTATCCACGCGATAAAAGCGCTCGGTCAATCGCGGTAAATGCTCAGGCGCTATGCCCGAGCCAGAGTCTTGCACAGCAAATTCGACACGGCCATCGAGCTGCAATGTGAAGCTTACATTCACTGAGCCGCCCGGCGGTGTGTAGCGAAGGGCGTTTTGCACCAAATTGCTGGTGGCGCTGATGAGCTCAGTGCGGTCGCCCAAGATGTGATGCTCAGCCGCATTATTTTGAAAATGCAAGCGATGCGTGCTGTTGCCCGGCAAATCCATGACTTGCATCATGGCGTGTGCATCGCGCTCTAATTGAGCCATGAGCTGGTGGGTAGGCAGCGGCTGTTCAAAGCTGGGCGCTGGGCTGGCCTCCAGACGCGAGAGCGTGAGCAGATCACTCACCAAGCTTTGCATGCGCTGGCTTTGCTCTTGCATCAAGCCTAAGTAGCGGCTACGCTGGCTTTCATCGAGAGGCAGATTTTGCAGCGTTTCTACAAAACCAGACAACACCGTCAGCGGCGTGCGAATCTCATGCGAGACGTTGGCAACAAAATCTCGGCGTTGGGCTTCGGCGAGCTCAAGCGCTGTGATGTCACGCACGAGCATCAGCAGACGTGAGATACCGCCTTGTACATTTGAGCCGTAGCGATGCAATTGAGCGGCTAACCGCTTGGGATGCTGCGCCGTGCTGCTGGCTGTTTCAAAAATAACATCATGCGAGAAATCACCCGTTTGCAAGTATTCTGAAAATTCAGGCGCTCGCACGAGATTGGTGATGTGTTGCATCACATCGCGCTGGGCATCCAGCTCAAGCAATTGCGCACCTGTTTGATTGCACCATTCAATGCGATTTTGCGCATCGAGCAAGAGCACGCCATTGGGCGAGGCTTGAATCGCAGAGAGAAAATCTTGCAATCGTTGATCGCTCAATTGCAATTGCTGATCACGCACGCGCAGTAGATGTCTCGTGCGCTGCGTGAATTGCCCCCAAAAGCCGTGTGATTCTTGAAGCGGCAAACCAGTTTGAGCGTTGCGCAACTGCTGGTCAAATTGCCGCAAATGCCAACTATCCCAAACCAGCCAGACAAATGCGCCTACCAAACCTCCCCAAGCAGCATTCTTTAGCGAAAATAGGGCTATAGCCGGCATCGAACCTGCGCAGACTGCTATTAAAAATGTAGTAAAGCGATTCATCTGCAGTGGATGTTAACGTATTCAGCTGGTGGGTAGCCGTGTTAAACGGTAGCCTGCGCCGCGTACGGTATCGATCATGGCACCTGCTGAAAGCAGCGCTTCTCTCAAGCGCTTGATGTGTACATCGACTGTGCGCTCTTCAATAAAGACGTGATCACCCCAAACTTTGTCGAGGAGTTGGGAGCGGCTATGCACGCGCTCGGGATGCGCCATGAGATAGCGCAGCAGCTTAAATTCTGTTGGCCCCACTTTGAGCTCAGAGCCAGAGTAACTCACGCGATGTGTGGCGCTATCGAGTTCGAGCGATCCAATTTTCAAAGCCTCTTGAGTCTGCTCGGGCGTACGACGGCGCAAAATAGCGCGAATGCGCGCCATCAACTCTTGTGTAGAAAAAGGCTTGGTGATGTAGTCGTCTGCTCCTGCATCTAGGCCTTGTATCTTGTCGCCTTCTTCGGAGCGTGCCGTCAGTAACAAAATCGGAACATGTTTTGTCCGCTCCGTCTTGCGCCAAAGCCGAGCTAAGGCAATGCCACTCATGCCAGGAAGCATCCAATCAAGTAACACGATATCGGGCAGTACCGCGTCAAGCTCGCGTTGGGCTTGCTCGCCGTCCATGCACACGACAGGTTCAAATCCGTTGTGCCGCAAATTGACCGCGAGCAGCTCAGAAATGGCTGGCTCATCTTCAACAATCAAGGCACGCATGCGTTTCATGATCTGTCTGTGCTCTTAGCGCAAGGCTAATTCAATTTCGTCAATAGAGGTGTGGCGAACATCGGTGCCTGCCACAATGTAGATGATAGATTCTGCGATATTTTTAGCATGATCGCCCACACGCTCCAAAGCTTTGGCCACAAACAACAAATCGAGACTTGGCGATATGGTGCGCGGGTCTTCCATGATGTAAGTGACGAGTTTGCGGATGAAGCCGTTGAATTCACGGTCAATCGCATCATCTTCCTTCAAAATTTCTACAGCAACGCCGGTATCCAGTCGAGCAAAGCCATCGAGTGATTTACGCAATAAGCCGCTCGCCAGCTCTACAGCGACACGTAGCTCACCAGAGGGGAGGGCGCGCGCTGAGCCGCTGGCCGTGATGCTTTTGACCATACGCGCAATTTTTTGCGATTCATCGCCGATGCGCTCTAGATTGGCCGTCACGCGTGAGATCGCCATGAGTAAGCGCAAATCTCGCGCGGTGGGCTGGCGCCGCCCAATGATGCTCGATAAATCCCGATCAATCTGCACTTCCATCGCATTGACGCGTGCTTCAGCCGTGATGACGCGGTCAGAGGCATCGGTGTTAAATGTTGCCAGTGCTTCAATCGCGCCGCGCAATTGCGATTCCACCAGACCACCCATTTCCATGAGGCGGCTAGAAACCGCGTTGAGATCGGCGTCAAATTGAGTCGAGAGGTGTTTGTCTGCCATGATAAATCCCTAGTAATGAGTGTTTTAGCCAAAGCGGCCTGTGATGTAGTCTTCTGTCTCTTTGCGAGCGGGCTTGAAAAACATGCTTTCGGTATCACCAAATTCCATCAGATCACCGAGATACATGTACGCCGTGTAATCGCTGCAACGCGCCGCTTGCTGCATGTTGTGCGTCACAATGACCACTGTGTAATCGGTTTTCAATTCAGTGATCAGCTCTTCGATTTTGGCAGTTGAGATCGGATCAAGCGCAGAGCAAGGCTCATCGAGAAGCAGCACTTGCGGCAACACGGCGATGCCGCGTGCGATGCACAGGCGCTGCTGCTGGCCGCCCGAGAGGCTGCCGCCGCTTTGATTGAGCTTGTCTTTCACCTCGCCCCAAAGTGCTGCTTTGCGCAATGCCCATTCCACACGATCATCCATCTCGGAGCTGCTCATATTTTCAAACAGCTTCACACCGAAGGCAATGTTGTCGTAAATCGACATAGGAAAAGGCGTGGGTTTTTGAAACACCATGCCGACCTTGGCGCGGATCAATGCAACATCTTGTTTACTGGTGAGTAAATTCTCGCCATCGAGCACGATCTCGCCCGTGGCGCGTTGCTCAGGATAAAGCTCAAACATACGATTCATGGTGCGCAGCAAGGTTGATTTGCCGCAGCCTGAAGGCCCGATAAAAGCCGTGACTTTTTTCTCTGGAATCGTGAGATTGATATTTTTCAGCGCGTGAAATTTACCGTAATAAAAATTCAGATCACGCACGGTGAGCTTAGGCTGCTCGGTAGGGAGGCGAGGTTTGGTGTTTTCCATGGTGTTGATGCGTTGTGGTTTGTCTAATTATTTTTGACGTGTGAGCACACGAGCCAAGATGTTGAGGGCCAACACAGCCAAAGTGATCAGCAGCACGCCGGCCCAAGCTAATTTTTGCCAATTCTCGTAAGGGCTCATAGCGAATTTAAAAATGGTCACAGGCAGGCTGGCCATCGGTTCGCGTAGATCATTCGTCCAGAATTGATTGGACAAAGCGGTGAATAGCAAAGGTGCTGTCTCGCCTGCAATGCGGGCTACAGCAAGCAAGATGCCCGTGACCACACCCGCTCGCGCGGCCCGAATCGTGATGCTCAGAATCACACGATATTTCGGTGTGCCCAAGGCATAAGCAGCTTCACGCAAACCGGGGGGGATCAAGGAAAGCATATTTTCCGTCGTGCGTATCACAACCGGAATCACAATCAACGCCAGCGCCACGATGCCCGCAGCAGCAGAGAATGATTTGACCTGTGCCACGATCACGGCATAGACAAACAAGCCGATCACTATGGAGGGTGCAGAGAGCAAAATATCGTTCACAAAGCGCGTGATGGATGCCAAGCGGCTTTTCATACCGTATTCAGCCAAATACACGCCTGCCATCACGCCAATCGGTGTGCCCACGAAAGTGGCTAGCGCCACCATCACGAACGAGCCATAAATCGCATTCGCCAAACCGCCCATATCATTAGGTGGCGGTGTCATTTCTGTGAATACGGCCAGCGATAAGCCAGACAAGCCCAGCCGGAGCGTTTCCCACAGAATCCAAGCCAACCAAAACAGGCCGAAAGCCATTGCGCTAAGAGACAGAATCAATGCGATTCGGTTGATGAGCTTGCGATTTGCAAAGCGCGATGCACGCAGCTCTTGGCTAGAAGGCTTGGGGGTAGCAATCATGCTGTCAGACATCACGGCGCTCATGTTTTAGCTCCTTCACTTTTGCGCAGCTGCGAAAGCAATAGCTTGGAAAGTGTGAGCACCACAAAGGTGATAAAAAACAGCACCAAACCCAGATACATCAGCGATGCTTGATGTAAGCCTTCACCAGCTTCCGCAAATTCATTGGCCAGTGCAGACGTAATACTATTGGCAGGTGCAAACAAGCTCAGGGAATCGAGCTGGTTGAAATTACCAATCAAAAAGGTAACGGCCATCGTCTCGCCGAGCGCACGACCCAATCCCAGCATGATGCCGCCGATCACACCCGCCTTGGTGTAAGGCAACACCACATTCCACATGACTTCCCAAGTGGTTGAGCCCAAGCCATAAGCAGATTCTTTGAGCAAGGTAGGCGTGACTTCAAATACATCGCGCATCACAGATGCAATGTAAGGGATGATCATAATCGCCAGCACGATGCCTGCTGAGAGAAGGCCAATGCCCACCGGCGGGCCAGAGACCAATTGCTCTAAAAACGGTACGCCTTTCAGCAGCTTTTGCAGCGGTTGCTGGATGTATTCGGCAAGAATCGGACCAAACACCAGCAAGCCCCACATGCCATAAACAATGGATGGCACAGCAGCAAGCAACTCAATGGCTGTACCTAGCGGGCGCTTGAGCCAAGCAGGCGAGAGTTCGGTGAGGAAAAGCGCAATACCAAAACTCACAGGTACGGCGATGATGAGTGCAATGATGGAGGTGGCCAGCGTGCCATAAATCATCACCAAGCCACCGTAGTTATTTTTAACGGGATCCCATTCGGTGCTTGTTAAGAAGCCAAGCCCGCTGTGCGAGATGGAAGGCCAGGCACCGTAAACCAACGAAACGATGATGCCTATCAGCAAGCCCAGCGTGATGATGGCAGCGCCTCGTGCGCTCCAGCCGAAAAGTCGATCAATGGCTCGCGAGCCAGCAGCGTTGACGGTAGATGACATGTCGTTGCTCGTTTTTTAGATGTTTTAAGCAGAATGCCGGCGCAGAATATGCGCCGGCTGCTATCTATTCAGGAGTGATTACTTAACCGCAACTGACTTACCAGCTGTATCCTTGATATCGCCCCATGCTTTGCGAATTGAGCCTTTTGCGCTGTCTGGCATCGGCACATAATCCAAATCAGCAGCTGTTTTGTCGCCTTGCATCATGGCCCAATCAAAGAATTTGAGGGCTGTTGTTGCATTTTGTGGCTTGTCTTGCGTCTTTTGCATCAAGATGAAAGTCGCGCCGCTGATGGGCCAAGAAGCTGCGCCGGGCTGCTGTGTCAGAATTTGGTAGAAGCTCTTGTTCCAATCTGCACCAGCAGCAGCAGCTTTGAACGTGTCATCGTCTGGTGCTACGAACTTGCCATCCATGTTTTGCATCATGGCAAAATTGAGTTTGTTTTGCTTCACATAAGCATACTCAAGGTAGCCAATCGAATTAGGCAAGCGGCCTACAAACGCAGCCACGCCTTCATTGCCTTTGCCGCCAGCGCCTACAGGCCAATTCACAGCTGTGCCCTCACCCACCTTGGATTTCCATTCAGCGTTCACTTTGGAGAGATAGTTGGTGAAAATAAATGTGGTGCCAGAACCATCAGCGCGGCGCACTGGCGCAATGTCAGCATCGGGTAACGCGAGTGTTGGATTGAGTGCCTTGATGGCAGCATCATTCCACTTGGTGATTTTGCCCAGAAAAATATCGCCGAGCACTTGACCATTCAAGCGCATTTGGCCTGGGTTGATGCCTTTGATATTAATGACTGGCACCACGCCGCCGATCACAGTAGGAAACTGAATCAGATTCTTTGCTTTGAGTTCTTCGTCTTTTAAAGGCATGTCTGACGCGCCAAAATCCACTGTTTTAGCTTCGATTTGGCGCAAACCCGCGCCTGAACCCACGGATTGATAGTTGATCTTCACGCCGGTAGCTTTGTTGTAATCAGCTGCCCACTTGGAATACAGCGGCGCTGGGAATGAGGCACCCGCACCTGTGATTTCTTGTGCAGAGACGCTGGCAGCCATTGCCAAACCTGCTGCCATGCTGAGAAGACTTGCTTTGAAAAAACGATTCATAGTAAACACCTTGATTAAAAGTCGCCGCCTAGCGGTTTGATAAACACTGCCGAGCGGCGTGTTGTTTAAGTGACTGTAGGCGGCTATTGTGACAACTTAATGACAGTCATGCGATTAAGCGATTGTCACGGTCATGACATCGTGGCTCACTAAGCTACCTATGAAATACTGCATCAGTGTTTTTGCGATTTATACATTCAAAAGACCGGCTAGCCGGCATTAAATATAGGGATCATGCTATGAAATATGAAGTGAATTCGGCAACTCTGGGAAGCCCATTGACACGCCGCTCTTGGCTGCGCACGGCTGGCGCGGCTAGCGTATTGGTCGCCAGCAGCCCACAAATCCTTGCGCAAACTGGCAATGTGCGCAATCCGATGGTGGCGCAAATGGTCGACAGCTCCACGCAAACCCAAGATATTTCCAAAGATTTCGTGGTGGGCAGCCGCACGGCTTGGCAAGAAATCAATGCAGCAGGCGGCATACGTGGGCAAACGATTCGCCACAACATCATCCAGACGGATGGCTCTGCGGCTGAAATGAATGCCGCTTGGGCGCAACTACGTAATGACGCAAGCTGCGTGGCCAGCTTTGGCACTTGTGCAGATACGTTGGCCGCGGCTTTTACGGCGCAAAGCCGCGAGGGCAGCAGTGAGCTGGCGCATGCCGCGCCTTGGCTGCAAAACGCCAGTGTGGAGCTGGGCGTCAATACCTTCTCTATTTTCTCCACGCGCGAGCAGCAAATTCAACATGCCTTGAGAAACATGACAACCGTGGGTGTGGACAAACTGATGGTGGTGTATCAATCAGCGGACGAACGCCGGCAAAACATGCCAGACATTCAGCGCATGGCGCAAAATTTGAAGTTGGCTTTGCAGGAGATGCCTGTACAAGCGGATCTGAGCGCTCAAGCGCAGCAAATCAGCCGTACGTCCACGCCCTTGGTGCTGTTTGTGGGCGGCACACCGGAGCTGGTGCAATTCATGCGCGGCTGGAATCCGGGCGTGACGCTTCGCTACATCATTGCTTTGGCCGATGTGAATTTGCAAACCGCGCAGCAGATGATGGGCAACCGGCATGTGCCCGTGATTGGCACACAAGCTGTGCCTGTGGTCAGTGGATCGCTCGCCGTAGTCCGCCGCTTTCGCCAAGCGCTGGCGAAATACTACGATGAGCCGCCTACGGCGCTTAGCCTTGCGGGCTATTTGTCTGCCCGCTACACCGCACAAGTGCTACAAAATGTGCGCGGAAATTTGAACCGCAGTGCGGCCTTTGAAGCGTTTTCTCGCCGGCAACCGGTCGATTTAGAGGGTTTCCGCGTGACTTACAACAATGGCAAGCTGCAAAGCGCTTACGTGACGCAATCTATGCTGAGTGCAGATGGCCGCTTGATTGGCTAACTTGAGGCTCTCGCCATGTCTGCCCATCCTGCTTTTGCTGCTTTTCATGCTAACGTACTGAAACACAAACAGTACAAAGATATTCTCATGCAAGATGGCAGCTTGATCGCCGCAGTGGATTTAGGCTCTAATAGTTTCCGCATGGAAGTCGGCCGGCTCGATCACGGAAGCATTTTTCGGGTGGATTACCTCAAGGAAACCGTGCGCCAAGGCGGCGGCTTGGATGAGGATCGCAATCTCACACTGGAGGCCATGCAGCGCGGCTGGGCGACGCTGGCGCGCTTTGGCGAGCGCTTGGCAGGCTTGTCTAGCGCGCAAGTGCGCGCCGTGGCCACACAAACTTTGCGCGAGGCACGCAACCGCGATTTGTTCATCAAAAAAGGCGAGCAATTGTTGGGCTTCCCGATTGATGTGATCTCTGGGCGCGAAGAAGCGCGGCTGATCTACCAAGGTGTATCGCAAATGCTTGAAGGCGCAGATGAGAAGCGCTTGGTGATGGATATTGGCGGCCGCTCAACAGAGCTGATCGTGGGCACAGGCTCGCAGCCCACCGCGATGGAATCGTATCGGGTAGGCAGTGTGGTGTGGGCGGAGCGCTATTTTCCCAAAGGGCAGCTCGATGCTGTTTCGTTTGATGCAGCGATTGTGGCGGCCAAAGCGGTGCTGGATGAAGCTGTGAACGGCTTTGCCAGCGGTTGGACAGCGGCCTACGGCTCAGCCGGCAGCATAGGCGCCGTGGCCGATATTTTGCAAGGCCAAGGCCAGCCAGAGGGGTGGATCGAAGCCGCCTCGCTGGCGACTTTGCGCGAGCAATTGCAACGCGCCGGGCACATTGATCAGCTGCAATTACCCGGCTTGAAAGATGATCGTCGCCCAGTGTTGGCGGGCGGCTTGAGTGTGTTGATTGCGGTGTTTGAGCTGTTGGGCGTCTCGCGCATGCGAGCGGTGGATACCGGCCTGCGCCACGGTGTGTTGCATGATTTGGTGGGGCGAGAAAGCGGCGCGGCTGATCTTCGCAGCCAATCGATCGAGCGGCTGGCGCGCCGCTTTGAGGTGGATGCGCCGCAAGCGCAGCGTGTGCTGTTGGCGGCCTCGCATTTCTTTGATGATCTACTGCCCAGTATGCAAGATGCGAGCGAGCAGCGCACGCGGCATCAGCGCAAGTTGGGCTGGGCAGCGCAATTGCACGAGGTGGGCACACTGATTTCCCACAGCGACAGCCACAAACACAGCGCCTACATTGTTGAAAATGCCGATGTGCCCGGCTTTTCCCACAACGAGCTGCATCGCCTGAGCTTGCTGGTACTCGGGCACAAAGGTAAGCTGCGAAAATTAGATGCGGATTTTGAAGATGTGCGCTTTGTGCAGCAATTGCTGAGCTTGCGTTTAGCAGTTCTACTCTGCCATGCGCGGATGATGCCTGTGCTCAAAGGCTTGCGTTTGCGCTGCCATGTGGCTGAGCGCAGCTTTGCTCTTCAATATGCGCCAGCTTGGGCGGCAAAATTTCCACAATCCATGCATTTGCTCCAGCAAGAAGTACTGGCCTGGCAAAAAGCGCCCTGGTCTTTAAAGCTTGAGTCCGTCTAGGTCACCACAGCACATCGGGCGATTGCACGCAATGAATCAAGGTACTTTGCGTGTCCATTCGTACACGGTGACGTAGCCACCAAACTGAACCTTTGCGAACCGAAAATGAATGCTCAGGCGACCCCAACAATTGTGCAGCAACAAACCCTAGGGTAGGTTGATGCCCCACAACGAGCACGGGCGTGCGCGCGTCTGGCCATTGGGCATGCTCAAGCAGCGCTTGCGCATTGCCTTCAGGGCCAATCTCTGGGAGGAGCTTGTATTTGCGCCCTAGAGCTGCCACTGTGCTCTCGCAACGCAATGCAGGGCTGCACAAAATGCGTACGCCGTCTGGCAAGTGTTGATCGAGCCATTTGGCCATTCGTTGAGCTTGCTTGTGCCCGCGTGGCGTGAGAGGCCGCTTCATATCATCGGGTTGCTCTTGGCTCAGATCGTAGGCTTCAGCATGCCGCCATAAGAGTAAATCCACAGTTGACCTCGCGCGTTGTTGGCTTATCTTTAGCTCATTTTTCCATAGCGCTGCATCAATGCGGTTTGTGCGCTGTGGCCCGTGTCTCTGTTGTATGTGGCTTGGTAGCTGCCATCCGGCAGCATCTCCCAAGCATCTACCCTGTCGTGCAAACTAGCGCCAAGGCATTCATCCACGATTCGCTGGCGCAGCGCAGGGTCGGTCACAGGCCAAGCCAGCTCAATGCGGCGCAGCATGTTGCGGTTCATCCAATCGGCGCTCGATAAATACAGTTCAACGTCTTCGCCGCTTCGAAAATAAAACACGCGCGAATGCTCCAAAAAGCGGCCAATAATCGAGCGAACGCGGATGTTGTCTGTAAAGCCAGACACCTGCGCGGGCAGCATGCACGCGCCGCGTACGATCAAATCAATCTTCACGCCGGCCTGCCCCGCTTTGATCAGCGCAGCCATGATGGCTTCATCAGTAAGTGAGTTCATTTTGGCGATTAAACGTGTTTCTTTGCCTTTGGCGGCTTTAGCAGCCAGCGCATCGATTCGCGCAATCATCTCGCGATGCAAATGAAAAGGTGCGAGCAGCAGCTTCTTCATCTTCGGCACATGATTCTGGCTGGCCAGATGCAAAAAGAGCTGCTCCATGTCTGAGGTCAGCTGGGCATCTTGGGTGAAGTATCCAATGTCGGTGTAAAGCCGTGCGGTTTTGGCGTTGTAGTTGCCTGTCGATAAATGGCCATAGCGATGCAATTGCTTGCCTTCTTTGCGGGTGATCAGCAGCATCTTGGCATGGGTTTTGAGCCCCACCACGCCATACACCACCTGCGCACCAATGGCCTCCAAGCGCTCGGCCCAATTGATATTGGCCTCTTCATCAAAGCGGGCTTTGAGCTCCACCACCGCCAGCACTTCTTTGCCGCGCCGCACGGCCTCCACCAGCAAATCCATCATGGTGGAATCAGTGCCTGCGCGGTAAATCGTTTGACGAATGGCCAGTACCTTCGGGTCATAAACCGCTTCGCGCAAGAAATCAATGACTGCATCAAAGCGCTCATAGGGCTGATGCAGCATGGCATCGCCTTTTTTGAGTCGATCAAACACCGACAAGCCGCGCACGGAGGGCTGCATGCTGATCGGATAACTCGGCGCATAAGGCTGGAAATGCAATTCAGGCTGTGTGACCAAATCAGCCAATTGCCCAAAGCGCACCAAATTCACAGGGCCTGGCACGCGATACAGCGCTATCTCAGGTAAATCAAATTGCGTAAGCAGCAGATTTGACAATTGCTCAGAGCAGCTTGCAGAAACTTCAATGCGCGTGGCTTGGCCGTAAGAGCGATGCTGCAAACCTTGGCGCAGCGCCATGCGCAGATTCTTAACATCGTCTTCGTCAATCGCCATATCCGTGTGTCGCGTGATACGAAATTGCGAAAACTGTCCGACATCACGACCGGGAAACAAGTCTTTGAGGTGGGCACGCACCACGCTGGAGAGCGAGACAAACAATTGCTTTTTTCCACACAGCTTGGCCGGCAGCGCAATGATGCGCGGCAACACACGCGGCACTTTCACAATCGCAATTGTGTTCTTTCGATCAAAGGCATCCACACCACCCAGTTGCACAATGAAGTTGAGCGATTTGCTGGCCACTTGCGGAAACGGATGCGCTGGATCAAGCAGCACAGGCACGAGCAGAGGCAGCACCTCTTGCTCAAAATATTTATGCACCCAGCGCCTTTGCGACGCATCGCGATCGCCATGCGCCACGATGGAAATGCCGTGACTGGAAAAACGCTCAGTCAGTGCATGATTGAACAAATCATACTGCTCGGCCACCAGTGCATGCGCATGCTTGTGCAGCGCTTCAAAGCTGCTTACCGAATAGCTGCCCTTGGTATCTTTCGCCTGAAAAGCTGCGAGATGCAAATACGCACGCACTTCAAACAGCTCATCTAAATTCGAGCTGGCTATGCAGAGGTAGCGCAGTCGTTCTACCAAAGGCACGTCTTCTCGCTTGGCCCAAGCCAAGACGCGATGGTTGAATGCGAGAAGACTTAAATCGCGATCAAGATACTCAATGGTAGAGATTTGCGGAGAAGTTGCTGAGGACATGCGAAGCCGTGTAGTTATTAATAACTGCCAGTTTGCGACAGTTATATGTCAGTTTAATGACTGACACACGGTTGTGCAAAAGGTTTAGTTCGTTAAGAAATGCTTTTTGTAGCGCGCCGGCATGTCATCCACGCGAAGCAACATGGGCAGATCAGCGGTATTGAAATCAGGATCCCAAGCCGGCGCACCGAGAACGCGCGCACCCAAGCGCAGATAGCCTTTGATGAGAGCTGGCGGCTCAACATCTAGGCTGCCATTGAATTGCGCCAAGGGCAGCGGTGTGTGGGCATACACATGCCAAGCAGGATCGGCCAGATGCGTGGTGGAGACTTGACTCCAGACACTGGTCGCCACATCGCCGCTGACTCGGCCTTGATGGAGCATGGGAATGCTAGCGCAGCCCACCATACTGGAGAGCTGATTGCGAAACATGAATTGCGCCAAAGCGCCCCACAGCGTCATGATGACCGCGCCGCTGCGGTAATCGGCATGTACACAACTTCTCCCCAACTCGACCATGCTAGGTTTGAGACTCTCCAGCGCGTCAATATTGAATTCTGTTTCCGTATAAAGGCCGCCAGCGCGCTGGGCTTGCACCGGCGTGAGCAGGCGATACGTGCCGACAACGCGGTCAGTGGCAACATCCCGCACAAGCAGATGCTCACAAAAATCATCGAAACGATCTACATCGTGGTTGGCCAATCTGTTGCTGAGTTTTGCGCCCATCTCGCCCGCAAAAATCGCATAGCGCAGGCGCTGCGCTTCGCGCACTTCATCCAAATGCTGAGCCCAATGTACTTTGAGTTGGGGTGGCGCACTTGCAGGCATCGGCTCAGGTGCTGAACGTGGCGCATGGACGATATGCGGTGCAATGAGAGGCGCGATATGAGGCGCAATGTGAGGCGCACTTGGCTGCGTTTGATCAATGGCCTTGCGCGGCGTGATCTTGGTGAAAAAATTTGCAAATGAAAGTGGCAAAAATGTGGTCGGAGAAAAGCCGAGCGTTGGCACGGGAATGTCTTTCATGGCGGTTTCCTTTTGTTGATTTATTTTGCTGGAGTAAAAAAGCCCTCGCGAGGAGGGCTTGGGTTGCTTATGAATTACGTGCCTACCACGCCACCATCTCTGCGGCGGATTGCCACTGTGGCTGAACGCGGGCGGTTGTTAAAAGGCCAGCTCGACACTTTAGTCACGGCATCGGGATCGCTCTTCTCACTGGGGCTCTCGCCGGGATGCTGAATGTTGATGAACTTCGTGCGGCCATCGGGCGTTTGCGTCGCGCCAGTGATTTCGCAGCCATTGGGCCCGGTGAGGAAACGGCGGATTTCGCCAGTGTTCACATCAGCAGCCAGCATCATATTGTTGCCCATGTTCACCAAATCGCCTTTGCCCATGGCGGACGTACTCATGTCGGTTTGAATCCATAGCACACCGCGCGAGTCTGTCCACATGCCATCCGGGCAAGAGAACACATCGCCTTTGACGTTGCCTTTGGCATCCGCACGCGAAAGGCTAGGATCACCAGCCATCACAAAATGATTCCAACGGAAGGTATCGGCATCAAAATCGCCAGCTTCTTTCCAGCGAATGATGTTGCCTTGCGTGTTGTTGGCGCGCGGGTTCATTGCGTCCACAGCAGGCCGGCTCGCACCGCCACGGTCAGAATTATTCGTCAGCGTGCAATAGACCCAGCCTGCTTTGTCAATATCAATCCACTCGGGGCGATCCATCTTGGTCGCGCCTAGCAAATCAGAGGCTTGGCGTGTTTTGATCACAACCTCGCCTTGGTCTTTGAAGCCATTGGCTGCCGTCATCTTGCCGATGCCGTGAATGAGTGGCAACCACTCGCCCGTGCCGTCGGCGTTGAATTTAGCCACGTACAGAATGCCATCGTCAAGCAAATTGCGGTTGACTTGCGCTGCGGTTTGCGTGGCAGTCGCTGGGCGAATCTTTCGCTCGCTCACGAATTTGTAGATGTATTCAAAGCGAGCGTCTTCG
>JANMDU010000156.1:0-3027 GCA_031376455.1 Variovorax sp. | reverse complement strand
TCCGTGAATCCTCTGTGTCTTCCGTGTTCAATTCTTAACCTTAAAGACTAATCTATTTGCAGCCGAGTCCGTTGATTACCGTCAACGGGGGAGGGCTCAGAAAAGAGGAATCATCATGAAACACATCATTGCATTACTGATCGAAAACGAACCCGGCGCGCTTGCGCGGGTGGTGGGTCTATTCGCAGCTCGTGGCTACAACATCGAGTCGCTCACCGTCGCTACCACGGAAGACGAGTCTCTGTCCCGCATGACGATCGTCACCAGCGGCTCCGACGAAGTGATTGAGCAGATCACCAAGCATTTGAATCGCTTGATCGAAGTGGTCAAAGTCGTTGATTTAACAGAAGGCAGCTACATTGAGCGCGAGCTGATGATGGTCAAGGTGCGCGCAGTGGGCAAAGAGCGCGAAGAAATGAAGCGCATGGCAGAAATCTTCCGTGGCCGCATCATCGACGTGACGGAAAAAAGCTACACGATTGAGCTGACCGGCACACACAGCAAAGTTGATGCCTTCTTAGAGGCCATTGATCGCACAGCAATACTCGAGACCGTAAGAACTGGCGCTAGCGGCATTGGCCGAGGTGAGAGAATACTTCGTGTTTAATTTTTGATTTACTGATGACCGTTTTAAGAACACGGAAGACACGAAATTACACGGAAGCCACAGAATTTTTTCGTGACTTCCGTGCTCCTCCGTGACTTTCGTGTTCAAAAATAACTTCGACCTTACCAACCTACCAACCAACAACTCTGGAGATAATGAAATGAAAGTTTTTTACGACAAAGACTGTGACCTGAGCCTCATCAAAGGCAAGACTGTTGCCATCATTGGCTACGGCAGCCAAGGCCATGCGCATGCGCAAAATTTGAATGACAGCGGCGTAAAGGTCGTGGTCGGCTTGCGCAAAGGTGGTGCGAGTTGGGACAAAGTGGCCAAGGCTGGCCTGCAAGTCGCTGAGGTGCTCGATGCTGTGAAATCAGCCGACATCGTGATGATTTTGTTGCCTGACGAAAACATCGCTGGCGTATACCGTGAAATCGAATCCACCTTGAAGCAAGGCGCATCGTTGGTGTTTGCCCACGGCTTTAATGTGCATTACAACCAAGTCATCCCCCGTGCTGATTTGGATGTGTGGATGGTTGCTCCTAAAGCGCCTGGCCACACCGTACGCAACACGTACACGCAAGGCGGCGGCGTGCCCCACCTGATCGCTGTGCATCAAGACAAATCGGGCAAAGCCCGCGAAATGGCACTGTCGTACGCGATGGCTAATGGCGGCGGCAAAGCTGGCATCATCGAAACCAACTTCAAAGAAGAAACCGAGACCGATCTCTTCGGCGAACAAGCCGTGCTCTGCGGCGGCGCTGTTGAGCTGATCAAAATGGGCTACGAAACGCTAACCGAAGCGGGCTATGCCCCAGAGATGGCTTATTTTGAATGCTTGCACGAGCTGAAATTGATCGTTGACTTGATCTATGAAGGCGGCATCGCCAACATGAACTACTCCATCTCCAACAACGCAGAGTATGGCGAGTACGTCACAGGCCCTGAGGTGATTAACGAAGAGTCACGCGCTGCGATGCGCAATGCATTGAAGCGCATTCAAAACGGCGAATACGCCAAGATGTTCATCCAAGAAGGCCGCTTGAACTACCCAAGCATGACCGCTCGCCGCCGCAACACGGCTGATCACCAGATCGAGAAAGTCGGCGCTCAGCTTCGCGCGATGATGCCTTGGATTGCGAAAAATAAGCTGGTGGATCAGACTCGTAACTGATTTTTGAAGCGTTTTAGGCACTTTGCCGGCATAAAACCTGCGCAGAGTGCTATGAAAATAGGAGCAAGCCACTTGGGCAACCAAGTGGCTTCTTTACTTGCGGACTAGACACTTTTTTATCGTGCGCCAACGCCATCCCAGAGCGGGAAAACGCGACGAGGATTGTGACTGTTAAATGGCGCGTTGGCCGCTTGGTCTGCGAACTCAATCAGCATTTGCGCGCTCAATTCTGTAGGCTCCACCTCAGCCGTCCACACACGAACATCGCGCATCATCTGCAAATCAAGCAAGATGTCGGTGGTCAGACCTTTCGCAACGATGCTCGTGGCCAGCACCCGTGTGCTGTTTTGCTCATCAGTTTGCATACCAATCAGCAAGAAGCGCGCATAGCCCAGGCGAACGACGACATCTCCGGCCTTGCGCAGAGACGTCAAATGATGCGCTGTGACGAGGATGGCATGCTCGCTGACATCATGGCCGTGCTGCTTGGTTAAGTTTGCCCAATTTTCAATTTGAGCAACAACGATCTGTAATTTCAACTGCCTCTTGGTACACATGCGAAGAATGCTCTTGATTTCTTGGATTGAGGCGTGTTTTGTGGCGAGGCCGGTGAGTGCGTCGCGAAGACCCAAGGATTCAATGCGAGTTTGTGTGGCGGCGTGGTGGCGACTTTGCTTCATCATCACCACCATCATGGCTATCGCCTCGAGCAGCAGCCCCACCACAAATCCATATTGGGTCAGAAAAGAGCGTTCAATAAATCCTGTGCTGTAGAGCGCCTGCGGTGCGGCGCTCAAGAGCACGATGGTCATCGGCACCAGCATCCATCGGCTTAACCGATAGCCTCGCCAGCCTGTGATCACAAACAACCCAACACCCAACACACCGCTAAAGAAGGTCAGGAAGACCAAAGTGTCGGCTAATGCATCAGGTCGGGCCCACCAAGTATTCGATGGTAGGGCGCTGGGGGCGAAGAATTCGGAGACACCAAAACGAAATTGCGCGAACAAGATGCATGCAGTTGCAACCAGGCCTGCTAGCCCAATAGCCGCCAAGCGCCAACGGGGTGCAAATCGCTTGGCTTGGCTGACATGTGCGCAAAAGATAAGATAGGCCACTGCAGACCAACTGACGAGCGTAAAAATACTGTATTCGTTCCACCAAGGGGCGTGGCGCAGAAGTGTCGTGCCCAGCAACCCCAGCAATGCCAATTGGCCGCCCGCCATCAGGAAGTGATAGGCGGCAT
>JANMDU010000047.1:0-6450 GCA_031376455.1 Variovorax sp. | reverse complement strand
GATACGATTCGCCGCGTCCATGCCATGGCGCAGACGGTGATCAGCCGTGATGCCAATGAGCTCGGCAAAATCGCTCATGCACTTGCTGGCGCGGCATCGAATGTAGGCGCCACGCCACTGGCACGCGCGTGCGGGGAATTGGAAGAGGCATGCGGTGCTGGGGTGATGCCAGCGCAGGCGACATCTCTAGTGCAAGCCATTGCACTCTTGAGTACGCAATCGATTGAAGCTTTGCAGGCGATGGCGACACCAAGCTGAGTATGTTTCGTGCATACTTCATGCATGACTTTGATGAATATTCCCAAACGCCGTCTCGGCCAATCTGATTTGTTCGTACACCCGATTTGCCTCGGTACGATGACCTTTGGCGAACAAGTCAATGAGAAGGATTCACATGCCATTCTGGCGCGAAGCTTAGAGCGCGGCGTGGATTTTATGGATACGGCTGAGATGTATCCTGTGCCGCCGACGGGCGAGAAATACACGTTGACCGAGACGATCATCGGCAATTATTTGCATGCCAACCCCGGCCTGCGCCAAAAATGGACGATTGCCACCAAAGTGGCTGGGCCCGCGCGTGGCATGGATTGGGTGCGCGGTGGCAGCTTGAACGTCACGCCCGCACAAATGACACAAGCTTGCGAAGACAGCCTGCGTCGCTTGCAAACCGATGTGATCGATTTGTTTCAAATCCACTGGCCGCTGCGTCATGTGCCGGCGTTTGGCGCACCTTATTTCAATCGCGCCATCGATCAAGAGCTCGCCAACAATACATCGATTCATGATCAACTCCAAGCGCTTTCGGCCTTAGTGAAGGCGGGCAAGGTGCGCACGATTGGGCTGTCCAATGAATCGCCTTATGGCGTCATGGAATTTGTACGAATTGCTGAGCAACATGGGCTCTCGCGCATCGTGAGCGTGCAAAATCCATACTGCCTGACCAATCGGATTGTGGACAATGGCTTGGATGAAGTGATGCTGCGCAGCGATGTGGGCTTGCTGGCCTATTCACCGCTGGGTTTCGGCGTGTTGACGGGCAAATATGATGCTCTCACCGGCCTCGCCGATCCCAACGCATCGCCAGAGGCCAAAGCAGGCCGCATGGCACGCTATGAACGTTTCCAACAGCAGCGCTGGGGCAGACCGGAGCACTTAGTGGCTGCGCGGCGCTACAACGCATTGGCAAAAGCGAATGGATTGACTCCAACGCAGCTTGCGCTAGCGTTTTGCTACCAATCTTGGCGTGTGGCCAGCACGATCATCGGCGTGACCAGCCTTGCGCAGCTCGATGAATGTTTGGATGCGTGGAGCACCCCCGAGCTCTCTAAAGAATTGCATGCCGAGATTGATAAGATTCGCTGGGAGTTACGTGACCCTGCGCTGTAATTGCGGGATTTACGCGATCCCGAGCTTTAAATCTCGTCGACTGCCCGTTGTATAATTTGAGGCTTCGGGAGATTAGCTCAGGGGTAGAGCACTGCATTCACACTGCAGGGGTCGCAAGTTCGAAACTTGCATCTCCCACCAGTTTTTTTGATCTGAATTTAAGCAAGCCTTGTGTTGAAAAACGCAGGGCTTTTTTGTTTTAGTCTGTTTGAGTTGATGGTGCAGGCAACAGCAGTTTTGCTTCTTGCACCACGCGCACGCAATCCTTGATGTGCTGCTCGCCCAGCCAACGAAGTGCAGCGTAATTCAGAGCAGCGCTGGCAACTTGGCCAGCTAACGGCACAAATTTAGCCGCTTGTGCAGCAGTCAAGCGGATGCCCACTGCCTTCATGGTGCTCAAAATTAGGCTCTTGGTGATGAGCTTGCCCAGCAATGCGCCGCCAACCAAGGTGATGGCCGTCTGCACCCGCGCACGCTGATGCTCTGGCAATTGCTCGATTTGATGCGTACCCAAACCGAATTCCGTATTGATTTGCGGGATGAGTTTGGAAAGCAGAGCCGCGTCCACTGCCCAATCCAAGCCAGGTAAAGGGACAGCGCCTGCAGCGGCGGCTACCCAAGCTCTTTTTTTAAGCAAGTTGCGAGCGCGCTCCACGCGCAAAGACAGCTGCGCATCAAGGGCTGGCATCTCTAGCCCAGCATCAAGCGGCTGCTGGTCAGCCACAGATGACCGAGTGAGATCTTTAGGCTGACGAGCCACCATCACCACCGGATTTCTTGGTCACCAAGCCATAGATCACAAGCAAGACCACTGCGCCCACCACAGAGGCAATAAACCCCGCCACATCACCTTGCTTGTACAGGCCAAGCGCTGCGCCGGCATAGCTGGCGATGAATGAGCCCGCCACGCCAAGCACAGCCGTCATGATCAGGCCGAGTTTGTCTTCGCCGGGTTTCACAGCGCGGGCGATCAGGCCGACGATAAAGCCTATAACAATGGTTCCGATGATGCTCATCATGTTTGTATTCTCCTAAATGGTTGTTGATGGAATAGCTCCAGCGTGTTTCAGCCTAGTGAACTTTACACCAATCGTGTGAATGCATCATTCGATGCACTTCATCGCTGCACTGTGCGTCAAATCATCCGCTCGGCACTTAAGCCGCCTGCAGGCCTTCAATGCGCTCGGAGACTTCAAGCCATTTCCATTCGGTGTCTTCGATCTCTTGGCTGATTTGCGCCAAGCGTTTGTTGGCCTCAATCAGCTCGCCGCTGGGCATGGCTTGCATCAGCTTCGTGTGAAGTGCTTCTTGCTCAGTTTTGAGTGCTGAAATACTGTCTTCAAACTGCTTCAAACGCGTTTTGAGCGGCTTGGCTTTCTCTGCGAGTGCAGATCGCTCGCGCGCCTCTGATTGGCGCTGTTCTTTGCTCTTAAACAGCGCTTCAGGCTCGATTTTTGTGTCTTTTAGGGCGGTAGCCGGCGCAGAATCTGCGCGAAGCGCTATTGAATTGATAGTAACAGGTGCGACAAGCGGCGATTCAGTTTTGACGGCAGCTTGCGCTAAATTTTGTGCCTTATTGCGTGCCGACAAGCTCTCGCGGCGCTGCTTGGCCATATCGAGCAAGTATTTTTGGTAATCATCCAGATCGCCATCAAAGGGTTTGACAACGCCAGAGCCCACGAGCCAGAATTCATCGCAGACGCTGCGAAGAAGAGCGCGATCATGGCTGACTAACATCACCGTACCTTCAAACTCATTGAGCGCCATTTGCAGCGCTTCGCGCGTGGTGAGATCAAGGTGGTTTGTTGGCTCATCAAGCAGCAGCAGGTTGGGTTTTTGCCAAACGACCATTGCCAAGACAAGCCGAGCCTTCTCGCCACCGCTCATGCTGCCCACAGCTTGATTGACCATGTCGCCATTGAAAATAAACGTACCTAGAAAATTGCGCAGTTCTTGCTCGCGGCCGGGCGGGCCCACTTCTTTAGCCAGTCGCGTCATGTGCTCAAGTGGCGTGCTTTTCTCATGCAATACATCGAGCTCTTGCTGCGCAAAATAACCAATCGAGAGACCTTTGCCTTCAGTGATCTGGCCAGCGAGGGGGCTGAGCTGCTTGGCAACAGTTTTGACGAAGGTGGATTTGCCTTGGCCATTCGCACCCAAAATGCCAATGCGCTGGCCTGCCATCACGGAGCGCGTGAGGCCGGCAAGAATGGGAGTTTGCCCGCTTTCGCTTTCATAGCCCAGCGTCGCATCCGTGATGGAGAGCATCGGATTCGGGATGTTCTGCGGCTCGCGGAATTCAAATTGGAAATCAGCGCTGGTGAGCATCGGCGCGATGCGTTCCATGCGCTCCAGCGCTTTCACGCGGCTTTGCGCTTGCTTGGCTTTGCTGGCTTTGGCCTTGAAGCGATCAATGAAGTGCTGCAAGTGCGCAATTTTTTCTTGCTGCTTGCCAAATGCGGCTTGCTGCTGCTCCATGCGCAGGAGGCGCTGCTCTTCAAACCAAGAATAGTTGCCGCCGTAGCGCGTGACTTGGTTGTTTTCGATATGCAATGTGACTTTCGTCACCGCATCCAAAAATTCTCTGTCGTGGCTGATCACCACCATCGTGCCTTCAAAGCGTGTGAGCCAGCTCTCTAGCCACACGAGGGCATCCAAATCCAAGTGGTTGGTCGGCTCATCAAGCAGCAGCAAATCAGCAGGGCACATGAGCGCACGAGCGAGCTGCAAGCGCATGCGCCAGCCGCCAGAAAAACTATTGACCGACTTATCGAGCTCGTCGGTCGTAAAGCCGAGGCCTAGGATTAAGGCTTGCGCTCTGGCTTTGGCATCATGTGCGCCCGCGTGATCGAGCTTTTCGTACATTTCTGCAATATGGTTGCCGGCTTCGTTTTGATCGGGATGCTGCTCCCAGACGGCGAGCTCAGCATTCAATTCCATCAAGCGCGTATCGCCGGTGAGCACGAATTCTGTGGCTGTGTCCTCTGTCTCGGGCATGTGCTGCAAGACCTGCGCCATGCGCCAGCCGCTGGGCATGAAGAAATCGCCCTTGTCTTCATGCAGCTCGCCAGTGAGTAGGGCAAAAAGACTAGATTTTCCTGCGCCATTGCGCCCGACAAGTGCGACTTTTTCACCGGGTTGGATGACGGCGCTGCAATCGGCGAGCAGCACTTTGGCTGCGCGGCGCAGCGTGATGTTTTTCAGGGAAATCATGGAGCAAAAGTTGAATAGCGCGTAGCGGTGCTGTAAGCGCTGTAGAGGACATCAATGCACACATCTTAGTGCGCAGCCGTTGATTTTAATTGCTCTGCTGAGCGCCGCGCCGACGATCTTCCATCTCGCGGCGCTCAACGCAAACGGGATGACTGCGATAAATGGATCGCTCGCATTGCTCGGCCATGCAACTGAGGAAGCCCAACAGCAAGCGGTCACTGCAAGCCTCGCGTGGGCCGGCGGGGGCTGGGGCGCGTATGGGCGCAGAAGGTGTCGATGCTGCGCTGGCTGGTGGATTACGCGGAGTTGCCGGGCTGGTAAGCGCGGGCTCAGAGCTGGGCGAAGCCGCCTGAGCACTTGGAAGGCTGGTAGGTGCTGGTGTGGGCGCGCTAGCTGCACTGGCTTTTTTGGTGGGCAGCACGGCTTTCAATGCCGAGGCAGCGCGTGCAGGTAGCGAGGCGGTCGCTGTGGTGGCTGGCAAGCTGCTGGGCATCGTGCTCGTCGCGATCATGCTGCTGACAGACGATGACAGCGCAGCAGTGCTAGAGCCGGATGGCGTTATCGGAGCAGTTGTGGCGCTGACCTCAGGCGTGGTGATACTTGTCGTGGATGTGACGCTGCTTGTAGCAATAAGCGCCAATGGGTCGGGCGCTGGGCTGCGTGTGAACCAAAAAAGCGCTGCGCCCATCGTTATAGCGGCCACTGCGATCAACGTCCAAGGCCTTGGCATGGCTGCCTGACGTGCAGAAGGCGGTGGTTTGGCAGGCGCATTCTCCAGCGGCACGGCCAGCAGGTTAGGTGCGTCTCCCGCCATCTGATTCGACGTGTTGCTGTCCGCGTTGCCCAAACCGCCGGGCTCGGTCATGGGAAATTGCGTCGATGCAAATTGTGTGCTGGGGCCATACTCAGAGTCGTTATTGGCCTTGGGCGCTAAGGTCGGGTCGTCTTTGGGTGACGCCGCAGAAAATGTTGGAAGAGGCGATGTCGTTACAGCAGCTTCGCTGCGCCCACCTAGCTGCGTCGCTTCGTAGCGTGAGCTCTCGCCTGCCGCGCGCTGCGCATCACTCAAATTTTTTAACTTGCGTTTACCTAAATCCGCATAAATTCCTTGCGGAAAGCGTCTGAGGAAGCCCTCCAGCACCTCGGGCTCAGCGCTGTCTTTGATGTCTTTCCAATAAACCAATTCGAGCTCTTGCGTCACGGTGCTGCCTGAGCTGTTTGTGCCCATGCTTCCGGGAAATGTGCCAATGCCTTCTAAGACCTCAGGTCGGGCGTGCGCTGAAGGCGTGATGGTTAAATCTGCATTGTTCACGGCAGATTTCAAGGCGGCCGCAAAGCTGGCGGCATCAGCAAAACGATCAAGCTTGCTTTTTGCTAATGCCTTGGCTACCACAGCATCAAGTGACGGCGGAAGAGCACCGACGATATGGCTCGGCGGCTTAGGATCTTCTTTCACGATTTTGGAGACGATATCTAAATAGCCCTCGCCATCAAATGGGCGCACACCGGTGAGCAATTGATACAGCACAATGCCTGCTGAGAATAAATCTGAACTGGCGTCCACTCCTTTGCCAGCCACTTGCTCGGGCGACATGTATTTCAGTGTGCCTACCGTGCCGCCGCTGGTTTTGGTGGCTTCGCCTGAATCTGTGATGCGAGCCACGCCAAAATCTGTGAGCTTGACACGACCTTCTTTGGTCAACAGCATGTTGGCCGGCTTGATATCACGGTGGATGACTTTGTTGCGATGCGCGTAATCGAGAGCGGACAACAAATCGCACATCATGAAGGTCGTTTGCTCCAGCGAGAAACGTTTTCCTTGATCAAGGAAGTGCTTCAAATCCTCGCCTT
>JANMDU010000118.1:0-30547 GCA_031376455.1 Variovorax sp. | reverse complement strand
CACCTGCGTCGTCCCATCGGGCAGTCGCCTCAGCAAATTTTTTGAAAACACACGCGACTGAGGCAATGGAAATTTAAAGATGGTCTCCACGCGCCTTCCAAAAAATTTCTGATTCAACAACCCAATGGTTTCCGCTGGATAGACCATCGATATGCACCGAAATTGCCATACTTTCGCTGCATCGTGCAACTATTCAAAAGATACGCAACTAGCGTACAATTAATGTAATGCAAGCTACTTTCGTTGAACTCCCTGCATTTGAGCGAATTCGCAAAGATTACCTTGACGACGACGCCTACAGCGCTTTGCAGCAAGAGCTCATGGCCAACCCGGAAGCGGGAGACATGATTGAACAAACGGGCGGTTTGCGCAAGATTCGCCAAAGCGATCCGCGTCGAGGCAAAGGCAAACGCGGTGGCTTGCGGGTGATTTACTACTGGTGGTTAGGCGGCGATCAGTTTTGGCTTTTTGCAGTGTTCGACAAAGATGAGGCAGACGACCTCACATCCGATCAAAGGAAGGCTTTGAAACAAATGCTCAAAAGAGAACTTGCGCTTCGCCAGCAGACCATTACGACAATTGGAAGGACCTCGAAATGACCAACAAACGTGCAATCAAACGCGATATCTTTGCTGAGCTAGTAGAAGGTTTCGATGCGCTCGAAAAACAGCGCGAAGGCAAGATCACCCTGCGCACTTTCAAAGTACAAAGCAAACCCGTCCCGCATCTCAGCCCGCAAGACGTGCTCAGCGTTCGAGAGCAGTTGCACTTATCCCGCCCAGTATTCGCCAGCTATTTGCGCACCAGTCCGCGCACGCTAGAAAACTGGGAGCAAGGCCGCGCCAAGCCCAACGCTCAAGCCGCACTGCTAATCCGCATGGTTGCGCAGTTTCCCGATATGGTGCAACGCTTAGAAGCTGTTTGATTTTTAGAGCAATTCGAGCATTTCGCCGGCATAGAACGTGCGCAGAGCACTATCAAACACGTAGCGACGACTGAGAAATTGGGGTCAGATCACGATTCAGGAAGGCAGCCTCACCGGAGCGATGCAACACCCAGACGAAATCGTGCTCTGACCCCAATTTCTTAGTCTTGGCGGCGCGCACTAACCATGTCTCTTTCTGCAAATACCGCTCGAGCGCAACCGTTTCATGCGACCCGATCATCTGCGTCGTACTATAGGGCTGTTGCCTCAACAAATTTTTTGAACACACACGCGATTGAGATCAACACAATCTAACCCTCACCCCGCGCGCCTTCCAAAGAATTTCTGATTCAACAGCCCAATGATTTCCGCTAAAAAGATTCTAGGCATGCGGAATATCGCTGCTGATCGATTGAAACAGCGATTAGATCTATGGATTTCGCTGTGCGGTAACGTTTCGAGAAATCGTTACCGTGAAAGCTATTGATTTTTTGATAGCATGCAATTTTGTCCAAAAAGAAACTCTCGGAACAGCACCTACAGAATTTATGGAAAACTTCGAACCACTCACACTCGCTGAAATACACGCGGCAAACGCGTTGATAGCCAAACACATTTTGGTTACCCCCTCGATAACTTGGCCAGGCGAAGAACTGCCTAAGCTGCTTGGCATTGATGCCAAGGTCAGCGCAAAATTAGAATTATTGCAGCGAACGGGTAGTTTCAAAGCCCGTAGCGCACTTCTAAACATGCTCAAACTCACCGTTGATCAAAGGGCACACGGCATAACGGCTGTGAGTGCAGGCAACCATGCTATAGCTGCCGCTTGGGCAGCGCAAATGGTTGGTGTGCCAGCAAAGATCATCATGATGAATACCGCTAATCCTCGTCGTGTCGAGTTGGCGAGCAGTTTCGGAGCTGAGATAGTCATGTCGGGTTCAGCTCAAGAAGCCTTTGCTGCCGCTAATACCTTAGTGCTGTCCGAGGGGCGTACCATGGTGCATCCGTTTGAAGGTCGCACAACTGCGCTTGGAACGGCAACTGCTGGCCTAGAGCTGATGACACAGGTGCCTGACCTTGAAGCAGTGATAGTGCCCATCGGCGGCGGTGGTCTGATTGCTGGAATTGCTGCTGCGGTGAAGCTGATAAATCCATCATGTCTTGTGTTCGGGGTTGAGCCAGAGGGCGCAGATTCTATGCATCGTTCGTTTGCCGCAGGAAAGCCTCAACCGATTGAAAAAGTAGCAACAATCGCGGACAGTTTGGGGGCTCCATATGCACTACCGTACACCTTTGAGTTGGCGCGCCGAAATGTTGATGGTCTTGTTCTAGTAACTGATGCCCAGATGCGCTCAGCTATGCACTTAACATTTCTTGATGCCAAGTTGGCAGTTGAACCAGCCGGTGCTGCTGCGCTTGCGGCTCTGGTTGGCCCGTTACGCAATCGCCTTAGAGGCGCACGTGTTGGCCTGATAGTTTGTGGCTCTAATATTGATTTTCTGACCTATCAAAAACACCTTCATGAATACAGCCGTGTATCGATGAAATAGGAGTTTTAGTCGGGGAGCAAAGGTATTTGTCCGCAAATGGCTGGAACAGCACGGAGTCGAACCATGAACGTCATGACTGTTAACGAGTATCACGCAACGATTGAATTTGACGCTGAGCTTGATATGTTCAGAGGAGAAATTCTTGGGCTCAATGGTGGCGCGGATTTTTATGGAAAAAATCCTAAAGAGCTACGCGCAGGATTTAAACGCTCACTTGCGGTATTTCAGGATGTATGTGCGGAAAAGGGCATTGAGCCCTACCGTAGTTTTTCTGGCAAATTCAATCTGCGGATTTCACCGGAGCTTCACGAAAAGCTTGCTATCGAAGCGCAGGCCAAAGGCAAAAGCATCAGTACCTTGGCGCAACAGGCTTTGGAAGAAGGCTTTGCTTGAATTTGCCACTTTAATCAATTCTTTTGGCAAGTGCCGGACGGTGTAGCGTAGGTGCGCGTAGTCGGGTGCAACGCCGACGAATTAAAAAAATACTAATTTGATAGCACTCTGCGCAATGAATAAGCCGCCCACATGCGGAAACAGCTAAACAATCTAGCCGCCTCGTAGCAAATCACACTTCGCTACGCAAAGTAGATTGCCACCCGATCTGTCGTCCAAGTGGCTACGCCTGAGCCAAAGAAATCGGCATCTTCCGTCCATACAGGGCAATCGGCTGCCATCGCGCAGGCGATCACTGGCCAATCATCTGCGTCGCGAGCGGCGATGCGCTGCAATGCTGCTTCGCTGTGTGATTTGTACAGTTCCACAGCCATGGGGCGAACGACAGATTCCAGCATATCTAGGACCTTCATGGCTGCTTCGGGCTGCATGCCGCGCTTCTTGAGCAATGCAGGAAGATATTTGCGAGCATCCGCATAGGCGACATCGGGTGCGAAGAAATTCACCTTGCTCGCATTGCCCAAGATGATGTCTCGAACGCGCCTGCCCAAGACGGCGCGAATTAAGATATTCGCGTCTAGAACTATCGTTTTGCCGTTCATGCGGCTTTGGTTTTTTGCTTGCGCAACGGTAAAACGATCGCCTTGCGCCGCTGCGCTTTAAAGTCTTCCACCACGGCTTCCACTTCGATGCCTTGCGCCACCATCATTTGGTCAAGCGTTTGGCTGGCTTTTCTAAGCGAGGCGATGTCAGCCTCCATTTGACCTTGCGTGGGGATGAAATACCCAACAGTTTGGCCGTGACGCGTGATGGCTACTGGGGTGCTAGAAGCGATGAATTCCGCCAGATCGCTGCGAAATTCTCTGATGCCGACTTTGATGGTTTCCATGTTGACACTCCAATATTGTGAATCAATGTGTACACATTTTAGCGCTGATTGGGATGAGCAGTGAATTTGTATTGTGTGAGGGAATTTTCAAGAATGCGAGTGAACCATCTTCCCAGCGGAAACCATTGGGCGTTTGAATCAGAAATTTTTTGGAAGGCGCGCGGGGTGAGGGTTGGATAGCGATGATCTGCCTCGCGTGTGTTTTCAAAAAATTTGCTGAGGCAAATGCCCGATGGTACGACGCAGGTGAGTGGGTGGCGTGGGGCGGTTGCGTGCAAACAATTTTCACAAAATTAGAGCGGTGGCGCGCGCCGAGAGAATTGGGGTCAGAGCCCAATTTCGCAAAGGCTTGAATTCGCTCCGGGTAGCTCGTTGTCCTGAATTGGGATCTGACCCCATTTCTCTTTACCACTATCATTTACATAGCGATCCACGCAGGTTCTATGCCGGCTACATGCCTATTTCTCTTAAAAACTACCGCTGCATCCACCGCCGAGACATGTAGCTCAGCGCATCGACCAAGGCTACCAAAGCCAGCATCGCAATCAGAATCGTCGATGTCTTGCTCATCTGAAACAGGCCCATGTGAAAGGCGAGCATTTGGCCTAAGCCGCCGCCGCCGACTACACCTAGCACTGCGGCTGCGCGGATGTTGTTTTCCCAGCGGTAGAGCGTGTAGCTCATAAGCTGGGGGATGATCTGCGGGAGCGTGGCGTACCAGAAGATGCGGGCTTCGCTAACGCCTCGGGTGCGCAGCGCGAAAGCTGCGCCGGGGGGCGCGTTTTCTATGCTTTCTGCGAAGAGGCGGCCAAGTACGCCGGCGGTGTGCAAGCCGAGCGCGAGCGTGCCGGCGAAAGGGCCTAGGCCTGCGGCGATCAGCAGCAGCGCTGCCCATACCAGCTCAGGAATGCTGCGCAGCGCGTTGAGAAGCAGGCGCGAGATGCCTCTGAAATAGGCTTTGTCGCCCTCATGCGTTTTGCTCGCTGGTAAGGCAAGTGAAAGCCCGAGGATGACGGCGATGATCGTGCCCAGGAGCGACATGGCCAGCGTCTCTAGCGATGCCGTCCAGAGCTTGGCGATAAATTTTTCTGAGAAATCTGGCGTGAGCAATTCGCCGATGAATTTACCCATCAAAGAGGCTGATTGAATGCTAAAAAGCTCAGCCCATTGCAAATTCAGCGTCCAGAAACTGGCAACTGTGAGCACGATCAAGCCAAAAATAAACCAGCAGGCTTTGCAGCGCGCATCAAATAGCTTCGGAGGCAATTTATAAACTTCGTTGGCTGCTTCTTTAGAAAAGGAATTCATCCCAATTCCTTTCGAAGCCAAGCGCTCGCTTTATCGGCCAGCCACACCAGCAGCATAAAAACCATCAGCAGCGTGGCTACTTCGCTGCCTTTAAACATCTTCATCGAATTATCCAATTGCTGCCCGAGCCCGCCCGCGCCTACAAAGCCAAGCACCGCGCTGGAGCGAATCGCGCATTCCCAGCGATACACGCTGTAGCTAGTGAGCTCAGCGGCATTTTGCGGCAAAAGGCCGTAGAAGAAAGCTTGCAAGCGCCCGCCGCCATTACGCATGAGCGATTGCGTGGCATGCGCTTCGCCGCTTTCCAAAATTTCGGTGTAAACCTTGCCGAGCATGCCGGCATACGTGAGCGCAATCGCGAGCACGCCCGCCGTCGGCCCTAAGCCCACCACGCGCACAAACACCAGCGCCCACACCAGCTCAGGCACGCTGCGCAACACGATCAGCAGCCAGCGAATGGCTTGCCGGAGCACGCTGGGCAAAAACGCCATCTTGCCGGAGAGCGACGACACAGACAGCGCCGATGTGCCCAGTAGCGTGAGCGGAATGGCCAGCAGCAACGCGAGTGCAATGCCGGCTGTTGCCACGGCAATCGTGCGCCAAGTTTCCTTCGCGACGAGAAGCAGAAATTCTTCTGTGTGCGCGGGAGGGAAAAAATCGCCCAGAAAACTGCCCATCACTTTGCGGCTATCGGCATGCCAGAGCACCCAAGGCTTGAATTCAGTGGTGACCAACAGCGGCCACATCAGCAGCAAAGCGGCCAAGCTCCAAAAGACGCGGCCTTGCCAAGCAGGGTCGCGCTGTGCGGGAGCATTAAGGGCAGCATTCATGCGAGGCTATCCGTTCGTACTAAGCTTATGGAAGTACTCGTAACCCTTCGATCCTTCGACAAGCTCAGGACAGGCCAAGCTCAGGGCAAACGGATGAAATGGATGACTATTCCGCATCATCTATCGGCAGTGCATCACAGCCGGCTGCCCAGGCTGCACGTTTTGCTCAGGAAATTCATTGATCGGCGCTGCGCCAAAGAGCTCGTCTTCATGCTGCGCATACAAAGCCTTGAGCTGCTCTGGCGAGACCTGTGCCGCTGGCAAATCAAACATCACCTCACCATCGCGCAAGCCCAAAATGCGCGGAAATGCTTCCAGCGCCCGCTCCACTTGATGCAGCGTGCAGATCAGCGTTGCGCCATGCGCCTTGGCCTCGCGCGTGAGCACTTCGAGGGCTTGGGCGGCGCGGGTGGGATCCAGCGCAGACAGAGGCTCATCAATGAGCCACAGCTTCGCATTCGAGGCAAGCAAACGCGCCAAACCCACACGCTGACGCTCGCCGCCGGAGAGCCGATCCACACGCTCGAAAATCTTCTCGTCTAAATCAAACGCTTTGAGCGCTTGATGCGCAGCGGGAATATCGCTCGGATAAAACAAAGAGCGCATGCTAGCGAGCAAGCTCATCTGCGGCAATTGCCCAGCAAGGACAGCGGTCACGACGCGCTGGCGCGGAGGCAGCGGCGGCACTTGGGGCGCAAGAAAAAGCTGGCCGCGTAATGCTTGCAATGCAGGGCGCGGCAAAGCCCAAGGATCTTTGTCATCCAGCAGCAGAGCGCCACTAATAGGCTTCAAAGCGCAGGCTATCGCATGTAAAAGCGTCGTTTTGCCAGCGCCAGAAGGCCCAATCACCGCGATTTGCTCGCCGGCTTGAATGGCGATGCTCGCGCCTCGCAGGGCTGGCGTTGTGCCGTCACGCGCTGCGGGGTGGCGGGCGCTTAAATTTTCGAGTTTTATTTGCAAAGCGGAAGCCTGTATTGCCGGATTTTTAGTTCATTACCACCGCTCAGACTGAGCTTGTCGAATTCATCTGCACCATTGTCAATGCAAAGAACCCTTCGACAGGCTCAGGGCGAACGGAGTTCGGAAAGTTTAAAGCAGACCCGCGCTTTTAGCTGCTGCTTCCAAACCTTTGTAGTTCTCTGGTTTGGTAGGCACATAGCGCGTGGCGCGGTTCAGCGTCAAGATTTCTTTGCCTTCAGCAGTTGCAGGATCAAGATCCAGCAAAGCCTTCATCACGCGCTCGCGCATGGCCACAGGCATATCAGCATGCACGCTCCAGTTGTAATTGAAATAGGGGGGCGTGGTGTAGAACACATCCACAGCTTTGGTATCGACCTTGTTTTCAGCCACAAACTTTTTCCAAACCGTAATATCGAGCGCAGCAGCTGCCACACGGCCGCTCACCACGGAGGCAATCGTTGCATCATGCGCGCCTGAATAAGCCACGCGTTTGAAATCTTTTTCTGGATCGATTTTGGCCTCAAGCAAGAAATTGCGTGGCATCAAATGGCCGCTGGTCGAGCTTTGTGAGCCGAAGGAAATCTCTTTGCCTTTCATATCGGCCAAGGTTTTGATGCCCGAATCCGTCTTGGCGATAAAAACGGATTGAAACCGCGTATCTTCTTCGCGCTGCGCAATCGGGATAATCTTGCCGCCCGAGCGCAGATTGGCCTGCACATGTGTGAAGCCGCCAAACCACACCAAATCCACCCGCTTATTCACCAGCGCCTCTACGGCGGCTGGGTAGTCCGTCACAGGTGTGAACTCCACCTTCATTCCTAGTTTCTTTTCCAAATAATTCGCAATCGGTGCGAATTTGCGCGTTTGCTCGGTGGCAGCTTCTTCGGGAATCGTGGTGACGCGGAAGACTTGCTGCGCATGACTTATGGCGCAAAAGGTGAGGATGGCGCAGGTCATCAGGCATTTGAAGGTGCGAGAAGGGGATAAATCGATCATGGAAAAACTCCTAGGAATGAAGATTAATAAACTGTCGATCATTGACAGTGACTTATTACACCGCGAAACAGCGTTTTTTGCAGGCGGGACTTGCGTTGGCATCCAAACGGCAATGTCTTGCGTAAACTAAGTAAGATAAGTTAACTTTTTTCCGACCTACTTCGATGACAACACCCCAGTTCTATCAACTTCACGATTCAAACAGCGCAGCAGTCAAGGCCAGCATTCGCGCTGAGCTAAATGCCAGCTTGATGGCAGCGCAGGCTAGCGTATCGCCAAAATACTTGTATGACGCGCTCGGATCGCGCCTCTTCGATGCCATCACCGAGCTGCCCGAGTATTACCCCACCCGCACTGAGGGCGCTATTCTTTTGCAACAGTTGCCGCAAATATCACAGCAGCTTCCCAAAGGCTCAGCGCTGATTGATCTGGGCGCGGGCAGCTGCGAGAAGGCGGAGAAGCTTTTTGAAGCCTTGCAACCCGCGCACTACATTCCGGTGGATATTTCTGTCGAGTATTTGCGGCAAACCGTGCATTGCCTGCAGCGCCAATACCCGAGCATTCGCATGAGTGGCGTGGGCATGGATTTTTCAAGCGAGATGCTGTTGCCCGAGGAGCTAAAAAGCCAAATCAAAGGGCTGCCGGTGGTGGTGTTTTATCCGGGATCAAGCATTGGCAATTTCGCGCCCGATGAGGCCCTAGCGCTTTTGGCACGTGCCCATGCGCTGTGCAAAGCCGGCAGTGCGGGCGGCGGGCTGCTTATTGGCGTTGATCTTGCAAAAGCTGCAGATGTTTTAGAGCCTGCATATGACGATGCTTTGGGCGTGACGGCTTCTTTTAACCTCAACATGCTGCTCAATATCAACAACTTGATCGGTAGTGATTTCAAGCCGCAAGATTGGCAACACTCCGCCTTTTTTGACACCAAGCTCTCGCGCATTGAGATGCATTTGCAAGCCAAGCATGATCTCGTCGTTCAATGGGCAGGCCACTCTCGCAGCTTCAAGCGCGGCGAAGGCATCCACACGGAGAATTCTTATAAATGGACGATTGCTGGCTTTGCTGATTTGCTTCAATCGGCAGGATTTGCAGCGCCGGCAAGCTACACCGACGCGCAAGATTGGTTTTCGGTGCATTGGGCGAAGGCCTAGGATGCTTCGAGCGGTTTGATTACGATAGCGCATGCATCGCTTCTCGCCACCCGTCGTGTTCACCCGTCGCAGCGCCCTGCTCGCCTCGGGCTTGGTCATCTCTGGCTTTTCCGTGGGTTGCTCCGTTAATCCTGATTACAACTACGATGCCGAAGATGCGCCACGTCACTTGATCACGCCACGCACTGCCGCGCAAAAGCCGATTCAAAACATCTGGGTGCTCAGCTCAGGCGGGCCGCGTGGCTTTGTGCATGTGGGCGTGATCAAGGCTTTGGAAGAACTCGGCCACAAGCCCGATTTGATCGTGGGCGGCTCAGTCGGCTCGCTGGTAGGCGCTTTGTATGCCGGCGGCTTGAAGGCCAGAGAGTTAGAAGATATGGCGCTTCATCTCGGCGTGACCGATATGGGGCGCTTGGCTATCTTAGGCGATGGTAAATTCACGGGCTCGCCGCTGGCTGCAATCGTCAATCAAGCGCTGATCGAGCGCTGCGGCACGTGTGAGATGCAAAAGTTGCCGATTGCCTTTGCTGCAGCAACTGTAGAGCGCGAATCTCGAAAAACAGTGTTGCTCAACCATGGCGATGCGGGCATAGCTGTGCAGGCCAGTTGCGCGATTGAGGGCACGTTTACGCCGGTGCGAATTCGCGGCACGCAATTTGTCGATGCGGATCTGGTCGCGCCCATGCCTGTGCGGCTCGCGGGGAAGCTAGCTGCGGCATATAACGACCAGCGCGTGGCAACATCAAAAGCGCTGGCGGTTGATGCCTCAGCTCGGCCTGAGATGGCTCCTCAGGGCGTTGATCGCTGGCGCGAGAGCGATAAGCTCAAGCGCTCCTTGATCGCGCCAGATGCTGCTGTTGCTTCATTGACGCTACATCCAGAGATGAGTTATTTCGTCAACGTGAGCCAAGAATTTCGGTTGCGTACTATTGCCGACGGCTACAAGTACACCATGGCTCGTGCAGCTCTTATCAAGGCTGCGTTGGGCTAGCAAGGCTCGGCTTGTCGCCGACTTGGATGCGAGAAGCTGCATGCAGACCAAAGACACCGATCACGATCAAAGAAATGCTCATTAGCTTGATCGCGGTGGCCGCTTCTTTGAAATAATAAATGCCGATCAGCGCCGTAGCAATCGTTCCCACACCACTCCAAACGGCATACGTCATGCTCAAATCTAGCGTTTTGATCGCCATGGTGTTACAGGCGAAAGCGAGTGCGTAAAAGCCAAACATCGCCACAGAGGGCACTGGCCGCGTAAAACCTTGCGAGAGCTTCATGCAGGTCGTCCCGGCCACCTCCAGCGCAATGGCTACCGAGAGCAGCATCCACGCTTGCGAAATGGTCGGAGTGAAGGCTTGTAAGACTTTGAGCATAGTTCGTGACAATTAAATAGGTAAAAAAGCAAATAATTTATGAATCATACTGACAACGAGATTTCTATCGCGAAGTACCGAAAAGCCGCAGCTCACTACGATGAGTCGTCTCAATACACGATGCCCTTACGCCAGCGCGCTATCAATTTGTTGCAGTTGCAGCCAGGGCAAACTGTGTTGGATGTGGGCGCAGGTACCGGTTTGAGTTATGACCTGCTTGTGCAAGCTGTAGGCGCACAGGGCACGGTCTTAGCGTTTGAGCAAAGCCCTGAGATGTTTGCTCAAGGGCGCATCAAGGCGCATGAGGCTGGCTGGCAAAATCTTTGGCAAGTGTGCGCAGCCGCCGAGACGGTGACATTGCCCCATGCTGCAGATGCTGTTTTGTTCAACTATGTTCACGATATTTGTCGCTCACCGCAAGCTGTGGCCAACATCATGCGGCAAGTGCGGCCTGGCGCGCGCGTAGCGATGGCGGGCATGAAATTCTTTCCATGGTGGACAGGGCCGCTGAATCTGCTGGCTTGGCTGAAAAACCGACCGTACAACGCGAATGCCGCCGACTTGTGGTCGCCGTGGGACATCGTGCAAACTTACTGTCACTCATTTCAAGTCGAATCAACGCAATGGGGCATGGGCTATTTGGCCAGCGGCATTCGCAAATAAATCAAAAAACGAAAATCGTTCCTCAACGCGCAGCGCTGCTCTCAACTGAACAGGTGCGGAAGCCTGAATAGATGTCCGTGCGATCTGGGGTAAAGTAATTTCGATATTTGGCGTTGATCATGATGGGCAAGGTAGCCGAACATGCGCCGCGCAGCACTTTACGGCTGCCAAACCAAGGTTCAGAATAATCGCGATAAGGATGCGCGCTGAAGCCCTCAAAGGGCAAGAAATCGCTGGCCGTCCATTCCCAGACTTGGCCCCATGCGAAATCCTTCTCAGTGTGCGCGGCGCACTCCCATTCGGCCTCCGTTGGCAAGCGGCGACCGGCCCAAAGGCAATAAGCCTGCGCATCGTGCCAGTTCAGATGCACGGCGCTTGTGTGCAGATCCAGTGGCTTCCAGTGACCAAATAGCAAATGCTCGTAAGCTTGGCCTACTTTGCGAACGTAGCGCGGCATCGCATAGCCGGTGGCTTCGACAAAGCTCAAATACTGTATCCAGCGCACAGGATGCGCGTCGATTTCGAAGGCGGAGAGGTTTGTGGTTTGTCCGATCAGCTCGTTGTCGAAAGAAAAGCCGCTTGGCTGCGATCCCAGTTGCCACAGCTCATTTTTTAAGTAAAAATGGCCTTTAACCGGCATAAAAACTGCGCGAGACGCTATCGAATTGATAGTAATTTGCATCGACATTGGCAATGCGATAACTCGCTCCAACGTCTGCGCCATGTAAACACCAGCCTCAATATGCATCGCTTCGTGCAGCAGAACGAGGCGATAGAAATACAACGCGTCATCTGAGCCATCGGCGAGCTCAAGCGTCTGCAAAGTTTGCGAAAGCGTCGCTTGCAAATAGTCTTTTGCGGCACGCGTGCCAACCAACTTTACATCCCAGCGTTGCGCATGAGGCATCGTGGAGCTGTTGTACAAATCATCGCCGTGGTTGGCGAAATTCAGATGTGGGCACGGAAGACGCGAATGCTCTGGATCGCAGGCCGCGCCCAGATTGCGCTGCTGATTTCGCCCCACCCACCATTGCTGAAACCAACCGACATGCCCCAGTTCCCAAAGCGGTGGATTAAATTCTTCTCCACGCGGTACATCCAATACGCCAGCTGCCTCGTAAGCATCAAAGAGAGCCAACGTGATGCCGCGCACGCGAACCAATTCACGCGCCAGTGTGGCGGCATCAGATGTGCGTATCATTGCGCCAATGGTTGGCGTTTCAATGTTGTCTGTTCGCGCGTTCATGAATTCAAGAAAATTTCCAAAATGCTGTCTGTTGTGATTATTAGCCCTGCGCTGTCAGATGCCAACAATGGCAACTGGCAGACCGCCAAGCGATGGGCACAGATGCTGTCTTCACATTATCGTACCCGCATCACCAAGCAGTGGCGAGCAGACATGGATGCGTCGGATGACATCATGATTGCCTTACACGCCCGCCGAAGCGCCGATTCCATTGCCGCTTGGCATGGCCAGCGCGGCTCTCGCGGCTTGATTGTGGCGCTGACTGGCACCGATCTTTACCGCGACATCCAAACGGATACGCAGGCGCGCGCCTCTTTGGATTTAGCGGCGCATCTGATCGTGCTACAAGAGCTGGGCATCAAAAGCTTGCCCAAGCAGCATCATCCGAAAACTCAGGTGATTTTCCAATCGACAAGCTCACGAGAAACACTGGCGAAAACAGACAAGCATTTGAATGCGGTGATGGTTGGCCATCTGCGCGACGAGAAAATGCCACAAACTTTGTTTGAAGCCGCGCGACTTTTAAAGGGCGACACGAAGATTCGTATCACACACATCGGCGCAGGCTTGGATGAAAAGCTTGCACAAGACGCTATAGAAACAGAAGCACTCTGCGCAGGATATATATGGGCTAGAGGCTTGAAACATGCTCAAACTAGGGCAAGAATTCAGCGCGCCCATGTGCTCGTTCACACCAGCAAAATGGAAGGCGGCGCGCATGTGATCATGGAGGCTGTGTGCAGCGGCACGCCGGTGCTCGCTTCTCGGATGGATGGCAATGTGGGCATGCTGGGCGGCGGCTATGACGGCTACTTCCCTGTGGGCGATGCAGCCGCGCTCGCTTCGTTATTGCATCAATGTAAGAACGACAAGGCCTTTTTAGACCATCTATCATCGCAATGTGCGCTTCGCGCTCCTCTTTTTTCCCCCGCTGCTGAGAAGGCCGCACTCCTAGGCCTCGTCGCTTCAGCAATTCAATAATTTATGCAAACTTCAGATCAACCCGTCCTGCGAGACATTGTATTGATTGGCGGCGGCCACAGCCATGTCGGCGTACTCAAAAGCTTCGGGATGAAGCCGATCCCCGGCGTGCGGCTCACGCTCATTTGCACCGATTTGCATACGCCCTATTCCGGCATGCTGCCCGGCTATGTAGCGGGGCATTATGGGTTTGATGAAGTGCATATTGATTTGCTTCGATTGGCGCAATTCGCAGGCGCTCGGGTGTATCGCGATGAGGTGATTGGCATTGATCGCTCAGGTCAAAAAGTGCTCTGCAAAAGCCGCCCACCTGTTCCGTATGACCAGCTGTCGATCAATATCGGTTCGACGCCGCAGCTCGGCGGCGTGCCAGGTGCTTCTGAATTTGCCGTTGCCGTCAAGCCGATTCGTAATTTCAATGACCGTTGGCTCGCGCTACTGGAGCGCGTGAAAAACCATCCCGGCAAAACAACGATTGCCGTGGTGGGCGCGGGCGCGGGCGGCGTGGAGCTGCTGCTGGCGATGCAGCATCGGCTGCGCAATGAGTTGGTCAAACTCAATCGCAACCCAGATGAGCTGCAATTCAATTTGCTCACGAGTACGCCAACGATTCTTCCGACGCATAACGCCGGCGTGCGCAGCCGCTTTGAAAACGTCTTGTCGCAGCGGGGCGTGAAAGTGCACACCAACGCCGAGGTCAATCAGGTGAGCAGTGGCACATTGCAAACGGCCTCTGGCCTCAAACTTGATGCGGATGAAATCATCTGGGTCACACGCGCAGGGGGCGCGGCATGGCTCAAGCAAACGGGCTTGCAACTTGACAAAGAAGGCTTCGTCGAAGTCAAAGACACGCTGCAAACTCTGACAGATCCGCTGATCTACGCCGCTGGCGACATCGCCAGCATGGTCAATTTCAAGCTGGAGAAAGCCGGCGTGTTTGCCGTGCGCATGGCCAAGCCTTTGACGGAGAATCTGCGCCGCGCAGTTGGCGGCACCGATTTGCAAAATTACGCGCCGCAAACAAGCTGGCTCGCCTTGATCTCCACTGGCGATAAATACGCTGTTGCCTCGCGCGGCTGGCTCGGCTTTGCAGGCAGCTGGGTCTGGAAGTGGAAAGATTGGATTGATCAGCGCTTCATGCGCAAATTCAGTGAATTTCCTGAGATGGATGTCAATGCCGCGCCAGCGCCATCTAACGCATTGGTCAACGTCAAGCTCAGCTCCGAAGAATCCCTGCAAGCCATCTCCGCAATTGCCATGCGATGCGGCGGCTGCGGTGCAAAAGTGGGCGCGACGATTTTGCAGCGCGCTTTGGGCAACCTGCACCCCTTGCAACGCGATGATGTGTTGATCGGCCTCAAAGATCCTGATGATGCCGCCGTCGTGCGCGTGCCGCCGGGCATGGCGATGGTGCATTCGGTGGATTTCTTCCGCGCATTTGTCGATGATCCGTATATTTTTGGCAAAGTCGCCGCCAATCATTCGCTGGGCGATATTTGGGCGATGGGCGGGCAGGCGCAAACTGCCACTGCGGTGTGTACCGTGCCGCCGGGCATGGACGCCAAGGTGGAAGATGTGCTCTTTCAGATGATGACGGGCGCTTTGGAAGTCTTGAACGAAGCTGATTGCTCACTGGTTGGCGGGCATACGGGCGAAGGCAAAGAGCTGGCGCTTGGCTTTGCGATCAATGGCTTGATCGAAGACAAGCCCGATGTGATCATGCGCAAGGGCGGCATGAAAGCAGGCGATGTGTTGATCCTCACCAAGCCGATTGGCACGGGCACTTTGTTTGCCGCGAAAGATCGCTTGTTTGCTAAAGGCCGCTGGATTGATGCGGCACTGACCAGCATGGTGATCAGCAATCGCACGGGTGCAAAAGTGTTGCGCGAGCATGGCGCTACAGCTTGCACCGATCTCACGGGCTTCGGCCTGCTGGGGCATTTGGTCGAGATGACGCGGCCTTCCGAAGTGGATGCAGAGATTCACATGGCAGCCCTGCCCCTGCTCGATGGTGCGCAAGAGTGTATCGAAGCGGGTATCACGAGTTCTCTGCAAAGCGCCAATGTGCGCCTGCGCAGAGCGCTACGAAATCAGGAGCATTTCGTCAATCATCCGCGCTATCCGCTGATTTTTGATCCGCAAACAGCGGGTGGTCTGTTGGCCAGCGTGCCGGCTGACAAAGTGGATGCTTGTATCGAAGTGCTCAAAGCGCAAGGCTATCCACACACTTGCAAAATTGGCCGCATCTTGCCGCAGGCCGATGCGATTGAGCCCATCGTCTTGGTTTAAGGAAAATCTGCGGCCAAATCATCAGTCTTTTCTGCAACAATCTTGCCAAGGATGGCAAGATGATGAGCACACAAATTGGATTGATTGGCCTTGGCGCCATGGGCAGCGGCATGGCGGCATCACTGCGGCGTACGGGGCATATGCCTTGCGTTTTTGATGTACGAAGTGAAGTGGCAAATGCCTTTGCACTTGAGGGCGGCATCGCTTGCGCCTCACCGGCTGAGTTAGCCCAGCAATGCCAAGTGATCGTGTCAGTCGTTGTCAACGCCGCGCAAACTGAGCAAGTGTTGTTTGGCGAAAACGGGTGTGCAGCCAACATGCTGCCGGGTAGCGTATTCGTGATGTGCTCCACGGTTGACCCCAACTGGTCAATTGCCTTGGAAGCTCGCCTAGAAAAACTAGGGATTCTGTATATCGACGCACCAATTTCCGGCGGTGCAGCGCGCGCAGCCAGCGGCGAGATGACGATGATGAGCGCTGGAAAACCTGAGGCCTACGCTGTCGCAGAGCCCTTTTTACGCGCGATGGCGGGCACGCTTTATAAGCTGGGCGACAAGGCTGGGGCAGGCAGCAAGGTCAAGGTGATCAATCAATTGCTGGCAGGCGTGCATATTGCCGCTGCTGCTGAGGCCATGGCGCTCGGTCTGCGTGAAGGTGTCGATCCGGCAGCGCTTTATGACGTGATCACGCATAGCGCGGGCAACAGCTGGATGTTTGAAAACAGGATGGCGCATGTGCTCGCAGCGGATTACACGCCCCTGTCCGCTGTGGACATTTTCGTGAAAGATTTGGGGTTGGTGCTGGATATGGCGCGCGCCAGTAAGTTTCCTTTGCCGCTGTCGAGCACAGCGCATCAGATGTTCATGCAAGCATCGACCGCAGGTTTTGCTAAAGAAGATGACAGCGCTGTGATCAAGATTTTCCCGGGCATCCAGCTTCCAAAAAAAGCGTGATGTCATCTGCCTTCAATCCCCGAGCGTTTTGTACCGCCGAATGACTTTCAATTTCGTAACGATTGACGTCTATCCCATGCCGCTAAAAGTCGATTTTGCCTGTAAAGCGGACTGGCATTGGCCATTATTTTTTTCTGTTTAGCCAGTTAGCCACATAGAATCTGCGAAGAGTGCTATTAATTTTGTAGTAATTCATCGATTCAATTACACTTTTCAATTGCCTGATTCAATGCGTTTGAGATCAGGCAATTGATCCTGATTCGGGAAAATCCTAAGTAAAAGGTATTTATTGAAACGCTTTTAACGTATACATTACATTTAATGCATACGTTAATTGCCGATCAATGAATACCAAATGAGTGCTTCTGTTCCAAATTCACTGCATACCACAGTCACACAGCCAGCCTCCTTGAAGTTAACGGATTGGGTCGGCCAAGGCTTGGTCAGGCCAGAATGCGTGTTGGCCACGGCCAACGGTGATTTGTACACAGCGGATTGGCGCAGCGGCGTGGCGCATATTCGCGCTGATGGAAGCCAATGCTTTTATGCGGCGCAGCCTGTGGATGGAGAAGTGCTCAAGCCTAATGGCATTGCGCTGCGCCGCGACGGCTCATTTCTCTTGGCGCATTTGGGCGACAAACAGGGTGGCGTGTTTTCTTTGCAGCGCGATGGCACAACATGGCCTGTGCTCACCGAGGTCGATGGTGTGCCGCTGCCTCCCAGTAACTATCCGCTGGAAGATTCGCTAGGCAGGCTCTGGCTGACGGTAAGTACACGTTTGCAGCCTCGTGCGCTGGGCTACAACAGCAATTGCAACGATGGCTTCATCGTCTGCATGGATGACCCGAGCGATCCGAAAAGCGCCCGCATCGCAGCGGACGGCTTGGGCTACACCAATGAAATAGCGTTTCACCCCAATGGCCAATTGCTGTATGTGAACGAAACTTTCACACGCCGCCTCTCGCGCTTTCCTTTGTCTTCGGATGGCAAGTTGGGACCTAAGCAAGTGGTCGCTGAGTTCGGCGCTGGCACGTATCCCGATGGCATGGCGTTTGACGTGCAAGGTAATGTGTGGATTGTGAGCATCGTGAGCAACCGCGTGATCTGCGTTGCGCCAGATGGCAAGCAACTCATCATGCTGGAAGATGTGGATGCCGATCATCTGGCTTGGGTCGAGCAAGCTTATCAAGCTCACAGCATGGGTCGCCCGCATTTGGATGGCGTGAAATCTGAGCAGTTGCGCAATATTTCTAGCCTTGCCTTTGGCGGCCCCGATCTTCGCACCGGCTATCTGGGCTGCCTGCTGGGAGATCGCTTGGCGACTGTGCACATGCCCTTCGCGGGCCATCCACCCATTCATTGGAATTATTGAAAGCAACGAAATGAGCCAACAGCGCCTGAGCACGCAAGACATGGATGCTCTACCCCTCGCGGAGCAAGCCTACCAAGAAATCCGCGTGCGAATTTTGGACAACCTCTGGTCGCCCGGCTATCAAGCTTTAGAGCAGGAAGTGGCCTTGGCTTTGGGCATGAGCCGCACGCCTGTGCGCGAGGCCTTGATGCGATTGCAGCAAGAAGGTTTGGTCGAAGTAGCGCCTCGCCGTGGCATGCGGGTACTGCCCGTCTCACCCACCGACATGAAAGAAATCTATGAAATTCTTACCGCCTTGGAATGCATGGCCGCTGAGATGCTTGGCAAGCGCACCCCCAGCCAGCAAGAATTGCAGCCCTTGATTGACGCGACGAAATCCATGGAAGCCGCGCTAGGCCGCGAAGATTTAGATGCGTGGGCCAAGGCTGATGAAACCTTCCATCACGCCCTCGTGCGCCTCGCTGGCAACAAGATGCTGCTCGACAGCGTGATGGGCTTTTGGGATCGCGCCCACCGCGCCCGCATGTTCACGCTGCGCCTGCGGCCAAAACCCGTCAACTCCACGCATGAGCATATGCAGTTGGTGCAGATGCTGGCGGCGGGCAATAGCGCTGGCGCAGCGCAAGTCAACCGCGAACACCGCGAGCGAGCCAGCCGCGAATTGCTAGCAATTTTTGAACGCTATCACTTGCAACAGCTTTGAATCCCAATTCACTTACTAACCAACGGACTATTTGAATGTCAAAAAGTTATCACATCAGCGTGCTCCCCGGCGATGGCATCGGCAACGAAGTCATGCCCTGCGCCACCACCGTGCTCGAACAGGTCGGTAAAAGTCTAGGCCGCAGCTTTCATTTCGTGAGCCATGTCGCTGGCGCGCAGCACTATGCAGACCACGGCGTAGCGCTTACAGATGTCGTGTTGGCCGATTGCGAGAAAGCCGATGCGATTTTGTTTGGCGCAATGGGTTTGCCCCATGTGCGCGGCGCAGATGGCACAGAGATCATTCCCCAGCTTGATTTGCGCTTTCGCTTTGATTTGTATGCCGGTGTGCGCCCCATCCGCACCTTCAAAGGCTTGCCCACACCGCTGGCCGATCCACGCGCAGCTGAAATAGATTTCGTTTTGGTGCGCGAGTCCACCGAAGGCTTGTTTTACGCCCGAGGCCGAGGCCAAATGGAAGGCGATGAAGTCGCGTATGACACGCAAAAAATCTCTCGCCACGGTACATCGCGCGTGTGTGAATTCGCTTTCAAGCTCGCAGAGCAACGCGCCGCAGGCAGGGGCCGCGCAGGGCGGGTCACCAATGTGGACAAAGCCAATGTCTTCACCTCAATGGCCTTTTGGCGTAAGATTTTTGAAGAGCATGCGGCGAAATATCCGGGCGTGAAATCCGATAGCGCCTATGTGGATGCGATGGCGCTCAACCTCGTGATGAAGCCGTGGACCTATGACGTGCTCGTCACCGAAAACATGTTTGGCGATATTTTGTCGGATTTGATTGCAGCCTTGGTCGGCGGCATGGGCATGGCCCCTTCGGGCGATATTGGCGACAAGCACGCCCTCTTCCAGCCCGCGCACGGCACAGCGCCCGATATTGTGGGTCAAGGCAAAGCCAACCCCACTGCCATGATTTTGTCGGCTGCCATGATGCTCGATTGGTTGTCTGTTAAGCACAGTGATCCCGCATTGGCAGATGGCGCGAGAGCCATTGAAGCTGCGGTGGAGCACGCGTTTGCGCAAGGCAATATTCGCCCCTTTGAATTTGGTGGCAAAAGCGGCACGGCGCAGGTTACCGAAGCTGTGTTGGCGCATGTCAAGGCGAAAGCATCTCATGGAGTGCCTGCGTGAGCCAACAAGCGCGCTCAGTTCATCGCGTCGCCGTGATGGGCGCTGGCTATTTCAGCCAGTTCCATTTGCACGGCTGGCAACACATGCCTGGCATTGAGCTGGTGGCGGTGTGCGATGTGGATGAGCAAAAAGCAAAAGCTGCAGCAGCGCAGTTTGGTGCTGCGCATGCGTATAGCAGCGCGCAAGAGATGCTGGCTGCAGAGCAGATTGACTTGATCGATATCGTCACGCCGCCTGCCCATCATCGGCATTTGGTGGAGCAAGCGGTGGACAAAGGCATTGCGGTAATTTGCCAAAAGCCTTTTGCCACGAGCTATTCAGAGGCTGAATCGATCACGCGCTATGCTGAGCAAGCGGGCGTTCCCCTCATAGTGCATGAGAATTTTCGCTTCATGCCGTGGTTCAGAGAAATTCGCCGCTTGATTGATGAGGGTTTACTGGGCAATCTGCACGGCATCAGCTTTCGCCTGCGCACGGGCGATGGTCAAGGGCCTGATGCCTACCTCAGCCGCCAACCGTATTTTCAAAAAATGCCGCGCCTGCTGGTGGCAGAAACTGCTGTGCACTACATTGACACCTTTCGCTACCTGTGTGGCGAAGTGCATGCGGTCTATGCCCGCCTGCGCCGCATCAATCCGGTGATTGCTGGAGAAGATGCTGGCTTCATTCACTTTGAATTCAAAAGCGGGCAGCACGGCAGTTTTGATGGCAATCGCTTGAATGATCATGTGGCAGAGAACCCCCGGCGCACGCTCGGCGAACTGTGGCTAGAAGGCGAAAAAGGCGTGCTGCGCTTGGATGGTGATGCCCTCATGCACTTCAAGCCGCATCATGGCCAGGAGCAGGTATTGGCCTATGACAAGGGCAGTAACGTGCAGTTTGGCGGCGGCGCTTGCGCAGCTTTGCAGCAGCATGTTGTGCACAGCCTGCGCACGAATCAAGCGATTGAGAATACGGCCCGCGATTACTTGCGCAATCTCTTGATTCAAGAGGCCGTATACGCCTCTCACGCCAGCGGTCAACGCATCGAAGTTGACCAATTTTCACCCTCAGCAATCCCGCTCAATCCGTTTCATTGATTTTTCAACCTGTGTTTTTCTAGAAGGAGACTCTCATGACTGTACGTTCATTTAGCTTCAAATCGGTGGCGCTCGCAGCGCTGCTATGCGCCAGCACTACGCAGGCGCAGACCGTGCTGAAATTCAGCCACACCGACCAACAATCGGGTGCCCGGCAAGCTGCCGCGCAGGTGTTCGCGCGCAAGGTGGAGAGCTACACCCAAGGGCGCTATAAAGTGCAAGTCTTTTGCTGCAGCCAACTGGGCAACGATCCTAAGAACATTGAGCAGTTGGCTCTGGGTGGCATTGACTTCACCGTCTCGTCGACTGGCTCCTATGCAAGCCAGGTACCTACCCTGAATCTGACCATGATGCCCTTCATCATCGACAACTACGCGCAAGGCTGGAAGTTCTACGACGAATCAAAATGGCTTCAAGCTCAATTTGACAAAGCGCCTGCCAAAGGTTTTCGTTTTTTAGCCACTTGGGAAGCTGGCTTTCGCAGCATGACCACACGAGATCCACTGAACGGGCCAGAAGACGCCAAAGGCAAAAAACTGCGCACCTTCCCCAACGAGATGATGCGCTGGCAGCTCGAAGCCATGGGTTTTGGCATTCAAATCATGCCCTTGCCTGAGGTTTACTTGGCCATACAGCAAGGTGCGGTAGCTGGGCAAGAAAACCCGATTGACACGATTGCATCGAACAAATTCTATGAAGTAGCCAAACACGTGACCCTGACCAACCACGTGTACAGTCCAACGCCGCTGACGATTTCAGAAAGAACTTGGCAGCGCCTGTCAAAAGCGGATCAAGAGGCCGTGCAGCGCGCTGCTCGCGAAGTTGCTCCCTTTCAGCGCAACATGATCAAGGATAACGACGAGTTGCTGCTGGCTGCTATGCAGGGTAAGGGGGCAATTATCAATCGCAAGCCCAATACCGCTGCATTCAGAAAAGCGGTTGACCCCGTGTATGCCAAGGCCCGCGAGAAGTATGGCGCTGATGTCGACCAGGTTCTTGCAGAAACCGCTGCGATTCGCAAAGCAGTCAAGTAAACCGCACAGAAGGAACATCAGATGCTCGCAGCGCCCGCTTCATCCATGCCACCCAACTTGGCAGACATGCCCCCGGTCATCGTGCAACCTCCAGCATGGCTGCGCTATGTTGGCAAGGCGGTGGACTGGGCCGTCATTTTGATTGGTGGGTCGCTGGCTGCACTGATTTTCCTGAACGTTGTTTTGCATGCCTTCGGTAAAGACTTGGCTTGGCTGACCGAGCTGGGCGAGCTGCTGATGGTTTGGGTTACTTTTTTAGGCGGTGCTTGCGCCGCTCAGCGCGGTGCACACATGGCGATCAATGAGTTCCTCGATAAATTGACACCCGCCAAGCGCCGCTGGGCAGATGCTGGCGTGCAGTTGTTTACGCTTGCATTGTTGGCTGTGGTCTTGTATTTTGGCATTCGTATCGTGCAAAGTAGTTGGGACAATGTGCTCACTACGTTGGAATGGCCCATGGCGTGGCAATACATCCCCATGCCTTTAGGGATCGGTCTGATGGCTTTGTTTATTGGTTGGGATTTGCTGCTCATCTTGCGCGGTGTGCCGCGCGAGCAGCGTTATCTCACAGATCTTTGAGGGAGAAAAATCATGTTGTCCCTCGTTATTTTTGGCTCGTTTTTTGCCTTGGCGCTAGCCGGTATTCCGCTCATGATCGCCCTGCTCGCCACAACAGTAGGCATTGTGGGCATCTATGGCATGTCATACCCGCTAGAGAGTGTGTTTCTCTCTTTCATTGGCGGTGTTGAGCCCTTCATTTTGATTGCTGTACCTTTGTTTGTGTTCACGGGCGAGTTGCTCGCGCAAGGCGGTGTGGGCAAGCGGATTGTGGCGTTTGCCAATGTGTTGTTTGGCTGGCTGCCCGGTGGCTTAGGCATCGTGACGGTGATCTCTTGCCTGCTGTTTGGTGGCGTGTCGGGTTCAGCGATTGCAGATACGGCGGCCATTGGCTCTTTGGTGATTCCTGCCATGCTGGCCAAGGGCTACACGCGCGGTTTCGCGGCTGCTTTGGTGGCTGTAGCAGGCACATTGGCCTTGCTCATGCCTTTGTCGATTCCTTTCTTGGTGTATGCCTTTATCTCGGGCGTGTCGATGCGCACTTTGTCCATGGCCGGTCTCGTTCCCGCCATCATTTCTGCGCTCGCTTTAATTGCGGTGTGCATGTGGCATGGCCGCAAAACGGGTGTAGATACGGGTGGCAAGCCTGCATCGCTCAAGCAAATCTACCAAGCAGCCCTCTCCGCAGGCCCGGCTCTCTTGATGCCCGTATTCATTATTGGTGGTATCTGGTCGGGCTATTTCACGCCTACCGAGGCTGCTGCTGTGGCGGTGGTGTACGGTTTGATCATCTCGATGTTTGTTTACCGTGATTTAAAGCTGAAAGACATTCCCCATTTGCTGCTCAAAGCCTTCATGACCAGTGCCACTGTGATGCTGGTGATCGGCGCTACAGGCGCATTGGCTTGGCTCATTACTGCTGAAGGTGTGGCGCAGCAATTGGCCGATTGGGTCGGCTCCGTGGCGCATGTGAAATGGGTGTTTTTGATCATGCTCAACGTGGCCTTGGTGCTGCTGGGTATTTTCATTGAACCCCTGCCAGCATTGCTGATGGCCGCGCCCTTATTTTTGCCTTTGGCGATGGCCTTCAAAATGGATTTGGTGCACATGGGCGTGATCATGACGGCCAACCTTGCCATTGCGCTGTATACACCACCTGTGGGGGGCACGCTGTTTGTCGCAGCAAAATTAGCGCGAGCGTCGATTGGCGAGATCACGCAGCACCTGTGGCTCATGATGGCCGCGACATTCAGTGTTGTGTTGCTCATCACCTATGTGCCCGAGCTCACCGCTTGGCTTCCTCGGCTGTTAGCCTCTTTAGGATAAGAATACAAGATGTTCATCGTGACTGTTGATTTTGAAATTCATCCCGAGCAATTCGATACGTTCATGGTGGGCATGCTGGCCAACGCCAAAGCCTCTGTGGAGCTTGAGGAAAACTGTTTGCAATTTGATGTGTGCACCGACAATGCGCAAAAATCGCATGTCGTTCTCTACGAGGTGTATCGCGAAGCCAAGGATTTTGATGTGCATTTGAAAATGCAGCATTTTCTTGACTTCAATGCCCAAAGTGCCTCGCAAGTGATACGCAAAACAGTGCATACTTTCACACGCATCGAACAATGAGTTGCGATTCTTCCCTCAATATAGGATGCCCTTATGACCCAAGCCTTGCTATTGGGCTGCATTGCCGATGATTTCACGGGTGCGACTGATCTGGCGAATAACCTCGTCCGCGCCGGCATGCGCGTCGTGCAGACGATTGGCGTACCCTCCTCGCCCCTAGATATCGATGTCGATGCTGTTGTGGTGGCGCTCAAATCGCGCACGATTGCGCCAAAAGATGCTGTCGTACAGTCTTTAGCTGCTCTTGCTTGGCTCAAAAACCAAAGCGCCCGGCAGATTTACTTTAAAGTTTGTTCTACTTTCGATAGCACTTCGCAAGGCAACATCGGCCCCGTGACAGAAGCGCTGATGGATGCGCTCAGCACAGATTTCACCATCACCACACCAGCTTTCCCAGACAACAACCGCACCGTCTTCAAAGGCTATTTGTTTGCTGGCGATGGGCTGCTCAATGAAAGCGGCATGCAAAACCACCCGCTCACGCCGATGACGGACGCCAATCTCGTGCGCGTGATGCAAGCGCAGACCAAGCGTGTCGTTGGCTTGATAGATTACAAAACCGTAGCGCAAGGCTCGGAGGCTATTTTTCAGCGCATTGCTCAGCTCAAAGCTGCTGGCGTGGGCGTGGCAATTGTCGATGCGATCAGCAACGAAGATTTGATGCGCTTGGGGCATGCCCTCAAAGACATGCCGCTGGTCACTGCCGGCTCGGGCGTTGCGATTGGTTTGCCGCAGAACTTTGGTATTTCACCGTCAACGGCATCTAGCGCCCTGCCCCTAGCTACCGGGCTCAAAGCCGTCGTCTCAGGCAGTTGCTCGGTGGCAACGAATGCGCAAGTAGCGGCCTTCATCGCTGCTGGCTTGCCTGCATTGGCTGTTGATCCGCTACGTATCGCTTCCAGCCACTCCAGCGGCGCAGATGTTGTCGCGCAAGCCCTTGCATGGGCGCAGCCGCTCTTGGCTAAAAGCCCCTTGCTGATTTATTCCACCGCAGCGCCTGATGCAATCAAGGCCGTGCAAAACCAGCTTGGCGTGGAAGAAGCTGGCGCTTTGGTGGAGCGCACGCTCGCTGCGATTGCCAAAGGACTGGTCTCTCTGGGTGTGCGTCAGTTGGTGGTGGCTGGCGGCGAGACTTCCGGAGCGTGCGTGCAGGCGCTGGGCATCACGCAGATGCAAATCGGCCCACAAATCGCGCCGGGTGTGCCTTGGTGCTTCGCTTCCAGCGAAGGCACGCCGATTCACATCACTTTAAAGTCTGGCAACTTTGGCAGCCAAGATTTCTTCACGCAAGCGTTTACGATGCTGGCATGAGCCTCTCCAAAGAATCCCACGCCCGAGAAGAAATTTGCCGCGTCGGCAAGAGACTGTTTGAGCGCGGCTATGTGCATGCCACGGCGGGCAACATCAGCGTGCGGCTTGATGATGGTTTCCTCATCACACCCACCGATGCTTGCCTTGGCTTTTTGGACCCTGCAAAAATAGCCAAACTGGACAGGCAACTGACGCAGATCAACGGCGAACGCGCTAGCAAAACCATAGCGCTTCACGCAGGTATTTACTCGGCTAGCACCCCATTTAGCACCAAAGCCGATTGCATCATTCATACCCACAGCACGCATTGCGTTGCTTTAACGCTTCAATCGCCCGGCGCGGAGCTGCTGCCTGCGCTTACGCCATATTTCGTGATGAAAGTCGGGCATGTGCCCGTCATCAACTATCACCGCCCCGGCGCTGCGGCTGCCGCGCAAGAAGTCGCGCAGCGGATTGCAGAGTATGGACAGCGTGGCACGCCAATCCGCGCGGTAATGCTCCCTCGCCTAGGCCCAAATGTGTGGGCTAGCTCGCCGTCTTCAGCCATGGCCGTGCTTGAAGAGCTGGAAGAAACTGCCAGGCTACTGTGCTTGCTGCCCAGCACACCCGCCTTGACCGAAGCACAAATCGAAGAGTTGCGCAAAGCCTTCAACGCGATTTGGTAAAAATTTTGATCCGCAGGAATAAGCATGCTTCAATTCGCCGCCAACCTTTCGATGATGTACACCGAGCTACCCTTCTTAGATCGCTTTGAAGCCGCAGCCAAGGATGGTTTTAAAGCCGTGGAATACCTTTTCCCCTATGCCTTTGAAGCCAACGATCTCGCCGCGCGCTTAACGGCTAACGGACTACAGCAAGTGCTCTTCAACGCACCTCCGGGCGGCACAGAGCGCGGCAGCATCGCAAAAGCTGATGCGCAGGGGAGCAAAGGTATTGCCTGCATCCCAGGGCGAGCAGCAGAATTCAAAGCGGGCGTAGAACTGGCACTGACCTATGCAGCCGCTTTGAAATGCCCGCGCATCCACCTCATGGCCGGCTTGATTCCCGAAGGCCTCACCCGCGAAGACGTGCAAGAGACCTACATCAGCAACCTGCGCTGGGCAGCGGCTGTTGCCGCCACGGCAGGCCTAGATGTGCTCATCGAGCCCATCAACACGCGCGATATTCCGCGTTTCTTCTTAAACCGTCAAGACCACGCACACGAGATCATTGGCCTCGTAGGTGCGTCTAATCTCAAAGTGCAAATGGATCTGTACCACTGCCAAATCGTTGAAGGCGATGTGGCGATGAAAATCCGCAAATACCTGCCCACCGGCAGCGTCGGCCACTTTCAAATTGCTGGCGTCCCAGAGCGGCATGAGCCCGATATTGGCGAGCTGAACTATGATTATCTTTTCAAAGTGATTGACGAGGTGAGCCTGCAGTGCGATTGGCATGGCTGGATCGGCTGCGAATACCGCCCGAAAAACGGCGGGCAACCCAGCGGCACATCGGCTGGCCTGGGATGGCTGAAAAAGCATCATTTGACAAGTTAGGTTGAACCGATCAAATTAGATCGACTCTTTTGTGAAGGAGACACAACATGCGGCAACTGTTCACAAGATTTTTTCTGATCGCCATCGCCTTATCAGCAGGCCTACTCACCGGCTGCGGCACGATCTACGCGTCTGCTAAAAATGCTGCTGGCGATCCCGTCATGCTGCTTGGCTATGACCCGGTAGCCTATTTCACCGAAGGCAAACCCGTCAAAGGCACTGCGCAGCATCAGGTCAAGCTGCCTGAGCGCAGCTACTACTTTGCCTCGGCTTCAAACAAGGCCTTGTTTGAAGCCAACACTGCCAAATATGAACCGCAATACGGCGGCTTCTGCGCCAGCGGCGCGGCCTTCGCCATCAAGCTCGGCTCAGACCCCACTTCATGGCAAATTGAAGGTGGCCGCCTTTTCATCTTCGGTGATGTGCTCGGCCAAGAAGCTTGGAGAGTCGATCCTGCATGGAACATTGGCCACGCTGACCGCCTCTGGCCAGAGATCAAAGACAAAGGTTGGCGCGGTGCGTCCCTCGCAGCCTACGCCAGCAAAGTGCCGCACTACAAAACGGGCGCGCAAATCAAGGCTGAATGGGAGGCGAAAAACCCCGGCAAAGCATGGCCCGCCTACGACCCGGGCGGCATGGTGAAAAACTTGTTTCTTAAGGCACCTGGCTGGCGTGCAGCTGAAGGTTTTGGGCAAACCGCGCTTGGGTTTCCGCAGTGATGTTGTGGCGTAAAACGTAAAAAGGCCATGCATGCATGGCTTTTTTTGTCGCTCAATCCAGCGCTCAGCCCTGAATTTGATCTTTGAGTTTATGGCTGGCGTGGAAAGTCACGACGCGACGGGAATCAATGGGGATCGGCTCACCGGTGCGCGGGTTGCGACCGGGGCGCGGCGCTTTGGTGCGGATTTGGAAATTGCCAAAGCCTGAAATTTTCACATCTTGGCCGGCGACGACGCTTCTGGAAATCAGCTCGAAAAAGGCATCAATCATGTCTTTGGATTCGCGCTTGTTCAGCCCGATCTGATCAAACAGCATGTCGGCCAACTGCGCTTTGGTCAGTGCAGGCGTTTCTAAACTTTCGACCATGAAATCCATTGTGTGCTCCATCTCGTTTGACTTATTCTAATACTCTTAAATTGATAGCACTCTGCGCATATTCTATGCCGGCCAGGTGCTCAATTGGCTTAAAAATCTGTTAAGAATTGACCCTATGCACGCAACCGCGCGCTAACGGCAGATTGCAACGAAGCGAGCACGGCGCTGACTGAGGCTTCAATCTGCTCATCGGTCAACGTCGCATCTTCGCCTTGAAGCGTCAAGCGAATGGCCAAGCTCTTCTCGTCTAATTCCAGCGCAGCACTCGCTTCTTTTGCGCGAAACACATCGAAGAGCATAGCGTCTTGCAACAGGCCATTCGTTTTGGCAGCGTGAATCGCATTCATCAAGGCCGTGTGGCTGACGGACTCTTTCACGACCACGGCCAAATCGCGCTCCACGGCAGGGAATTTAGAAATCGCACTGCTCGATGGCAGCGCACGTGCCATCACAGCATTCACATCCAGCTCAAACATCACCGGCGCAGCGCCTGCAATCTCATAGCTTTGCTTCCAGCGCGGATGCAGCTCTCCGATCACGCCGATCACTCGGTCGTTTAAAAAGATCTGTGCACAACGGCCTGGATGCATCGCAGGATGCCCAAACGCTTTGAATTCTGGCTTAGCTGGCGCGAGGAGCGCTTCTACATCGCCTTTGGCATCATAGAAATCAGCCGCTGTATCTCGTGCGCTCCACTGGCGCTGTACTGCCCCGCCCCATGCGAGAGCGGCGATGCGCATGGGCTGGGCGATGCCGCGTACTTGTTGGCTGGCCTCGTTGATAGCCGTCTTCACGCCCGCATCGCGCGCAAACACACGCCCCAGCTCAAACACGCGCACTCTGGATGCTTTGCGATCTTGGTTGTGTTTGAGCACAGCGAGCAAGCTGCCCAAAAGTGACGAGCGCATCACGGAGAGCTGGCTGGCAATCGGATTGAGCAGTTTGATCGGATCAACATTGCCCGCTAAATCACGCTCCCAGGAGGCTTCTACAAAGCTGAAATTGATCGTCTCAAGGTAGCCCAGCGATGCGAGCGAGCGGCGCAACGCAAAGCGGCCTTTGCTGCGCTCGGAGCGGGCTTTCGGCTCGACAGGCGCAAGCGGCGCGGTATCAGGTAGGTTGTTAAAGCCAATAATACGCATGACTTCCTCGATCAAATCTTCTTCTAAAACGATGTCGAAGCGATAGACAGGAGGTTTGACGGTGATCACACCCGCTTGCTCAGTCGCAGGCAGGCCAAGCTTGTTGAACACATCCAAGCACTGCTGCACCGTCACGGGCATACCGATCACTTTGCAAGCCCGCGCCACGCGCAGCTTGACTTCGCGAGGCGCAGGCATATTCGGCTGCTGATCATCTAGCACAGCCGCTTGCCCGCCGCAAATCTCTTGCACAAGCCGCGTGATGTGCTCAATATGGAGCACGGTGAGCATTGGATCCACGCCACGCTCAAAGCGGTGGCCGGCATCAGTGGAAAAATTAAACCGGCGCGAGCGGCCGGCAACAGCCTCTGGCCACCAGAAGGCCGCTTCGATGTAAATGTTCTGTGTGTCGTCAGTCACGGAGGTGCTGTCGCCGCCCATGATGCCGGCGAGCGATTCGACTGCTTGGTCATCCGCAATAATGCCGACTTTTTCATCGAGCGTGACGGTGTTCCCATTGAGCAGCTTGAGCGTCTCACCCTGCTTCGCCCAGCGCACATCAAGTCCGCCATGAATTTTGTCAAGGTCAAAAATATGGCTTGGACGGCCATATTCAAACATCACATAGTTGGAAATATCCACCAACGCTGTGACGCTGCGCTGCCCACAAGCGGCCAAGCGATCGACGATCCACTGCGGTGTTTTGGCTTTCGTGTTCACACCGCGCACGATGCGGCCAGAAAAGCGGCCACATAAATCAGGTGCGGAGATTTTCACGGCGAGCTTGTCTTGAAGCGTGACCGCAATCGGTTTGATCTCCGGCGTCATCAAAGGCGAGCCAGTGATCGCCGAGACTTCGCGGGCAATGCCATACACGCTCAAATTGTGGCCAAGATTCGGAGTGAGCTTGAGCGTAAAAATCGTGTCGTCAAGATTCAAATAATCCCGAATGCTGGTGCCAATCGGCGCATCAACAGCGAGCTCATACAAGCCTTCATTGGCTTCGCTGATTTTCAATTCTTTGGCCGAGCACAGCATGCCTTGGCTCTCAACGCCGCGCAGCTTACCCAGTTTGATCTCAAACGCTTTGCCATCTTCGCCTGGAGGCAGCACAGCGCCCACGAGTGCAACAGGGATACGAATACCCACGCGAGCATTCGGTGCGCCACAAACGATATTCAGAAGCGCACCCGTGCCAGCTTCCACTTGGCACACACGCAGCCGATCCGCATTCGGATGCTGCTCGCATTCTTTGATCTCACCGATGACGACTTTGGAAAATGGTGGTGCAACCGTTTTCGTCTCTTCTACTTCTAAGCCCGCCATCGTGAGCGCGTCAGCGAGCTGCTCGGTGGAAAGCGGAGGATTGCAAAATTCGCGCAGCCAACTGATGGGGAATTGCATGTTGATTACTCTGGATTAAATGGGGCTTGTTGT
>JANMDU010000082.1:0-8245 GCA_031376455.1 Variovorax sp. | reverse complement strand
GCAAAAGCTGATGGTCAAATTGAAATGACCAAAGCGCAAATTCAAAACTGCTCGATAACTGCTCCCTTCGCAGGTCGCATCGTGAAATTGCACGTTAAGCCATTTCAAGGTGTCAATGCAGGCCAACCTTTATTTGAGCTGGTCAGCGATGGGGCGCCGCGCTTAAGGTTAAATATTCCTTCTAAATGGCTGCGGGCGATCAAAGTTGGAACGATCTTTGAAGTTGAAATTGATGAGACAGGAAAAACCTACAAGGCCGCAATTTCAGCTGTCAATGCCCGCATTGACGCAGTTGCGCAGACCGTTGAAATTGAAGCGCGCGTCTCAGGCAAATATGCTGAGCTTTTATCGGGCATGAGTGGCACCGCCCGATTTGCGGGCCTTCAGTAACAAGCAACAGTCAGCCCTACCGTGTCGGCTACGTTTTCTAGCTTGTCAGAAGTCGAGCAGCTGGCGCGAGCTGCGCAAGGTATTTCGCCACTTGCGTTTTCAATGGCTAATGACGCCTGGGGATTGCTGGGTTACCGCCAGGCGTTGATTTTGCGTAAAAATGCGGGTCGCTGGGGCGCTCAATCTATATCAGGCTTGGTTGAAACGGGTGAGACGACGCCGTATCAAAATTGGCTATGCAGAGTAGCGGCTTACACCGAAGGCGCAGCCCAAGCTTCCTCAGATGCTGATTTGCTGCGACTTAAGGCGCAAGACCTACCGGCGGAATTGTCGCAAGAATGGACGCAGTGGTGGCCCGCAGAGGTCGTTTACTTTTTTTTGCGCACACGCTCAGCGGCGGCTGATGCGAGTGGGCGTATCAATGGCCTTGCGTTCTTTTTGTTTGACTCGCCAGTTGATGCAACACGCCTTGCAAGCCTCACGCGCTTGTCAGGTGTTTGGCTTCATGCTTGGGCGATGCACAGCGGCGCGCCACGTAAAAGCTGGCTGCCTAGCGTGCGAACGCGTTGGATTTTGGCGGTTCTCTTACTGGCTGCGCTACTCATTCCCGTGCGCCAGTCGGTACTCGCGCCTGCCGAAATTATTTCACTTGAATCAGTCGTGTTGGCCTCCCCCGTGGAAGGGGTTGTGCGCGAGGTGCTGGTGCGGCCGAATCAGGTGGTGACACTCGGTCAGCCACTTGTGGCGCTTGACGACACGACTTTACGCAACCGGCGCGAGGTGCTGATCAAGTCCGTTGGCTCGGCTCAAGCGGAGTTACTGGCCACCACGCAAAAATCCTTCGACAGTCTTCAAAGCAGGGGAGAAATAGCGCCCCTGTCGGGTCGCGTTGAAGAGCGCAGAGCGGAGCTGGCGTTCATTGACGAGCAGTTGCAGCGGATGGCACTGATTTCTCCAAAAGATGGCATCACTGTATTTGGCGATCCAAATGATTGGCGTGGCCATCCGGTTGCTGCGGGCGAGCGAATCATGTTGATCGCCAATCCAGCCAAACTGGGCGTACTCGTACACGTTCCGGTAGGTGATGCAATCGCTATTGACCCAGCAGCCCCTCTGCGCTTGTTTTTACATGTCTCACCGCTTTCTCCGCTTGACGGAAAAGTTATTGAAACGGGTTATCAAGCGTTGTTGTCGCCCGATAACATTGCCAGTTATCGGGTTCGGGCTGTGCTGGGAGAAGGTAGTGAGTCTTCAAGAATTGGCCTGAAAGGCACGGCCAAACTTTACGGCTCGCGCGTAGCGCTCGGTTATTTGATGCTACGCAGGCCATTGGCTGCTGTACGCGAGTGGGCGGGAATTTAATGGCGCGCCGTCACAGCAGCGCCTAGTTGACTTTGAAAATTCAAAGATGAGCCAAGTAACCTTTGAGATCTTCTATGTCAATCTCACCTTCATCGGCATTGACAATGATGCCCAATTTGCTGCGAACAAACATCGTAGGCAAGCTGCGCGGCGTCATGCGCTCGCTCATTTTGGCTACCGCGGCCATGCTAGCTGGGTAAGTCAGGCCAGCTTTTTGAATATGAGCAAATGCGGGCTGAACCTCGGCGTCAGTGGACAGAGCCAACACCTCAACGCCTTTGCCACGAACTTGCATCCAAAACTCTTGCAGGCGCGGCTCCACCACTTTACAAATGGGGCACCAACTGGCCCAATAAAATACAAGCAACAATTTGCCTTTGGTGCGAGCTTCAGAAAAATTTTGCCCGTTGAAAAGCTTGAAGGTCGCGGGCAAACGCAGTGTGTTTCCTACGGCGGGATGTGCAGGTTCGCCCGTCTCAAGCGCAACCGAATCTGCAACGGCCTTTGCAGCTGCGGATTCTTCGGCTGCAGTCATGGGCTTGCCAAGTTTACCCGAGGCGTTGTTTGCAGCAGGCTTTGTAATGCCCTGTGCCGCACTCATCTCAGTGACACCCAGTGCAGCCGCTGCAATCAAAACATCCCTGCGGAACAGCAATTGCTGGTCGAAGATGGGGCGCGATTGAAGGGTCATGCGATCACTCTGAAAACATCTGTCTGTGAGTTTATCGCAATCGCGACGCATCTGACATTCTCACACCTGAGCACGAGCAGGCCTATGCCAGGACAGTGACTTTGAAGCCTGTTCATCTTCCCAGCCAGGCTGCCATTGGATCGGCACCCGCCAAGCAGCTGCCGACATTACCCACTCTGCGCGAAGATTTGGTGCTGTTTGCTTCATCGGACAACCCTGACGGTTCGCCCACCTGGGCGGTTCAGTGCCCGGTGCGAAACAAGTTTGTGCAAATCGGCTGGCTAGAGTTTGAAATGCTGGCGTGCTGGCAAGCCAATCCACAGGAGGTGATGCAGGCGTTGGTTCGAGACACACCACTGCGTCCTCGGCTGGAGGATGTGTTGGAGTTTGCACATTTCTTGCGCCAGCAAGGGCTCGTCAAATTAGATAACAGCGAAGATGCTGCCAAAGCCCGCGCGACGCCCGGCAAACCTGGCATCAACCATTGGAATTGGTGGTTGCATAACTATTTGTTTTTTCGTATCCCCCTGGCAAGACCTGACCAATGGCTTAGTTGGCTCACCCCAAAACTGGACGGGTTATTTACGCGGTGGGCTTTTTTTGCCCTGTTGCTGTTGTGCAGTACAGGCGCTGTGTTGGCGTTACGTCAGTCGGAGCTCTTCTTCCAAACGTTTGTTGATTCGCTAACCTTCAGTGGGTTGATCAGCTTTGCCTTTGCTTTGATACTTGCCAAAACACTTCACGAGCTGGGCCACGCGGTCGTGGCGACTCGCTACGGTGTGCGCGTGGCGCACATGGGCGTGGCGTTTTTGGTGCTCTGGCCGATGCTGTACACCGATACTGGGGAATCATGGCGACTGCGCAACCACAGGCAGCGCCTGCACATAGCCGCCGCTGGCATGACAGTGGAAATGGTTCTTGCTGGGCTGGCCTTGCTGGGCTGGGCATTGACACCGCCTGGGCCATTACGCAGCGCCTTTTTTTACCTGGCAACCACCAGCTTAGTCTTGACGTTGGCGCTCAATGTCAGCCCGTTTATGCGCTTTGATGGCTACTATGTGTTGTCAGATGCCTTGGATATGCCCAACTTGCACGACCGAGCTGGAGCGATTGCCAAAACTTGGCTTCGCCGCACATTGCTTGGCTTTAAAGACACATGGCCTGAACATTTCGCGCCTACAAATCACGCGGTGCTTATCATCTTTGCTCTTGGCACCTGGATTTACCGATTTTTTTTATTTCTTGGAATTGCGGTGGCGGTTTATCTGATGTTCTTCAAATTATTGGGTGTATTTTTGTTTGTGGTTGAAATTGTCTGGTTTGTCATTCGTCCGCTTTACACGGAGTTCAAAGTGTGGGGTAAGCGCCGTCAAGATATCCAGCGTGGCCGCGCCAGTCTGTGGTTATTGGGATTCCTGTTGCTCTTTGTGTTGGCAGCATTGCCTTGGGCGCACAACATCTATGCTCCCGCCCAGCTGCGCGCGCAGTACAGCAACATCTACAGTCCGCTGGCGGGAAGAATCGTGTCATTAAACGCGCCGGGTAATGTGGCCAAAGGCCAAAGCCTTGTGGTGCTAGACAGCCCTCAGCTACGCAGTGACGCTCAGCGTGCGCAAATCAATACAAGCGCCACAAGGTCAGCGCTTCAAAGCGCCGAGCTGTCTACGGAAACCAGCCGCGAGCAGGTGGGCAAACTAGGAGTCACCGTCGAGCAGTACCAAGCGGAGAACCGCGCAGCAGGGCAAGAGCTGGAGCGGCTGAGTATCAAAGCGGACTACGCCGCATGGTGGACGGATGTTGACCCCACACTGGCAATTGGCAGCTGGGTGAGACCACAAGATGCTATCGGCACACTGGTTAACACATCAACTTGGCTCATCGAGGCCTGGGTTGAGGAGGCAGATGTACAAAATCTCGGTCTTGGTGCCAAAGGTCGTTTTTACCCAGCCAATCGAATCGATGAGCCGTTGGAAGTTACTCTTTTAGAGATTGATGTCGTGCGCTCCAGTGCGCTTTCACATCCGGGCATGTCCACTGATCATGGCGGATCTATACCGACCGTGATGGAAGGCAAAGCGCGCGTACCGCGCGCTACTTTGTATTTGATCAGGCTTAAGGTTCATGGCCAACCGGAACAGCTGCGTTGGTCGCGCGGCAATGTTATTTTGGAGGGTAAGCGCTATTCAAAAGTATGGCGAGCATTCAGTTATGCGAGCGCGATCCTGATACGCGAGAGTGGTTTTTAACTTCATTTCAAAAGACCAGACTCGCGGTAAAAGCGTTCTGCTCCCGGGTGCAAGAGCATGCCTGCAGCAAATCCGCCGTTCATTGGCGAGATTGTTGCAGCTGCCGGATGTGCCGGCCTGACTTTGGCTAAAACAGCTGGGCTAAAAAGGCGCTTGGTCAATGAATACACTAAGTCGGCATCAACATCAGCACTGGTGTACCACTGTGCAGCGACACTTAGCGTCGTGACTCCAGGGACGCCCTTGTAGGCATTTGCTGGAACGCTACTGGCTGTATAAAACCCACCGACGAGCCGCAAGGCATCCAAAGCGTTGCCTTCAATGGGCAGCAGCGCAATCTCGGCGCTTGCAGCCAGGTCCGTAATAAAGCTGGAGGGTACGCCCCCCACAAAGAAAAGCGCATCAACCGTTTCGGCTTTCATGCGGTCTGCAGCGACAGAGCCTTTGATGTACAAAGGCAAAATATCACGCTCTGTTAAGCCATAGGCGCGCAGAATTTGCCGTGCATTAATCAGCACACCCGATCCGGGCTCATCGATAGCCACTCTTAGGCCTTTGAGTTGTTCGATCGACTTCAAATTAAGCGATTTGCGCACCACCACATGAATATTCTCAGGGTATAGATTGGCGATCAGCCTAAGCTTTTCGAGTCTGAATTGCAGGCGCACCATGCCCGTACCCGTGTAGTGCCAAGCCGCAATATCGGCTTGCGAAAAGCCCGATTCCATTTGCCCACTGGCGATGGCGTTGAGATTCGCAGTAGAGCCGTTGCTTGCGACTGCCTCGACCTTTAGCACGCCGGGTTGCGACAGCTCGGCTGCTATGGCTTTGGCTACGGGGTAATAAGTTGCGCCTTGCGCTCCAGAAGCAATACGAAATAATTGCTCGGCCGATGCTACTTGACTGAACAAACCAAGAGAAAATACCCACACCATAAATACAACATGTAACCTGTAAGGATTGATAAGCCTCTTCATGAGTCTGGTTGCTTTCTCGTGGGGTAGGCCGATGGAACTGAAAATCCGTGTGACGCGCAGGGAACTCTAATAACATCACACAACACGACTTTACCCGAGAAACTTGAGCGCTACGCAACGGCTTAGGCGAGCCATTCCAGGGTATTTTTTTGGTGGTGCAATGCGTGATAATTGCGAATGTAGACTTTAGTAATAACCGTTGAATTGTGCAGGAGCTTATAGAATGTTGACCATTAGTCAAACCCTGATTGCAGCTGCCGTGGTGTGCGGCGCAGCGGCTCACGCCCAGACTTTGGGAGGCGCCAACACGACGGCTAGCGACCAAGCGCAGGCCGAAAAATGTGATGCGCCCAAGGGCACGATTGCTGTGACTGAGCCGCAATCAGAGGTCATTAACGCGCTGCTCAAAGCCGGCTTGCAATCGCCCACCGGCTTGATTCGCATGATCATTTCTAACTCCAATTGCTTCCAAGTGGTTGAGCGTGGCCAAGGCTTTCAAAATATGATGCAAGAGCGTGCGCTGGCCTCGGGTGGGCAGATGCAAGCGGGGCAAAACATCGGCCAAGGCCAAATGGTGGCGGCTGATTTTGTGATCACGCCGAGCGTGGTCATCGCAGCGCACACCTCAGGCGGCGTGGGCGGTGGCGTAGGAGGCTTGCTCGGTGGCTTTGGCGGCAGCTTGGGCTTAATCGGTGCGATTGCTGGTAATTTGAAATTCAAAGAAGCCTCTACGGCCATGGTAATGGCTGATGTGCGCAGCGGCTTGCAAGTCGCGGCCAGCGAGGGCAGCGCCAAAAAGACCGATTTCAACATTGGCGGCATGTTGCTTGGCGCAGGCGGCGCGGGCGCATTGGGCGGCTACAGCAGCACGGCGGAGGGCAAGCTGATCGCCGCCAGCTTCCTAGACAACTGGAACAATATCGTGCGCAATGTGCGCAGCAACCCGAGTCTGGTGCAAGCCAAGGCCAGCGGTGCATCACGCGCGAATGCAGTCAACAGCACAGTAGCTGATGCGGGTGCAGTGTGGGTGGCCAAAATTGCAGGCGTGAAAGCACTAGCAGAGCCCAAAGATGGCTCGCGCGAGATCGCCAGCTTGGGTCGCTCCGACGAAGTCGTGGCCGAAGGCGAAGAAAAAGACGGCTTCATGAAAGTCGCCACAGCCAAAGGCACGGGCTGGGTGAAGACGATCATGATGCGCAAGCAGTAACTTGTGATTCAATGCGTAGAGCCTCTGGCTGAAAAGCTGGAGGCTTTTTTGTTGAAGCAGATAAGGAGTTATCGCCGAGGCGTGACGCCGAATTCCGGCATGATGCGCTGCAACTCGGGGGGCAAGCTCTCTCGCATTTGATTGTTGATCTCTTGCATCATTTGCCGCTGCACACCACCCAATTGCCCATCAAATCGCCCACCACGAAACACGCCGCCGGGCACGTTGCGCAGCAAGCCAAAGGGCGTGCTCGCACCGAAACTGCGGTCGGGGGAGAAAGAAGTTTGCCCCGCATTGACTTCCACGCGATCATTGCCACCTGAGCCTCGGCCTTCTACCAAAGTGGCACCGCTATAAACCTGCGTATAGTTGCCCGGCTGCAAGCTGGTGCCCATGGCCACGGATTGCGTATCAATCTGCACGGTTTCAAAATCGGTGCCGCGCACGCCGATAGTCGCTGTAGCGGTTTGCACGCGCACATTGCCGGGTTGCGTCTTCGCAATCAATCCTGTGACTTGCCGCAGTGCGCCGCGCACCAACTCCATCACCGAGCTGCTGTCGCGCGGCTCACGCGCATTGAAGCGCTGCTGAGCAAAAAGCATTTCACTGTTGGCGCGTACGGCAATCACCGCGCCATCATTGAGCTTGACCACCGCATCACTGTTGGGCGTCGTGATCAGACGATCACCCTCGCGCACTATCGTGCCCGCTGCTGCATTACGCTCGCTCGCGCCGATCAGCCGCACAAAACCCTCGGTGCGTTGCACTGTGCCTGCCACAACATCCTGAGCCCTGCTTTTTAGGGGTAACAAAAGGAAGGGGGCAGCTTGGATAACTCTTAGCTGAACGGCGTGAGACAAAACGCTTCTGCGGGTTTGCATAGTCAATTCCTTGAGGCGATGCGTGAAAAGCAAGCTGGAAACGCAAGCCTACCCGATCCACGATGCTGAGTATTGGAAAACACAGTAGCGTTGTCCATTTCGTGCAAAACCACACAACATGTGTGGATAAACATGCAAAGGCTCTATTGCGCGGGCAAGCGCGCTTCGGTAGATTCCGGTCAATAAGCATCGAAAGGATCAAAAATGCACACGCAAGCAAGAAGCCTTCCTCTCCAAACTACGAGGGCAGCAGCGGTTATCGCGATGTTGATGTGCTCTGGCGCATTGCACGCCCAGCAAAAAATCTCAGGCCCTCAGGCGCGATACTGGCTTAATGCGGAAACGGGCAGCGGTTTTGCTGCACAGCAAGCGGCAAGCCCGAGCGGTGGAGGTTTCGGCGCTGTCATGGGTGGTTTGTTTGGCGGTGGAGGTGGTGCAGGCAGTAGCGCAACCAAAACACTTCGACTCGATCTAGGCGCCGCGCGCGATGC
>JANMDU010000075.1:0-12382 GCA_031376455.1 Variovorax sp. | reverse complement strand
CTTGCTGGCCGCAGCCGTAGCGGTGTTGCAAGCTACCACCAGCGCCTTGATGCCGTACTGCGCAATCAGTGTTTGTGTGAGGGCGCGGGAGCGCTCAATGACAAACGCATCACCCTTTTCGCCATAGGGCGCATTACCGCTGTCGGCGATGTAGACAAACGACTCGTTCGGCAGCTCGGCGCGTAGCGCTTTCAGAATGCTCAGCCCGCCGATGCCACTGTCAAAGACGCCAATAGGCGCTTTCATAGTCACTTGGGTGATTACTTGGCTGCGATGGCAATATTCTTGAATTCACCCGTCGCAATGCGCTCTTTCCACTCTGCCGGCCCGGTGATGTGGGCGCTGGTGCCGCCAGAATCTACCGCCACAGTGACGGGCATGTCCACAACATCGAATTCATAAATCGCTTCCATGCCGAGATCTGCAAAGCCAACGACTTTGGCAGTTTTGATGGCTTTGGAGACGAGATAGGCTGCACCGCCCACGGCCATGAGGTAAGCCGATTTGTGTTTCTTAATCGCTTCGATGCCTTCTGGCCCACGTTCGGCTTTGCCGATCATGCTAATCAGGCCGGTTTGCGCGAGCATCATTTCTGTGAAACCGTCCATGCGAGTGGCAGTCGTCGGGCCAGCAGGGCCCACAGCTTCGCCTTTGACGGGATCCACCGGGCCGACGTAATAAATCACGCGGTTGGTGAAATCGACGGGGAGCGGCTCGCCTGCGGCAAGCATGGTTTGGATGCGTTTGTGGGCGGCGTCGCGGCCGGTGAGCATTTTGCCGTTGAGCAAAAGCGTTTGGCCGGGCTGCCAGTTGGCCACTTCTTCTTTGGTTAGCGTGTTCAAGTCAACGCGCTTAGATTTCACATAGTCTGGCTTCCAATGCACATCGGGCCACAGGTCAAGCGACGGCGGATCAAGATACACGGGGCCAGAGCCATTCATCACCAAATGCGCATGGCGCGTGGCTGCGCAATTGGGGATCATCGCAATCGGTTTGCCGGCGGCGTGCGTGGGATACATTTTGATCTTCACATCAAGCACCGTCGTTAAGCCGCCCAAGCCTTGCGCGCCAATGCCAAGCGCGTTGACCTTGTCATGAAGCTCTAAGCGAAGCGCCTCGGTCTTCGAGAGTGCCGCGCCGCTCGCCTGCTTAGCCTGCAGCTCATACATGTCGATGTCTTCCATCAGGCTTTGCTTAGCCATGAGCACGGCTTTCTCGGCTGTGCCGCCGATGCCAATACCCAGCATGCCCGGCGGGCACCAGCCTGCGCCCATCGTGGGCACAGTCTTCAAAACCCAATCTACCACGCTGTCGCCAGGATTGAGCATCGTCATCTTGGATTTGTTCTCGCTGCCGCCGCCTTTGGCGGCGACTGTGATGTCCACATTGTTGCCGGGCACGAGCTCAACGCTGATCACTGCGGGTGTGTTGTCTTTCGTGTTTTTGCGATCAAACTGCGGATCGGCCACGATGGAGGCACGCAGCGTGTTATCGGGGTGGTTATACGCGCGGCGCACGCCTTCGTTGACCACATCATCGAGCGCGCCATCACCAAACTCAGCGCAGCCTTCAAAGCGCACATCCATGCCGATTTTGAGGAAGACGTTGACGATGCCCGTGTCTTGGCAAATCGGGCGATGGCCTTCGGCGCTCATGCGGCTGTTGGTGAGGATTTGCGCGATGGCATCTTTCGCTGCGGCGCTTTGCTCGCGCTCATACGCTCGGGCGAGATGCGCAATGTAATCGGCAGGGTGGTAGTAGCTGATGTATTGCAGCGCACCAGCGATGGTGTCAACAATGTCTTTGGCTAAAATTGTGGTCATTTTTGGCTTACTTTCGATGTGTAGCCGGCATATATACTGCGCGGACTGCTATTAAATTGATAGTAATTGACGGGAGCTTAATGCGCAGCTCGCGCATCGTCTCTCGCCCGGCCATCGAGTTTGCGCGTCGCATGGTCGCTGTGGCTCATGAGTTTGTCGGTGTACGCAATGGCCATGGCTGACCAGAGGAAAACGACGTGGATAATCGTTTGCCACATCAGCACTTGCTCGGTGTAGTTCGCGGCGTTGATGAAGGTTTTAAGAAGGTGAATGGAGGAGATGCCGATGATCGCTGTGGCAAGCTTGACCTTCAAAACACTGGCGTTGACGTGAGACAACCACTCCGGCTGATCGGGGTGATCTTGCAAATTCATACGGCTCACAAAGGTCTCATAACCACCCACGATCACCATGATGAGCAGGTTAGAAATCATGACCACGTCAATGAGCGCGAGCACGACCAGCATGATGATGGTCTCATTCAGCGAAGTGACCGCAACGTCTGATTTGTAGCCAATACTTGTCACTAGCGCAGCTACATCCGTTTGGCTGCCGAAGGCGGCAAAAATCAGGTGATACAGCTCCAAGAAAAAGTGCCAAACGTACACGCCCTGCGCCAAGATCAGACCGAGATACAAGGGCAACTGCAGCCAGCGGCTTGCAAAGATGAAATTAGGGAGAGTGCGCATGCGGTGGTCAGTCAGGGTGAAAGTAAAAAGTACGGGAAAGTACGAACTGGTGAGATTGTAGTGGGCGCTACGCTTACGCTTGGTTTGTACGCATGGGTCGTACGCTTGGGTCGTCTGCTAGTTTGAGCTCACCCTGCGTCAGAAGAGCGTAAGAGCGATGCGCGACATTATCGCGTTGCCTAGATTTTCATCAAAATGTCATTTTTGGAGACACAAATATGAGCGCTGCTATTGAATCGGTATTGGTTGAAAACCGCGTTTTTAAACCCTCTGCTGCCTTTGCAAAAAAGGCGCGCATTGAGAGCATGAAGCGCTTTGATGCGATGAATGCGGCGTTTACACAAGACTTTGAGGGCACATGGGCGCGGCTAGCGCGCGAAAATTTAAATTGGAGCAAGCCATTTACCAAGGTGCTGAATGAGAAGCAAAAGCCTTTCTACAAATGGTTTGAAGATGGCCAATTGAATGCATCGGCCAACTGCCTGGACAAACACATGGGCACGCCAACAGAAAACAAAACGGCGATCATTTTTGAAGCTGACGATGGCTCGTCGTACAAAGTGACTTACAAAGAACTGCTCGCCAAGGTGAGCCGCTTTGCCAATGCGCTCAAAGCGCAAGGCATCAAAAAAGGTGATCGCGTGATCATCTATATGCCAATGACGGTCGAGGGCGTGGTGGCAATGCAAGCCTGCGCACGCATTGGCGCGACACACAGCGTCGTCTTCGGCGGCTTCTCGGCTAAGAGCTTGAATGAGCGCATCATTGATGCGGGCGCTGTCGCCGTGGTCACGGCGAATTTCCAGATGCGCGGCGGCAAAGAGTTGCCACTCAAATCCATCGTGGATGAAGGCATTGCATTGGGCGGCTGCACGACTTTGAAGAAGGTACTCGTGTGGAGTCGTACAGCCACAGCTTGCAACATGGTTGCAGGCCGCGACATCAATTTTGAAGATGCAATCAAAGGCCAAAAAGATGTGTGCAAGGCCGAGCCCGTCGGCGCAGAGCATCCGCTTTTCATACTCTATACATCAGGATCGACCGGCAAACCCAAAGGCGTGCAGCACAGCACAGGCGGCTATTTGCTTTGGGCCAAGCTCACGATGGATTGGACGTTCGATATTCAACCGAAAGATGTGTTTTGGTGTACAGCAGATATCGGCTGGATCACGGGCCACACTTATGTCGCCTATGGGCCGCTCGCTGCGGGTGCGACGCAAGTGATTTTTGAAGGTGTGCCGACCTACCCGAATGCAGGCCGCTTCTGGCAGACGATTGAAAAACACAAAGTGAGTGTGTTTTACACCGCGCCCACCGCGATCCGCTCGCTCATCAAAGCCTCTGAGGGCGATGCGGCCGTTCACCCCGCGCGCAGCAATTTAAGCAGCTTGCGTATTTTGGGAAGCGTCGGCGAGCCGATCAATCCAGAAGCATGGATGTGGTATCACAAGCATGTGGGCGGTGAGCGCTGCCCGATTGTGGATACCTTCTGGCAGACGGAAACAGGCGGCCACATGATCACGCCGCTGCCCGGCGCCACGCCGCTCGTGCCCGGCAGTTGCACTCTGCCCTTGCCCGGTATTCATGCCGCGATTGTGGACGAGACCGGCAACGATGTGCCCAATGGCGCAGGCGGCATCTTGGTCGTGAAAAAGCCTTGGCCCAGCATGATCCGCACGATTTGGGGCGACCCTGAGCGCTTCAAAAAGAGCTACTTTCCTGAAGAACTCAAAGGCTACTATTTGGCAGGCGATGGCGCGGTAAGAAGCAAAGATCGCGGCTACTTCCGCATCACAGGCCGTATTGATGATGTGCTCAACGTCTCAGGCCACCGCCTTGGCACGATGGAGATTGAAAGCGCCTTAGTCTCCTGCTCACACCTCGTAGCAGAAGCTGCCGTAGTCGGCAGGCCTGATGAGATGACGGGCGAGGCCATCAGCGCCTTCGTGGTCTTAAAGCGCAGCCGCCCCACCGGAGAAGAGGCGCTGAAAATCGCACAAGAGCTGCGCAATTGGGTCGCCAAAGAAATCGGGCCGATTGCCAAACCCAAAGACATCCGCTTTGGCGACAACCTGCCCAAGACACGCAGCGGCAAAATCATGCGCCGCTTGCTGCGCTCGCTGGCCAAAGGCGAGGCGATCACGCAAGATATTTCTACGCTTGAGAATCCGGCAATTTTGGAGCAGTTGGCGCAGAAGCTTTGAGTTGATTGACTATCAATTCAATAGCGCTTTGCGCAGATTGCATGCCGGCTAGAGCCTTAAATGATGCAATATTTTCACTTCCGTTCGGGTTGAGCTTGTCGAAACCCCTTCGACAAGCTCAGGGCGAACGGCTGGCACTTACTAACGTCTAGTGGGTTATCGATTGAATGCCTGAAGGCCCAGAAATCTTCCTTGCTGCGCGCGCTGTGCATGAAGCCGTTGCGGAGCAGCCTTGCACGCTCAAGCTCATGTATCCGCCGATCACTGCCAAGGCGCGCAGCTTGCGTGGCGTGCAGATTCGCCGCGTGCATGCGCGAAGCAAAGCCATGCTCACTGAATTTGCCAGTGGCGCGGTGCTGTATTCGCACAATCAGCTCTACGGCGAATGGGTGGTGCATCAAGCGGGCGAGCCGCTGCTGAAAAAACAAGTGCGCCTGATCATCACAACAGTAAAGCACCAAGCCGTGCTCTACAGCGCCACGGATTTTGCGTGGCTGCGTGAGGGGCAGGAAGACAAGCATCCCTACATCGCCAAATTAGGCCCAGAGGTGCTGAGCGCCCATGTAAGCGCTGCCCACATTGCAAGCCGCCTCGCGCAATTCCCCCGCCGCGTCATCGCCGACGCCCTGCTCGATCAACACGTCATCGCAGGCTTGGGCAACTATTTGCGTGCTGATATTTTGCTCGTCGCTCGCATCAACCCGCTGCAAAAAATCAGCAGCCTCTCAAACCAAGAGCTCCTGCGCATCGCCAAGGCCTGCAAAACGCTCACGCAACGCAGCGTGCAAAAGCGGGGCGTGGTGCGACCTTGGGCTGCTTATCAAGCCACCCTCAAAACCGGCGCAGATTACGAACAGGCTCGCTTCTTTGCATTTGATCGCGAAGCCGCGCCATGCTGGGAATGCGCCACGCCCATTTCCCGCATCACGCACAGCGGCCGAGGCTTGTTTTATTGCCCCAAGTGCCAAGCCTGATGCATCGCTGAATGTTACGCGGCGCTATGATTTCAAGAGCGCGTTGCGCATATTCCATGACGGCTATCTGCCAAAAAGGCTTAGATTTCTAAGCCGCTCGCCGTTTATTTCCACACCCTTTTCAGCTGCGCATCGCGCCCGCAGCCGTTGCGGTAATAGCTGTAGCGCACGGGGTTTTTCTTGTAATAGTCTTGGTGGTATTCCTCGGCCAAATAGAAGGCGCTGGCAGCGGCGAGCTCGGTGTGGATGGTTGTGAAGCGGCCGGTTTTGAGCAATGCATCGCGGCTGGCGGTGGCGGTTTGGCGCTCGGCATCGTTGCCCCAATAAATACCGCTGCGGTATTGGCTGCCTGAATCGCAAAATTGCTTGTCTTTCTCGATCGGGTCAATCGTTTTCCAGAAAAACTCCACGAGCTGAGAGTAAGTCACCTTCGCTGGGTCGTAGGTCACGCGCACGGCTTCTGTGTGCCCTGTCGTGCCCGCGCTCACGGCTTTGTAGCTCGGGTTGGGCACTCTGCCTGCGGTGTAGCCCGATTCAGCGGCAATCACGCCGGGCAGCTTTTCAAAGTCGGATTCGGTACACCAAAAGCAGCCGCCTGCGAAGATAGCTGTGGCAGTGGCCGCGTGAGCAGTTTGCACGATTAGCGCACCTGCCAGCAAGGCCAAGTGTTTCGCGTATTTCAAAGAAAGTAATGTCATGAAGTTTCCGTTCAATGTTCAAGTTCGCAAGGCGGGCAAAGCCTGATCTTTCGGCACAAAGGCCAGCGCGATGCCGTTGTTGCAATAGCGTTTGCCAGATGGCTTAGGGCCATCGTCAAACACATGGCCTTGGTGGCCACCGCAGCGCGCGCAGTGATACTCGGTGCGCGGCAAGATGAGCTTGAAATCGCGCGAAGTGCCAATCGCCTTGGGCAGCGCCTGAAAGAAACTCGGCCATCCCGTTTTGCTGTCGTATTTATGCGCCGCATCAAACAAAGGCAAATTGCACGCCGCACACACAAAAGTGCCCGCGCGCTTCTCAGCATCCAGCGGGCTGCTGCCCGAGCGCTCCGTGCCATGCTCAAACAGCACACGATACGCCGCCGCAGACACAATCTCCCGCCACTGCGCTTCAGTTTTCTTCAACGGAAACGGAGCGGCAGCCAAAGCAGAAGTTGCAGGCACAGCCGCGCCAGCCAAGCAAGCAGAGAGCGTTTTGAGCAGATGTCGTTTATCCATGAGAGCCTCCTAGAATTTAGTGTCAGAGTCAAAGCGAAGTCGAAGGTTGCTAGCAGTGCTCTTTCGTCTGATCGACGGGCGATTTCTTACATTCCGCGCAACTTGAGCGCTAAGCATGCTGGCAAGCCTTAGAGAATTTATGAGCCAGCAAATCACTATGTATTTGATAGCACTCTGCGCATATTCTATGCCGGCTAGTGGCCTAAATGCCTCGTAAAAAGCGCGTCCATGGCCGCATCTTCCAAGCAACTGATATTCAAGCCCAGCGCGGTTAAAGCGGGCTCGATTTGCTTGTCTGCACGCACGGTTTGCAAATCTAAATCTTCCGGATCGAGCAGCCAAGCATGGCGCACGCGAGCATCTTGCGCACGCGCCAGCATGTCGGCCAGCGCCCATGCGGGGCGCAAGCGATCCAGCCCTTGCTGCACGCGCTCCATGCCCGGCGCGATGTGCTGATACCACTTGGCTGTGCGCGTAGAAAGCGCAAAGCCCTCCAGCGCATGCATCGCGCTCCCCCTCGGCACGGCCACTTCCACCGTGCTGGGGATTTGCGTCGTCCAACCCACTTCGCGCAGCACATCCACGCCCAGCTTCACCGCTTGCGGATACGCGCGGCGCAAAGCTAGCTCTGGGTTCAATTGCCGATTGCGCACCACATTCATATGCACATCCGAGCGCCCGCCCAGCGATTGAATCAAGCCCGCCTTGCGCCACTGCGCCAAATAGCTGGAACAAATGCCTGACTTCCAACCGAAAAGCACCGTTAAATCACCCCCGGTAAACACCTCGGGCAAGCCAGCCAGCCTTTGAATGGCCGATGTGTAAACACGCTGCGTCATGTCGCAACCTGCCCTTTAGTCATCTCGCATCCAAGCTTGCAGCAAGCCCATGCCCACTTCAAGCTGCGCCACAGCGATTTGCAGCATGTCTGCCGCCACCTGCTCATTCATCAGCCAAGAGCTAGGCAGCCAGCGCTTCAGATCAACCGCCACACGCGGCGCAGCATCAGCAGAGCGCAGCTCAGCCAAGCGCAGCGCGGCATTCGCAAGCCACACGCGAGCGGTATCCAGCGCTTGGCCGCTGGCGGCGGGGTAAATCTCAAGGCGCGTGAGCAAAGCCTGCAATGTAAGCGCATGCATGCCCTGCTCACCCAGCCACCACAAGTCAAACACATCACGCGGCTTGATCCGCCCCCGCGCCCCCAGCGCATACACCTTGTCTGCAAAAATCTCCGGCAAAGTGAGCGTCGGCACAAAAGCTTGCCCCGCAGGCGAGGTCACGGTAGAAATCTTCAGCTGCAATGATTTCAAAGCCTCAGGCTGCGCCTGCCAAAGCTCCACCTTCACCCGCGCGCTGCCCAGCACCTGCGGGCCACTCAAAGTCACGTCAAAAGAATGCGGATTACGCGCATCTTTGCCAGAAGAGACCGCCACCCGCAAATCAGACGGCACATCTGGCGGCAGCCGAAGCTTCTGCTGCACCTGCTTAGCCAGCCCCGCCAAAGACAGCCCTCCCCGCACCATAAAGTTCAAATCCTCGCTAAACCGGGCCGAACCATGCGCCAAATGCAGCGAAGTGCCCCCCTGAAACGCCAAAATCCCCGGCTCCCAGCGCCGAGAATCCATCAGCGCCGCCAGCGTCGCCGTTTGCAGCATGGCACGCAAAAGCTGCTCTTGCTGGGGGGAAAGGGTGCGTTTTTTTGATGCCATAATTAATATCAGTTAATGTATGAAATCATACATTAAATAACTATATCTTAGCAATAAGTACGCGTACTGAAAACGCTTGTCAGCTCTCTTGAAACAATGCACCCAGTGCTACACTTAAATATGCCCGCGACTAAATCTGCCCAGCCAGCCAAATTCAAATCCGATGCATTTGAAGCCATCCACACATCGGCCAGCGCCCTGCTAAAAATCGGTGCCATCAGCAAAACCACCATGCGCAGCTTTGACGAAAGCTGCTTGATTCAACCTGCCGAGATCAAGCCTCAGCAAATCAAAAAGCTCCGCGAAACGCACCACGTCAGCCAACCCGTCTTCGCCAGCTACCTCAACACCAGCCCATCCACCGTGCAAAAGTGGGAAACCGGCGCCAAGCGCCCCAGCGGCATGGCGCTCAAACTGCTGGCTGTGGTGCAAAAGCATGGGCTACAGGTATTGGCTTGATTAACTATCAATTCAATAGCACTCTGCGCATATGCTATGCCGGCTATCTGCCTAAAAAGCTTCAAAACCTCGCCAAAATACCAAGGCCACTGTCAAGTCTGACAATGATTTTTAGACACGGGCTTCAACATGCGGTAACGTGACACACCATGGCTACACTCATCCCCGCCCTCAACAGTTGTACACCCCGCATGACCTGCGCAGCGGCGACCTTAACCCGATGAGCAACAAAATCAAAGTGATGACCATGAAAGTCAGCAAAGGCCTCGAATTCCCCATCGTCGCCCTTCCAGGCGTTGGCCACATGCCAGCGCCGGGGGAGGATGAGAAGGAAGCGGCTAGGGTGTTTTATGTGGCAGTGACGCGGGCGACGCAGAGGTTGATCATGGGTGCGGGTGGGTATGGAGGGCTTGGCAAGCGGCTACTGTAGTGTTAACTCATTCAGCCGAAGCTAGCGTTGAAACTAATCCAAGAAATTATCGGTAGAAGACTACAAAGGAACTGACAATGTTCAAAAGCATCCAAAAAATCAAAGGCCTCGGTGTGTACAGTGACTACACGAAACCTGCAGGGACGCAAGACTTTGCAATAAAGAATTTGATCTACGGTTGGAACTACTCGGGGAAAACTAGCCTATCCCGCCTATTTTCCCTAATCGAAACGAAACAAAGCAACCCAGACCTTGCAGGCTGTACGTTCACGTTTGAAACTGAAAGCGGCTTGATCACAGAGATTAACTTTGATAAGTCGCCCCTCATTGTTAGAGTTTTCAACTCAGACTTTGTCACAACGAACCTAAACTTCGTAGGTGGTGCCTTCGAGCCAATTCTTTTGCTCGGTGCAGATTCAGGAACGGCACAAATACAAATCGACCGCTGTGAAGCGATGATTCAGCGCACCGCTCAACGGAAACAGGAATCTACTATTAAAAGCGATTCTTTGGAAAAATCGTTGCGCGAGGCCAAGACTACAGAGGCAGCCAAAATCAAGAAGAACCTCTCTTTGGTTGCGGCTTACACAGCCACTCACTTCCAAACGGATATAGAAATGGTTCAACTTCTAGGTGGGTCGCAACTTCTACCTACCGATACGTATCAGACAGATCTAAAACTGGCGCTGACTTCAGACCAAGACCGACCAACAGAGGTCGATGAAATATCGCTGTCCCTGACACTAAATGCATTATTCACTGATACCAAGTCGGTGATGGCAAAAACGCCGAGTCTAGCAAACACCATAGATAACCTAGTGAAGCACCCTCTACTTGAACGCTGGGTAGAAAGTGGCCTTCCAATTCACGCCGATAAAGGAATCTGCGAGTTCTGTGGGAACACTTTAGATGAGCATCGTATTGCTGAACTGAAAGCACACTTCTCAAAGGACCTGAGCGATCACAAGAAGGTTCTCGACTCGCTACACACACGTGTTGAAAATGCAACTATCTCTTTTTCCGCGCCAAAGGAGGCTGAGTTAAACGCAAAGTTCCGCGCCAGCTTCAGGACCGGCCTGAGCAGCGCGAAGGCGGTAATTGACGAATACAACAAAGCTGTAAGTGCACTCGCTGCAGACTTGAAAAGAAAAATGAACTCGCCGTTTACATCTTTAGACCCTATACCCATTGACAATACTTTAGAAGAAAAAGTTAGCGGCTCTCTCAAAGAGATCAATGAAGCAATAAAGAGCCACAACCTAATTTCCGACAATTTTGTCGCAGAAAAAAACGCTGCGATTGCACGTCTAAAAAAACACTTCGTCCAGCAGTTCCTTGACGCGTTTGATATGGATAGTCACGATACCAAACTTACACGACTCAAACGTAACGTCGACAGGCTGGATAGGTTAAATCAGAAGTTTCAGACAGAAGTGCTCAAGCTCAAAGCAATCATCAGCAAAGCACAGCTGGGACGCGAAGAAATCAATCAACGCCTTGAAACACTTTTGGGTGCAGAAGGCGTGCAGATAAAGGTAGTAAAGACGGGTGATCAAGAGCGATTTCAACTCGTCCGACGAAGTGGTCAGGTTGCCAAGCACCTTAGTGAAGGTGAAAAAACTGCCGTGGCATTTGCCTTTTTCTTGACAAAGCTCAAGGAGATCAAGCCAGAGGACTTGAAGGCTGCCATCGTTTACATTGATGACCCCATCTCAAGCCTCGATAGCAATCACATCTTCCAAGTTACAGCAATGATCAAAGAAGCCTTTTTCTATCAAACGAAGGAAGGTGGTCCGTGGGCTTCACGTTTCGGACAGACGTTTTTTTCGACGCATAATTTTGAATTCTTCTCGTTACTTCGTGAGCTCAACCCACAAAAAGAGAACTTGGCAAGGCACTTCCTAGTAAGACGCGTCGCACCAAACAAGTCAAGTCTTGGGAATATGCCCAACTCCATGTTCCGCTACTCATCCGAATACCACTTTCTGTTTGACGTTCTTAACCAGTTTCAAAAAGCACCTGACAAAACTGAATTCAACGTCTTGATGCTGCTTCCAAATGCAGTGAGGCGATTCGTTGAGCTCTATACATTTTCCAAGTATCCCGGCGCTCGCACTCTTACGGTGGACCAACGCGCCGACCGAATTTTTGGACCTGAAAAATCTAAACGCATATTGAAAGTCCTTCACTACTTCAGCCATGCGAACAACATTGAGAGGCTGGCCGAAAATAACGAGTTGATTTTCGACATCGAAGCGGCAGTGACTGAGCTGATTGACGCCATCAGGTCGTCAGACCCACTCCATATGGAGGCGCTGGAGGCTGCTGTGGCGCAATCTTAGCGAGACATAAGAATTCTCGCGTGAAAATGAAACGGACTGAATTTGTTAAACGAACTCATTCGACTAAATGACTGGCTAGGCGACAACTAACGAAACGAGTAATGATGGAAACGCATGAAATCATCTGCCCCCACTGCAACAAAGCCTTCAAAATCGACGAGGCTGGGTATGCAGATATCTTGAAGCAAGTGCGCGATGGTGCGTTTGAGCAGCAGTTGCATGAGCGGCTTGAATTGGCTGAGCAAGATAAGCGCAATGCTGTTGAGCTAGCCCAAGCCAAGGCCGCTAGTGAGCTGCAAAAATCTGCAGTCGCCAAGGATTCGGAAATTCAGGAGCTCAGAGCCAAGCTCGATGCAGGCGATGTTGCGCGCAAGCTGGCTGTGTCTGAGGCGCTGAGTGCTGTCGTGAAAGAGCGGGATGCGTTTGCCAATGCATTAAGCCAAGCGAAGCGCGATCAGCAGGCCGCCTCAGAATTGGCAGAGGCAAAGCTCGCGGGCACTCTGCAACTTGCCGCTGCCGCTAAAGACGCGGAGAT
>JANMDU010000069.1:0-8524 GCA_031376455.1 Variovorax sp. | reverse complement strand
AGCATGTGCAATGAACCACCAAGCTTGCACCGCAAAATCGGAAGAAGTAGTTCCTAAAGGTTTCTTAGGAAATGTCACGCTGTAGCCCACTTCGACCTCAGAGTCCATCAGGCAACACTCCCTGATGCCAGCTTGATCGACGAGGTCGCTAAATGCCAATTCGAATTGGGCAGCAGCCGATTCACGATGGCTCATTCCCGCAAGTGGAGGTTGACTACCACTGTCATCTATTTTGGCGGAGTCGCCTTCATCTTTTGGCTTCACGCCAGCAGTCTCTCCAGGCCTTGGTTGTATCACCAGCGAGTCACTGCTCGCATACTTTGCACCTGTGGGCAAGGCATCGCTGTACGCGGTACCGGGTTGCATGTCAGCCATTGAACCGTCAGACGATTGAGCCCGAGCAGTAGAGAATCCTTGCGTCTTGTTCGTGTCCGCGTCGCGTTCATAGCCATCGTCTTGATTGTCACCAGCGTCATGCGCATCTGATGACGAATCAGCAGATTCAGTAGGTTGACCAATCAAAATGCTTTGCGAATATGCTGCTTCTAATTCGGTGGCCGTGAGTTCGGGCTGATCCTGCAAGATTGCAATGTAAGCAGCCAGCTTGTCTGCTGGCATATCGAAGAAAAAACATACAAACGAATCAATGTGCGCTATCAAACGCAGGATATCAAACACAGAGTTTTCTTCTTGCGAGAAGCCTCGAATAGCCGCCAGATATTCGTTATCGAAACCACCTTTCGACGACGAATTCTGAAGTATTTTCGTGAGAGAAAGTAACTTGGTGCGATGAGGACTCAGTAGTTCTCGAACATCACCAAAACCAACATGTCCTGAGAACCAATACCCATCATAAAATTGAATCGCGAGCTCGTAAATAGATAGCGAACTACGTTTCGCATCAAGTCCCAAGGCCATGCAAATTTCTGAAAACTCCCTCAAAGGAATTTCCTTGCCTCTCTCCTTCGTCAACTCAGCACGGAGGTTCATGTAGCCACGCGCCGTGTCCATGAACGTCATTCCCTCGCGGGCAAGGTTTTCAACAAGGTGTGCTGTCAGCAGATCCGCTTCACCCTTGTAGGGTGTGATGAGGAAGTCCAGATAGGTCAGATCATCACGGCCTTTTGAAACCAACGTCTGCAAAGCCATCAGTCGTGTCTTGCCGCCACGCGACAGGATGTACTGCTTAGTGTCAGGGCGACGCGTCACGCTCAATTGCTGATCGAGCCCGCGCGCGGCGATTGAATCTTCAATCTCTTGGTATTTTTCAGAGCTAACCGTGCGGGGGTTGCGCTCGTATGCCATCACGTCCGTGACCTTCAGCCTGACAACTGACATTCCCGAGACATACTCGCCAGGCTGCGAGACTGGCAAAGGATTAGGGGAGGGTACGTTGTTCGTCATCTGAGCGGCGAGAAGGTTTTTGACATAAGCGGCATTAAGGCGTTTGCCTGTCATTTCGCGCCTCCGTTGGAGGTATCGTTTGTGATGCGCTCAGCGGGCGCTTGCCCGCCGACCCATAAGCCCTTGAGATGCGGAAGAATTTCGTGAGCAAGGTTGTGCATGAGCTCAAACGCGCCAGGCCCGCCGTTGCGGCGTGTGCCTTCCATTTCATGAACTGGCACTTGTGCAGTTCGAGCCAGCTTGTACACGGTGGAATCAGGCAGCTTCGTATCTAGCAAGCGAACGCCGGGGCGTGTACGGAATTGATCACGGACATGGTTATCGATTTCACGCGCATCAACGGTGCGCTCCATGCAATTCACATAAATAGACAGCGGTGCTGATTTCATGGACGGCACCATGTCGGCCATCACGTTGATGCTGTTTAGCATGTCCAACGTGCCTGTGACGAACTCACTGTAGTTCATCATGTCGGGCTTCAACGGGCTCAGCATGATGTCGGCAGCCATAGCTGCGGTACGCTGGAGCTCGCCTTTTGCGCCTTGCGTGTCGATGATGACCACATCGAACTGATCGCGAATGATAGGCTGGCTGACTGTGCGTTTTAACAGGAGCAGACTGTCACCACGGTCTTTGAGATATGCCTGTACAGAAGCATCCATATTGGATGCAACGATGTACAGGTTTTCTCTCAGTGTGGGCGTAATGTCTGAATCTTGAATCAGTCCGCCACGGGCGATAACTTCATTCAAACCCGACGCAAGTGGTTGGGTCGGGTAGTATTTTGTGAGTGACGGCTGCATGTCTGCGTCGATGAGCAGAACTTTTAGACCTAGTGCGGCGTATAAGCCGCCCAAATTGGCGGCTGTCGTGGTTTTTCCTGATCCACCTTTCGTGGATACGACGCTGATAACTGTTGTGATTCGCATACATTTAGACCCCTTAGACCAGACTGACAAGGCCTAGCGTCTCCTGTAGTGCTTTTTTCCTATTTTTTTGGCGCTGATCAGATATTAATACGATGTATCTTATGTAAAGTTAATGAAATGCGTTCACACTTTACCAGATATGCTATTTGACGATATTGCTCTCAAAGCAGCCATCTTTGCACTGCTCTCCAAGCGCCAACCCGGCGCAACGATTTGTCCGAGTGAAGCTGCCCGTGCAATCATTCAGCCGGGCGAAGATTGGAGGATTTTGATGCCGAATGTGCGCCAAGTCGCGAAAGACTTGGCATCACTTGGTCAAATCCAAGTCACACAAGCAGGCCAAGTGGTAGATATTCGCTCTGCGAGTGGCCCGATCCGGCTTCGGCTGCCCGTAGTATCGTCCTCTGCGTCGTAAATGCCATCACGAGCCGATGCCACTAACCTGACACTGAAGCAGCAAAATCACACTGCTACCGCTTGGAAATGTGGGTAAAGAATAGCCGCCGGTGTTGAGCGCCGTAAACGTTGGGCTGCCACACACAGCGCCTCCTGTGCCCGTGCAGCTAATGACGACACAATCTATCAAAGCGCCGGAGGGCACATCCCGGATAAGAGATCCGCTCGCGTCCGATGGACCTGCGTTGGTGAAAGTCACGGTGTAGACCGTTGTGCTGCCTGCGGGAATTGAATTGACGCCATTCGTCTTCGTGACGCTCAAATTAGCCGAAGGCGATACGCGTGTGTTGACACTGACAGTATTATTGGGTGAAAAAGAATCCGTTGCGGTCGGCCCCGCTTGTACAGAAGCGGTATTGGTTAAAAAGCCATTGGCGACAGTTGGCACTGCTCGAAAGGTGAAGACTGCCGTGCCATTGAGAGGAAGGTTGACAGTAGCTGTCAGCCCTGCAGCAGACGTGACCAATGACACCAAGCTCCCGCCGGCTGAAAAAGTGCTAGTCACAGGTGCAATCAAGATAACGCCTTGCAAGGTGTCGATCACAGAGGCATTAAACGCAGCATTTGCGCCAAGATTGGTGACAGTGACCGTGTACGTTAAAGTCGTGCCGGGGAAAATATTGGCACTGCTAACGACTTTGCTGACACTGAGGTCGGTTTGATTAGATACCGTCAACGTAGCAAGGGCCGCCACAGTGCTCGGGCCAAGATTGGTGCTGAGTGAGCCAGCGGGAATCGTATTAACGAAAGTACCCGTCGCTGTGGCGGGTGTGACCGTGATATTGACCTCAACCACGCAAGATGACAGCGCGGGAATCACGTTGGTCGTATTCATTGTCAACTGGTTAGCACCTGGCGTGGCTGTCACAGCTGCACCCGCGCCGCAGCCATTAACAATTCCTGGCGTTGCCGTGTTCACCACCGTGCCGCCGACGACGCTGGGATAAACATCGGTAAACAGCGCGTTAAAAGTTGCCGCCGTATTGCGTGGGTTTGTGAAAGTTAACCTTAAAACTGATACGCCGCCAGGCAAAACCGATGCGGGTATAAATGCCTTGCTCACACTAGGGTTTGCTACCTGCAAAACGGCAGAAGACGTACCAAAGTTACTGCCGACCGACGTGCTCAAATTTCCGCTCGGTACGGTGTTGGTGTAGAGCCCCAAAACGCTTGAAGTCACTAAGACAGTCAGCGTGCAAGAGCCGCCCGGCGCAATCTGCGCTCCCGCGGAGAGAGACACTTGTCCACCGCCGGCAATAGCGGCAGCAGTGCCTCCTAAGCAATTGGTTTGCGGGTTTGGCGCAGCCGCGTTGACCAAATTACTGGGAAAGGTATCGACAAACGTGCTGAGTAGCGTAGCCGTGACATTGCGAGGGTTGCTGAAAGTCAGTTTCAAGCTAGATGTTTGCCCTGCTCCAATGCCATCGGGTGTGAAATCTTTGATGATGCCGACGTTGTCTGCATTGACTTGGTAGATAGCAGTCGCGCCAACCACGTTGCTGAGTATGAATCCGGGAATACTGACGGTCAAAGCATTGACGGCCACAGTATTGGTGAAATTGCCAACGCTTGCCACTACAACGTCAACGCGCAATTGACAAGAGCCGCCAGCCGGGATCACACGCCCTGCTCCCAGGCTGATGCTGTTTGCACCTGCTGCAGCCGTGATCGCGCCCGAGCCGGCGCAGGTGGTCACTGCGTTTGGCGGCACAGCATTGGTCATGTTTGCTGGATAGGTATCACTAAACACGGAGGTAATGGTGGCAGAAGCTGTGGAATTCGGATTGGTGAATGTGAAAATGATGGTTGTCGTTTGCCCAGCCAACCCAGCGGTTGGACTGAAGCTTTTGCCAACCGACGGACTGGCCGTAACGAGCAAACCGGCGATGGCCTCATCGTCTTCGGTGGGCACCCAATTGCCACCTAATTTATTAGCCGGCGTTGAATCAACGTCCAGCAACGCAGTGCATGGCCCGGTTGCTGCTTGGCATTGCTGGCTGATTTGCGCCCGATTTTCCACAAAGGTGTTGGGCGCAACGCCAGCTGTTGACACAATGAGTGAAATCGTGCGCACCTGACCAATGTCCATCTTGTCAATACTCCACACATTGGTGGGAATGTCATATGAGCACAACCCGCAGCCGGGGCCTAGAGTTGAGGAGATCACGCTCACGCCTGCTGGCAGGGTTTCCTGAACTTGAATACGGTGCGCAATGTCGATACCTTCGTGCTCCACGCTTAGCGTGAAAGTAGCAGTTGCGCCAGGCGCAACTGCGCTAGGGTTAACCGTTTTAGATAATTTTAGATCCGCTCGTAGCACACCGTCATTGCAACCTGTGGATTCGAAGTCTGCTGGCGTGCCGGTTGGGCTGGGCACATTGAAAAGCAACGTCAGGGCTCCTGTGCCCGTGTTAACGCTGTAGAAGTTTCGAGGTGTCGTGCCTGAACCAAAAGCGCCCACGATCACGCGGATATCACCGAGCGCGTTAGACAAGCCCTCTGCCTCGTCTAAATTCAGATTTAAGCTTGATGCAGCCAGGCCGGTCGTTAAACTCACGTTTCGAAGAAATTGGTTGGGTCCGGGATCGTTTTGAACTACAAACAGTTGACCGCTGCTATCGAAGGTTAAATCTTCAACACCAGCGACCAGACCGCCGGTTGGAGTCCTCACACGCAAGTAGTCGTTGCCGCCAAATGCACCCAAAACAATCGCGCCCGTGATTGGATTGATTTCATATAAAAATCCATCTTGATCAATACCGTACCATTTGTTATCCACGGGATTGCGTGTCAAACCACGTATGCCGCCGACGCCGTTGCCGCTGGGTGTGCGCGCTGTGGGCACAGCAGTTGACCCCAGCGAAGTGCCCACTGGTACAAAAACACCGTTGTTCGGGCGCACGTAGCCAAGCACGTTAGGCGTCCCTTGAAAGACGACGTAATAACGATTCGTAACTGCGTCAAAATATGCAGATTCAAATCGCTCAATGTTCGCTGTCACTACAGGAGAAAGCTGAATCGTGGTGTTAAATCGCTGCGTAAACGGTGCATCACTGTCGTACGTGATGATGACACCTGAGTCGTCGTCGATAGCAAAGCAGGTACCTGCAATTGCAACCGCTGGCATGAATAAAACCAAAGCCGCCCAAATAAGACCACGCCAGCTGCTAAAAATTGAATGCAATGTACTTCTCATCAAGTCGTTGAAACCTTTTGCTGAATGTAGCAAAAATTCAGCCCTATGTGCACAGTAATGGCCCGAAAGACCCAAGGTCGAATCTCAACAATTTAATTGTCGGCTAATTTACATTATTTGCCGGTTGATGATGTACCACCCGCTGCGGATAGGGAATCACAATACTTGCTTGCCTCAGCGCCGCAAGAATCGTAATATGCACTTCGCTTTTGACATTGAGTTGGCCGTTTTCAGGGTCGCTGATCCAAAAGCACAGCGAAAACTCTAACCCATCCGTGGCAAATTGCGCCAGATGAGCGACCGGCGCGGGCTCCTTTAAAACACGCCCGCTGCTCGCCGCTGAATCACACAAGATTTTCTGCACCTGCACAACATCGGTTTCGTAGCCTACCGTGATATTGGTGATCACCAGCACCTTCGGATCGCTGAGCGACAAGTTTTCAACGCGTTCGGTGATCACCTTCTCATTCGGCACGATCGCCTCGCGCCCATTGACGCTGCGGATCATGGTGTAACGGGTTTTGATGTCGGTCACCGTGCCTTCAAAACCATCGACTTTGACGTTATCTCCAATGCGCAAACTGCGCTCGAGCAAAATCACGAAGCCGCTGACATAGTTCGATGCCAGCTTTTGCAGACCAAAGCCCAAGCCCACACCCAATGCGCCACCGAGCACAGAGAGCGCCGTCAGATCGACCCCGAGAGCCGATAACGCAAACAGCAGACCGACGATTAAAAGCAACACGCGAATGGCATTGGTGGCGACTTTACGTAGCGATAAATCTGCCACAGCATCAGACAAAAGCCGCCGCTCAATCACAGCGGACAGCCACAGGCTCAGCACGATCACGAGCAAGGCCGCGCCAATCCCTTCAAACATCCCGAGCAAGCTTACTTTAGATTTGCCCAAATTAAACGTGATCGCTTCTAACTCACGTGAGACGATGGGCAGCACGCCCGCCAGCCAAAGAGCAATGCCGAGCCATACCGCCCAAGAAAAGAACTGCTCCAGAAGACGCCCAGCCGTTGAATCCGGATAAGCCAATGCGACGACACGCGCTATTAAACGGATAGCAGCCAGCGCACAAAGCATAAGCGTTGCAACGCGAAACAATGCAAATTCTGGTGCAGCAAATGCCGTCACGCTCAGCGTGTAGACAAAACCGAGGCTGATCAGAGGAAACAAAATGCCATCGAGCCCGCGCCGTCCAAACAGCACGGAGTCTGCGCCCTGCCCTTTGCCTTTGTAAAAAGCGCGCCGCAGCAGCCAAACCAAAGTCCATGCCGCAGCCAAACAGCCGAGCAAGGCCAGCAATTCGTAGGCGAAATCGTGGCGTCCGAAATCGGCCAAAAGTGATTTAAAGTGATTTTGTTGATTGAAATTCATTCGTTCTTCCATGCGGGCAGGCGCTTATCGACAAAGGCGCGCACACCTTCTTGCGCACTCGCATCCATCATGTTGGCTGCCATGGTTTGCCCGGCGAGCGCATAAGCTGCTTCTAAGCTCAGGCCTTGCTGACGCAGCACCAATTCTTTGCCCATTTGCAAGGCAACGCGCGGCTTATTCACGATTTGTGCGATGAGTTTTTCCACTTCTCCATCAAGCGCGGCCTCCGAATCATCTGCAGCGACAGCATTGACCAAACCATAGGCCTGCGCAGTGGCTGCATCAATGAACTCGCCTGTGATCAGCATTTGCATCGCGTGCTTTGGCGCCATGGCGCGCAGCAAAGGTACAGAAGGTGTCGAGCAAAACAAGCCGTATTGAATGCCGCTGGTGGCAAAGCGTGCGCTCGGCGCGCAAACTGCCAAATCGCATTGCGCAACAAGTTGGCATCCCGCTGCGGTGGCTATGCCCTGCACCCGCGCGATGACAGGAACGGGAAGTCTCGCCATACTCAGCATCATCGCACTGCATTGCTTAAAAAGCTGCTGGTAGTAGGCCTCAACGGGGTTGGCAGCCATGTCTTTGAGGTTATGCCCTGCGCAAAAGGCTTTTCCAGTTGCGGCCAACACGACAGCGCGAACTTGCGGATCTTTGGCGATCGCAATGAAATGCGCTTGTAATGCAGCGATCATGTCTGCGCACAACGCGTTGAAATTCTGCGGTTGATTCAGCGTGAGCGTGATCACGCCGCGCGCATCTCTCTGGCTTCGGACAAGATCGGTGGCTGCTGAGGGCGCTGTCGTCATAACAAGGGCAAAATAAATGGCAGAATCAATTGTGTTTGTATTGTAGGCTGGGCTCAGCGTGACGCGATCTACCGTAGAAGCTGATTTTGATATTTTTTTGCTACAAATCAACCACTTATAGAGGTTTGTTCACTTGACTTCTTATCTCGTATCTAGATAATCTATCAATGCCTCGATTCTCCCAAGCCCCACCGTCGCTTTGCATTCAGTTGCGGCGCAACTGGGTGTGTGCTGCTTTGGCGCTGGCTTGCACAGCAACGATGGCACAAAACAGCAACGTGGATGAGATGGACAAGCTCCTGCAAGAAAGAGGCTTGATCGGCAAGATAAGCGATCAAGTCAGCGC
>JANMDU010000063.1:0-16269 GCA_031376455.1 Variovorax sp. | reverse complement strand
CGCGATCGATCTTGATTTCCAAAATCTCAGGCCGATAGCGCTTGCCATCGCAATCGGGGCAGCGCAAGTAAACGTCCGATAAAAACTGCATCTCCACATGCTCAAAGCCCGAACCGCCGCAAGCGGGGCAGCGGCCATCGCCGCTGTTGAAGCTGAATTTGCTGGCCGTGTAGTTTCGCTGCTTGGAAATCGGTAGCGTGGCGAAAATTTCGCGCACCGCATCCCAAGCGCCCACGTAGCTGGCAGGGTTGGACCGTGCTGTTTTGCCAATCGGGGACTGATCGACGAAGACCACATCACTTAACTGCTCTGCACCTAGCAAGCGATCATGCGTGCCCGGTGTCTCAGTGGCTTTGCCGAAGTAGCGCATGAGAGCGGGCGCGAGCACGTCTTGAATCAAAGTGGATTTACCCGAACCAGATACGCCTGTGATGCACACGAGGCGCTGCAGGGGTAGCTCAATGCTCACATGCTTCAAATTGTGCTGCGTCGCGCCTTCCAAAATTAAGCGCGGCGTGTTGTCGCTCACGAGGCGCTTCAAGCCCATGCTGATTTGCTTGCGAGCGCCGAGGTAATTGCCGGTCAGCGTATCAGCATCGCGCAGCTCAGCTGGTGTGCCGTCAAACACCATGTAGCCGCCGCGCTCCCCAGGCCCCGGGCCCATGTCGATCACGCGATCAGCCGCCAGCATGACCGCGGGATCATGCTCGACCACCACGAGCGTGTTGCCTGCATCACGCAGGCGCAGCATGGCTTGCGTGATGCGATCCATATCGCGCGGGTGCAGGCCAATGCTGGGCTCATCGAGTACGAATAGTGTGTTGACGAGTGATGTGCCCAATGCCGTTGTCAAGTTAATGCGCTGCACCTCGCCGCCAGACAGCGTGCGGCTTTGCCGATCCAGCGTGAGATAACCAATGCCGACATCACACAAATATTTCAAGCGCGTGCAAATCTCTTCAAGAAGCATGGCTAATGCTCGGGCATCAGCGCTTGCTGGATCGAGGCCAGAATCCGCGCGCACTGCATCGAAGAAAGCACGCAATTTATCCAGCGGCATGAGCATCAAGTCATGCAAACTGAGGCCGGGTAAAGTTTCCAATTGTTCGCGCGACCATTTCACGCTCGCCGGCAAGAAGCGCTTTGCTGGCTGCATCGCACTGTCTGCTTGGTTCTTCGTGCCCACACGCCACAGCAGCGCATCGCCCTGCAAACGGGCGCCATTGCAGACGTGGCACTTCGTGTAGCTGCGGTATTTGCTAAGCAACACGCGAATATGCATCTTGTACGATTTCGTCTCAAGATATGCAAAAAAGCGGCGCACACCGTACCAAACCTTGCCCCACTGGCCTTCTTTGTACGACGGATTGCCTTGAATCACCCATTGTTGCTGCTCGGGCGTGAGCTTGCCCCATGCGGTATCGCGCGGGATGCCAGCCGCCTCAGCATGGCGCATCAAATCATCTTGGCATTCCGCCCAAGCAGGTGTTTGAAACACTTTCACTGCACCAGCTCGCAATGTGAGCCGCGCATCGGGCATCACGAGGCCATAATCCACGCCGATCACTCGGCCAAAGCCTTTGCATGTGGGGCAAGCGCCATGCGGAGAGTTGAAGGAAAACAAACTTGGCGTGGGCTGCGTGTAGCGCAAATCGCTTTCGGGGCAATGCAGGCCTGTGGAGAATTTCCATATCTCTTGAGCGCCTCCATCATCCACATTTTCGCCCGCATACACATTCATGCGCCCACTGCCGCGCTTGAGCGCCAACTCAATCGCCTCCATCACACGCACTTTTTCCGACGTTTCGATTTTGAAACGATCCGCTACGACATCGAGCACTTTGCGTGTGCCATCAGCACCTTTGATTTCGCGCTCCGCTTGCACCCGCGTGAAGCCGCTCGCTGATAGCCACTGCGCGACTTCCTCGCCGGTCGTGTTAGCAGGCAGCTCCACGGGGAACGTCACCACGAGGCGAGGGTTGCTTGGCTTAGCCTTCTCCACGATCTGCGCATAAATCGTATCGCCGTTGTCATGCCGCACGGGCAGCGCTGTCTCGCGATCATACAAACTGGCCAGCCGCGCAAAGAGCAACTTCAAATGATCATTGAGCTCCGTCATCGTGCCCACGGTGGAGCGCGATGAGCGCACCGGATTGGTCTGGTCAATCGCAATTGCAGCGGGCACACCCTCGACTTTGTCCACCTGCGGCTTGTCCATACGATCCATGAACTGGCGGGCGTAAGCAGAGAAAGTTTCTACATAGCGGCGCTGGCCTTCGGCAAACAACGTGTCAAATACCAAGCTAGATTTGCCCGAGCCACTTTGTCCTGTGACGACAGTTAACTCGCCCGTTTTGAAATCGACATTGAGATTTTTTAAATTATGTTGCCGCGCACCTGTGATGCGGATGCTGCCCTGAGTCATGAGACAAATCTTTCTGCCGGAGAACCATTACAAGCGGGAGATACCGATGCAAGCCCAATATTGTAGAGACTTCATCTGCTGCAAACTACAGTGAAGGTCTTTGACGATTTTCTACGTTACGGATACCATTCTCAGCTATGAACTATCTTAATTCGCGGTTGTATGACGGCATCAAAAAAGTTGGATTTCGCAAATGGTACGAACGTGAATTGCTCTCCAGCCATGCGCATATGGTGTTGGCATTTTTATGCATTATTGGCGTGATGGCAGCCTTTGAAGCTTTGAGTGGCGGTAGTTTAGGCGACAAGCTTTTTGATGCGGCAGCCATCGTTGCGTGCGGAGGCATCGGCATTTGGGCACTTCGACGCTACTTGTATTTGCTGATGAATGCTGAGGTCGTTGCCAATCAGGCCAATTGCCCGCAATGCAAGACTTATGGGCTGCTGACTGCAGTGTCAGAGGATAAAACGAATGGCAACACGCATGTGCATTGCCGAAAATGCGCACATGAGTGGCACATTGAGGTGAATTGACATACATTCAAAAACGGCCGCGCAAAAATATCCAGCAAAAAATGCGACCACCGAACAATTTTAAAGCGGCTTACCAAAAACCAAGGCATGCAGAGACCGGTATTTTGCGTCTCCCGCAGCGCGGCGAATTTCTGGAGCAAGCTTTTGCAATTTTTCTAAATTATCCACGCCTGTGAGGGACATGTTCAGTCCAAATCCTTTGAAGCCAAGACTGGAACACAAAGTAATCGCCGCATTGAGTGCTGCTCCGAAATCAATATCAACATCAACATCACTGCCACTCTTGCTTTCATCGACCACAGGCATCAGTGGCTGAGGAGTGGTGCTGAGGGATGGTGATGCTTGGGGTGAAGCAACAACGTCATTGATGGCAACCAAGCCCAGCTCAACAAGCCTTTGTACATCTTGAAGCGTTACGCCAACCGCAGCCGTCATACGCACCACTTCTTCATCGCTGCGCTTTCCATCACACAAGATCAAAGCCGATCGCTGTTGTGCGGTCAAGCTGACTGAGCGATCTTTCATCACTTGAATGCCCAACGCTGTTTTACTTACCGTCAAACAGTGCTCCTGAATATTGACAAACTTGATCTTACTCTCGCGAAATGGGTGCTGCATAGGGACAATTACCCAATAAAAAAACCCGATGCAACTTTCGTTGCATCGGGTTTTGTCGAGATCAATCGCTCAGAAGAACGATTGATTTTTTAGCGCATCAAGCTGCCTTAATGCTCGGATAGCGAACGTGCTCAATCAGCTCTTGCACCTTCGCGTTAGGCGCAGGTGTGAAGAGACTGACGATGATGATCACGGCAAAACCCACCGGCACGCCGAACACACCTGCAGAGATCGGCAAAATGCCGTACCACAGATCAACTGGGCTGGTCACGCCGAAGATGCTGCGCATCCAAGGATGATTTTGGATCATGTAGTACGCTGTCACAGCCAAGCCTGCAACCATGCCTGCAATCGCGCCTGCGCTTGATGCACGCTTCCAGAAAATTCCAAGCACGAGTGCAGGGAAGAAGGAGGCAGCAGCAAACGAGAACGCAGCCGAGACCAAGAACAGAATATCCGTTTGCTTGGTCACGTAGACGTTGTAAGCCGTGTAGGCCGCAGCAAGCGCCACGACCAAGAGCAACATCTTCGATAGCGTCACGCGGCGTGCCGTGGATGCATTCGGATCAATGGTCTTGTAGTACACGTCATGCGACAGCGCATTCGCAATCGTGAGCAGCAAGCCGTCCGCCGTGGAGAGCGCGGCAGCCAAGCCACCTGCGGCCACCATGCCAGAGATCACGTAAGGCAAGCCACCAATCTCAGGCGTAGCCAACACAATGATATCGCCACCAATGCGCATTTCGCCCAATTGCATGATGCCGTCTTTATTGATGTCAATCACCGACAGCAGAGAAGCATCGACTTTGCCCCAAGCCGCGATCCACGCCGGTAGTTTGGCAAATTCAGTGCCCACCAAGACGTTGAATATTTCGTATTTCACGAGCACTGCCAAGGCAGGCGCCGTGAAGTAAAGCAAGAAGATGAAGAACAGCGACCACGTCACAGACTCTCGCGCTTGCTTCACGCTTGGCGTGGTGTAGTAGCGCATCAGAATGTGTGGCAGTGCAGCGGTGCCGACCATCAAGCAGAAAATCAGCGCCAAGAAGTTGCGGCGTGACGTGTCAAAGTCAGTTTGCTCCTTCGGCGTGCCATTCGGATTGCCCGCATAAAGCTGACCATGTGCTGGCATGCCAGCAAGCGGCCGGGCGCGTGCATTGTTGGCAGCTTGGCCAGCTGTCCATGCTTTCTTCGCATCTGCTTCAGTTTTAGGCAAGGCGGCCAACGCTTTTTCTGCGGCGGCTATCTCAGCTGCTGGCCCGTTGGCTGTTTTCAGATCAGCCACTTTCTTGTCAGCAGCTGCTTTATCCGCAGCCATTGCAGCTGGCACATCTTTGAGTTTTGCGCCCAAATCATCTGCGTTCTTCTTAAAGATCGCAATGACTTCCAATTCTTTCGGATCGGTCATCAATTGCTTTTCTTTTGCCGTGATCTTCGCAAGCTGTGAGCCGTAAATGAGCTGAGGAATCGGCACACCGGTTTGCTTCACAGACAACCAGATCACAGGGATCAGATAAGCAATGATCAAGATGATGTACTGAGCCACTTGCGTCCACGTGACAGCGCGCATACCGCCCAAGAATGAGCAGACCAAAATGCCGCCCAAACCCAAGAAAATACCCACTTCAAACGATACGCCCGTCAAACGGGTGGTGATCAAGCCCACGCCATAGATCTGCGCCACAACGTAAACGAAGGAGCAGAGAATGGCCGCGAACACGCCCACCAAGCGCGCAGCGTTGCCGCCATAGCGCTCACCCAGAAAGTCTGGAATCGTGAACTGACCGAATTTGCGCATGTACGGCGCGAGGAACAGCGCAACCAGGCAGTAGCCGCCCGTCCAGCCCATGATGAAGGCGAGGCCGTTGTAACCCGTGAGATACAGCGTACCGGCCATGCCGATGAAGGAGGCCGCAGACATCCAATCGGCGCCGGTGGCCATGCCGTTATAAACAGCAGGAACCCGGCGACCTGCAACATAGTATTCATCTGCGTCGCTGGTGCGGCTCATGATGCCGATACCAGCGTACAAACCAATCGTAGCGAGCAAGAAAATGAAGCCAATCCAGTTACGGGGCAGGCCCATTTGCTCGGCAATCGCCAGCACGATCACGAAGGAAACGAAGCCCCCGGTGTACCAGCTATAAACCTTGTTGAGTTGCTGCTTAAAAGCAGTGTTGGCGGCGGAGCTTGCGCTCACGCCACCGGTTGAAGGAGACATTCCAGCCATTTCTTACTCCTCTTCGGCAACGCCGTATTCTTGGTCGAGATTGTTCATGTATCGGGCATAGAACCAGATAATGACAACGTAAATCACGAGTGAACCTTGTGCTCCCATGTAAAAGCTGAACGGCCAGCCAAAGAAGTCAAAGTTCAAATCGCGGGCGAAGTAGCTGACCACAAAAGTCGCGACAAACCAGATCGCCAGCAAAATTGCTGTGATGCGAAGGTTTTTCGACCAATAGGCCTGATGCTTTGCGGATACTTGCATTGCACGGTCTCCTTATCTTTAAAAATGAAAAGCTGTTGCGGCATTTACATGCCGATTGCACCAACGACGGTTGCTACTTTTGACGGTAGCGCGAGAAGCCCCTCAGCTGGCGAGCGAAGCGGACAAGCCCGTCTCGCGTTCCAACTGAGCGGCCACCTTGGGCTCGAACCCTTTGAGATGACGGATGATTTTCCGCGCCTCATCGGGTTGTTGCCGATCCACGTGTACGCGGGCGAGTTGATACCAGCCATACGGACTCATGGGTTGCAATTTTGTGTTTTGCTTGAGGGCTTTGACGGCTTCGTCATGGCGCTGCAAGCGGATCAAGACCAAGCCAAGACCATACCAAGCGCGATCCATATCCGGGCGCAGGTTAACGGCCTTTTGAAACGATATGCACGCCTCATCAAACTGCGCTTTTTCTTCTTGCAGAAAGCCGAGGTTAAACCAATGCATGCCTACATCGGGGTGGCTTTTCGTCAGGCGCTGCAGCACCACAAATGCTTCGTTTTTGTTCCCCGTCGTGCTGTGCAAATAGGCGATGCTGGCAAGCGGATAGTCATCCAGTGGGCGCATGACAGCCATGCGCTCAAACACGGCTTGCGCGCTATCCCATCTCTCAAAGCGAAGCATCAAGCGAGCCCATAAGCGAAGCGCGTTGTAGTGCAAGTTTTCCTTCATTTGCAGAGCTCCATGCCGATTTGCGTGCAGATGCTCACTTTTTCAAACACGCTGACCACCCAAATGAAGCTCAGCAGGAGAAACGCCACAAAGGGAACGTGGCGATCAATTACCGCTTTGGGTGTGATGAAACGTGCAGCGGCAACGAAAGGCCGCGTCATAGCTTCGAGGGCTTTATAGAAAAAATTGGATTCTTTTTTTTCACCGGCCAGCATACCCAGCAAAGCACGCCCGAGCAAACCCAGCAAGGCAACTTCGCACAGCAGTTTCACAATACTCACCAACAACAGCATTTGTCACCTTTATGTCATTTATAGTCAAACGAGTGTCAAGATCGTGGCTGACTCTTTTCTTACACCTATGTGCTGTTTCTCACGTTTTCAGAGCAAACTAATGTGAAACCCTAGTGGAGAATTCCCTAGGTTTGAGGCGATCGCGGCCACACTGCTATCTTTTTCGCACCACGCCTGTTGGAAGATCGCTGGCCGCAAACCAAGCTGGGCTGGCAAACCAATCGTCGCCTTTTAAATAAGCGTGAAGCATGGGCATGGCGTCAAGCCCCCAGAAAAGTTGGCCATCGACTTCAAGCGTCGGCACACCAAAAATGCCTTGGGCGATAGCTGAATCGGTGTTCGCTTTGAGCTCGGCCTTCACGGCAGCAGCATCCATTGCGCGAGCCGGTTTGAGTTGCTCTGCCAGCGCTTGCAAACCCTGAGGATCGCTGGCCTCAAGTCCGCCCAACCAAACGTGCTTGAACAGCATCTCAGTGACATAGCGATTGCAAGCACCATCTTGCCCGCAACTAACGGCTAATCTCAGCAAGCCCAGCGGATTGAAGGGATGACTGGCAGGCATTTGCAAAATCGTACCTTGGTTTTTAGCCAGCCACTGCACTTGCCGATAGGTCCATGTTCGCTTAGGCGAAATCTCAGCAGGCCCGAGCTGGCCGAAATGCTGCAATATCGCACCAAACAAGACCGGCTTGTAAGTCACGTTATAGCTGATCCCTTCCAGTGCTTTCGGCAAAGCTTCAAACGCAAGATAAGCGTAAGGCGAAATGACATCAAAATGAAAGGTGATGTGTTTCATATTGAGCTCATCTTGCCAGAGAGCATCAATGCCTTGTTAGATCTGGCCTCAAGGAAATTGATCTGCGCATGCCTGCGGATGAGCTGTTGCCATACGGCTTGCTTGTCCGCATCACTGCTCTGCCCCCAAGCAGCAATTTCATCCAGGCTGCGATAGCAGCCCTTGCACCAGAGCGTCGTTTCATCGATCTGGCAGACAGAGATGCAAGGCGAGTTAAGTGTGGAGGTGTTTGAGACGACGGAAGCCATTTTTATAAGCCAAATCGGCAGTTAGCCGGCATAAATACAGCGTGGAGTGCTATAAAATTCATAGTATTTTGTATCACAGAGCTCTTTTGTTCAGTAAGGCGGTTGCAGCTCGCGAATTCGGTTTGCGGCTTAGCGCATCGCTAATGAACTCGCCGGCATCAATCAGTGCATCTAAGTCAATCCCTGTCTCAATGCCCATGCCATGCAGCATGTACACCAAATCTTCTGTGGCCACATTGCCGGTTGCGCCCTTCGCATAAGGGCAGCCGCCCAAGCCGGCTATCGACGACTGGAAATTGCTCACACCCATTTGCAAAGCAGCCAGGGTGTTGGCTAAGGCTTGGCCATACGTGTCGTGAAAATGCCCAGAAACTTGGGATAGGTCGTAGTGTTTGAGCGCAGCCTCGAAGGCGCGTTGTATTTGAAGCGCCGTACCCACGCCAATCGTATCGGCCACATCCACTCGCTCAACGCCAATGCTTTTCATCAGCCCTGCCAAATAGCTCACTTGTGAAGGCGCAATCTCGCCTTCATACGGACAGCCCACCGTGCAGCTCATCGCCCCGCGCACTGCGATGCCTCGCGCTTGAGCGGCTTGCACGACTGGCGCAAACCGCTCGATGCTCTCAGCGATAGAGCAGTTGATATTTTTCTGACTAAAGGCTTCGGATGCTGCGCCGAAGACAACGATCTCGTTGGGCAAGCGACTGGCAACAGCCGCCGCAGCTTCAAAACCACGCAAATTCGGCGTGAGCACCGAGTAGCGCACGCCTGCTTTGCGCGCAATTCCCGCCATGACAGAAGCGTTGTCTGCCATCTGCGGCACCCACTTCGGGCTCACATAACTGGTCACTTCAATTTCTGTGAGACCCGCCTCTTGCAAGCGATGCACCAGCTCAATTTTGATTGCCGCATCAATGACTTGCTTCTCATTTTGCAAGCCATCGCGCGGACCAACATCGATGATCTGGACTTTGCTAGGAAATTTCATGAAGCATCTGCCTCAAGCGGCAAGCCGAATCAGCTCAGCGCCGTCGCTCACCTGATCGCCCGCCGCAAAAAGGATTTCCGAGATCACGCCGTCCTTAGGTGCAGCAATCGTATGCTCCATCTTCATCGCCTCCATCACCGCCAGCGTCTGCCCAGCTTTCACGGCATCGCCCGCTTTCACAGCGAATGAGACGAGCTTGCCTGGCATCGGCGCGGTGAGCCGGCCTGCGTGGGCGCTCGCCTCTGCGATTTGAATGAATGGATCAATCACTATGATTTTAGTAGCACCCTGCGCAGTAAACACGTCGGCGATCTGGCCTTTTTCATGTGAAAACGCATACACAGAAGCTTGGAAGCCATGATTGGCAAAGCTGCCTTTCACGTCGTCGCCCCCTTCGGTCAGATAACGCTCGCAGCTGAACAAGCCTTGCAGAGTGGTCTCGCCTTGCGTGATCTTGAGGTGCAACGCGCCATTGTGCAAATAGGAAAGCTCAGCACGGACGGCTTGGGTCTGCCACTCAAACGCAAAGCTGCGTGTGGTGATGCCAAAAGGCTGCCAGCCATCACGTTTGCTGAATGGATCATTCGTTTGGTTCGCGCGCTCTGCTATCAAAACATGAGCTACCCACGCGGATATTACGCCGGCGAGTGGCAGTTTTTCTATATGAAACAGTGTTTTTTCTTCTCTTTGAATCAGCGCGGTATCGAGCTTCGCCTGCGCAAACGAATCACTGCCCACCACATGCCGCAAAAACTGCACATTGGTAGCCAAGCCCACAATTTGTAGCTCACTCAAAGCCCGATCCATCTTGGCCAGCGCCTCTTGCCGCGTGACACCATGCACGATCAGCTTGGCAATCATCGAATCGTAAAAAGGTGAAATCGCATCGCCCTCTCGCACGCCATCGTCAATCCGTACCGCGACGCTTGTGTCGCTCCATCCGCTTCGCTCGAATGCTGAATGCATGGGCTTGCGATACACATTCAAGCGACCAGTTGCAGGCAAGAAGTTGTTATCAGGATTCTCAGCACAAATCCGCGCTTCAATCGCGTGGCCGTGAATGCGCAAATCGCTTTGCTGCAAAGGCAGCTTTTCGCCACTGGCCACACGCAATTGCCACTCCACCAAATCCAGCCCCGTAATCGCCTCGGTCACCGGATGCTCCACCTGCAGCCGCGTGTTCATCTCCATAAAGTAGAACTTCATTTTTTCAGGCTGATCGTAGCCACCGGTTTGCTCCACGATGAACTCCACCGTGCCCGCGCCGGTGTAATTCACCGCCCGAGCCGCATCCACTGCGGCTTGGCCCATTGCCTCACGCATGCTTTGTGGCAAGCCCGGCGCAGGTGCTTCTTCCAATACTTTTTGATGACGCCGCTGCACCGAGCAGTCACGCTCGAACAAATATACATAGTTGCCATGCGCATCACCAAACACCTGAATCTCAATATGGCGTGGTTTTTGCACATATTTTTCAATCAGGACGGCATCGTCGCCAAAACTATTGATCGCCTCGCGTTTGCAGGAAGCCAGCGCCGCCGCAAAATCTTCTGATTTTTCAACAATGCGCATGCCCTTGCCACCGCCGCCTGCACTGGCCTTAATCAGCGCGGGATAGCCAATGCGGTCGGCTTCTTTTTGCAGCAGCGCCTCGTCTTGATTTTTGCCGTGATAACCCGGCACGAGCGGCACGCCAGCCTTTTCCATGAGCTGCTTCGATTCAGCCTTCAAGCCCATTGCCTTGATAGCTGATGGCGGCGGGCCGATGAACACCAGCCCCGCATCGGCGCAGGCTTGCGCAAACTCTTCGTTCTCGCTCAAAAAGCCATAGCCCGGATGCACCGCTTGCGCGCCCGTGGCCTTGGCAGCAGCCAAGATCGCCTTCCAACGCAGATAGCTCTCTTTGGGCGAATTACCCTCACCCTCGCCGATGTACACCGCTTCATCGCAAGCCGCGACATGTTTAGCATTTGCATCCGCTTTGGAATAAACCGCTACAGTTTTAATAGCTAACCGCGCAGCAGTGGCAGCGACACGGCACGCGATTTCACCGCGATTGGCAATCAGAATTTTTGTAAACATAGGCACTCAAGCAGACGAGGGTTGCGGTGAACCAGAAAAGAAACTGGAAATCTTGGCGACAATAAATCGCAAGAATTTCCAAAGCGTGATGATCAGCAAAACAGAAAGCACGAGGATGATCAACAGCGTGATGCCAAAAATCACAGGGTGATTTGTCGAGAGCCACAGCATGAACATCACCAGCCCCTCTTCGGCAAAGCTCATCACAATGTTAGAAAACGGCTCAGGCGACGTGTTGATCGCCGCACGCGTGGTGGCCTTGGTCGCATGCGCAGTAGCAGCCAACGTACCGCCAAAAAGCGCGGCCACCGTCCCCATCGTCGCGCTATCCGCCCCAAACACACCGCCTGCCAGCGCAGCGCCCGCAGGCACGCGAATGACGGTGTGAACCATATCCCACAGCGAATCCAGCCCCGGGATTTTGTCGGCAAAAAATTCCACAAACACCATGAAGCCGCTGCCCATCAGCATGGCGGGATGCTGCAACACAGAAAGGCCCGCTGGCAGCGGAATGAAGCCCATGAAGCCTGCCAAGCCAGTGAGAAACACCACGAGGTAAAGCCTGATTCCCGCCGCCCAGCCAAGAGCTGCTGCTAGCGCTGCGAGAGCCGTCGTATCCAGCTTGCCCACCACCCCACCTACACTGTTAGCTACGCTACCAGCCACATCGCCGCCGGACGAAAAGATGCCTTGCATGATTTGCTGGAGGTATTGAAGAATCATGTCCATGTCGGGGCTCCTGTTGTGTGGCTCTCGGGGCAGCTTACGCCAACCAACTTGGTTTGCGCTTGCCCAAAAACGCAGACACGCCTTCGCGTCCCTCGGCGCTAGAGCGAATATCCGCAATGCCCTGAACAGTTTTCGCGATCGATGGTTGACCTATTTCCTCACCCGCTACGTCTTGCACCAACTTTTTGCACACTTTCACCGCATTCGGGCTGTTTTTCACGATGGCCTGCGTTATCTCACTCACCTTGTCATCGAGCTGATCTGCGCTCACCACCTCATGCACAAAACCAATCCTCAGCGCCTCTTGCGCAGAGAAGCGCTCAGCCGTCAAAAAATAGCGGTGCGAATCGCGAGCGCCGAGAGCACGAATCACATAAGGGCTGATCGTGGCAGGTATCAAGCCGAGCTTAACCTCGCTCAAACAAAATCCAGCCGACTCCACACTCACAGCAATATCGCAGCAAGCCACCAAACCCATCCCGCCTGCATACACATCCCCCTGCACGCGAGCCACCGTCGGCTTTGAACATTCATAAATCACCCGTAGCATCTCAGCGAGCTTGGCCGCATCCGCCAAATTCTCTTCCCGCGAGTAATCGGCCATCCGCCGCATCCAATTCAAATCAGCACCCGCGCAAAAGGCAGTGCCCTCAGCAGCAAGCACGATTCAGCGCACATCCTCACGCGCACCCAATTCCGTAAACGCTTGCGTGATCTCGGCAATCACTTCATCGTTGAAGGCGTTGCGCACATCGGGGCGATTGAGCGTGATGCGGCCAACGAGTTGCGCAACTTCAATTTTCAAAGTGCTACTCATGCCTTGCTCTCCTCTACCAACATATAAACCAAATCCAGCACCGGGCAAGGCTGCCCAAGCTTGGTGAGCGCTGCCGTGATCTGCCCGCGATGATGCGTGCCGTGGTTGAAGACATGCGTGAGTGTGATCGCAAAAGGCAAGATCATAGCCACGCCCTTGGTGGTGGTGTAGCTCAAATCGCCATCAAACCGCTCATCGCTAAAACTCTCAATCAACGGTTTCCAATTGCCCGAGCCGCCACGCAGTGCCTGCGCCAAGCGCTCACGCACGGGCTCTACTTCATCAGCCAAATCCATCTTCGGCGAGACACCTCTGGCAAAGCGCGGATACCACAGCATATGCTCACCTACCAGCAAATGATTGAGCGTGCCATGGATAGATTTGAAAAACAGCCCTACATCGCGGCGGTAATCTTCATCGCTGACTTTCTCCACCGCTTCAAGCAAGCGATGCGTGGCCCAGACGTTGTAGCGCACTAAGCCTAGAAAATAGTCATGTAAATTCACGGCTTGAAAACCACATCGTTGTCCATGGCATAGAGCTGACACAGGCCACGATTCATCCTTTGGAAAATGGTCAAAGCCCTTTCCGCAGGATCAGCAGGCAAGTCATTCGTCACAGTTGTACCCGATGAGAAGCCACAATTGCCTGAATCACCAATCGCAAACCCACGTGGCGAAGCACTTTTAAGCCATTGCTCATAGCGCTGCCTACAGTTTTCGCTCACCCAAGGAACAGCTGCGACATCGGTGATTTTTGCGCTCGGTGAAGGTGAATAATTTTTACGGAATGATGCGTTAAGATTTTGATTTGTCGAAGGCTTGGTTTGCGCGGCAGCAAGCACTGATACTGTAGCCAGTGCAGGAAACCAAACAGAAACTGTCGTGGGATATTGATACGCAGCACCGCTGGAATGATCAATAGCTGCACCAATCAAGCCACCAACGATCGCGTTACCGGCCATGGCTGTCGTTCCACGTGAGTTTATTAGCTCTGTTGCTTTGCCTAGCGTCGAATGGGTGCAGGTGATTTGTAGCGGATCGTAATCACGGCGCACTCTCAAAATCGCTGGAGGCGTAAAACTATTGCTGCCTTTGCTGTTGCGCCATTCGCATTTGGCATCAGATATCTGTACTCCTACCTTGTCGCGCACTGTAACGTTAATGTCTTGGGAATCCGTGTTGGTTACTGAAGCACAGCCCCCAAGCAAGGCTAGCAATGAAGTCAAAATTAATGCTAACGGTCTCATGCCTCACTCCTTGACAGGCAATTCGGGAAGAGTTGCCTCATCCGCCCTGCCTTCGGCCATTAGTCGAATACGCTCCGGCAAACCCTTGCCCCACGCGATCACTGGCTCATCGCCTGCAGTTTGCGATTGCGGTAAAAAGACAATGACAGTGCCGTAAATATTTGAGGCAAATCTGAAATAAGCCACTTCATAAACACCACCTATTGGCAAAGCGATGTTATTTTCTTTGAACCAAGCCACTGCATCTTGATACAACGCCCCAGTTGGATTATTCAAGTGTGATGCGCGTTTTTTCACCAACAAACATTCGGGTAATTTAAATCCACTATTGAAATCGTCCTTATAAATATTACTATCATCTTTGCAAGGCTCTACAGCCCAACTATTTACATAAGACGACGACTCAGCAGCCCGGAATATTACCGAGCCACGCCATTTGCCATCCACGATGCGTACGGCATAGGCTTGATAAGTTGTGGATTTTGCTGTTGTACCTTGGTTGCTGGTGGATAAACCTTTGATACGCGCTATCAAGTGCCAGTCTCCCGAAGGTAACTTTAAGCTTCTATCACCAATTGTGAGCCGTTTGTCATTGATTGCAGCCGGCAAGCTTGCGGTCGCTACGTCAATCGCCCAACTACTAGAAACAAGCAGACCTGCGCATACAAAGCCAGTAAACCATTTCTTAATTTTCACTGCATTTACTCCTTTGAAAATAGGGCTCCAAATATCCATTTTTACAAACTCCAAATTCTCAAGCCACGCAAGTGGTGCATCACAGAAAAATCTCTATTGCTGTGCAGCAAAGTGTAGTCTCGCTCAATACAAAAAGCGCCGATCATCACATCGAGTGCGCTGCGAATCGTGAAGCCTTGGCCGACCATGGCGCGGTAATGTTGCGCAGATTCTTGCGCCAGCTCTGGGTTGAAGGCTGATTCCCATATGAAGCCGCGCAGCAGTTGCAATGCGTTGCGATACTCGCGCTCATGTCGGAAGCCGCGCAACACTTCATAAAGCACGAGATCAGGAACGATGATGACGGTGCTGCCGTCGGCAAGCACAGCTTTGAGTTTCGCTTTGGCAGGTGTATCTGTGCCGCGAAAAAAATCAATCCAGACGCTGCTGTCAACGACAAGCATTTAAGCCACTCCAGCCGTTTTACGTTTAGCCTTCGTAGCTTGCGCTGCTGGCTTGACTGGCAATACAGGCACACGCCGTTCACTGACCATGTTGGGCGATGCCTGCATTGCATCTGGTTGATCATCCCAATGCAACTTGCCTTCCCACTTGAGCACTTCGCGATAGTGAGCCTGGCGAGCGAGCAGTTTCAAGCCCGCCTCCACAGCTTCTTTCTTGGTTTTGAACTCGCTGCCGCGCATGGCGGCCTGCATGATGTCGTCGTCAATCACAATGTTAGTGCGCATGATGTGTATATCCTTTACTTATCGTACACATTATGGCACTACATACGGAAAATGCCAAATTTCGGTTCAGGAATCGGCGCGTTTTTAGCCGCCGCCAGCCCGAGAGCTAACACGCGGCGGGTGTCTGCGGGATCGATGATGCCGTCGTCCCACAATCTTGCTGTCGCGTAATAGGGGTGGCCTTGCGTTTCATATTGCTGCTTGAGCGGGGCTTTGAATTGCTCCTCTTCTTCCCCACTCCACTGCCCGCCTTTGGCTTCGATACCGTCGCGCTTGACGGTAGCCAAAACGCTAGCAGCTTGCTCGCCGCCCATGACCGAGATGCGCGCATTGGGCCACATCCAAAGGAAGCGCGGGCTAAAAGCACGGCCACACATGCCGTAGTTGCCTGCGCCAAAGCTGCCGCCGATTATGATGGTGAATTTAGGCACATTGGCCGTGGCCACAGCGGTGACCATTTTTGCGCCGTGGCGGGCGATGCCTTCGTTTTCCACCTTGCGGCCCACCATGAAGCCGGTGATGTTTTGCAAAAATACGAGCGGTATTTTTCGCTGGCAACACAGCTCAATGAAATGTGCACCTTTTTGCGCGGATTCGCTAAACAAGATGCCGTTGTTGGCGATGATCCCTACTGGCATGCCTTCAATTTTTGCAAAGCCTGTGACTAGCGTATTGCCGAAGCGCGCTTTGAATTCATCGAATTCCGAGGCATCCACAATACGCGCAATGATCTCGCGCACATCGAAAGGCTTGCGTGTATCGGTGGGGATCACGCCGTAAAGCTCTTCAGCTGAATACAGAGGTGCTATTATTTTAATAGCACTTTGCGCAGTATTTATGCCGGCTAACTGCTGATTTGATGCCAAATTCTTCACAATATCGCGTGCGATTG
>JANMDU010000076.1:0-3898 GCA_031376455.1 Variovorax sp. | reverse complement strand
ATCTCGCTGACGCGCGTTCTCACGATAACGCCTTTGTCTGTGATCATCATGATCTCGTCATCGGCATGCACCAATGTGGCCGCCACAATCTTCCCATTGCGCTCACTTTGCTGAATGGCGATCATGCCTTTTGTGCCCCGGCCATGGCGCGTGTATTCTTGAATATTCGTGCGCTTGCCGAAGCCGTTGGCGGTCGCGGTCAACACGCTTTGCTTTTCGTCTTCTGCGACCAGCAGCGCAATCACGTTTTGCCCCTCTTCGAGCATCATGCCGCGCACGCCGCGCGCTTGCCTGCCCAGCGGGCGCACATCTTCTTCATCAAAGCGCACGGCTTTGCCGCCATCGGAAAACAACATCACATCATGCTTGCCATCGGTTAGCGCTGCGCCAATCAAATAATCGCCTTCATCCAGATCGACAGCGATGATGCCGCCTTTGCGCGGATTGTTGAATGCATCCAACGCCGTCTTCTTCACCGTGCCTAAGTTGGTGGCCATGAAGACGTAATGATCGGCTGGGAATTTACGATTCTCGCCAGTGAGCGCGAGCACGACGTTGATTTTTTCGCCATCTTGCAACGGAAACATATTCACAATCGGCCTGCCGCGCGAGCCGCGCGAGCCCGCCGGGACTTCCCAAACTTTGAGCCAATACATACGACCACGGTTAGAAAAACACAGCAAATAATCATGCGTATTGGCAATGAAGAGCTGCTCAATCCAATCGTCTTCCTTGGTTTGCGTGGCTTGCTTACCGCGACCGCCACGCTTTTGCGCGCTGTATTCAGACAGCGGCTGGCTCTTGATGTAGCCTGTGTGCGAAAGCGTCACCACCATGTCGGTCGGCGTGATCAAGTCTTCGGTGGACATGTCTTGCGCGTTGTGTTCGATCTCGCTTCTGCGCGCGCCTAATTTGGTTTGGCCAAACTCATTTTTGATCGCAATCAATTCTTCAGAAATGATCGCGCCCACGCGCTCGGGTTTGGACAAAATATCTAGCAAATCATCAATCACCGCCATGACTTCTTTATATTCGGCGACGATTTTGTCTTGCTCAAGACCCGTCAAGCGCTGCAAGCGCATGTTCAAGATTTCAGTCGTTTGCGCTTCCGACAAGCGATACAAGCCGTCTTTTTGCAAGCCGAATTCGCGCTCCAAGCCATTGGGGCGGTAATCATCCGCACTGATCACAGAGCCATCAGCCTTCGCGCGCGTCAGCATCTGCTTGACGATCTGCGAATCCCAGGTTTTGCTCATCAGCTCCGCCTTGGCTACCGGCGGCGTCGGTGCATTGCGAATGATTTTGATGAACTCATCAATATTGGCCAGCGCCACGGCCAAGCCTTCAAGCAAATGACCGCGATCGCGCGCTTTGCGCAGCTCAAACACCGTGCGGCGCGTGATGACTTCCCGGCGATGCAAGAGGAACACACTGATCAGCGTTTTGAGATTGCAAAGCTTGGGCTGGCCATCAATCAGTGCTACGGTGTTCACACCAAAGGTATCTTGCAACTGCGTGAGCTTGTAGAGATTGTTCAGAACAACTTCTGGCACTTCACCGCGCTTGAGCTCAATGACCAAGCGCATGCCGGATTTATCGCTCTCGTCTTGGATATGCGAGATGCCTTCAATCTTTTTCTCGTGCACCAACTCGGCAATGCGCTCTTGCAAAGTCTTTTTGTTGACTTGATACGGCAGCTCATCAACGATGATCGATTGGCGCTGGCCTTTATCAATATCTTCAAAATGCACTTTCGCGCGCATCACCACGCGGCCACGCCCGGTGCGGAAAGCTTCTTTCACGCCACTTGTACCGTAAATAATGCCGCCCGTGGGGAAATCAGGCGCGGGAATGATCTCCATCAGCTCATCAATGCTGGCCTCTGGATTCTTCAAAAGATGCAAACACGCATCAATCACTTCATTCAAGTTGTGCGGCGGAATGTTAGTTGCCATGCCCACGGCGATGCCGGTGGAGCCGTTGACCAGCAAATTAGGAAACTTCGCTGGCAGCACCAAAGGCTCTTTTTCAGAGCCGTCATAGTTAGGGCCGAAATCTACCGTTTCTTTGTCGATATCCGCAACGAGCTCATGCGCAATTTTTGCCAAGCGAATCTCGGTGTAGCGCATCGCAGCTGGGTTGTCGCCGTCCACCGATCCGAAATTGCCTTGACCGTCGACCAGCATGTGGCGCAGCGAGAAAGGCTGCGCCATGCGCACGATGGTGTCGTAAATCGCTGAGTCGCCATGCGGGTGATATTTACCCATCACATCACCGACGATACGCGCGCTCTTGCGATAAGGCTTGTTGTAATCGTTGCTCTGCTCATGCATGCCGAAGAGCACGCGGCGATGCACGGGCTTCAAACCATCGCGCGCATCTGGCAAAGCACGCCCCACAATCACGCTCATCGCGTAATCGAGGTAGCTGCGGCGCATTTCCTCTTCAAGGCTGATCGGCAGGGTTTCTTTGGCGAAAGGGATCATGTCGTGCGCATTCTTTACTGCTTGGGAAAAGCCGGGTTCTTTTTTTGATAAATTTGTAAGCGTCAGGTTGTCGCTTAAAACCCACGATTTTAGCCCGCTTTACGCACACAACCATCGCAGGCACTTCGCCGCCTTAATCGCTGGAAATGCCGCTGGAAATGCAGCAAAGTGTCTCGCTATTGCAACAATTCGGGGGCTGCGCTAGATGTAAGCTCACGGCGGTTGGACAGGTCTTGGGACTGTGGCACAATCTAAATACGAGTTAACTTACCAACTCGCTAGGTGCAGCTAGCTTAGCTGTGGTATCAATTTTGAGGATGAACATGAAAAAACTGAACACAATCGCCGCGTTGTTCGCAACCGTCGCTTTCGCTGGCTCTGCACTCGCTGCTGGCTCTTCCACTGCCTCTGACAACTGGCGCAATGGCCACGGCAATCTGCAATGGAAAAACGGCGACGGCACCCTGTGCTGGCGTGATTCCGCATGGACGCCTGCTACGGCTGCCAAAGGTTGTGATGGCGCGATTGTCGCTCCAGCTCCTGCTCCAGTCGCTGCACCACGTCCACCAGCACCTCCAGCCGCTGTTGCCCCAGCACCTGCACCAGCAGTTGTTGCACCTCGCCCACCAGCACCTCCTGCTCCCCCTGCTCCTCCAGCAGCCACAAAAGTGACTTACGCTGCTGACGCATTCTTTGACGTCAACAAGTCTGTCATCAAGCCAGAAGGCAAAGCCAAGATGGATGATCTGGTCGGCAAGATCAAGGATATCAACCTCGAAGTCATCATTGCCGTCGGCCACACCGACAGCGACGGCTCTGACGCTGCTAACCAGAAACTTTCTGTGTCCCGCGCAGAAGCCGTGAAGGCTTACCTCGTGTCCAAAGGTATCGAGAAAAACCGCGTTTACACCGAAGGCAAGGGCGAGAAGCAGCCAGTTGCTGACAACAAGACCAAAGATGGCAAGACGAAAAACCGTCGCGTCGAGATCGAAGTGGTCGGTACACGTACGAACAAATAATCTTTATAGATTCTTTGAAGAAACCGCCTTCGGGCGGTTTTTTTATGCCTGCTTTGTTCTGATGTGCATGCCAATCCTGATCTCTTGACGTTGGCGTTCCAAGGCCTGTGCTCACCGCAGTCGCCGTAGCCTCAAAGTAAAGCTCGCGAGCCACGCGGCACCTGCCGCGTTATTTGACAATACGCTGCGCGCCCAAAATCGGTCGTGTCGCCTGCGGCGATCACAGGCCGGTGTGGGCGAGGAGAGTTCCAATCTCTCCAAGCCAAACGGGTTTTGTAGTAGCGAGCCTTCCACTCGAAAATTTTCTTGACAACCAACAGGCCGCGAGGTTGAGGGCATTATCCCGTACGAATTTTTTTTAAAAAAACACAGGGCGGGGGAAAATGCGCAAAA
>JANMDU010000004.1:0-23081 GCA_031376455.1 Variovorax sp. | reverse complement strand
ATATTGATTAAAATTCAATCAATATTGATGCAAGGAGAATGTCATGGCAGTACAAATTGCAAATCCTAATGTCGTGCGAAAAATTGAGAGGCTAGCTGCCGCGCTGAACATCAGTAAAACAGGTGCAGTGGAGCGGGCGCTTGATGCATACAAACTGAGTTTCTCCGCGCAAGAGGATCTTGCTGCCAAAAAGCGCAGAGCCGATGAATTCATGCGGAATGTGCTTCCTATTTTGGCCCAATTTGATGCCTTGCCAGACATCAATCCAGATGCAAAAAATGATTTGGATTGGGATGAACATGGCCTGCCGATATGAGCAGTTCCGTCATTGCGGTAGACACTTCTGCGCTCATCGCGATTGTGCTCAATGAGCCGGAGCGGGAGCAGTTTTTAGCTTGCATCGCGCCCTGCGAGCAGGCGCTGATCAGCAACGCGACGTTGATGGAGGCAAGGTTGGTTGTTTTCGGCAAGCAAAAGCAATTCGGTTATCAGCTTTTAGAGCAGCTGCTCTCCAACCGCACTTTTAAAGTTGTGACGCAGGATAAGGACGAGATGGACATCGCTTACGAAGCTTTTCTGATTTACGGCAAAGGTAATCATCACAAAGCGCAACTCAACTTTGGCGATTTATTCAGCTATGCACTGGCCAAATCTCGCGGCATCCCGCTGCTCTTCAAAGGCGAGGATTTTGCGTTGACGGATATCGTGAGCGCCCTGTAAGCTGCATCGCTGTGCCTTGAATCTGGGCTAAAATCATAGGCTTTGCTGGGATCGATGCAACTTGCAGTTTCAGCCCTCAAATTCCCCGAATTTTATTTGTTCACCGAAAGAAAACCATGGCTATCGAACGCACTCTCTCCATCATCAAACCCGACGCAGTTGCTAAAAACGTAATCGGTCAGATCTATGCTCGTTTTGAAGCGGCTGGCCTCAAAGTGATCGCTGCCAAGATGGTGCATCTCTCGCGCGGCGAGGCAGAGCAGTTTTATGGCGTGCATAAAGCGCGCCCGTTCTTCAACGACCTAGTGAACTTCATGATCTCTGGCCCCGTGATGATTCAAGCGCTCGAAGGCGAAGGCGCAATTTTGAAAAACCGCGATTTGATGGGCGCGACCGACCCGAAGAAAGCCGCTGCTGGCACGATCCGCGCAGATTTTGCCGACAGCATTGATGCCAATGCTGTGCATGGCTCGGATGCAGCGGAGACAGCAGCCGTAGAGATCGCTTTCTTCTTCGCGGGCTTGAATGTGTATTCACGCTAAGCGTTCAGGTTTATTCACGCTAATTGCTCGGCTGTCGCAAGCGCTACTATCAATTCAGTAGCAATCTGCGCAAATAATACGCCGGCGAACTGCCCAAAATGACCCAAAAACAAACGGTCAACCTGCTAGATTTCGATCTTGATGGGTTGACCGTTTTTTGCGAAGGGCTGGGCGAGAAAGCGTTTCGGGCGAAACAACTTTATCGCTGGATTCATCAAAAGGGCGCGAGTGATTTCGCGCAGATGAGTGATTTGGCGAAATCACTACGCGAGAAGCTGCAAGGCATTGCACATGTGACGCCGCTCAAAGTGCTGACCGAGCAAAAGAGCAGCGATGGCACGATCAAGTGGCTCTTTGATGTGGGCAACGGCGATGCGGTCGAAGCAGTGTTTATCCCCGAGACGGATCGCAACACGCTTTGCATTTCATCGCAGGCGGGATGCGCAGTGGGCTGCCGCTTTTGCTCCACAGGCCACCAAGGCTTTTCCAGAAACCTCAATGCAGGCGAGATCATCGCCCAGCTCTGGTTTGCCGAACACACCATCCGAGCAGTCAAAGGAGCGCAAGATCGCGTCATCTCTAATGTCGTGATGATGGGCATGGGCGAACCGTTGCAAAACTACGCCGCTCTCGTGCCCGCGCTGCGCACGATGCTCTCCGATCACGGCTACGGCCTCTCGCGCCGCAGAGTCACGGTGTCCACGTCGGGCGTGGTGCCGATGATGGACAAACTGGCGGCCGATTGCCCTGTGGCTCTGGCAGTGTCGCTCCATGCGCCAACAGATCTGCTTCGCGACGATCTCGTGCCGCTAAACAGAAAATATCCGCTGCAAGAGCTTCTGGCTGCCTGCGAGCGCTATTTGCAAGCCGCACCGCGTGATTTCATCACGATGGAATATTGCATGCTTGCGGGAGTCAACGACTCTCCTGAGCAGGCCGTGCAACTTGCAGCCTTGGTAAAAAACGTCAAACTGCCCGTGAAGTTCAATCTGATCCCGTTCAATCCGTTTCCGCAGAGCGGTTTGCTCTGCTCCGCTCCGAAGACGGTAGCAGAATTTGCGAAAATCCTGCAAGATGCGGGTATTGTCACCACGGTACGCAAAACGCGTGGCGACGATATCGATGCAGCTTGCGGCCAGCTTGCGGGTGATGTGCAAGATCGTACGGCTGCCCCTGAGAGAATGGCCAAGAGACGTGTGGTCATGATGCACAAACTTGACAGTGGGCAGTCGGCCTGACAGAGACAAACGGAGTAGAAAAGATGATTCGTATCACGACAAGATGGCAATTGTTAGGCCTTTTGGCAATCGCCTTCAGCTTGGGTGGCTGCGCGAGCTCCAGCGATGGCGCGAGAAGCGGCGTCAACCCGGTGGACAATGTCGTGACCACCTCCGACGAACCCGAAACGCGTAAACGCGCTCGCACGCGGCTGGAACTCGCGGCCAATTATTTCAGTGAAGGCAAGACGACTGTCGCGCTCGATGAGATCAAGCTCTCCTTAGTCGCCGATCCCAATTACGGTGATGCTTTCAATATGCGCGGCTTGATCTACCAGCGCTTGGGCGATATCCCTCAAGCTGAGGCCAGCTACCGCCGCGCCTTGCAGCTCAATTCGCGCGATGCCGACACGATGCACAACTATGGCTGGATGATGTGCCAGCAAAAGCGCTACGACGAATCGATTGCGATGTTCACGCAGGCTAACGCGATTCCCCTTTACGGCGGGCAGTCCAAGAGTTACATGACGCGCGGTTTGTGTGAGCTCGCTGCTGGCCGCGCTGCGCAGGCTGAGACCAGCTTCGCGCGCTCTTATGAGCTCGATGCCACCAATCCGATCTCGGGCTACAACCTCTCGAATTTGCTTTATTTGCGCAATGAGTTGCAGCGCGCGCAGTTCTACACACGCCGCTTGAACAATGGCGAGTTGTCCAACGCTGAGACGCTTTGGCTGGGCATCAAAGTCGAGAGAAAGTTAAACAACACCGAGGTGGTGCAACAGCTGTCCAATCAGCTGCGCCGCCGTTATCCGCAATCCAAAGAATTGTCGTCTTTAGACCGAGGGGCATTTGATGAGTAATGAGGAGCTGCCAATCAGCTTTGCAGACACGGGGCAAGCCGTGCTGGATGCCTCCAAGAGTGCGGGGCAAATGCTGCGCGAAGCGCGCGAGGCTTATGGCCTGCATGTCGCAGCGCTGGCGGTGTCGCTCAAAGTGCCGGTGAAAAAGCTCGAAGCCCTGGAGGCGGATCGCCTAGAAGAGCTGCCTGATGCGGTGTTCGTTCGCGCACTCGCCTCCAGTGTCTGTAGAGCGCTCAAAATTGATCCCAAGCCGATTCTGGCCAAGCTGCCTCAGCTCAACACGCGCGTGCTCGATCAAGTCGAGAGCGGCGTGAATGTGGCTTTCCGCACGCGAGCCGATGGCCCTGCGCCATCGGCTCTGGCCAGCATCAATCGCCCGATGCTGTTTGGTGTGTTGGCGGTGTTGCTGGCAACTTTGGTGCTGATGCTGTTGCCTGATTTCACGGCACGCTCTGCCAACAAGACCGCATCGGATGCATCGACATCAACGCCCGCATCAAGTAGCGCAGGTGTGTCGATGGGCAGCGCGGTGAATGTGTCATCCACGCCTGTAGACAAACCAAACGAGGCAACAACGAGCGTTTTAAGCGCAGCGGCCAATGCGGCTCAGGCTTTTGTGCCCGTGCTTGATACGGCCACGATGCCTACGCTCAGCGTCACGCCAGCGCTGTCCACGCCTAGTGTCAGCAGCCCGACGCTCACGATCACGCCACTGAACGCTGGCTCTGCTGTGCCTGTTCCAGCAGACAGCGTGATTGTGTTCACAGCCACAGGGGAGAGCTGGGTTGAGGTCAAAGATTCGGGCGGCAGAATTATTTTGCAGCGCACCTTGCAAAACGGCGAAAAAGCCGGAGCAGGGCCAACACTCGGAAGGCTGCCGTACAGTGTCATTGTGGGTCGCGCAAACCTCACGCAAGTGGCTGTGCGCAATCAGCCTTTCGATCTGGCACCTGTCTCCAGCAAAGATGCTGTGGCGCGGTTTTCAGTCAAATAAATTTTGGAAAGATGGACATGAGCGAGCCTTGCATGATTCCTGCTGAGATCGGGTATCAAGTCCCCGAGTCAATCCCCGCCGCACGACGCAGCCTGCAAGCGCGCATCGTTTGGGGCTCGCGCGTGGTCACTGTTGGCGGCGATGCACCGGTTCGCGTGCAGAGCATGACGAATACCGACACGTCAGATGCGATTGGCACAGCGATTCAAGTCAAAGAGTTAGCGCTGGCAGGCTCCGAGATTGTGCGCATCACGGTCGATACGCCCGAGGCTGCCAAACAAGTCCCATATATCCGCGAGCAGCTTGATCGCATGGGCATCGATGTGCCGCTGGTGGGCGATTTTCATTACAACGGCCACCGCTTGCTCACCGATGAGCCCGCCTGCGCCGAAGCCCTGAGCAAATACCGCATCAACCCCGGCAACGTGGGCAAGGGCGATAAAAAAGACAAGCAATTCGGTCAAATGATCGAAGCCGCGCTCAAGTGGGACAAGCCCGTGCGCATCGGCGTGAATTGGGGCAGCCTCGATCAAGATTTGCTCGCCCATTTGATGGACATCAACAGCCAGCGCAAGCAGCCTTGGGATGCTAAGCAAGTGATGTATGAAGCGTTGCTCACTTCCGCCACAGAATCCGCCGATCTCGCCGTCAAAATGGGCATGTCGCCCAATCAAGTGCTTCTCTCATGCAAAGTTTCAGGCGTGCAAGATTTGATCGCGGTGTATCGCGAGCTGGCCAAGCGTTGCAACTATCCGCTGCACCTGGGCCTGACCGAAGCCGGCATGGGCACCAAAGGCACGGTTGCCTCTGCTGTGGCCATGAGCATCTTGCTGCAAGAAGGCATCGGCGACACGATTCGCGTGAGCCTCACACCGCAGCCCGGCGAGAGCCGCACGCAAGAAGTCGTCATCGCGTCTGAAATTTTGCAATCGCTTGGCTTGCGCAGATTCGTACCGAGCGTCACCGCCTGCCCCGGTTGCGGCCGGACCACCAGCACCACCTTCCAAGTACTCGCCAAGCAAATCGACGATTACTTGCGCATGCAAATGCCGATCTGGAAAACCAAATACCCCGGTGTCGAGCACCTGAAACTAGCCGTCATGGGCTGCATCGTCAACGGCCCAGGCGAGAGCAAGCATGCCGACATCGGCATCAGCCTGCCCGGCACAGGCGAGAGCCCCGCTGCGCCGGTGTTCATCGACGGTCAAAAAGCACTCACGCTGCGCGGCGACAATATCGTGCAAGAGTTTCACAAAATTGTGGATGAGTACATTGAGAAGCGCTTCGGCGGGGCTTCGTCTGAACCTGCCAAGTTGCTTGAGACGGCTTAGTTTGTAAGCGTTTTAGAGCTCTAGCGCTTGCGGATACTGCGCAGAGCGCTACTTTATTGATAGCGATCCGCTTGCCGCTCAACGCGCCAACGTTTCACACCACCTTTTGTACCTGCGGCCTAGCGTCGGGCAGTTCCCCTGCAAATTTTTTGAAAACACACGCGATGGCGGCGTGAGCAAGCTGAAGTTGGTCGCCGCACGCCTTCCAAAAAACTTCCAGTGCAACCGCCCAACGCTCTCCGCTTCGAAGGAGGTGGAATGGCAAAAATGAACTGGGAGGGCTTGGGCTAACGTTGGCGTTCAGCCGCCGCCGTAGGCGGTCGACTGGAACAACGGGTTAGGCGTCTCTGCCAATGAGAGTTCCATTCGGAAGTATGGTTCTAAACCACCGACGAAGCTTCTTTTCGTTGGTCGCAAAGCGACCTTCCAGAATTCCAATCAATAGATACTGTGCGTCCAAAACATCGTGCTCCAGTTGTTCTTCGGTATCGGGTGAGAGTCGTTCGAGGACTGCAGGACCAAAGCGAAAGTGCAGGTCAATGCCGAACAACATGGCAATTTGTAGCCAGCGGTAGAGAGCCCAGTCGTCTGCGATTGCCTTTACGGGCGGCGCCCTCTTGTAGCCCTTCGGGGCCCGCAGACTAGCGTAGAAGTCCCGGAGGGAGCCCGGCTCACCAACGGCCCGTTCTGCCGCGTACCGAGCGGCCTGGCGCTTGGCGCTATTGGATGACGCGAGATCGGGGAAGAAAGTGTCCATCGAACTGGCGCGCTCTCTGAGCGATGCGATGTCGCGCAGTAGCTCGTGGCGTTGATCGTCAAGAGTTTGCACTGCGTCGGGCGGTAGCGAATAGCTGTCTTCTAGCAGCGCATCATTGAACTTGAAGCTGAAACGGTGGGCTGACAACGACGGGCTTGGGGCGATCTTCCGAGTGTTTATTTCCTTCGAGAGGTAGTAGCCACAGTGCATGACGATCTCGACGGGATTCTCTTGCGAAGGAAACTTGAGAAAGCAGGCACGTCGGTCGACGGGATTCGACAGGAGTTCGTACAAGAGGGCTTCTGTCATCAAAACGCGATTCTGCGAGGCGAACCTGTGCATTGCTTGGACGCTCTCGCCCTGGAGAAAGCTCTTGTCTACGACGACGGGAGGGGGATGCACTGAGACGCCTAACGTAATGTATACCGCAAAACCTGCGGTATAAAAATAGCGCTGCGGTATAAGTCGGACACAAAAATTCCTTTAATCTTGTTTGAAATCATCGACTTAGATGAGAACTTACAGTTTTGAACACAGGTATAAAGGAAACGACAAGCACCGTACCGCGTACGTCAAGTTGTACCTTAGTTTTGAAACCATCAAGTGGGCGAGATGAATGGCAACTATTTGCTATGTATTCAATAGCGCTTTGCGCATTCCTCGTAAGGGCTGGACGCTTAAATGGCATAACATCGCCTCTCCTGAAAAGAGCTTTACCGTATTTGAATTCACTTTAGTTATAATTAAAGTTATAACCGAAACGAGATCATCATGCAAACCCTCAAAATCACCCAAATCGGTAATTCCCTCGGCGTGATCCTGCCTAAAGAAATCTTGGGGCAACTCAAGGTGGAGAAGGGCGATCAACTGTTTTGGACGGAAGCGCCGGATGGCTATCGCATCAGCAATTCTGACCCAGAGTTTGGCGCGCAAATGAAGCTAGCCGAGCAGATCATGCGCAAGCGCCGCAATGTCCTGCGCGAACTGGCCAAATAAGCTGCACCGAGGATTGATATGCAAGATTGGGTGTGGCTGCACCGCGAAGTGATGCTCGCTGTGCATGACGAGCAACTTGCCGAGCACGGCGGGCAGCATGGCGTGCGCGACATGGCTTTGTTTGACTCTGCTTTGGCGCGGCCTTTGCAAGTGGCAGCTTATGGCGAGCCGAGTTTGGCCAAGCTGGCTGCGGCTTATGGCTACGGCATTGCGCGCAACCATCCGTTTTTAGATGGCAATAAGCGCACTGCGTTCGTTGCTGTTGAGTTATTCCTCATGCTCAATGGCCAGCGACTCGCAGCAGATGACGCATCTTGCGTGCTCACCATGCTGGATGTGGCAGCAGGCCAGATCACCGAAGAAGCATTTGCGCAATGGATAGAAACGCATCTTGCGCCATTGCAGAATGAATAACAGAGTATCGGCACGAGCCAATAAAACTGACCGCCATCAAAGGCATGAACGACATTTTCCCGCCCGATTCTGCGCGGTGGAAGTGGCTTGAAGACAAGGCGAGTAGCCTCAGTCAATGAAAAGTTCTTACTAAAAATTATCGATCTTGATGCCGTACGAATTTTCGGTAAAATTTGAGTTTTTGGACACATTCATGAATGCAGCCGTTGCGACGCTTTCCACCAAATTCCAAATCTCTATTCCTAAAACGGTTCGTGAGTTAAACCATTGGCGGGCTGGGCAAGAGTTCGCGTTTTTGCCCAAGGGGCGCGGCGTGTTGGTGATGCCGGTGGTGGAACTTGAAGATTTGATTGGCCTTGCACGCGGCGCTGAAACTGGTGAGTACCGTGATCGTGAGGATCGGGTCTAAGCGATGGCAAAACCAATCTCAGTTGCGAAAAAATCGGCCAGTTCGTTGATGACTTTGCTTGTCTCTCAGCCAACGCCAACAGCGCTTACCAAATTATGCGTTGTCGACACCTCAGCATGGATTGAGTGGCTGCAGGATGGCTCACTGCGCCGCCAACTGGCCGAGCATATGCCCGCGCGTGAGAATTGTGTCATGCCGACGATCGTGCAGCTTGAGTTGTCAAAATGGTTGATGCGCCATCGCAGCGAAGAAGACGCTGATGTGATGATTGCTTACACGCAAAAATGTCAAATTTGGCCACTTGATACCGCTACAGCGCTTCGCGCCGCTGAGCTTCACAGAGAATACAAGCTTGCCACAGCAGATGCGATTGTGTATGCAAGCGCTTTGCTCTATGGGGCCCAGCTGCTCACCTGCGATGCGCATTTTGAGGGCTTGCCCCATGTGCATTGGATCAAGAAAATTTAAGCCAAATCAGCCGTTCGCCGGCATTAAAACTGCACAAAGTTCTATCAAAATATGAGTGAAAAACTATCCGCCATCAAAGGCATGAACGACATCCTCCCGCCCGATTCCGCGCGTTGGGAATGGTTGGAAGAGAAGGTGCGCGGGCTGATGGCTCGCTATGCTTATCGCAACATTCGCACGCCGATTGTGGAGCCGACGCCGCTGTTTGTGCGCGGGCTGGGCGAGGTGACGGATATTGTTGAGAAGGAGATGTATTCCTTTGAAGACAAATTAAATGGCGACAAGCTGACGCTGCGGCCTGAGAACACCGCTGGCGTGGTGCGGGCGGTGGCTGAGCATTCGATGCTGTATGAAGGCGGTAAACGCCTTTATTACATGGGCCCGATGTTTCGCCACGAGCGGCCGCAGCGCGGGCGTTATCGGCAGTTTCATCAGATTGGCGCGGAGGCTTTGGGCTTTTCGGGTGCGGAGGTGGATGCGGAGCTGATTTTGCTGGCCGATCAGCTTTGGAAAGAGCTGGGGATTAAGGATGTTCGCTTGGAGCTGAACAGCCTTGGCCAGCCTGAGGAGCGCAAGGCGCATCGCGTGGCTTTGATTGCTTATTTGGAGCAACACACCGATGTGATGGATGAGGAGGCCAAGCGCCGGCTGCACACGAATCCACTGCGGATTTTGGACACGAAAAACCCGCAAATGCAAGTGATGGTGAATGTTGCGCCGAAGCTGATTGATCATCTGGGCGAGGCGTCACTTGCGCATTTCGAGCAAGTTAAAGCCATTTTGACGGCAAATAACGTCAGTTTCACGATCAATCCGCGCTTGGTTCGAGGGATGGATTATTACAACCTCACCGTGTTTGAGTTCATCACGACCAGTCTGGGCGCGCAGGGCACGATCTGCGGCGGCGGGCGCTATGACTATTTGATCGAGATGATTGGCGGCAAAGCCGCACCGGCTGTGGGCTGGGCGCTGGGGGTGGAGCGCGTCTTGGAACTCATCAAAGAGCAGGGCGTGCAAGTGCCGCAGCCAGCGCCGGATGCTTATGCAGTGATTCCCGATGCTGCCTTACTGCCTGTGGCCATTCAATGCATTCAAGCTTTGCGATTGAGTGGCGTGAGCGTACAGATGCATGCGCCGGGCAATTCGGCAGACGGCATGGGTAGTTTTAAGAGCCAATTTAAGAAGGCCGATAGCTCGGGGGCGCGGTTTGCTTTGATTTTTGGCAGCGATGAACTGGCGGCGGGGCAGGTGGCTGTGAAGCCTTTGCGAGATGCAGTTGGCGGTGCTGAGCAGCGGTTGATTGCGCTGTCAGATGTGAGCAAGCTAGTTTCTGCTCTGCGCTGATTTACTATTAATTTAGTAGCACTTTGCGCAGCTTCTACGCCGGCTACTAGCACTTTTCTTGTGTAAGAATACTTTGAACGTTGTTAGCTCGGCTATTGGTCTGCGGGAGGCATATTTGGGCGGGCTCATGGCGCCGAACGCGAGCGTGGCGACACCTGTCGCCTGAGATGATGAATTAAAAACGCAAGCGTTTTTTGACGCTGCGATGCAAAAATCGCCCGCCCAAATACGCCTCCCGCAGACCCGTCTTGTACGAAGCCACCGAGTTCGCGCGTAAGTCTTTTGCGCAGCGAACAGGCTGCGAGTTGGAGGGATTTCGCCCGACCGATTTGTGGTACCCCGCCATGAGGGCGGGCGAAATGCCTCCAACTCGCAGCCGCTCCATCCGAAGAAAAATCTTTGGTACGCAATAAAAATAGGTCGTAGCCGGCATAAAACCTGCGTGGGCAGCTATCAAAAAAATAGCGTGCTAAATGCCCAGAAGCGTTACCACTAGCCTCTACAATCAAGGGACTGGTTTATCTCTACACAGCAATGAAACATCTCGATCTCGAAGAACAAGAGCAACTTGACCGGCTCAAGGCATTTTGGAAGCAATTTGGCAACATCATCAGCGGCGTGCTGATCGTCGTCTTTGGCTCGATTGCGGCCTATAACGGTTATCAATGGTGGCAACGCGACAAAGCGGCGCAAGCTGCTGCGATGTATGACGAAGTTGAGCGCACCGCCAAAGAGGGCGATCCGGCCAAAATCACTCGCGCTTTTAACGATATGAAAGAGCGCTACGCTGGCACGACGTATGCGGCGCAAGCCGGTTTGCTCGCTGCCAAGACTTTGTACGACAAAGGCCAGATCAACGAAGCTAAAGCGCCACTGGAGTGGGTCGCAGCGAGCGCTAAAGATGAAAGTTATCAAGCGATTGCAAAGTTGCGCCTCGCTTCCATATTGTTTGAGAGCAAATCCTACGACGCAGCACTCAAATTGGTCGACGGCCTGCCCAAAGAATTTGACGCACTCGCCTCGGATCGCCGTGGCGACATTTTGCTCGCGATGGGCAAGCGTGATGAAGCGAAGGCTGCATTTGAAAAAGCCTATAAAGCGATGGATGAGCGCAGTGAATATCGCCGCCTGATTGAGATCAAGCTCAACGCGCTTGGCATGGATATGACTAAGAAAGAGGCGGATTTCGTCGCCGCATCTCCAGCAGCAGCGTCCGCATCGACGGTAACGCCAGCGGCCAGCGCGGCGAAATAAAGCATCCCGACAGTTCAGCCCTACGAAAGCTCAAAATGTCATTTTCCTATTCAGTTTTGAAGCCTTTTAGCCAAAAAACCGGCGTGAAATATGCGCGAGTTGCTACTCTTTTGATAGCGTCTGCGATTTTATTGAGCGCATGTTCGGGCGGCGGAAAACGCCCAGATCCAGCGCCATTGGCGGCTAATGTACCGCTCATTGGTGTCAAGCAAGCCTGGGTCAACCGCATTGGCGAAGTGCCTGCCGGCGCAGCGCCTGCGGTTGTCGGCAACACCGTGGTGGTCGCTGCCATCGACGGCACCGTCGCTGCGATTGATGCTTTGAGCGGCCGAGATATTTGGCGCGGCTCAGCAGGTAGCTCGCTCGCCACTGGCGCTGGCTCAGACGGCAAAACAGCCGCCGTGATCACGCGAGATAACGAAGTCGTTGCTTTAGACAATGGCAAGCAAATCTGGAAAGCCAAGCTTCCCGCGCAAGCTTTTACAGCGCCATTGGTGGCAGGCGCACGCGTCTTTGTCGTTTTGGCAGATCGCTCCGTGCATGCTTTTGACGGCTTAAGCGGCAAAAAGCTCTGGACGAATCAGCGCAGCAACACAGAGCCACTCGTGCTCTCCAAAGCCGGCACGATACTCGCCGTCGGAGATACGCTGATCGTTGGCCAGGGTGGCCGCTTGGTTGGCCTCAATCCCAGCAACGGCAGCATTCGCTGGGAGGCACCGATTGCTTCGCCGCGCGGCACTAATGATGTCGAGCGATTGGTGGATATGGTCGGTTCGACCTCTCGCATCGGTGATGTTGTTTGCGCACGCGCATTCCAAGCGGCTGTAGGCTGCGTCAACGCTGCTCGCGGCACCTTGCTTTGGAACAAGTCGGCCAACGGTGCAGAGGGCGTGCATGGCGATGGCAATTTGGTATTTGGCACGGAGTCTGACGGCAAAGTGGTCGCATGGCGCAGAGCCGACGGCACGAATGCATGGGCATCAGAGCGTTTGCAATACCGCAGCTTGAGCGCACCGCTCGTTGTAGGGCGCTCTGTGGTCATTGGTGATGGCAACGGCAATCTGCATATGCTTTCGCGCGAAGACGGCTCGCCACTTAACCGCTTGACGACTGACGGCAGCGCCATAATTGGCAACCCCGTGCTCGCGGGCGATGCGCTGGTCGCTGTGACGAAATCTGGCGGCGTCTTCGGCTTCCGTCCAGAGTGATGATCGCCCTCATGCTCGCCATGCTGGCCTCGCTACCCACCGTGGGTGTATCTTTTCTCCTCTCCCTTACAAAGGCGTATCCATGAAACCCGTGGTGGCCTTGGTCGGCAGACCCAACGTCGGCAAATCGACGCTTTTTAACCGCTTCACCAAAACACGCGATGCCATCGTGGCCGATTACGCGGGTTTGACGCGTGATCGCCATTACGGCAATGCCAAGCTGGGCAACCGCGAATACATCGTGATCGATACCGGCGGCTTTGAGCCCACGGCCGAGAGCGGCATCTTCAAAGAGATGGCCAAACAAACGCGTCAAGCAGTGGCTGAATGTGATGTGGTGATTTTTGTGGTCGATGCGCGCGATGGCATCTCTGCACAAGATCACGATATTGCCAAGTATTTGCGCAAGCTGGGCAAGCCCACAATTTTGGCGGCCAATAAAGCCGAGGGTTTGCAAGCCGGCGCGCATCTGGCGGAATTTTTTGAGCTCGGCTTGGGCGAGGTGCGCGCGGTGTCTGCAGCGCACGGGCAAAATATTCGTCCGCTGATCGAAGAGGCGCTGGACAAACTGCAGTTGCCCGAAGAAGTGGAAGAGGAAGTCGTTGATCCTGATGTGATTAAGCTGGCTGTGGCCGGCAAACCCAATGTGGGCAAATCTACGCTGATCAATGTTTGGCTCGGCGAAGAGCGCTTGGTCGCATTTGATGAGCCCGGCACCACCCGCGATGCCATCAGCGTACCATTTGAAAAAGGTGGGCAAAAGTTTGAATTGATCGACACGGCAGGCCTGCGCCGCAAAGGCAAAGTGTTTGAGGCGATTGAGAAATTCTCTGTCGTCAAAACGCTGCAAGCCATTGAAAGCGCCCATGTGGTGCTGCTCCTTATCGATGCGAAAGAAGGCGTGACCGATCAAGATGCGCATATTGCGGCGTATTGCCTAGAAGCGGGCAGGGCGCTGGTAATTGCCGTTAACAAGTGGGATTCCATTGACGGCTACGAGCGAGAGTTGTTGGATCGCTCCATTGAATCGCGTTTGGTATTTTTGAAATTCGCTGAAATTCACAAAATCTCCGCGATTAAGCGCCAAGGCCTAGCGCCCGTGTGGAAATCGATTGCGCATGCCTTTCAATCCAGCTTTCGCAAAATGCCCACGCCACAGCTTACGCGCATCTTGCTGCAAGCGATTGAAGAGCAAGCGCCGCGCCGAGACGGGCATCGCCGTCCCAAGCCACGCTATGCACATCAAGGCGGGCAAAACCCGCCGATCATCATCGTACACGGCAATATGCTCGATCACATTACCGATGCATGGAAGCGCTTCTTGGAGGGCAGAATCCGCAAAGCGTTTGATCTGGTCGGCACACCGATGCGCATTGAGTTCCGCTCTCAAGACAATCCGTTTGACGAAAAGAAGTAAATCGGATTTTGTGCAAACGCTATTCTGATTTTTATAAGTCAAGATAAAAATAGGCTTTTAAGGATTGACGGTATTGAACTTTTGCTTTTAGGCCACACTCTGTGTTATCGTTAAGTTCCAATATTTACTGGAACACGGAGAATATCGTGAGCAACAACAAAAGCCAACTCTTGCAAGATCCCTTCTTAAATCAACTTCGCCGTGAGCACGTGCCCGTGTCCATTTATTTGGTCAATGGCATCAAGCTGCAAGGTCAAATCGAATCGTTTGACCAATATGTCGTGTTGCTGCGCAACACCGTGACGCAAATGGTCTACAAGCACGCGATCTCCACCATCGTGCCCGGTCGCGCCGTGAATTTCAGCACGGGCGAAGACGATGCTGCGCCTGCTGCAACTGCCGCAGCGCAATAAGCGTAACTCTCTGACTTCCCAACTTGGGCATCGCCAAAGAGGCTTCGGATCAACCAACAAGCAGCAACAAAGTGCTGCTTGTTGGCGTGGATTTCCACGCTCCAAATTTCGATGCTGAACTTGAAGAACTCGCGCTTCTCGCCCAATCTGCTGGGCTAGAGCCTGTTGGGCGGCACACCTGCAAACGCCACGCGCCGGATGCCTCGCTCTTTGTGGGTAGCGGTAAAGCCGATGAACTCCAATTACTCGCCCAACAATGCGGTGCCAGTGAAATTCTCTTTGACCAAGCCATCAGCCCAGCGCAGCAACGCAACCTAGAGCGTCGAATCGGTATGCCGGTGAATGACCGCATTTTCCTGATCCTAGAAATCTTCGCCCAACGCGCGCGCTCGCATGAAGGCAAGCTGCAAGTCGAACTCGCTAAGCTGCAATATCTCTCAACACGCCTCGTGCGCCGCTGGAGTCATTTAGAGCGCCAAGCAGGTGGTATTGGCGGGCGCGGCGGTCCCGGTGAGACGCAGATGGAGCTAGATCGCCGAATGATTGGTGAATCGATCAAGCGCGTCAAAGCTCGGCTCGACACCGTCAAAAAGCAACGCAACACACAACGCAGACAACGCGTCAACGCGAGGCATTTTGGCATCGCGCTCGTAGGCTACACCAATGCCGGCAAATCCACAGTGTTTAACAAACTGACCAAGGCCAAGGTCTATGCCGCTGATCAACTGTTTGCCACGCTCGATCCCACCACGCGCAGCATGTATTTGGGCGATGCGCAGCAATCGGTGAGCTTGTCCGATACGGTCGGGTTCATTCGTGATTTGCCACACAATTTGATTGATGCGTTTGAAGCGACTTTGCAGGAAGCGGCTAACGCGCAATTGCTGCTGCATGTGATTGATTGCTCCAACCCAAATTTCAGCGAGCAGATCAAGGAAGTGCAGCTTGTGCTCGGTGAGATCGATGCTTTGCATATTCCGCAGCTTCTTGTGTTCAACAAGTTAGATTTACTTGCGCCAGAGCAACGCCCTCAGAAGCTGCGCGACTTTTACGAAATCGATGGCAAAAGCATCGAACGTGTTTTTGTAAGCGCGAAAAGCGGCAAAGATGGCGGCGGTGGCGAAGGCATGGAAATTTTGCGGACAATATTAGCCAGCCGAGCTGTGCCCACTTGACAGTTTATGATTACATCCCATATGTTGCCTATGCCTACACTTTCCCCCCGAGCTATTTCGCTATCCATCCAACGCACGTTTTCCCGCATGTTCAATTTGAACGACGGAAAATGGGGCAGAGGTGACTCGCCAGCATCTGCGCCTGCCGATGGCACGACGCCTCCTGCACCGCCGCCGCCAGCCGCTCCAAGCCCCGCTCCAGCGCCGTCACCAACAGCCACGCCCGCACCCGGGCAAGGTGGATCAAGTGGCGGCAACAGTGGTGGCCCAAACCAAGGTCCGCCAGACTTAGATGAGCTTTGGCGTGATTTCAATCGCAAACTGGGCGGCTTATTTGGCGGCAACAAGCAAGCGCCAAGAGGCGGCGAGCCGAATTGGAATCGTCACAACCAAAACAACGGTAACAACAGCGGCGGTGGCGGAAATAACGGTGGCTTCCAGCCAGATATGAAATCTGCTGGCATCGGAGCGGGTTTAATTGGTGTCATTGCGATCCTCATTTGGCTTGGTACGGGCTTTTTCATCGTGCAAGAGGGGCAGCAAGCCGTGATTACGCGTTTTGGCGCGCTGAACCGCACGGTAGATGCTGGCTTTAGTTGGCGCATGCCCTACCCATTCGAACGCCATGAGACCGTCTCATTCACGCAAGTCCGCTCTGTGGAAGTAGGCCGTAATAGTGTAGGCGCGGCTACTGGCATCAAAGATTCTTCGATGCTTACAAAAGACGAAAACATCGTTGACGTCCGTTTCACAATTCAATACAACCTCAAAAATTCTTCACAATTCTTGTTTGAAAACCGCAGTCCAGATGAAGCCATCATCAAAGCCGCTGAATCCGCTGTGCGCGAGGTGGTCGGACGTTTCAATCTTGACGATATATTGGGTCGAAACAGTGAAGTGTTGCAGCAAGATGTATTGCGCTCTGTGCAGCAGCAAATGGATCGTTACCAGACAGGGATGAGCGTGCAAAACGTCAACATCCAAAACGTGCAAGCGCCTGAGCAAGTACAAGCCTCGTTTGACGACGCGCTAAAAGCTGGGCAAGACCGCGACCGCTTGAAAAATGAGGGGCAAGCGTATGCGAACAACGTGATCCCAAGCGCACGCGGTACAGCATCTCGCTTGAAAGAAGAATCGGAAGGTTACAAGGCGCGTGTGATTGCGCAAGCTGATGGTGATTCGCAGCGCTTCCGCTCGATCTACACCGAGTATGCGAAAGCACCGCAAGTTACGCGTGATCGTATGTATCTCGATACGATGCAGCAAATCTACAGCAGCACCACCAAAATCTTGGTTGATTCGAGAGCAGGCAATAATTTACTTTATTTGCCGCTCGATAAAATTATGCAAATGGGCAATTCTTCAAACGAAATAGCGGTTTTACCCGGCACATCTTCAGCGCCTGCTGCTCCTAATAGCGTAGCACCCACGGCATCACCCACTCCTGCACCCGCTAACGCCCGCACGGGTCGTGAGCGCGAAGGCCGTTGATCGGGGAGAAAATTACATGAACAAAATTGGTTTAATCGTTTCAGGTTTTTTGGTCGTGTTGGCCGTGTTGGCTTCCACACTCTTTGTTGTGGATCAGCGCCAGTTCGGCGTTTTATATTCGTTTGGAAAAATCAACGAAGTCATCACCGAGCCAGGCTTGCGCTTCAAGCTACCTCAACCGTTTCAAAACGTCGTGTTTTTGGATCGTCGCATTTTGACGCTCGACAGTCCGGAGACCGGCTCGCTGCAAACGGCTGAGAAGAAGAACCTGGTCGTAGATTGGTTGCTCAAATGGCGTATTTCTGATCCACAGCAATTCATCCGCACGTTTTCCACAGCATCAAATCTCACCGGCGCAGAAAACCGTCTGACATCGGTCGTGCAAGATGCGCTTAAAAACGAGATCAACTCACGCACCGTGCGCGACATTTTGTCGACAGAGCGCGACAAAGTGATGGCAGGTGTGCAAAAACGCTTGATTGAAGACGCGAAGAATTTCGGCATAGAGATTGTGGATGTGCGCATCAAGCGCGTGGATTTCCCGGGCTCTGTCACTGATTCTGTTTACCAACGCATGCAATCCGAGCGCCGCCAAGTGGCCAACGAATTGCGTTCTACAGGCGCTGCAGAGGCTGAGAAGATTCGCGCCGATGCAGATCGCCAGCGTGAAGTCATCGTGGCAGAAGCCTACCGCGATGCGCAGAAGATCAAAGGTGATGGCGATGCCAAGGCAGCTGCGCTTTATGGTGATGCCTTTGGCCGTGATCCTCAGTTTGCGCAGTTTTACCGTAGTTTGGAAGCGTATAAAAGCAGCTTCTCGAAGAAGAGTGATGTGATGGTGCTCGATCCGTCCAACGATTTCTTCCGCACGATGCGCAATGGTGGTTCAGGCGGGCAGGGCAGCGCCGCGCCGGCTAAAAAATAACTTTTAAATAGAAAAGCGCAAAGCTCATGGAAATATTTTTCACGGCTTTGGGCTTGGTCTTGATCATTGAAGGTCTGCTGCCCTTTGCATCGCCGAAAGGCTGGCGAAGTGTGTTTGAAAAAGTGCTTAAGCTTTCTGACGGGCAAATCCGCTTTTATGGCTTAGGCAGCATCGCTCTAGGCTTAGTTGTGATGCTGATTTTTGGTTAGAGATTCGGTTTTCAGATTTGCCCATGCTGCGTGTACCATAAGCAACTTAACGACAAGCAACACGCCGTGAACGCACTTCAGAGCAAACTACACGCTAAAACCCGCGAATCCCAAGCTTCTTTCATCGAGCAATTTGATTCGCATGGCACGTGGCGCAGGGAATTTGCGGCGCGATTAAAGCAATTAACGGATTGGCTGGGCAGCCATGAGCTGATGGATGCATCTATAGCAGAGCGCATGCAGCAGCTGGAGGCGCAAATACGCTCGGATAAGGTCATGGTCGCTTTTGTCGCCGAGTTTTCGCGCGGAAAATCAGAACTGATCAATGCGATCTTCTTTGCCGAGTACGGGCGGCGCATCATGCCCGCTAGCGCTGGTCGCACCACGATGTGTCCGACTGAGCTTGGCTGGGACGGGGATATCCCACCGTGCTTGCGGTTGCTTCCGATTGAGACCCGCTTGACATCACAGTCTCTGATGGAGTGGCGGCATGCAACACAAAGTTGGATGCGCATTGATTTAGATGTGAATGACCCTGATCAGCTCGCAACGGCTTTTGAAAAAGTCTCTGAAGTCGTCAAAGTGAGCAAACAAGAAGCGCGAAGCTTGGGTTTTTGGCATGACGAAACGCCCGACGACAATCCGCGCGAAGATACGCAAGGCAATGTTGAAGTACCGCGCTGGCGTCATGCGCTGATCAACATCGCGCATCCGCTCCTGAGGCAAGGCTTGATTATCTTAGACACGCCTGGGCTCAACGCGATTGGTGCTGAGCCTGAGCTGACGGTGAGCCTGATTCCACAAGCGCATGCTGTGGTGTTTATCCTGGCCGCAGACACCGGCGTGACTAAATCGGATCTGTCCATCTGGAAGGATCATCTGATTACAGAAGGTAAAGACTATTCATCACGTTTGGTGGTGCTCAACAAAATCGATATGCTTTGGGACGCACTGTCAACGCCTGAGCAAATTCGAGCAACAGTCGATCGCCAAAGGATCAGCTCGGCAGATATTCTGGGACTACCAGAGGACCAAGTGATTCCCGTCTCAGCGCAAAAAGGTTTGGTGGCAAAGGTCATGGGTGATGACGCATTGCTGCGCGCCAGTCAGCTACCTCAACTCGAACACGCTCTGTCTGAAGGCATGATGGGGCAGCGTAAGAGGATTTTGCAATCCGCAGTGGCCAGAAGTATTGGTGATTTACGCGTTGAAGTCTCGCGAGTCATCGGAATTCGTCGCCGTGATTTGCAAGATCAAATGCAGGAATTGCAAGGGCTGCGTGGCAAAAATGCTAACGTCATTAGGCACATGCGTGGTCGCATTGAAGCTGAGCAAACGGAATTTGATGCCAGTGGTCAGCGCATTCATGCCGTTCGCTCCGTGCATTTGAAGCTGTTACGCGAAGTGTTTGCCGCTTTGGGAACGTCTACTTTGCGAGCTGAGCTGCGCCAGCTCAATGAGGCGCTCAGACAGCCAGGCATCAAGCTAGGTGCTCGAAAGGCCTATAGCCAAACTTTTGAACGTTTACGTGAGATCTTCGTACACACCAAATCCCTCAATGGTGAAATTCACAATATGTTGGCGACCAGCTTTCGTCAGCTCAATGCCGAGTTTGGATTTTCACTGCAGACGCCAAGAGAGCCGGAGCTTGCACGGTATCAAAATGACCTAGAAGCTGTAGAACGAAGCCATGCGCAATACTTGGGTTTGGGTAATACATTTCGATTAGCACAGCCTGAGTTTGCAGATCGTCTGGTGCGAGCTCTGGCAACACGCCTGCGCGTTGTCTTCGAGTCTGCATTGGGCGAAGTTGAGCTCTGGAATAAGACGGCTGCTTCCCAGCTAGATGCTCAGCTACGCGAACGGCGCAAAAATTTTGCAAAACGCTTGGAAGCGATTGAACGCATCCAAAACGCTGCTGTCACGCTGGATGATCGCATCATCGAGCTTGATTCGCAGGATGCTCGCACGATAGAGCTGGATGCTAAGCTCTCAAAAATCACCGAACTTTTGATGGAGGCACCGCCTCTCCCCGAAGATGGCGATGAGGGTATTGTTTCGCAGTTTCCAGAGACGGCAATCGCAGCATTGAGCTAAGGGTATGCCTTTGCAGCCGAAAGACATGTCGGCCACAAGCCGCCCGCCTGCTGCGTTCGCCACTGAGCTTCTGGCTTGGCATCAAACGAATGGCCGCACTGGCTTGCCTTGGCAAAACACGCGTGATCCTTATCTCGTCTGGCTCAGCGAGATCATGCTGCAACAAACGCAGGTGATCACCGTGATGGGTTACTACACCCGATTTTTGCAGCAATTCCCAACAGTGCAGGAGCTGGCTCAAGCAAAGCAAGACGATGTGCTCGCGCTTTGGGCGGGTTTGGGCTATTACTCGCGGGCCCGCAATTTACATGCTTGTGCGCTGGCGGTAGTCAATCTGCATGGCGGTGAATTTCCCCGCACTGCTGCATTGCTTCAAACATTACCAGGCATCGGGCCCTCAACAGCGGCTGCGATTGCATCTTTTTGCTATGGTGAGCGCGTGGCAATTTTGGATGGCAATGTGAAACGGGTGCTCACGCGCGTGCTGGGCTTCGATAAAGATCTGGCTAGCTCGCGGCATGAACGTGAGTTGCTGGTGATCGCTACAGATTTGCTGCCCAAACGCGATTTAGCTCGGCAGATGCCGCGCTATACGCAAGCCATTATGGATTTGGGGGCAACCGTTTGCACGCCGCGCCAGCCGCGCTGCAACACCTGCCCGATGCAGCAGAGTTGCATCTCTAGGGCGCAGGGAAGGGTGGAGGCCTATCCTGTCAAAACCAAAAAACTCAAGCGCAGCAGTCAGTCGCTATGGCTGCTGTGGGCGCAGCGGCGAGACGACGCAGTGCTTTTGCAAAAACGCCCCGCACCGGGCGTCTGGGCGGGCTTGTATTGCTTGCCTGTGTTCGATAGTTTGGATGGTCTGGAGTCTTCGCTCCAAGCAAAAGAGCGCACTGAATTGAGGGCGTTGCCGCCTTTCGTTCATGTGCTCACGCACAAGGATTTGCATTTGCATGTGATGCGCTTGAATGAGCCATCGGCTCTGCCAAACTTGGGGCAATGGGTGAAAGATTGGGAAAAAATAGGGCTGCCAGCGCCTGTGAAGAAACTTCTCGTTCATTCAAGACTATCGAATTGATAGCGCTTTGCGCAATAAATACGCCGCCTAGAGGCTATTTTTACTAAATTTTTGTGCTGTTGCGCTAAAACCTTGCTTCGTACGACCCATCATGGCCTAAAGCTTCAACCGCTATGATCAAGCTATGACATCTCCATCTCAATCGACATCCAATCAGCCAAGCAGTGGCTTTGCCTATTCCCGCAGTATGTTTGAAAGCTTGGTCGACAGTGCTCTTGCGCATGCTAAAAAAATTGGCGCGACAGATGCGGCGGCGGAGGCTTCTGAGGGCACAGGTTTATCCGTCTCTGCACGTCTTGGAAAATTAGAAAATGTCGAACGCAATCGCGACAAATCGCTAGGTGTTACGGTCTATGTCGGCAAGCGGCGCGGTAATGCCAGCACCTCTGATTTTTCTGAAGCTGCGATCGCTCAAACCGTGCAAGCTGCACTCGATATCGCACGTTTTACGGCAGAAGACCCAGTGGCCGGCCTGCCCGATTTGCAAGATGTTGCAACCAACTACCCTGATCTTGATCTTTTCCATCCTTGGGCGTTAACGAGCGAAGCTGCGCTAGAGCTCGCGCTGCGCTGCGAAGAAGCAGCCCTCAAAACAGACAAACGCATCACCAACAGCGAAGGCGCTGGCGTGTCAGCCCAGCAAAGCCATTTCTTCGCCGGGCACATGCGCGACGGGAAAATGGGTTTTCGCGGCGGCTATGCATCGAGTCGCCATTCCATGAGCGTGGCGCCCATTGCCGGCAGAGGCGATGGGATGCAACGCGATTATTGGTACAGCTCGGAGCGTGATGCAGTTGATATGGCTAGCCCGGAGAGCATAGGCCGCTACGCTGCAGCGCGAGCCTTGTCGCGTCTGAAAGCCCGCAAAATCGCTACGACCGAGTGCCCAGTGCTTTTTGAATCGCCGCTCGCAGCCGGTTTGCTCGGCAGTTACGTGCAGGCGACCAGCGGTGGCGCGTTGTATCGCAAGAGCTCGTTTTTGCTCGATTCGCTGGGCAAACAAGTTTTGCCCAAACACATTGATATTTCAGAAGATCCGCACGTCATCGGTGGCAAAGCCAGCGCGCCCTTTGACGAGGAGGGCGTGAAGACGAGCGCGCGCAAAGTGGTGGAAGCAGGCAGGGTTGGCGGGTATTTCCTCTCAACCTACTCCGCTCGCAAGCTCGGCATGCGTACGACAGGCAATGCTGGCGGCTCGCACAATCTCAACCTCACATCTCGCCTCACGCGAAGCGGCGATGATTTAGAAGCGATGTTGCAAAAGCTTGGCACCGGTCTTTTCGTTATCGAGCTGATGGGTCAAGGCGTGAATTACGTGACGGGAGATTATTCGCGCGGTGCTACAGGCTTTTGGGTCGAACAAGGTCGCATTGTCTATCCGGTACAAGAGATCACGGTTGCTAGCAACATGAAAGATATGTTGAAAGGCATAGAGGCTGTGGGCTCGGATGCTTACACCTTTGGCGGCAAACGCACGGGCTCTATTTTGATCAACCGAATGAAGGTGGCGGGCTGCTGATCTGCTCCCGAGACGGTGTGAGAGTACGAGAGTTAGTAAGAGCTAACCATGCTATAATCATGGGCTCTGCTGGAAATGGCCAGTGGAGTTAACTCAATCAAAGAGGTTCTTATGTACGCGGTCGTAAAAACCGGTGGCAAACAATACAAAGTTGCTGCTGGCCAAAAATTTAAAGTAGAACAGATCGCTGCGAACATAGGCCAAGAGATTGTGCTGGATCAAATTTTAGCTGTCAGCAATGGC
>JANMDU010000151.1:0-7130 GCA_031376455.1 Variovorax sp. | reverse complement strand
GTGCGCTACGAGCGCATTGGCTTTAGCGCAGCGAGCGGCGCTTTAAATTACGGCAACATTTCTGCACTGCCAGTGCGCGGCGCAACTGTGGAGCTTGTCTTCGCTGGCAATGCCATTGCCAGCACGCAGACCAACGCATCTGGTCAATACAGTTTCTCAGCTGCACCGAACAGCACAACATTGGCTATTCGCGTTCGCGCTGAGCTCAAGCAGGCCAGCGGCGCTGCACAGTGGGATGTCAGCGTGCGTGACAACACAAACGCAGATGCTTTGTATACGATGCAGTCGGTCAATTTCAATTCTGGTGCCGGGGCGACGCAAAACTTAACGGCTGCCTCAGGCTGGGGAGGAGCCAGTTATACGTCCGCGCGTGTTGCTGGGCCTTTCGCTATTTTGGACACGATCTATGAAAGTCAGCAAAAAGTATTGTCTGCCCAACCCAATACGATCTTCCCGGTGCTCAAAGTATTCTGGAGCATTAATAACAACACGGGCAGTGGACAACTGATCACTGGTGATATCGGGACAAGTTTTTTCACAGAGCTCAGCAATGGAACGGTGGTTAGTGAACGGCGCATGTATATTCTTGGTCGGGAAAACAACGACACGGATGAGTACGATGGTTCTGTTGTGGCGCATGAGTGGGGGCATTATTATCAAAGTGCACTCAGTCGAGATGATTCAATGGGCGGACGGCACGGCGGCGGCGATGATCGACTAGATCGGCGGATTGCCTTTAGTGAGGGCTGGGGCAATGCGTGGTCAGGTATCGCGCAGTCTAGAAACAGCTACTCAGATTCGTCAGGCAATTCGCAAGGCTCTGGGTTTGTGCTTGCACTCAATTCGGGCTATAACACTGCCTTTGGCGGTGTCAAAGGCTGGTTTCGAGAGCAATCCATTCAATACATTATTTGGAGCTTGAGTGCGCAGGCGGGTTTTCAGGGCGTTCATCAAACGCTCACTGGCAATACATTTCGCACAGGCGCAGCGCTGTCAGATATTCATTCTTTCGCAGCGGCTTATCGCTCAACGGCTAGCGCAACTTCAACGTCAGCTCTTAATTTGCTGCTCAGCAGTGAATCGATCAACACTAACTCAGACATGTTTGGCAGTGCGGAGACCAACAACGGGGGCAACGCAGCGACGTTACCTTACTACCGTCAAATTTCAGCGCTGGGAAATCCTGTTGTGCTCAGTGGTGGTCAAACGATTTGCACAACAGCGCAGTACACAACGCGCGTAAATAGCAGCTCTGCTTCAGACGGAGATCGCAATAAATTGGGATATTTTGCTTATGCGCGTTTCTCATTGGCGTCACCCGCGACACGCACGATTACCGTTGTAGGTTCTCCTACTTCAGGCGTAGATGCCGATTTTGAAATACACAGTGCAGGGCAACGTGTTGCTGTTGCTGAAATCGCAACGAACCAAACAGAAACACTAACCAACGCATTTGCGGCTGGTGATTATGTGCTGGTGATGTATGACTTTAACAAAGTTTCCCCTGCCAACACCTGCTACAGCGTGTCTATTCAGTAAGGGGGAAAAGATGACTTTAATTTTTTGGAAATGCTTGACTTTGGCTGGGATGATCAGTGCATTGATGGCTTGCAACGCAGAAATGTCTCAGCAAAAAAAGGCGTCAATAGCAGCGCATCAAGGTAATTCTCAGCCTAAGGGAGTTTGGGTGCAGTCACCTCAAAAACACAGTAACTCTGGTATTTCCATGCGCTACTTGATTGAAGGCGAGCTAGCAGTCGGGCGGCCTGTGACCATCAGATTTGAATTTTCCGGCGCGAATGCGCAGGACGCGCAAGTCAGTGTCAACCCAGCAAAAACATTGATGATGAATGCTAGCGCTGGCATGCAAAAAAGCGGTTCATCTTATCAACTTGCGCTCAAACCCGCGCAAGTTTCTGCTCAGTCCATCACGGTGACACCGACCAGCGAAGGTGAGCATTTCATCAGCATGCAATTCATACAAAACGGACAGGCAACAGCCGCAGGTGTCATGCTTAGAGTGGGGCAAAGAAGCCAACCGTATGACACGCTGGGCGAGCACATCAACACTGAACAGGGTGAAAAATTGATTGTGATGCCTGCGAAGTAATCAGTCGATACGATCTGATTGATTCAAAGTAGGGGCATCAGAATCTTTGATCGAGAGCGAAGGCAGCGCTTCAAGCGGCCACTCAATCCCGATCTGCGAATCATTCCAAACAATACACCTCTCTGATTGTGGCGCGTAATAGTTGGTTGTTTTGTACAGAAACTGCGCCGTCTCGCTGGCTGTGTAAAAGCCATGCGCGAAGCCTTCTGGAATCCACAGTTGGTGCTTGTTGTCTGCGCTCAAGTGCATGCCTACCCATTGGCCAAAGCGCGGTGAGCTTCTGCGGATATCAACCGCTACATCGAATACCTCGCCCTCAACGACACGAACCAGCTTGCCTTGCGCATGTGGCGGCATTTGATAGTGCAGACCACGCAGCACGCCTTTTTGTGATTTGCTGTGATTGTCTTGCACGAAAGTGACAGGGCTGCCCACTGCTTCATCGAAGCTGCGCTGGCTAAAGCTCTCATAGAAGAAACCGCGCGCGTCGCCAAAGACCTTGGGCTCGATCAGCAGGACTTCAGGCAGGCGGGTGGGCGTGATTTTCATGGCTTGGCCTTGTTCTTCACAAGCCCAAGCAAGTATTTGCCGTATGCATTCTTGGCCAAAGGGGCTGCCAGGCGCTCTAGCTGCTCTGAGCTGATCCAGCGCATGTTGAAGGCAATCTCTTCCGGGCAGCAAACCTTCAAGCCCTGCCGATGCTCAATCGTGGCGATGAACTGACTGGCCTCGAGCAAGCTCTCATGCGTGCCCGTATCTAGCCAAGCGTAGCCGCGCTGCATGATCTGGACGTTGAGCTGGTCTCTTTGCAGGTAGGCATCGTTCACAGCAGTGATCTCCAGCTCACCGCGTGCGCTGGGCTTGACGGCTTTGGCGATTTCCACGACTTGGTTGTCGTAGAAATACAAGCCGGTGACTGCGTAGTTGCTCTTCGGGGCTTTCGGTTTCTCTTCGATGCTATTTGCTTTGCCGTTCTCATCGAAGGCCACCACGCCATAGCGCTCTGGGTCTTTGACGTGATACGCAAACACGGTTGCGCCATCGGTCTGCTGGTTTGCCGCACCCAGCAACTGCTGGAAATCATGGCCATAGAAGATGTTGTCGCCGAGCACGAGGGCACTGGGGTGATTGCCGATGAATTTCTCGCCGATGATAAAGGCTTGCGCCAAGCCATCCGGGCTGGGCTGGATGGCATAGGTCAGGTTGATGCCCCATGCGCTGCCATCGCCCAGCAGTTGCTGGAAGCGCGGCGTGTCTTGCGGGGTGCTGATGATGAGGATGTCTCGGATGCCGGCAAGCATGAGGGTGCTCAAAGGGTAATACACCATCGGCTTGTCATAGACGGGGAGCAGTTGCTTGCTCATCGCGAGCGTGGCGGGGTGCAATCGCGTGCCCGAGCCTCCGGCCAAGATGATGCCTTTGCGCTGCGTGGCTTGCGTCGGCAGACTTGTTTTGGTGGCGATCATGCTGCTTCCTTGTATTGTTTCTGCAACCAATCGCGATAACTGCCGTTTTGCACGTTGGCAACCCAATCGGGGTGATCAAGATACCACTGCACGGTTTTGCGAATGCCGGAATCGAAGGTCTCAGCTGGCTTCCAGCCCAGCTCAGTGTGGATTTTGCTGGCATCGATGGCGTATCGCCTGTCGTGGCCGGGGCGGTCTTGGACGGTGGTGATTTGGTTGGCGTAGCTTGTGCCGTCCGCCTTGGGGCGCAGCTCGTCGAGCAAAGTGCAGATGGTTTTGACGATCTCGATGTTGGGTTTTTCGTTCCAGCCGCCGATGTTGTAGACCTCGCCGACTTTGCCAGCTTCGAGTATGCGGCGGATCGCGCTGCAATGGTCACGCACGTAGAGCCAATCTCGGATTTGCATGCCATCGCCATAGACGGGCAGGTTTTTTCCAGCGAGGGCATTGACGATCATGAGCGGAATGAGCTTTTCAGGGAAATGATAGGGGCCGTAGTTGTTGGAGCAGTTGGTCGTCAGCGTGGGCAGGCCGTAGGTGTGGTGGTAGGCGCGCACCAAATGGTCGCTGGCGGCTTTGCTGGCGGAATATGGGCTGTTGGGCTCGTAGGTGTGGGCTTCTGTGAAAGCAGGAGCACCGGGCGCGAGAGAGCCATAGACTTCGTCAGTGGAGACATGCAAGTAGCGAAAGGCTTGCTTTTGGTCAGAAGGCAGGCCAGACCAATAGCTGCGCACGGCTTCTAGCAAGCGGAATGTACCGACGATGTTGGTTTGGATGAAGGCCTCAGGCCCATGGATGGAGCGATCAACGTGGCTTTCGGCGGCAAAGTGGATGACGGCGCTCGGTTGATGCTCGGCGAGCAAAGTGGCGATGCGAGCCGAATCAGCGATATCGGCTTGGACGAAGATGTGATGCGGGTCGCTCTGAAGAGATGAGAGATTTTGAAGATTGCCGGCGTAGGTGAGCGCATCGACGTTGACAACAGCTTGATCGCTCGTTGCCCGCCAATCTAAAACGAAGTTAGAACCGATGAAGCCTGCGCCGCCGGTGACGAGAATTTTTTGCATGGAGAGATTCTACGAGCCCAGCAAACCTGATAACTGGGCATGGCGCGGTTAACATCTGCGCATGCTAGCTAAGTTGATGAGTTTGTTTTTGCTGGGTCTCGTGCGCGCGCTCACGGGTGCGCACGCGCGCTGGCATGGCTGCCCGCCGAAGGCGGAGCAGCGCATTTATTTTGCCAACCACCAAAGCCATGCGGATTTGGTGATGATCTGGGCGGCGCTGCCTGCAGAGCTGCGCGGCATCACGCGGCCCATTGCGGCGAAGGATTATTGGACGAAGTCGCCCTTCAAGCATTGGCTCACGCGCGAGGTATTTCATGCGGTGTACGTGGAGCGTGAGCGCAAGGCCGATGAGCATGGTGTGTTCAGCGATCCCCTCGCGCCTCTGATCGAAGCTTTGAGCAATGGGGATTCGATTATTCTCTTCCCCGAAGGCACACGCGGCTTTGAGGAGCTACCGCAGCGTTTTAAAAGCGGCTTGTATAACTTAGCGCTCAAATTTCCACATGTTGTGCTCGTGCCGGCTTGGATCAACAATATTCAGCGGTTGCTACCCAAGGGCGAGGTCGTGCCTGTCCCGGTGCTGTGCAGCGTGACGTTTGGAGCGCCGATGCAGATTAAAAAGAGCGGGCAAGGCGAGGATCTATGGTTTGAAGATCACGCAGCCTTTGCTGAGCGCGCGCGCGATGCTGTGATCGCATTGCGTGACGTGTGAGGCGACGTATGAGGAGAGGTATAAAAAGATGACGCAGTATTTACGCGCTTTGTCAGCTTCGCAGCAAGTCGGGCTTTTGTTTATTATTTTGTTTGGCTTGTTGTTGCTGTCTTCTTTGGTGTTGTTTGCTTTGGCTTTTCGCGAGCGAGAAACGGAACGCGGCGCGGCATGGAGCAATGAGATCAAGCGCCTTTCTGGCCTGCTGCAAACCTCTTGGTTGGTGGCGCTAGTATTTTGGATTGGCTGGGTGCTGGGCGAGACAGTCGCAACATGGCTTTTTGCCATCGTGGCGTTTTTTGCACTGCGCGAATTCATCACGCTCTCGCCAACGAGAAGGGGTGATCACCGCAGTTTGCTGCTGGCATTTTTTGTCGTGTTGCCTGTTCAATTCTCTCTGGTGATCACGGAGCACTTCGAGCTGTTTACAGTGTTTATTCCTGTTTATGTCTTCTTGGCCATTCCGGTGGTGAGCGCCTTGGCCAATGATCCACAGCGGTTTTTAGAGCGCAACGCCAAGCTGCAATGGGGCATCATGGTCTGCGTGTATGGCATGAGCCATGTGCCAGCGCTGCTGCTCTTGGAGTTTCCACGTTGGAATGAAGCGAAGAATGCATTTCTCGTTTTCTTTCTTGTGTTCACGGTGCAAATTTGCATGGTGGTGCAACATGTGATGCAGCGCTGGCTGAAGAAAAAACCGCGTGCGCCACTGATCAGCACGAGCTTTACTTGGACTTCTTTTTTCATCGGTGTGGCAGCCGGCGGCTTAGTCGGCGGCTTACTGGCGGGCATCACGCCGTTCAAACCTGGCCAAGCGCTCGGCATGGCCGTGATCGCTTGCACTGCAGGCAGCTTGGGGCATTTGGTGATGAAGGCTTTGAAGCGAGATCGCGGCGTGACGAACTGGAGCGGCGCGCCTTCAGTCACAGGCGCAACAGGCTTGTTGGATCGTGTGGATGCGCTGTGTTTTGCGGCACCGGTGTTTTTTCATTCGGTACGCTGGTATTTTGATCTGTGAACTGTATTTTCAAGCATTTTGAGCAACTGACCGGCGTATTTATTGCGCTGAGTGCTACTCTTTTCATAGTGACCGCCGTATTTCAGCGAGACCATCATGCGTATCTTGGGTATTGATCCCGGCTTGCAGACCACAGGTTTTGGCGTGTTGGAGGCGAGTAGCGGCAGCTTGCGCTATATCGCCAGCGGCACGATCACGACCACGCATCTGGATCGCGGTAATTTGCCGGCTCGGCTGAAAGTGCTCTACGACGGTGTGCGCGAAGTCGTTGCCACTTATCAACCTGAGCAGACGGCGGTGGAGATTGTTTTCGTGAACGTGAACCCGCAAGCGACACTCTTGCTTGGGCAAGCGCGGGGTGCATGCGTCACGGCATTGGTTTCGCTCGATATGCCAGTGGCAGAATACACGGCTTTGCAAATGAAGCAAGCAGTGGCGGGGCATGGCAAGGCGGCGAAAGCGCAGGTGCAAGAGATGGTGATGCGGCTTTTAAAGCTGCCCGGTCTGCCCGGTAAGGACGCAGCGGATGCATTGGGGCTAGCGATCACCCATGCACATGTGGGGCAGGTAAGAAGCAGGCTTGCGGCTGCTACAGCGCTTGCGCCGCGCAGCAGCGCGGCCTTCAAGGCAGGGCGCTCTTACTAATACGTGCATTGGCCTTGGGCTGTGCTGAGTTTTACGCGCCACGCTACGATTGAATGTGTGAAAACGATCCAAATTTTTGCTCTAGCGCTGACACTTTTCTTTTGCAACGCTTCTT
>JANMDU010000133.1:0-4864 GCA_031376455.1 Variovorax sp. | reverse complement strand
AGAGCTGCTCGCCATGGTGCGCGAGAAACCTAGCGCTTTAAGCTATGGCAGCTCGGGCAATGGCACGATCTCGCATCTCATTGGCGAGCTGCTGCTAGGCCGTACCAATACCAAAATGCTGCATGTGCCGTATCGCGCAGCCACAGCTGGGCAGACGGATCACATCGCTGGCCGAATTGATGTGCGCTTTGACACGATGGTCGATGGCCGGCCAGCAATCGCTGCAGGGCATACGCGTGCGTTGGCGGTGACGAGCGCCACGCGCGCACCCAGCCTGCCCAATGCGCCTACGATGGCTGAAGCCGGCGTGCCAGATTTCGTCGTCACCGGCTGGTTCGCCTTCGCCTCGCCTGCGGGCACGCCAGATGCAATTACTCAGCGCATGAGCGTTGCATTGCAAGAGATTTTGCAGCGCAAAGACACGCTGGAAGCGCTCGCGCCGCATGGCGTAGAAGTCGCGCATCTGCCGCCGGCGCAGCTCAAAGATCACATCAGCAAAGAAGCCAAACGCTTTGGTGATTTGGTGCGGCAGCTTAATATTCAGCCGGGTTAAGCTGCAAATAAATTGCTATTAATTAGATAGCGCTCTGCGCATATTCTATGCCGGCGAAGTGCATAAATTGTTATTAAAATCTCTGAAAAATGAAGCTGGTGGCAGCAAGTGGCGAGTTTCAATTGGGCTGCTGTAAACCATTTAAGCTTCAGGGCGTTGTATGTGTGCTCGAGTTCTCCATGTTCGAGACCGAGGCACTTTTTTGTGCAACGGAAAAACATCTGTGTTAGTCTGATTACCGAGCCAGCTAATACGCTTCTCGCGCATAGCAAGCCACTTTGCAACCGCAGTATTTTCTGCAATTCATCGAAAGCTTGTCATGAAAAAATCAATTCACTTACTCAACACTCTCGCTGCCGCTGCCGCTGCCGCTGCGTTTGCGATGGCGGCTTTGCCAGCAATGGCCGCCGACATCGTTGTCAAAATGCTTAACACTGGCAAAGAAGGCTCTATGGTGTTTGAGCCGTCTTACGTTAAAGCCGCAGTGGGTGACACGATCGTCTTTCAATCCGCCGAAAAGGGCGCGCATCAGAGCGTGTCGATGCTCGTACCAGCGGGTGCCAAGACTTGGAGCAGCCCGATTGACCAGGACTTTAAAGTCAAAGTTGAAAAAGAAGGCGTGTACCTCTACAGCTGCCTGCCGCACAAAGCGATGGGTATGGTCGGTGTGATCCAGGTGGGCAAGCCCGTGAATCTGGCCGAAGCCAAAGCACTGGCGACCAAGGAGCAGGCTGGCTTTGCGATGAACAAAACCCGGTTTGACGCGGCCATGGCTAAGGTTAAATAAGCTCAAATTGTTTGAAAGTTGCTCCGCAAAGGCTTGGATTCGAGCCTAAGGCAACGAGATAACAACTCTTTATGAAAAAAGCCCTCACGCCACAAGCGTGAGGGCTTTTTCTTCTGTCAGCATAATTTACTGGCGGCTTGCCATTCACGCCATGAACATGAGTGGTTGATTGCACCGTCTGGACAATCAAGTGCGCTCTTCTTACATTGCAGTTTAGAAAACTAATCTGAAATAACAGGAGACACCACTATGCATTCCCACAGCGCAGGCTTCAGCCCTTTCTGCCCAAGTTGCCTCTCCGAAGGTGATGAATCACGTCGTGGCTTTTTAAGAGGCTTAGGACTCATGAGTGCGGCAGTTGCAGCGCCCATTCTGCAAGCCTGTGGCGGCGCAGCAGCAGCGCCTGTTGAAGTTGTTAACAATCAACGTCCAGTGAGTTTACTGATCAAAAATGCTTACGTCACGACAGCCGATCCAGCCCGCCGCGTGATTCGCGATGGTGCGGTGTATGTACTCAATGGCGAAATCAAAATGGTGGGCGATACAGCGGCTGTTGTGGCTGCTTACCCCACAGCAGAGCGAATCATTGATGCAACGGGCAAGCTTGTGATGCCCGGCTTTTTCAATACGCATTGGCATGCGACGCATGTGTTTCGCGCGGAAGCCTATGACGACGACATTTTTCCCGATAACGAATCGCTTTTTGATCGTGGCGGGGATATGCCCGGCGTATCGAGTGCGCTCGAAGGCTTGCTAAGCGCAGGCTCAAACGCGCGGATCACGCCTGAGGAAGCATATGTGCTGGTGGCAGCGCAGCTCCTGCCGATGCTGCGTGCGGGCACGACCACGGTGGTGGAGATGACGGGGCCTTTTGGTGATGTGTTGCCGCAAGTGGCTATCGACTTAGGAATGCGAGTGATGCCGGCCTACAGCTTGGCTGATCGCGCGCTCAGTGCCGACAATTCGGTGGCTCAGATTGGCAACACGCAGACCTCGCTGAATGCAGCAGAGGCTTACATCAACACGTGGCGCAACCATAGCTCTGGCTTGGTGCATCCGTGGGTGGCCTATGCCTATTCTGTGATGGCCAGCGATGATTTGCTCAGAGGCGTCAAAACCTTGTCAGATCGCTACAGCTTGGCATATGGTGGGCATACTGCAGCGCTTGTCAGCGAAGTGGCATTCACCAAAGCCGCTTATGGCGCAACGCCGATTGATCGGCTCGATAGCCTTGGCCTGCTCAGCTCACGCTTCATGGGCGCACACATGGCTTGGATGAGCGATTCAGAGCTGGCAAAAATAGTAGCGGCGCGCAGCAGCATCTCGCTGGCCACAGCCAAGTATGCGCAAAGCGGCGAAAACACGATCAGCGGCGGCGTAGCCGTCAAAGCGCTGCGTCAAGGTGTGAATATTTGCCTCGGCACTGATGGCAGCGGCTGGAACGATCCACCCATGCCCACTTACATGCATTTCGCCATGATGCTCAATGAAGCAGGCAACGAATCTGTTTTAGTTCAAGCTCTAGCCGCGCTAGAGATGGGCACAATCAATAGCGCTAAAGCCGTGAGCATGGATGCGCTCACCGGTTCGCTCACAGCAGGTAAGCGAGCCGACATCACCATCGCCGACATCTCTGATCTTCGCTACGTCGAAGCCAGCGATGTGATGTTTAACTTCATTGCCAATGCTGGCATGAAAGACATCGAAACCGTGATCGTCGATGGTCGTATCGTGGTGGAAAATAACAGCGTGCGCAATCTCTCAGAGACTGAAGTGGCGAGAAAATTCAAAGAGACTATTCGTTCGATTCGCTCGCGGTTGGGCTAATCTTAAGCGCTATTAGTTTAGTAGCACTCTACGCATATTCTATGCCGGCTATCTGCCTAAAACGCTTTAAAAATGCTCATGAGGCAGGGCTCATTTGGCTTTGCAGATAGTTTTGAAGTCCGACGGTTTCGATCAGGTCAATCTGAGTTTCCAGAAAATCAATGTGCTCTTCGGTGTCTTCCAATATGCCTTGTAGCAAATCGCGGGAGACGTAATCTCGCGCCGCTTCTGATGCAGTGATGCCGTCTTTAATGGTGGCTTGTGCTGCGGTCTCGCTAGCGAGATCGCATTTCAAGATTTCAGGCGTGTTCTCGCCAACGCGCAGTTGGCCAAGATCTTGCAAATTCGGCAGGCCATCAAGCATGAAGATGCGATCCATCAGCTGGTCGGCATGTTTCATCTCGCCAATGGATTCTTCGTATTCTTTCTTGGCCAATTTGTCCAAGCCCCAATGCTTGAGCATGCGGTAGTGAAGGAAATATTGGTTGATCGCTGTGAGCTCGTTTTTGAGCTGTGCTTGAAGAGCGGCGATGACTTGAGGGTTGCCTTGCATATTAAATCCTTAATTTTGAACACTCTAAGTTTATCGAATCGCGTGCAGCCCGAATCGCGAGTTTGATCGAAAGCCCCGCAAAAGCAGACTGACCGTTAATAACATTACAAATGAGAATGGTTCGCATTTGCGGTATATTTGCTCATTAGCCAACCAAAGTGTGGAACTCACTAAACGGTCAGCCAGCAAACCGATGGGTATTTAACAGGAGCTGGCTATGAAAATCAACAGACCAATAAGCAGACGGATTGCATTAACAGGAAGTGCTGCGGCACTCGCGGGTACAGGTGTGGGCTTGGGCGCATTGTTTGCCACAGGCTGCGGTGGAGGCTCTGAGAGCACAGTTGCAGCGCCCGCTGCCAACAAATACGCGCAAATTAATTTGGTGGCCAACAAGGCCAGCTACAACGCGCAATTTTTAGAGCCTAATTTCATCGACGCTTGGGGCATCGCCACTCGGCCAGCGGGTGCGGGCGGGCATTTCTGGGTGGGCGGCGGGGGCACGAGCTGGCAATATGTGGGCGATGTGAAGCGTTCCACGACGGCATCACTTAAGCCCTTTTTTCAAGACGGGCTGAAAGAAGTGACCGTGCCAGGCGCAGATTCGCTGACGACTGAAGCCAGCGCCGGCAAGATCACGGGCGTGGTGTTTAACGGTGCTGGCTTGACTGAGAACAAATTCAAAGTCACAACGCAATCGGCTGTGCAACCCGGCACGGGCGCAACTGTCAACTTCGACGGCTCGGCGCGCTTCGTTTTCGTCGCAGATTCCGGCATCGTGAGCGCATGGACGGATCGCGCCACCGATGGCAGCACAGTGCGCGTGGATGGCGCGGCGGCGCAAGTGTTTGACGGCTCTGCAGACCAATCGGCCTTCTTCGGCGTGGCGATCAAGCCCGGAACTTGGGACACAATGTGGCTCGCTGATTTTGGCGCTGCACCAAAAATCGTGACGCTTAACGCGACTTGGGCCAAGGTGGCCACCGTAGGCTTTGCCAACCCGTTTGGCACAGGTGCAGGCGGCGCTGTGCAGCCAGGTGATCCTGTGCCTTTTAACATTCTGGTGGTCAACGATGGCACAAAGGATCGCGTGTTTGTGGCTTACGCCCTCAGTCAAGAAGACCCGGCGAGCGCGGGCAATTTC
>JANMDU010000123.1:0-13824 GCA_031376455.1 Variovorax sp. | reverse complement strand
GAGATGCTCCCACACCGCTGCGCCCAGCACGGCATCGACCCGGTTGCCGGTGTGCAAGACCAAATACTGCCTGCCCCAGCTCATCAGGCCATTGAAGACGATGAAGATGGCCATGGCGATGCCAATAGCGATCAAGGTACTCTGGGTGCGGTGGACGACCACTTTGTCGATGATGGCTTGGGTAAAGAGGGGAGTGGCCAAGGCAACGATTTGCAAAGCCAGGCTGGCCCAGAGCACATCGCGCCAGACTTTTTTGTGGCGCATGAGCTCGGGGCGAAACCAACTGAATCCAAATTTACGGGTGACGGATGATGGGCTGGAAGAAGCGCTTGAGCCAGAGGTTTGGCCATTGTCATCTGAGACCGTTTCAGATTCGGGGGTAGCGAGCCAAGCTGATCCAGTGTGAAGCATCTCAAATTCTGCAACGCTGCTGGTGATGGGCTGTTGGCTGCCGGGTTGGAAATAGACGATGTAGTCAGCATCGGCGGCAGTAATGAGGGCGAGGCTGGATGGGTGCTGAGCACCTTTGATTTGCACAAGCAAAGGAAGTGGCAGTGATTTTGTTTTTTTGGCTTTGAATGCAATAGCTTTGATCCGGAAACCGAGCGCTTGAGAGGCGCGAATCAGGGTGGATTCGTCATAGTGTGTTTCAGCACTGGACGGGAATTCTTGGGCAAGCAAACGCGCATCAAAACTCTTGCGGTGCAATGCGCACAGGCTGCCAAGTGCCCATAGCAGGTGCGCCTCTTCCCAAACCACGGATGGTGACAAAGCTCCCATACCTGAATTCCTGCCCTGACATAAAAATAACAATTGGTCATAATTTATGTGATTGGTCACAACGCAGTGCGCGCAGCCCCGGTAATTCTGACAGTTACCCCCCCCCCTTATCGAGGGTAAATACTTATTAAATGTTGTTGGTGAGAGACAAGATCGGCGATGTATTGATTGAATTTTCACTAACGGCTTATTGCGCGCAAAAAAAAGCCAGCATTCAGCTGGCTTGAATCGTGACGTATTGCGGTTTTAACGCAAATCGTCTGCCAATACTTTGACGATGCGCTGTGCGTTAGCAGAGGTTTCTAGAGCGCCTGCGCTGTTGAGTACCGAGACGGTGGTGCTCTCGCCTTGGCTCTTGAGGGCTACGCGAAATTTGAGCGGTGCGGCATCATTGCTGCCTACGCCGAAGAGTTTGCCAAAAAAGCCGGGCTCTTTGCTATCTGCTTTGGGCTCGACATAGCGCACAAAGTAAACGCCTTGAGCGCGATCACGGTCTTCCACGGTGAAGCCAGTGCGGTCTAAGCTGAGCCCCACTCTGCGCCATGCGCGATCAAAGCCGTCATCGACTTGCACGACAGGCGAGCCGTTGACGTTGGCGATGCGGGAAGTGGCCTTGATCGCACCGCCGGCAACCAAGGCTTTGGATTGCTCTTGGCTCACACCGAGTTTGATCATCATGCGGCGTAGCATTTCGGCTTCTAATTCTGGATCAGACGCGCGGGGTTCCCATTGCGTGCCTTGCACGAGATCGCCTCTGCCGCCACCGCCGATGATCTTTTCCACCATGCCGCGATGCGTGATGTAGATTTCCGTACCTGTGCCAGCTCTTTCTAAGCGTGTACGAAATTTATCGCGTTCGCCGGTGTCGTACAAGCCATCTATCACCTTGCCAATAGCAGCGCGCACAAAATCCTGCGGTAGCTTGGCACGATTCTCGGCCCAATCTGTTTCCATGATGCCGATGTCTTGACGATCCGTGTTGAGCAAAAAACCATTGTCTTGCCAGAAATCTCTGGCTGTTGCGTAGAGTTGTTCAGGGGGGCGAGCGACGACCAGCCAGCGCTGGTTGCCAGATCGCTCGATTCGCACGTCAGACAAAGCGTTGGCTGCCACGGGAACGCCGGCTTGTGTTTGTCCGGTTGTGAAAGCGGAGGCCGTGACAACGACGCCGGGTACATTGAAGCGCGAATCTTTAGACAACGAAGTCAAATCAGGTGGCACTTCTAACGTGGCAGATTTCGTGGCGCTTTTGTAATCAATGCGATCAGGCTCGAGCACAGAGCAGCCAGCCAAGGCGAGCGCAGCTGATAGGGCCAAAAGAGAAGAAATGCGATGCGTCATAAAAATCCTAAACATAACTCTAGATGAGGCCGGCTGACTTGAGAGACGCTTCCACAGGAGCAATGCTGGATTGTGACATGGCTGTCATCGGCAATCGCAGCGTGCTGCCCGCCCAGCCCATGCGGCCGAGCGCCCATTTCACGGGAATCGGGTTGGCCTCGACGAAGAGATTCTTGTGCAGGGGCAAAAGTTTCTTTTGAATCGCCATGGCGGCTTTGCAGTCGCCAGCGATTGCAGCCACACACAGCTCGTGCATGAGGCGCGGCGCGACGTTGGCTGTCACGCTCACATTGCCATGCCCGCCGCAGAGCATGAGCGCCACAGCCGTGGGATCATCGCCCGAATAAATGGCGAATTCTTGTGGTGCATCTTTGATGAGCCATTGGGCGCGTTCGATGTTGCCAGTAGCTTCTTTGATGCCGACAATGCCTTTGATCTGCGTGAGACGAAGCACAGTATCGTGCGCCATATCGGCCACGGAGCGGCCGGGCACGTTGTACAAAATGATCGGCAAATCGCCCGTGGCTTCTGCAATCGCTTTGAAATGCTGGAACTGGCCTTCTTGCGTCGGCTTGTTGTAGTAAGGGACGACTTGTAGCTGGCAATCTGCGCCCACGCCGCGTGCAAATTTTGCCAACTCAATCGCTTCTTTCGTGGAATTCGCGCCGCAGCCAGCCATGATGGGGACGCTCTTTGCACCGTGGCTTTTGGCTTGCTCGACGGCCACGCGGATGATCTCGCAATGCTCATCGACGCTGACGGTGGGCGATTCGCCTGTGGTGCCGACGACGCCGATGCAATCTGTGCCCTCAAGGATGTGCCAATCGATCAGTTTGCGCAAGGTGGGGTAGTCCACGCTGCCGTCTTCGTGAAAAGGCGTGACCATGGCCACGATGCTGCCAGTAATTTGTTTCATGCAGTAATTCTACCTGCGAGGGCGGCGATGATCAGGGCTGCAAGACGTGTCGAGCGGGCGAAATTGATGCTGAATTTCCGCGCACAGCAACGATGCGCTGCATGAATCGATCGGGTGCGCTCAAAAAGCCATCTTCATACGCGATCACGCGCAGCTCGCTAGATAAGCAGGCGCTCAGCAGCTCACCCGGCTGCAGCAAGAAATCAGGCCGCGAAGGCTTACCGACGGTTTCATTGCCTGCAGCAAACGTCTCGTAAATCAACACACCGCCGGGCGCAATGCTTTGCAGGAGTGTGGGCAGCAGAGGCCGCCAAAGATAGTTCGTCACGATCACGGCAGCAAACAGTGTGATGTCCGCTCCGCTCTGGTCCGCTCCGCTCTGGCCCGTTCCGCTCTGGCCCGTTCCGCTCTGATCTGGCAGCGGCCAAGGCCCATTTTCAATATCCGCTTGCATAAGCAAACAGCGCGTGCGCTCTTCTTTGCTCAATTGCTTTGCTATTAAATCGAGAGCGCTTTGCGCAATATCTATGCCGGCGACTGGCCTATTTTGCTTTAAAAAATGCAAGAGATGCCGGCCAGCACCACATGCGACATCCAGCACACGCCCGCCAGCCACATCGCGCGGTACGAGATGCGCCCAGCGCGCGACCCAAGGAGAAACAGCTTCTGTGCCGTGCATTTTGCGATGCCCTACTTCGGCTGAAATTCAGCTTTAACAGCGTTGAGCGCCATCTTCTCAACGAGCGATGGCGCGAGCAATTTCAGCCAGCGCCCCAGCTTGCCTTTGCCTGTCATCACCACTTCGCGCTGCTGTGAATTCATGCCTTCAATAATGAGCTGCGCGCACTCTTGTACCGTCATCGAGCCGTCTTCATTCAAACCGCTCGATCCCAGCGCCTCGCCTGTCGCATTCAGCCCATGCTGACGAATCTGCGTCAAGACCACGCCGGGATACGCTGTCGTCACGCTCACACCATGCGCGCGCATCTCAGCACGCAACGCCTCAAAAAAGCCAGCCTGCGCAAATTTAGAGGCGCTGTATGCTGTGCGCCCCGGCACACCGACGATGCCCGCCAGCGAGCACACCGCCACGATGCTTCCCTTGGCCGCGATCAGGTGCGGTAGCGCGGCATGCGTACACCACACGTTGCCCCAAAAATTGACGCGCATCACATCTTCGTACCAACTCAGTTTATCAGCCGCCACTTCTTCAAACAAAGCCTGCGCGGAAATGCCCGCATTGTTAATCAGCGTGTCAATGCGGCCAAACCTTTGCATCGCCTGCACCATGAGCGCCGTGCAATCATCTCGCACACCCACATCCGCGCGCACGCACAAGGTCTGCGCGCCAAGAGATTCGCAGCGCTTGGCGACAGCTTGCAAGCTGTCCATCTTGCGAGCAGCCAATACCAAGCCCACACCTGCCTTGTGTGTAGCAGCCAGTTGCAGCGCGATCTCCGCGCCGATGCCCTCAGAAGCGCCAGTGATAACTATAATTTTCATAGCAGGTTACGCAGGTTCTATGCCGGCAAGTGGTGATTTGAGTGTGATTTTAGGGTGAAAGTGCATTGAGGTCTGTCTCGTAGGCGCTCGTTGCCGGAGTTGTTGGCACGCCAAGGCCTGCGCTCGCCGCAGTCGTCACGCCCTCATGCGCCCGCGTAGCGAGTTTCGCGGCACTAGCCGCGAAATAGTTGTACGCTGCACGGCCAAAATCGGGCGTGTCGCCTGCGGCGATCACAGGCCAGTGTGGGCGAGGGAAGTTCCACGCGCCAAATAACGAAGTGAATAGCGGCCAGATTACTATAAATTCAATAGCACTTCGCACATATTCCATGCCGGCTATAAGTCAATAACACTTAAAAACATGCCCAAACTTGCCCCGCCAGCGTGACCATGAATTCGGGGCGGATGTAGAGCATAAACACGCCGACGCAAGCCAACGTGGCGGCACTGTAGGCGAGGAGTTTCTGCGTTTTGCTCATGCTGAAATTGTCGCAGATTAGGCGGGTCTTAAGGTTCGAGAAATCGCTTCTTCTCTGACTGGCAAATTCACCAGTGCCGCGAAGATGCCCAGTGCAATCGAGATATACCAAACGATATCGTAGCTGCCGGTTTTGTCGTACAACACGCCACCCAGCCACACGCCCATGAAGCTGCCGATTTGGTGGCTGAAAAACACGAAGCCGCCTAACATGGACAGATGCGCTACGCCGAAGATTTGCGCCACGGTGGCGTTTGTGGGCGGCACGGTAGAGAGCCAAAGCAGACCCATGACGCTGGCGAAAATATAGACACTCCACGGAGAGATTGGCACGATCAAAAAGATGGAAATCGCCACGGCGCGAGCAATGTAGATGGCGCTCAAAATGTATTTCTTGGGCATGCGTTGGCCGAGTGATCCAGCGATGTATGTACCAAACACGTTAAACAAGCCAATGAGCGCTAGCGCATAGCTGGCCACCTGCGGCGAGAGGCCTTTGTCTTTCAAATAGCTGGGCATGTGGACGCCGATGAACACGACTTGAAAGCCGCAGACGAAGTAACCTGCCATGAGCAACTGAAAGCTCGGGTATTTGAAAGCTTCTTTCAAAGCTTCCCAAATGGTCTGCTCACGCGCGGGCGTTGCTCCGCTTGCAAAGCTGGCCTCGCGCAAAAAGAAAGCCAGCGGCATGATGAGCAAAGTGGCGGTCGTCAAGATCAGCAGCGCGTTTTGCCAGCCAAAACTGCTGATCAAAAAGCCTTCTGTGGGCACCATGAGAAATTGCCCAAACGAGCCCGCCGCTGCCGCCACGCCCATCGCCCACGAGCGCTTGGCGGGATCGATATTGCGGCCAATCACGCCGTAGATCACGGCATAGGTCGTACCTGCTTGCGCTGCGCCGATCAAGATGCCAGCAGTCAGCGTGAACATGAGCGTGGTCGTCGATAGCGCCATACCGGCTAAGCCCAGCGCATACAACACAGCGCCGCCCACGATCACTTTGAATGCACCAAACTTATCAGCCAGCATGCCAGCGAAGATGCCGAGGAATCCCCAAGAGAGATTCTGAATCGCCAAGGCAAAAGAAAAATCAGCCCGGCTCCAGCCATGCGCCATCGTGATCGGTTGTAGCCAAAGGCCAAATCCGTGGCGAATGCCCATCGAGAGCGTGACGATCATCGCTCCAGCGATCAACACCTGCTGCATGGAGAGTTTTTGTGTGGCTTGTGAATTCATAACCCCATTGTCGCGCTTATCGTTGCTGCCGCCTGTGGTTAATCTGACAGCGATTGATCAGATTCAGACATCGATGCTCAGCATTGATTCATCAACAACCCAAGCTCAGCGCCTGCAAGGTCTTGCCGCTCTTGCTGTCTGTCACTACCAAGTTGATTTGCCTTGGGTGCGGCTTGCCCGCAGTGAGCGTAGGCGTGAGGCTGCTGAATTTCAACGTCTGCGCCCCGGAGAATTGCCCGAGCGGCACATACTGGCGCACGACGAAATCGTTCTTGAGGGTTTCGCCTTTGTTCTCACCCGCACTCACGCGGCTGATGTGCTCATGCTCGGTGACGGTGAAATAAGCGCTCCAGTTGGCCGATGCATCCATAGGCGCTATTTTTGCCTCGAAGCGGTTGGCCTCTAGCTGGGCGAGCGCTATGCTGGCTTTGGCAGATTCGCTGCTTGCGATCAACGCGGTTTGATCGCCGTAGCTGCGCACCGTCAGGCCATTTTTAGCGAGCTGCGGCGTGTAAATGCTGTTCAAATTCGTGCGGGCTGAGAGCTCGCGCTGGCGCTGCGTATAGGCGGGCGCAGCAAAGCGATCCGTCCAGCCGATGTAATCCCAGTAGTTCACATGAAAAGCCTGCGCCACGACTTTGCCATCCTTTTGTGCCGCCTTCATTCGCGAGAGCCAAGCGTCCGCAGGCGGGCAAGAGCTGCAGCCCTCGGAGGTGTAGAGCTCAATCACAGGTGTGAGCGTGACGGCAGATTTTGCGGAGCAGTTTTCCATGGCAAAAGCATTGATTGCCGGCATAGATGCTGCGCAGAGTGCTATGAAAAGTGGAGTGAATGGACGATTCGACATACGTTGCTCCGTTGGTGTGTGAGCTTATGTCGCTGTGGTTTGGGTAAGTCTTACATCGCTCTTTTGCTTATGGTTTGAGCGCTACGACTGTTTCACGCGAGCTTTTGTGCTCTGCGGCCTACCGTGAGGTACTTGCCTCAGCAAATTTTTTGAAAACACACGCGATGCAGGTATTTGCGATCCAACCCTCTCGCCGCGCGCCTTCCAAAAAATTTCTGATTCAAGCACCTCACGGTCTCCGCCTGCTGATTTGGTTAATGCGCGAAAGATTGCTTGCTTGGAAAAATTTGACAAGTTTAGGAATTGGCGATCAACAGAAATTTCCCGAAAGCCTGCCACGATTGAAGCGGAGAGCGATGGGTGCTTGCACTGAAAAGTTTTTGGCAACTGCGCGCGGGGCGAAGGTCAGAATACTCAGTCCTCCATCGCGTGTGTTTTCAAAAACTTTTCAGGGTAAGTACCCGTCGGTAGGCCGCAGGTACAAAACCAAGCGCGAAACACACGGAAAGAGCAGCTATCAATTAAATAGCACTCCACGCAGTAAATACGCCGGCTAAATGCCAAAAACGCTTAAAAATCTAAGTAGAAATCTTATCTTGCGTCCTCAATTCGAAATCACTCGCATCATGCCGCTCATGCAGCTGAGAGGAAAGCTCGCCTTGCACACGATTGACCATGCGGCCACGCTTAACAGCAGGGCGGGCATCGAGCGCATGCGCCCAACGCAGCACATGCGTATAAGTGTGAACCTGCAAAAATTCAGCGGCTTCATAGGAGCGGCCAAGCGCCATTTGCCCATACCACGGCCAAATCGCCATATCGGCAATCGTGTAGTCATCGCCGCAAACATACTTACGCTCAGCAAGCAAACGATCTAACACGTCCATCTGCCGCTTCGTCTCCATCGCATAACGGTCAATGGCATATTCGATTTTCTCAGGCGCGTAGGCATAAAAATGCCCAAAGCCGCCGCCAACAAACGGGGCACTGCCCATTTGCCACATCAGCCAAGAAAGGCACTCTGCGCGAGCGGCTTGCTCGGTGGGTAAGAACGCGCCAAACTTCTCCGCTAAATGCATCAAAATCGCGCCAGATTCAAAGACACGAATAGGTTTTGCTGCATGACTCCTGTCCATCAACGCAGGAATTTTCGAGTTCGGATTGATCTCCACAAATCCGCTGCCAAACTGCGCGCCTTCGCCAATGCGAATCAGCCATGCATCGTATTCCGCGCCTTTGTGGCCCGCCGCCAAAAGCTCTTCGAGCATCACGGTCACTTTCACGCCGTTGGGCGTGCCCAGCGAATAAAGTTGCATCGGATGCTTGCCAATCGGCAGCGCTTTCTCATGCGTGCTGCCGGCAATTGGGCGGTTAATGTTGGCGAATTTGCCGCCGCTTGCGGCAGGGGCTTGCCAGATTTTGGGAGGCGTGTAAGTGAGTGGCGTTGTCATACTGCAATCATGCCTTAGAACGAAAAAGCTTGCAAAATTCAGAGCGTTTTTGGCAGTTAGCCGGCATGCAATATGCGCAGAGTGCTATTAAATGAGGAGCAAGACTTAAGCCGCTGCCCCCTTCATCGTCATTTCATACCACTGATGAAAATGCCGCATCCCATCTTCCATCGGGCTTTGATACGGGCCCGATTCGCTCTCGCCGCGCTCATGCAAAGCTTTGCGGCCTGCATCCATACGCAACGCAATTTCATCATCTTCTTCGCAGGTTTCCATGTAGGCCGCTTGCTGGGCTTCGATGAAATGCGGCTCAAAAGAGGCGATTTCTTCGGGGTAGAAAAATTCGACGATATTGAGCGTCTTTTGTGGCCCTTGTGGATACAGCGTGCTCACGGTGAGCACATGTGGATACCACTCAACCATCACCGTGGGATAAAGCGTGAGCCAGATCGCGCCATGCGCAGGCGGCTGGCCGGCTCGGTAGCTCAGGACTGCATCGTGCCAGCGCTGATAAACAGCACTTCCGGGCTTACCCAGCTTATCTGCCACACCGACCGTTTGCACGCTCCATTGCTCGCCATATTCCCATTGCAATTCTTCGCAGGCCACGAATTGGCCGAGGCCGGGGTGGAAAGGGCCGACGTGATAGTCCTCAAGATAAACCTCAATGAAAGTCTTCCAGTTGTAGGCGCATTCATGCGAAATCGCGCGATGGAATTGGTAGCCTGTGAAATCGAGATCTTTTGCTGCCTTCATCCCTTTGAAGAGCTCATTCAAATCCGTGCGTTGAGTCGAAGCGGCATCAAATTGCAAGCCGTTCCAAGATTGCAGGGCGTAGTTGTTGAGGTTCAGGCAAGGGTCGCTCTCAAAATGCGGCGCACCGATGAGCGTGCCGGTGGGTTGCGTCCCTGAGGTGTCATATGTCCACCGGTGCAGCGGGCAAATAATGTTGCTTTGCTCCTGATGCCCCCGGCCATGCAGCATCACAGCTTGACGATGGCGGCAAACATTGGAGATCAACTCTAAACGAGTCCCACCTTTGCCATCCGGTGTATGCATCAACACGCGACCCTCGCCCTCTTGCGGCAGGGCGTAATAGTCGCCGACATGAGGCACAGCCAAGGCATGGCCGACGTATTTAGGCGACTGAGAAAAGATACGCTGCTGCTCAGCTTGATAAGTTGCCGTATCGAAATAGCTGGCGACTTGTAGGGGTGCAGCTTGCGGCTGCAAATGGCGAGACAGGCTCAGATCGGTCATGTTTGGCAAGCCAGTTCAGAAGTGGAGGGTCAAAGGCGCTACCCAAACGTAGCAGTCTGCATTTTACCCCTCGGATTTATGCTGGCTTCACTCTGGCCTGAGTCGCAACGCCTAAAATCAGATGCTGGAACTCATGCAACACGCCCTAGCAATATGCCCAAAACCACGCCCCCTCCTTTGATCGACGATGCGCATCTGAGCTATGAAGCGGCCTTGCAAGCCTTAGAAGCTTTGGTCTCGCGCATGGATTCTGGGCAAATGCCGCTGGATGATTTGCTCTCCAGCTACCAAAGGGGCGCTGCACTGCTCAAAATTTGCCGCGATAAGCTGTCTGCCGTAGAGCAACAGATCAAACGGCTAGACGCTCAAAACACGGATCAGTAAAGGTATCGGATGAGCCACTTTAATTTTTCCGCTTGGAGCGCTGCCAACCTAGTACGCGTGGAGCGCGCCCTGGAGCAAAGCATGCCCGTAGCAGCGCCGGCTGGCCTAAGCGATGCGATGCGCTACGCCGTGCTCGGTGGTGGCAAAAGGCTGAGGCCTTTGCTCGCGCTGGCAGCTTGCGAGAGTGTGGGTGGAAATGCGGGTGCGGCCTTGCGTGCCGGCTGCGCAGTTGAGCTGATTCATGCCTACAGCCTTGTGCATGACGATATGCCTTGCATGGACAACGACATGCTGCGCCGTGGCAAGCCGACAGTACACGTGAAATTTGGCGAGGCTGCTGCATTGCTCGCGGGCGATGCGCTGCAAGCGCTCGCTTTTGAATGCCTGACACCGGCTGGCGACAGTGTGCCAGGAGATATGCAGGCGCGTTTGTGTGGACTGTTGTCGCGTGCTGCGGGAGCAGTCGGCATGGCGGGTGGTCAAGCGATTGATTTGGCCAGCGTTGGCGTTGTGTTGGATGAGCCAAGCTTGAAAAAAATGCACGAACTCAAAACGGGTGCGCTGCTAGAAGCCAGCGTCATGATGGGTGCGGCATGTGGCGCTGCAACACCCGCCCAAACACAGGCACTGTTGTCTTATGGCCATGCCATAGGCCTCGCTTTTCAGGTGGTTGATGATATTTTGGATGTCACGCAAGATGCTGCTACGCTGGGCAAAACAGCTGGAAAAGATGCACAAGCCAACAAACCCACTTACGTCTCTGTTCTTGGGCTGACTCGTTCAGAGGCCTATGCACAACAGCTCTACAACCAAGCCAAAGCGGCGTTATGCTGCGTTGAATTAGGGTCTGCACACGCGCTAGATGCGCTGGCTGATCTTGTGATAAAGCGCACAAACTAAGCATTTCTGATCATGAATTGGCTGCGACCACCTTAAAATACGAACTAAGTGCTACAAAATGCATAGTAAATCAGTACATCACATGATTCCTTCTAGTCTGCTTACTGCCATCAACGCGCCGTCTGATTTGCGCAAATTGCCTCGCGCTGACCTCAAAACGCTCGCCAGTGAGCTGCGTGAGTACGTCTTGCAATCCGTTTCAAAAACAGGCGGGCATCTCAGTTCGAATCTCGGCACGGTGGAGTTAACCATCGCTTTGCACTACGTATTCAACACGCCAGAGGATCGTTTGGTGTGGGATGTGGGGCATCAAACATATCCCCACAAAATCTTAACGGGCCGGCGCGATCAGATGCACACCCTGCGCCAAATGGGCGGCATCAGCGGTTTCCCGCGTCGCGATGAAAGCCCCTACGATACTTTTGGCACGGCGCATTCTTCGACGTCCATCTCGGCTGCTTTAGGCATGGCGATCGGTGCGAAAAATCAAGGTGTGATGCGTCACAGTGTGGCCATCATTGGTGATGGCGCGATCACGGCGGGCATGGCCTTTGAAGCCATGAACAACGCGGGTGTGCAGCCCGGGCTGCCTTTACTCGTCGTCCTCAACGACAACGACATGAGCATTTCTCCGCCGGTGGGCGCGCTCAATCGCTATTTCGCGCAACTCATGAGTGGGCGTTTTTATGCTGCCGCTAAAAACGTCAGTAAACAGGTTTTAAAGCCGATTCCGCCCCTGTTTGAGTTCGCCAAACGGGTCGAAGAACAAGCCAAAGGCTTGGTCATGCCAGCCACCTTGTTTGAAAAATTCGGCTTCAATTACATCGGCCCGATAGATGGGCACGATGTAGATTCACTCGTCTCGATGTTGGAGAACGTCAAGCTGCTCATGGAAAAAGGCGCAGGCCCGCAATTTCTCCATGTCGTCACGAAAAAAGGGCAGGGTTATCAGCTGGCGGAGGCTGATCCTGTGGCTTACCACGGGCCGGGTAAGTTTGATCCGGCGATCGGCATCACCAAGCCAGCGACTGTACCGAAGACGACCTTCACGCAAATCTTCGGTCAGTGGCTCTGCGATATGGCCGAGAAAGACAATCGCTTGGTCGGCATCACGCCCGCGATGCGCGAAGGCTCGGGCATGGTGGAGTTTGAAAGGCGTTTTCCAAATCGCTACCACGATGTGGGCATCGCTGAGCAGCATGCGGTGACGTTTGCGGCGGGCTTGGCGTGTGAGGGCATGAAGCCTGTGGTCGCGATTTACTCCACGTTTTTGCAGCGCGGCTATGACCAACTAATCCATGATGTGGCGATTCAAAATCTGCCCGTTGTTTTTGCGCTGGATCGCGCCGGGCTTGTCGGCGCAGATGGCGCGACGCATGCGGGCGCCTACGACATTGCATTCCTTCGCTGTATTCCCAATATCTCAATAGCTTGCCCGGCGGATGAGGCCGAGTGCCGCGCTCTGCTGACTACTGCGTTTGAGCAAGATCACAGCGTTGCCGTGCGCTATCCGCGTGGTGCGGGGGCGGGTAAGCAGCCAACGAAGGAGCTCACTGGATTACCGTTTGGGAAAGCCAGTATCGAGCGCAAACGTGTAGATTCTGCTCAAAAAACAGCGATCCTGAGCTTCGGCACGATGCTTTATCCGGCATTGCAGGCCGCAGAAAAATTGGATGCCACAGTCGTCAACATGCGTTGGGCCAAACCGATTGATACCGAGATGTTGCGTGAGATTGCCAATTCACACGATAGCTTGGTCACACTCGAAGAAGGCAGCCTCATGGGCGGCGCTGGCTCAGCAGTGTTAGAGGCGCTGCAGCTTTTGCAGATCAACAAACCGGTGCTCAATCTTGGCTTGCCTGATGTCTTTATCGAGCATGGCGATCCGGCCAAACTGCTCGCCATGCAGGGCTTAGATGCGGTGGGCATTGAGATGAGCATCCGCAAGCGTTTTGCATGATGCAATGGCTGCTTGCAGCAATCTGACAGAAGCCTGAAGCATTGCTTGCATAAGGCCTTTCGCAAGGGAAAACCCCCGACGCGCTTGTCAGTGCGCTCCCTACAATTCTCGTTGACTTAAACAGTCCTTGATCACGGTGCTTTTTGCACTGTGTGAGAGATGTTCAACCAGATCGAGAGCTCAAAAAAGCTCAAAATCCCTAAGGAGATTCCTCAATGGATCGTCGTGTAGCCCTTAAAAACGCCGGTATCGCCGGTGTCCTCGCTGCTGGTATCGCACCCGCAGTTCATGCCCAAGCAGCAGTGCGCTGGCGTCTGTCGTCCAGTTTCCCTAAAGCACTGGACTCCATTTTCGGTGCCGCAAACACGTTTGCTGATGCTGTGAAGAAAATGTCGGGTGGCAAGTTTGAAATTTCTGTACACGCCGCTGGCGAGATCACACCGCCATTTGGCGTGGTCGATGCTGTGCAGCAAGGCTCAGTGGAGATGGCTCACACCGCACCGTATTATTTCTTTGGTAAGAACGATGCATTTGCATTGGGCTGCGCGATTCCATTCGGCCTCAATAGCCGCCAGATGACCGCTTGGATGGTCGAAGGCAACGGCATGAAGCTGATGCGTGAGTTCTATGCAGGCTACAACATCATCAATTTTATTGGCGGCAACACGGGCGCGCAAATGGGCGGCTGGTATCGCAAAGAAATCAAGAGCGTTGCCGACCTCAAAGGCCTGAAATTCCGCGCTGGTGGCTTCGCTGGTAAGGTACTCG
>JANMDU010000120.1:0-36453 GCA_031376455.1 Variovorax sp. | reverse complement strand
GCTGCGCGATACGGCACATGCAGCATTTTGGTATTGGTACGGCCTAGCAGCAGCTCGCCAATGAGATGCGAGATCGTGCCATTGCCCGAGCTGCCATAGCTTAAAGCGCTAGGTTTCTCGCGCACCATGGCGAGCAGCTCTTGCAGAGTTTTTGCCGGATGCGCAACAGGCACGCTCACGACATGTGCGATGCGAAAGACTTGCGCAATGGGCGCAAATGAAGTGGCGGGGTCGTAGCCCGCATTGGGGAACAACGCTGGCGCGACAGCCAGCGAGCTGACCGTGCCCCAAAGAAGGTTGTAGCCATCGGGCGCGGCTTTTGCAGCCTCTGCGCTGCCCAGCGTGCCACCTGCGCCGACCTTATTCTCTATTGCGAAAGGCTGACCAAGCGTCGAACTCAGGCGATCCGTGAGCACGCGGCAAAGCACATCAGAGGTCGCGCCTGCTGCAAACGGGAGAATGATTTTTACAGGGCGCGTGGGCCAAAGGCTTTGAGCAAGCGCAGGCGCTGCGAGCTTGGCTGCGCTGAGTACGCCTACAGTTTTTAAAAAACTTCTGCGCTGTACGCTGCTAAATAAAGGCAATTGAGAAAACATGAGAAAAGCTCCACGGACTTGAAATGAATGCGCCAATACATGTCGCGAATGAATGTATGCGCGGCGCTGAACTTCGTGGCTGGCTGACTCATTTGTGCGGCTTCCTGCCGCGCATGCTCAGTGGCTTCTGCCCGGATTATGAGAGGCAAGCAACGCGTTGTCACGAATTGCTAAAAGCACCTACAGAATTTAGGTAAATGAGAACGATTCTCATTTAATTTGATACAATTGGGATTCGCCAGCACCCTATTGCGCCAGATCAAGCCTCTGGAAAGCATCGTCTATACAGGCAGCCAGCTCAAACCATCCCTCAGCCGACAGCTGAGCCTTTGAAGTCTTGGAAGCCTCATGCAAACCACCTATTCTGGCCACCCCGCCAACAACACTGCACTCCTCCTCAAGCCACTGAGCTTGGCATTGATGCTGGCATTCAGCACCGCAGCTTGGGCTCAAACGCCCAGCAAGCCAGCAGCAACAATGACTGAAACAGTCGCCGAAGTCACACTCAGACCCGTAGTCGTCAGCGGCTCGCGCAGCGAGCGCAATGCAGAAGATGTGCCCGCCTCTATCGATTTGGTCAACGCCGAGAGCCTAGAGCGCAACCAAATCACCAACATCCGCGAGCTCGCCTCGCAAACGCCGAATATGAGCGTGCGCCGCGCACCCAACCGAGGCAGCATCACCAGCAGCAATGCGACTGCGGGCAATGCCGGTTTTAATTTGCGCGGCTTAGAAGGCAATCGTGTGTTGTTCCTCGTAGATGGCCTGCGCGCCCCTCGCAACTACAGCTTTGGCGCGAGCAGCCGAGACAATTTTTCTCTTGGACTGATTGACCGCGTCGAAATCGTCAAAGGCCCATCGTCTGCGCTCTACGGCTCGGACGGCATTGGCGGCTTGGTGCAATTTTTCACCAAAGCACCGGAGACGTATCTCAAAGGCGGCAAGACGCTTGGCGGACAAGCCAGCATCGCCTACAGCGGCGAAGATAAAGGCATCAACATTGGCGCAACCGTTGCTGGCCAAGCTGGCGACAGCTTGCAATGGCTGTTTACAGGCAGCGTTGGCCGCGCGAAAGAGCTGGAGAGCCGTGGATCGAATACATCGCTCAACAGTGATCGCACTGTGCCCAATCCACAAAAAGACCGCGAGACTGCCTTACTCGGCAAACTCGTCTTCAAACCTAGCGCCGCGCAACAGCACACCTTCACTTTAGAGAGCGTAGAGAAAGTATCTGAGTTTGATTTGCTCTCACTACGCGCCAAGCCACCCTTCATAGCCACCTCCGTGCTCTCCGCCACATCAGATACCGACAATCAGCGCCGCCGCATGAGCGTGCAAAGCCAATTTAAAACCGCTTTCGCCTTTGCGCAAGATATCAAAACCGCGCTGAGCTACCAAAATTTCAAGTCCAAAGAATACTTTGCAAATGATCGCAACACCGCTGCCGATCAAATTCGCGACACGCGCGATAAAGAAAACACCCTGCAAGCCAATATCCAAGCCGAAGCATTGATCAAAGGCGGATCGATTGCGCAGAAAATCGTCTGTGGTGTAGATTACAAAACCGTCACTGCCGACCACTTACAAACTGGCCAAACACCGCCAGTCGGCGAAACGTTTCCGCTCAAACGCTTTCCTAAAACGAAGGAAAACACCGTTGCGCTCTTCATCCAAGACGAAATCATTGGGGAAAATTGGAGCATCATCCCCGCGCTGCGTTGGGACAGCTATGACATTAAGCCTGAACAAGCTGGCTATGTGGCGATTGCGGGCGCTTCCAAAGGCTCAGCGGTATCGCCAAAAATCGCTGGTACGTACCGCGTCACGCCCGATTGGAATTTGTATGGCCAGTGGGCTACGGGCTTTCGCGCCCCTTCGCCAGATCAGCTCAATCGCTTCTTTGAAAACGCTACTGCGTTTTATCGCACGGTAGCTAATCCGAATCTCAAAGCCTAAAAAGCTCGCTCGATTGAATTGGGTATCAAAGGTGGGAGCAACAGCGGCGCTGGCGGTGGCTTTGCAGCGGATGCCTCTGTGTTTAGCTCCAAATACAGCAACTTTATTAAAGACAACCAAGTCGTCGGCGGCACAGGTGTTTTGGGCAACCCTCTCATCTTTCAATCCATCAACGTGCAGCGAGCCAGTATTCGTGGCTTTGAATTCAAAGGCGACTACAAATTTGCCAGAAGTGGCGGCGCACAGTTCTCGATACCGTTTGCATACGGCCAAGCCAAAGGCAAAGACGACGTGACCGGCCAGCCGCTCAATAGCATCAACCCAGCCACTTTAAGCATCGGTGCACGCTATGAAGCGGCTTGGGGCGATGTGGCGTTGGTGGCGCGACATACTGAAGCCAAAAAGCTCAGTGATATTGATTTAGCCGGTGCCGGCACTACGCTAGCCAATACGCAATACGCCACGCCCTCTTATCTCACGCTTGATTTAAATGCGCAATGGAAGATCACCAAATCTTGGCGTCTGAATGCTGGCATCAGCAATTTAACGAACAAGAAATACATCCGCTGGAGCGATGTGCAAGGTGTATCAAGTGCAGCCGTCTTCCTAGACGCCTACACCCAGCCGGGCCGCACCTTCAACCTCGCGCTCACCACAGATTTTTAAAAGGAATTGCTATGCCTGCCCACCCAGAACTCCGCGCTATGAAACACGAAAACATCCGCGAGAGGTTTTCTATCGCCCGCACAGCAGGCAAGCGAGCCAAAGAAGCTGCAGAGAGCATCGATATCAGCGAGGGAGAAGCCGTGGCAGCGCACTGCGGCGAGCATGCTTATCCACCCAAGGCAATACCCTTGCAGAAGCCTTGGGTGGAGCTGCTTCAAAGTCTTGAGGGCTGCGGGCCACTGATGGCGCTCACGCGCAATGAGAGCACCGTGCATGAAAAAATCGGCGTGTACAAGAAAATTTCTTCGCAGGGTCATATGGGTTTGGCGCTGGGGGAAGATATAGATCTGCGTTTGTTCTTAGACAAATGGCATTGCGGCTTTGCTGTGACGGAGCTGGCCGCCAATCCGCAGAATCGCCCGCAAATCAGCCTGCAATTTTTTGATGCGCATGGTAAAGCCATTCATAAAATCTTCCCGCGCGAGGCGACTGATTTTGAGGCTTGGCAAGCCAGTATTGAAGCGTTTTGCATGTCCAAGCAGGAAGCTGCGCTGGCCGACTTATCCTTCACCGCAACGCCTGAAAAAACAGTCATCCCAAGTGACGAAAGTCGCGATGCCACGGCCATGCTTGCATCGTGGGCTGCGATGAAAGACACGCATGAATTCTTCAGCTTGATTCGCCAGCATGAAGTTGAGCGCCAGCAGAGCTTTCGCTTGGCTGAAGGCAAATACACGCGCGCATTGGGCAAACACGCGATCAAAGATTTACTGATGGAGGCTTCTTTTGACGGTACGCCCATCATGTGTTTTGTGAGCAGCCCGGCCTGCATTCAAATTCACACAGGAGCTGTTAAGCGCATTGAGCCAATGGATATTCGCGGCGTGCAGTGGCTCAATGTGATTGATCCAAATTTCAATTTGCATTTGCGCGAAGACAGCATTGCCCATGTGTGGGCCGTAGAAAAGCCTACGGCTGATGGCGTGGTCACATCCGTCGAAGCCTTTGATGCGCAAGGTGATTTGATGGCCATGTTTTTCGGCGCACGCAAGCCGGGGCAAGTAGAGAAAACCGCTTGGAGAGACATTGTGAATAAGCTCAATACGCTTAACGCAAATGAGGCGGCGCATGAGCACGCTTGAAACGGTAGAAATCAAAGCCTTCGTGCCCGCAAAAGATTTTGCGTTGAGCAAGGCTTTTTATATCGAGCTGGGTTTTGAGTTGCGCTCGGAGTTTCATGACATTGCGTATTTTTGCGCTGGCTCATGCGCCTTCCTCTTGCAAGATTTTTACCGCCCAGCACATGCTCACAACATGGTGATGCATTTGCTCGTTAAAGATGTGCAGACATGGTTTGACAAAGTAAAAGCTTGCGATTTTCCAGCCCGCTACAAAGAGATCGGCGTGAAAGTGATGCCGCTGCAAATCCAGCCGTGGGGCATGACAGAGTTTGTCGTGATCGATCCTTGCGGCGTGTGCTGGCACATTGCACAAAACACACCAAATTTTGAGCCTGTCGGCCGCATCAGCTCTGGCAACGCAGTTGCCGAGACTGCAGCGTCTGCCTCCTAAAACCTTATTTACTGCGCACAACCCATGAAGGAGTTTGTCCATGACCCATCCTCACCTAACCCGCCGCGCCGCATTGCTTCGGTCTTCGGCACTCGCGCTGCAAGCCCCCGCGTGGTCAAAGCCAGCCAGCGTAGCAGCAGCAATGCTTGCGACTGCGGGGGCTGCGCAATCGCAACAGAAACTTCCCCGGCTCGTTACCCTCGGTGGCGGCATTACCGAGATGGCCTATCTGCTGGGAGCGCATGATCAATTGGTAGGCACAGATACCACCAGCCTCTTCCCAGAAGCTGCGCAACGCACACCCAAGGTGGGCTACGTGCGCGCGCTATCCGCCGAGGGCTTGCTCTCGCTGAAACCGCAAGCCATCGTAGCCACCACGGAAGCGGGGCCACCCGTGGTGATTGATCAAATCCGCAGCGCGGGCGTGCAGGTGGAGTTGATCGAAGCGGATCACACTTGGGGCGAAGTGCAGCGCAAGTTGATGGCCGTCGGCAGGCTGAGCGGGCGCGAAGCAAGAGCGCGGGAATTGCTGGCGCAGCTTGATGCGCAATGGGCAGATACGCAAAGGCAAGTGGCATCTGCAAAGAGCAAAAAACCTCGCATGCTTTTCATCCTCGCGCATGCGCAAACGCCCAGCGTCTCTGGTCAAAAAACCGCCGCTGATGCGCTGATTCAAATGTGCGGCGGAGTCAACGTGATGACCGGCTACAACGGCTACCGCGCCATGACCGCCGAGGCCATGGCCAGCGCGGCGCCAGACATTATTCTCACCAGCACGATGGGCGTAGACGCACAAGGCGGCGTGGAGAAATTTTGGAGTCGCCCAGAATTGCAGCTCACGCCTGCTTTCAAACGCAAAGCCTTGGTGCATATGGAATCTCTAAAAATGCTGGGCTTTGGCCCGCGCTTGCCCGAGGCGGTGCTGGAGCTTCACAAACAGGTGATCTCGCTATGAAAACAGATCAACCCGCAGAGCTCCTGAGCTCAGATTTAGAGGCCAATGTGATGGAGTTGGTCGATTGCATGGGATTTCATTTGGAGCACCATGTGCCTGATTTGATGGCTCGTTTGCGATTAGGTGATGCTCAGTTGACTTTGCAGCAAGAGCATGCGCAGGCCTATCAGCAAAGCCAGCCAATAGATACGTCGCGAACGCGCTTGTTCGTTAGTTCAATTTTTGAGTTGTATGTGAAGTTTGCGCGCAAATTGCGTCACCGCGTCTCAGGGCCGCCGCGCTTGTCGCCCCAAGGCAACTGGGAATTTTCGATCAACGATAGTTTTGGTCATCGACTTTGCTTTACCCAGCAAGCAGCTAACCACGTTTTTACGTTGACGGCTGATCCATCGAGCGCCCATCTCAAAAAATCGGGTGCAGTATCGTGAGCACGTTGAAGCCGCCTTGGAATCGTTCCGTCTCGCTTCCTTTGCAGAAGTGGCAATCTGTCGTTTGGAAGCCTTGGCATGTGTGGCTGATTGGGACATCGTTGCTCGCGGCAAGTTTGATTTTTGCAGGTTCGCGCGGAGCCTACGCGATTTCCTGGATCGAACTGTTGGGCGCGATGGGTGTGGCGGAGGGCTCAGAGGTCGGCTCGGCGAGTCAATTGGTGTTTTTCAACATTCGCTTGCCTCGCCTGCTACTGGGCGTGGCAGCGGGCGCTGGCCTGGGCATCGCAGGCGCATTGATGCAAGGTTTGTTTCGCAATCCACTGGCCGATCCCGGCTTGATTGGCGTGAGCAGCGGCGCAGCGCTGGCAGCGGGCATAACGATTGTGTTGGCTGCCACGTTGATGCCTGATTTGCCGCGCAAGCTAGGCAGCTGGACGTTGGTGGTGATGGCATTTGCGGGCGGGCTAGCCGTGACTTCGCTGATCTATGCCTTAGCGCAGAACTCAAATTCGGGCATGGGCACGAGCATGGCGCTGATGCTGCTGGCGGGCGTAGCGGTGAACGCGCTGGCCGGTGCGGGGCTGGGATTTTTGAGCTTTATGGCCACCGATGAGCAATTGCGCAGCTTGCAATTTTGGCTTTTAGGCAGCTTGGGGGGCGCGAGATGGAGCGCGGTGATTTTGGTCTCATGTACGGTGCTGGCGTCTTGCATTGCGGCGCTTGTGTTGGCCAAGCCGCTGAATGCGCTGGCGCTCGGAGAGGCGCAGGCGAGCATGCTGGGCGTGGAGGTGGAGCGGCTCAAGCGCATCAGCATCGTGATCACGGCGCTGGCTGTGGGCTCTGTGACGGCGACCACCGGGATCATCGGCTTCATCGGGCTCGTTGCGCCGCATGCCATGCGCCTGATGGTGGGCTCGGATCATCGGCTGGTGTTGCCAGGTTCTGCTTTGCTTGGCGCAACTTTGGTGTTGCTGGCAGATGCTGTGGCGCGCACGGTGGCTAAGCCTGCGGAGCTGCCGCTGGGTGTGCTCACGGCGTTTGTCGGCGTGCCGTTCTTTTTGCTGCTGCTTAGGGCGCAACGCAGCCGGATCATGTTGTGATGAATGCCGTGGCGGAAAGCTCAAAAATTCAAACCATCGAAGCCGCTGGCCTGAGTATGACGGTCTCGGGCAAGACAATCGTCTCCTCGATTGATATGACCTGGAAAGCTGGCGAGGTTAGCGCCATTCTTGGGCCTAACGGCGCGGGCAAATCATCTTTGCTGTCCATGTTGAGCACCGAGCGACGAGCTGATGCAGGCGTGCTTTCGATCAACGCACGGCTTTCGGGCAGCTATAAAAGTGCTGAATTGGCGAGGTTTCGCGCCGTTATGCCCCAAGCGAGCCAAGTCGCGTTTGACTTCAAGGTGAGTGAGGTGGTGGAGCTGGGGCGCTACCCGCATCGCTTGCAGCCTAGCCAAGACGAGACGCTGATTGCAACTCGCGCGATGGCGCTTACGCAAGTCGATCATCTGGCTAGCAGAGCTTTCAACACGCTCTCCGGTGGCGAAAAAGCGCGCGTGCATCTAGCGCGCTGCTTGGCACAGATTTGGGAGCCAATGCCCGGCTTAGGTTGCCGTTGGCTGCTACTTGATGAGCCAACAGCCTCACTCGATTTATCGCATCAGCAAGCCGTGATGCGCACTGTGCGCCGCTGGGCGCTTGATCGCGGCGTAGGCGTGATTGCAGTGCTCCACGATTTGAATCTTGCCCTACGCTTTACCGATCAGGTGATGGTCTTGCAAGCTGGTCGCTGCGTAGCAAGAGGTGCAGCAGCCTCCACGCTAACACCCGCGTTAGTTACGCAAGTCTGGGGGGTGGATTGCTACCTCACCACGCGCGCAGATGGCTTGCCGTATTTAATGATTTGAGTAGTAGTGATGAATACGCCGTCACACTTTCTCTGTCCAACGATATTGGATTGCCGACAACAAAAATAGGCTGCCGGCTGTCAGCGCCGCTTTATCGAATAAAACGTCACTCTACTTGCCTGTCAAAGGTCGTCCACTAGGAAAGTACTTGTTCAAAATATCGTCCAGTGCATCTCGCGCTGCTTGACCTTCGACAGCGCCATAGGTATTGAGCCATACGCTGTACCAACCTTCACCGTAATCAAGACTTCTGCCGGCGCCGCTTATCAGCGCGGCGTCTTTGTTCAAAAACGTTGCCGCATGCAATTTGAACTGAGCATTGTTCATAGGAATTAGAGCTTTGTAACCTACGAGCTGGTCGTAGATCGCAGTAGAGCGTGGCAGGTTTGCGGCTGCTATAGCCGCAGCCAGTGCTGCCGCGTTTTTTGGCTGTACGCCCCAAAAGTGGATCAAAGGCGTTAAATCAACTTTGGCAGCAATCGACATACGCAAGATTCGACTGTCATCCTTCGCAAGGGCGTTGCCAGCCTTCACCAATTTCAGCTGTGCAACCCGCTCTTCTTCGGCATAAAAACTCTCCAGCGCACTCCAACCGAACAGCGCCGCAACTTCCACATACTTGGCATAACCACGCTGCTGATAACGCACTTCATTTTTCTCCGAACTCGTAATGTCCATCGCTTTGCCGAACCTGAAGTTTTGCGTCACCATCCAATTGACGGCAGCGACTTCACGCCCAATGTGCGGCGTGCCGTTCATAGATCTGCCCAGACCCGCGTCTATGTTGACGCCGTAGAGTTGGTTAGCTACCGCAACTGAAAGCAAGTTAACGGAAGCTTCGCCCTCGCCATCAAAGTCGCTGAACAATTGGGCATGGCCCAATTCATGAAATTCCACATCAGAATAGCCCTTACCCGGAACGAGCAGCCAACTTTTGTTGTTGCCATTGGTCGCATCGCTAGGCATATAGCCGTTATTTCCCGTCGGGTAGCCTATTCCAAAGGCATCGCTGTACAAACTAGTGTCTACGATGTTGTACAACACTTGGTTATTCCTAACTTCTTTCTTACCCAAAAGCTTGGACACCACGTTCATACGATCATCCCAGTCTTTCATCAACGTGGAAGGATCTTCATATGCATAAATCCAACTGGTTGGCAGTGTCATCATGTACCTATCGCTCATGAAGTCAGCCCAAGGCGCGGGATGCAATCGCTGGATCTCTTTCCACTGGGCAGGGGTCGTCGGGTTGATGGCCGTGCTTGAAAAGAAGGGTGCAGGCACTGCGTTTTGAATCGTGATGTCTACACTCGCACCTGCTTTGGCAAGGTACGGCACATCAATATAGATTCCACCGCCATACGGGTTGGCGATTTCAGTGATTTCGCTCACGATGGGAAACTGGTTGCTGACCCGAAACGGCCGTGCAATGGTGCTCTTGATGTACTTGTCGTGCACATTTGCGCCGACTCTTATTTTGAAACTGCCGTCTTTTGGAATCGACGCGGGCACAGTGATTTTTGCAATATCACCAGCGGCCAGATAGTAGCCAGTGGGCCTGCGTGCAAAAGACGTGGAAAAAGCAGTGCGCAAAGCGGTATCTTCAGCCATGGTGGCATTGATCTTGGCTGTATAAATTGTCGCGGCCACTGCTGGCACTTTAACTTTTCCTGGAAACCAATCTGCGCTGTTGAATTTCTTGCCGTTCAGCAGGCCTTTGTAAGTCGCCATCGCAGCAGGTATGTAGGCGATGTCAAAAATACTTTGCTGAATCGCCAGTACTGCGCGGTCAATCTCAAAGCCGTCAACTTTTCCTGAATAGTTAGGGAATCCGTTTTTGGTTTTTGTGTTGAGAAAAAACGCACCTTTTTCTTTGGATTCGTAAGCACTGAGCAACGAAAAAGCTTGAGAAATATTGACCTCGGTATTGGCTAATGTGTACAAGGTTTGCGTGATGCGGTCATTTTGCTCTTGGAGTTGTGTTGCAGACAACACTGAGGTGCCGCTCAAGTGTGAACTGAGCTTAGCCAATGCAGCCGAAAATACTGCGGCATCGTTGTTGTCGGCTGTAACAACCTTGCAATAGCCTTTTTTATATTTAGAAGGAACGGGATCGTTGCCAAAAACCTCGGCAGAGAGCAGTAGTTTGCCGGTCTGGGCATACAAGTAGACAAATCTATTTTCTGATTCAAGACCAAAAGCAACGTGGGTTTTGACCTTTAAATCAAGCGTCTTGCCTTGATCGCCGCATTCAATAAATCCCTTTAAATCGAATGCAGAACCTGCGCTGATTCCATCGCCTGCTGTCTCCTTTGGGCTCGATGAAGCGCCTCCTCCGCCACAAGAAGCAAGATAAGAACTTACCAACAAAATGCAGGAAGCAGAAACTATGAGTTTTACCTTAGAGCTGAGTTTTGAGAGTTTCATGTGACGGGTACTTTTTTAAAATCAATTAAGGTTTGAGTAATTTCATCATGGCGTTGCCCATGCTTTCGCCTATGCGAAAGTAGCTCTCGCCGTTGTAATTCCAGTGATAGATAAAGCCGATTTCTGGCGACGTTTGGGGATAGTGAAACGGGCGTGTGTCAACGGTGCTGACGGTGCCTGCAAACTCCGGGTATTTCGCAGGATTGGCGACGTTGCCTTGAGCCGTAATCAACTTGACCGCCACTGGGTCTTTGTCAACATCGGCCATCCCAGTGTTGCCTATGACGACAGGCATTGCGGGAAGTTTGAGGTCTTTGCGCAGGTCGCGGATCAGGTTCGCCAGATTGATTTCGTATTCGTCGACAAATTTGGAATTCACACGGTCGTTCCAGCCTTGATGCCACCCCAATCCCGCAATTTCAAAGCCTTTGTCGTCGTACGCTGGATAGTACTTTTTTAGGTCACCCAAAACGATGCGGATCTTAGCGAGCATCTCCGTATAGTAGGGCCCGGTTGTTCCACCTGAGCTAGGCGGCCTGAAGTCCACAGCAAGCGATTTTCCGCCCCAAGACGTTTTGATGAGAAGAACCTTGTCGCTTAGCCCATTGCCGACCACGTGACCAAAGCCAAACTCAGGGCCAATGTAGCCTGCGGGCAGCACTTTCTCATCACCGAAACCAACGCTCAGTCCCCCCTTGCGCAGCTCTGTGGTTTTGCCAATCGCACCAGAGTCCCAGCTCGACACCCAGACATCGTCACGGGTTACCCAGTCAGGATAAATTTTGGTAACACCATTAACCGTGTAAGTGACTGTCTTGTTAACGTGGAGCAAATAGTTGAATGCCGAAGGATCGTTGTTGACCATAGCGCGAAGGCTGCCAGAGCCGCCGAGAATATGTGGGGTGCGGCTTGGCTTGGTAAGATCAGCACCCAACTCGACTTTGCCGTACCCGACCATGTTCGACTGACCAGCAAGAATGAAGATCTTTAGCTTGCCGTTGCCGTCTGTTACGGCCGAAGTAGGCGTGTCGGGCGCAGGGAGAGCGGGAATTGCAGGCGCATCTGAAGAACCTCCACATGAGACTAAAACACTAAATACAAATGCAAAAAAAAACGATCTGATCATGAATCATTACTCTCGAGTGGGTTGGCTTGCGCATGTTTGTTGAACAACAAGCTCTGTAAAAGATTAAACAATGCGACCCCTCCAAAGCACATGACATTTTTGACATAAACAATGCTTCAGAAATACAAAAACACGCTTGTTACGGCTACCCTCACAACGTGCATTCAAGTCTGATGTTGCCTGACCCAAGCAAGATCGACTTTTTGGAAAACCGGAGCAATTCGATCGATATCGTGGATCTGCAAAGCTGTCCGTGAAGCCAGATCAGTAAGCCTTCTTTGCTCCAAGCGTTACTCAACGGTTTGGAACAAGCGCTTTAAAAGCGAATCACGGCCGATGGTGAGTTCGGTTGAAGCCAGATCTGCTTTGGCTGATAAGACACCAGTAGCACCTGTTGAAATGCAGCTGGAAATTGCAAAGTGACCGATTGAAAATCACTGGCTTGACTTGACTTGGCTTCCGCACGAATCTCTGTGGGCACTGAGTGCACATGGTCTTTAGGGGCCACCACCGCTTGCATGGCACGCTGCTGGAGCAGCTTTTGAACGCTGGAAGCTTCTGGCCACACCCACGGCGAAAGGTTGATTTTCTTACCGCTGCTCATGACCAAGCGAGTGCCGTCTTGCAGCTTGCGCTGCGCTGCGATCAGTTGCGTCTGAAACTCCTGTGGCTTCATTGCAGAGTGCACCAGCAAGAATTCTTGCAGCGTGCTGTGCGGCGCAAGCACTTGGTGAAGCACTTTGGGATAGTCTACAAACAAAGTGAGAGACAAGTGCTGGCGGTCGCGCAGCACCAAGGTAGCGCGGTTGTCTTGCAGCTCATGCGCTGGTGCGCTGGTCGTTAGTGCCCAAAGCAGCGTAAGCCATACTGCTGAAAATTTCATACGCACCGTGCTCCTATCGGCAATAGGACTGGGTGGGCTGCGTGGTGGAGCCCGCGCTGTTTGTAAACTGGAAGGTCCAGCATGCGGTCTTGCCAGCGTTAGACGCAAGCAAAGTGGCGAGCGCAGCGCCTGTGATGGATTTGTAGCGGATGTTGTAGGTGCCCGGCGTATTGGCATAGTTGTCTGAGCCTGTTGCCGTCGTGGTGAATGCACGCACTGAGCTGAACTGCAGCACTTGGAAGCCATCAGTCGTATCGGTAGTGAGGGTCATGTTCGACACTGCGAATGGCGTTACCGGCGGTTGACGCATAGGCTCGCCTCGTGCGGGCGTACTCGGTGTGCCGCGAAAGCATGACAGCACATAGGGCGATGCGTCGGTCACGTGGTAGCTGTAGCCTGCGGGCCCGTTGACAACTGCGCTGGTATTGCCGCCGCATACACCATCGCGGGTGGCTGGCGTTCCATCTGCGTTGTTGTAACCAAAGATGGCAAACCCATCCAGCGCCCAGCCTACAGGGTGGGTGTCCCAATAGCTTGCTGCTTGGCCCGCCATCATGCAGGTCGGTGCTGCGTGGTAGTGGTAATCATCACCTCGGCCTGCATGGCCGTTGCAGCTGTCTAACTCGCCCAGCACTTTGGTGTCGCCATTTATGCAGCCGCCTTGTTTGCAAGGATTAAAAATAGGCACGCCGTTGATCGCCACGCCAATCGGGCCGTCCACGGCTGATGTCGTCGCGGCGGCAATGGCAGGCGCTAGCGGAATCTTCCACGCATTTACGCCCGAGAAGTTGACCGCCAATGGCACTTGCAAATTAGTGGCGGTAATGCCGTTCATCATGGGGTGTGTGGCCAAACCGTTGGATGCAATATAGGCATATGTGTTGTCGCAGGTCGACGTAGCTACTCCTGTGGTGGATGCTTTGAGCGAAGCTGCTACAAAACTGCAATTGACGCTGGCAACCGCAGGCGCTGAGTTGGTATCGCCTCCACTGCTTCCACCACCACCACAGGCCACCATCGTTGCTGCCATCAAGGAAAGGGCGAGGCAGCTCGTGCTGATTAATTTCATATTGAATTCCAAGCAAGTTAAGATAATATTTTTTTTGCCAATATAGCTCTTGCCATCAAGCGTTCAATGATATCTTTGACATACGCCGCTGTGCGTGATTGCCCCGAATAATGCGCGTCTACAACACGCAACGGCGCGCTGATCAGCTCAGTGGCAGCGTCAATTGCAAAATCACTTCATCAGAGGCGCTAGGCGCCAGCACAAGATCACCACCATGTGCACGGGCAATCTCGCGCGCTAGGCTCAGACCCAGCCCGTTTCCGTCGGTCCTTCGGTTGTGAGATGCATCACCGCGGTAAAAGCGATCAAAAAATCGTGCACGCTCTTCAGGTGCAATCATTTGGGTCGCGTTAGAGAAAACCACCTCCACACCTGAAGGCATTACACGCGCTGATAGCCGAATCCACCCCTCTTTGCGGCAATAGCGCACAGCGTTGCTCACCAAGTTATTTAGCAATTGTCTGAGCAGCAACACATCTGCTTGGATAGTTAAGCCCTGATCAATCGCGCATTGCAGGATCTGGTCGGTGAGTAGCATCTGTGTGTCCGCCGCTAGATCGCCCAGCGTCTCGCTGAGGTTAATTTCGCTAGGCTGCAATGCCAAGTAACCCGCATCGACTTGAGACAAAAGCAGCAGCTTGCGCGTGATGTCAGACAAACGCCCCACCTCATCCAGCAAACCACTCAGCTCTTGCTGAGTGATGGAGCCGTGGCTTTGTTGCAGGCTTTGCTCAATGCGCCCCTGCAAAATGGTCAAAGGCGTCTTGAGCTCATGCGCGGCATCGGCGGAAAAACGCGATGCTTGCTGAAAGCTTTTCTCCAGCCGCGACAGCATAGTGTTGTAGGCGCTGATCAGCACTTCGAATTCATAGTCCTCGCCATAGCTGGACAGGCGTTGATCAAGTGCTTTTTGGGTGACAACTTGCATGGCTTTACGCAAGCGGTTGACAGGGCGCATCGTTAATGCCGCTAGCAGCCAAGCGCCCAAGGCGGTAAATACAAGCGCTAGCGGAACCACCATGACCAGCGCTTGCTTGAGCGCACTCTGTATTTCTGTTTGCGTCGCGATCAGATCCACAGCCAATACGCTACGGCCTTCATTATGTGTAAATCGCGCAGCACGCCAAGGGCTGCCCTGCATGGTTAACGAAGCCAGCGCACAAGCGCCAACTATTTGGGGCCTGTCGCCTCGATCTAGTCTTCGAATCGGTGGCGGTAAAGGCGGTGGCCGATCATCTTGCCGCTGTTGCATGCCCATGGGCTGGTGCGCGGTATGTTTATATTGCGCGTTCGCAGCATCAGCTCGCGCAGCGGCTACATTGCGCCACGGCGCGCTGTCAAGCGCGAACTCTGACTGCCAGTTAGGAGACTGAAAACTCTCACCTACTCCGCGCGCTTCGTAGTAGAGCATGGCTTGTTGTGCCGAATTCAAATGCAACTTCCCCAGAACATCATTGACCATCCGTGAGACGTCTTCTTCGCGCATGGGTTGAGTCGCCAGTCGCTTAGCCTCCATGCACAATCTTTGCTCTAGCCTGTCGGCTTCAAACGCTAACACGCGATTCCATCCAATCAACATCACCGCTGTGATGACTGTGGTCACAATCAAGCCCGCAATCACAAACAAACGCGTGCGAAAAGAAATCGTCATGCGGCTTTGAACCGATAGCCCGTGCCACGCACCGATTGAATCAGTGTGGCCGCATCGCTGGTTTCTTGCAACGCCGTCATTTTTGCTCTGATGCGTTTGACACAAACATCGACCACGTTGGTGCTAGGGTCAAAGTCATAGCCCCAAACATGAGCCAAGATTTGGGCTCGGCTGAACACTTGGCCTTGCGAACGCATTAAGTATTCCAACAAGCTGAATTCACGTGTAGTCAAGTCAATGGACTGCCCATGGCAACTAGCTTGCCGCGTGATGCGATCAAGCTTAAGTTGCCCCACTTGCAGCATATTTTGCCGATCACCGGATAAGCGGCGTACTAGGGCATGAATACGAGCCACTAACTCTTCTACAAAGAATGGTTTGGCCATGTAATCGTCGGCGCCCAAATTGAGACCCTCAATGCGATCGCCTAATTCGTTTCGGGCTGTCAGCAAAATAACTGGCGTATCAACTCCTCTGCTTCGCAAGGCGCGAAGCACCGACAACCCGTCTATCCCAGGCAGCATCAGGTCCAGAACAATCACATCAAAATTTGCCTCGCAGGCTCGCACCAATCCAATATTGCCGTTGTCGCAGTGCTCGACCTCGAAGCCTCGAGAGGCCAAGCCAGCACATGCAAAATCCGCAATTTTTTGCTCATCTTCAACCAGCAAAACTTTCATGATGGTTGATTGTTATTAAATTGTATTTTTGCGATGAACATAATCAAGTATGCCAGTCCTGCTTCGCGGCGAGTGCGCCAAAATATTTACATCAAAAGCGACACAGTCCTTCCCGTGAGCGTAAACACAACATCATTATGAAAATATTAAATCCATTTACAAATTAAGCCCCCGCAAACCTGATTGAAAATGACAATCCTGTCATGTAGTGAGCCTTTTTAATCTCAAAGAGTTGTGGCGACGCGATATTTTCTGGGCGGAAGCAAGCGTACGCCAGCGTTGTGCGTCTGCAAAGTTAATGCTTCGGTCATCCCGACCACACTGTCACCCTGTTGATTGGGTTAATTTGTAATAAACCACGGTGTATTTAAATTTCTCTTGACTTTTAAATGCGAATCATTATCATTTAGACTATAGCAACATTTACAAGTCGACTACATCATGCTGCAATCTTCTACTTACTCCCCCTCCTTCGATGCCTCTTCACGAGGCCTTGCATTCGAAGCTCATGACAGCCGGCATGCACCTCTGTTTCGCCCCGCCAACCAAGATGCACCGCCTCTTGAGAGCGAGAGCTTGCTCAAAGGCCACAAAATTGTAGAGATCGTCCATAACGGCAATCTCTACAAATTACAAGCCACCAAACTGGGCAAGCTGATCCTGACCAAATAATTTTGGAGATATTGCATCCATGAATGCCTGCCCAAACACTCATACACAACACGTGACCGAATTCGACATCAGCGGCCTAGAAGCCATGCTTGCGGGCACGCTTTGCCTGATGAGCGCCTATTCCCATTGCCATTGCGCTAACGAGAGCGTGAATAACCAAGCTAGTAATCAAGGGCTGATCAGCCTAAAAATCGTCTCTAACCTCACCTGCCTGCAATACCAAAACAACCTCAGTCCCGAGTTCCGCAAAGTGCTCTCTAAAGTGTGTGAATCATGGCGGCAGCACAGCATGCTGACTCAGAGTGCGCAAGCGCCCGATGGGCTGGCTCCTGCCATGCCAGCATCGCATTGGCATGCCGCGCCCAGCACCGTGCAATAAATTCTTTTATTTCATCAAGTTAATACGAATCACTCTCATTTACGTTACAATTACATCATGATCATTTGCATCTGCCAACGCGTCTCCGACCGTGCCATCACACAGATGGCTAAGTCTGGTGCGTCGTTCGACGATATTCAGCTGGAGCTCGGCGTGGCCACACAATGCCGCTCTTGCGAAGGCTGCGCGCGCGATTTGCATGCGCAGTGCATCAATGGCGCTTCGTTGGCTTTCTGTAAGCCAGAGGGTGTGCCGATGATCATGCCCCAGCCACGCTACCAAGCCGCTCACCTGCACGCCTAATCCGTGTTCGCAGGCTGCCGCGTCTCAGCACAGCCACCTCATTAACTTTTGCCCGCTCAAAGCGGGACTTTCAATGCACAGGATGTTCGCATGGCTTCGCGTCGCTCAAATCACTCTCAGCGCTCTATTTTCAAACAAAAACAACAGTTAGCCGGCACAAATACTGCGCAGAGCGCTATCAATTCAGTAGTGTACGAAAAATCCGCAGCGACAAGTATTTTGCCCATCGGTGCCATGCTACTCGCCGGCTCGCTGGGCATGTCAGCCGCGTTCGCGCAGACCACACCATCCGCCGCTCCTGCAGCAACTCCGGCAGCCGAGACCACGCTCAAGCCCGTGATCGTGCGCGATACAGCGGAGGCTAGCGGCAAAGACAGTGTGCGCGCCCGCACCACCACGATTGGAAAAGGCCAGCAAGAGCTGCGAGATATTCCGCAATCGATCACTGTCGTGACCGAAAAGCTCATTGATGATCGTAATTTGGACACACTCAAAGATGTCTTGCACAACACCGCTGGCGTGACATTTTTAGCAGCCGAGGGTGGCGAAGAAGACATCCGCCTGCGCGGCTTCTCACTGGCTGGCACGGGAGATATTTTTCTCGATGGCATGCGCGATCCCGCTTTCTACGAGCGCGACACGTTTAACCACGACCGCTTAGAGCTTTTGAGAGGCTCAGCCTCCATGCTCTTTGGTCGGGGCTCTACAGGCGGCGCCGCAAATCAAGTCACGAAACTGCCGCGTGCAATGAACGAGCACGAAGCTGGCATCACCATCGGCTCAGGTCAATACCGCCGCGTTACCGGTGATTTCAATTTCCAAACGGGCGAGAGCCAAGGTCTGCGACTGAACCTGATGCACACCGTGGCGCAAAACGATGGCAAAGGCAATGGCTTAGACAAAACGGGACTCGCTGCGACCTACCGGCTAGGCATTGGCGAAAAAAATGAGTTTATCGTCAGCCTCTACCATCTGAAAAACCGTAACCCGCGCATGAACTACGGCCTGCCGTGGATTCGCCCAACGGCTACGGCCTCGCAGGCCACCAACACGCTGATCCCCGGCCAAGACCCAAGAAATTACTACGGCATGGCCAGCGACTACAACGCAGGCACGGCCAACATCTTCACTTTGGGGCATATCCACCGCTTCAGCGGACAAACGGAGCTGAAAACTCAAGTGCGCAGGGGCTTGTACACCCGGGATCAGCGTGCCAGCGCCGTTCGCTTTGCGGCGGCGACGGCTCAGCCCGGCGGCGCAGCGGTTGGCATCGACAACTTAAGCCCAGCTACTGTATTGACCAGAAATTCTCAACTCAAAATCCAAGATATGCAGCTGACACAGTTGCAAGCTGACTTAAGCACAAAATTCGAAGCCTGGGGGCTCAAACATGAGCTGCTCACTGGCATTGATATCTCCACAGAGCAACGACAAGTCTATGGCCAGCTCGCTGCCAACCAAGGCGGCGCGACGCTCCCACCCCGGCCAACCACCACCATCGGCACGCCAAACGATGGCGTGAGCTACAACGAATCCATTCGCACCCTGCGCCGAACGAATGATTTTGAAGCAAAAGGCGCGAGCATCTATGTGCAAGATTTGATCCAAATTGCGCCGACTTGGAAGATCGTGGCAGGCTTGCGCTTTGACAGTATGAAGGGAAACTTCAATCAATACGTGCTGACGGGCGTTGCGCCCGCTCCTGTTGTGCCAAGCCTCACCAACTATCGCCAAAGCATCAGCGAGTTTTCCGAGCGTGTGGGTGTGCTCTGGCAGCCCAATGCCCTGCATTCTTACCATGCCTCTTACGGGACATCGTTTAACACTTCTGGCGACACGTATTCCTACAACGCGACCAATGCCAACGTACCGCCCGAGAAAAGCCGCAACCTTGAATTCGGTGCAAAGATCGATAGCGCCGACAAGAAATTCACCACGCGCTACGCTCTTTTCTACGCTGAAAAATTCAACGAACGCAACACCGATGCACCTGCTGCAGCCACCAATTTGCTGCTCTCAGGCAAACGCCACAGTGCTGGCTTTGAATTTGACATCACAGGCCGCATCACCACGCAATGGGAGATTTTTGGCTCTTATGCTTGGATACCGCTCGCAAAAGTTGATAAAGCCGGCGCTTGCCCTGCCACAGGCGCATGCCTGCAAGGCACAGGCGGCTCACGTCCCGGAGACCGTCCCGGCCTGATCCCCAAACACAGCGGCACGATCTTCAGCACCTATCAAGTCACACCACAATGGCGCTTGGGCGGCGGTGTCAACTTCCGCAGCAAGCAAGCCCCCGCAGACCTGACCAACCCCGCACTGGGCATCTTCCAAGCGCCAGGCTACGCCACATTAGATTTGCTCGCTGAATACCGCTTCAACGACGCTTACACCGTCAAAGCCAATTTGAACAATATCTCCAACAAATACTACGCAGACACGCTGTACCGGGGCCACTATATTCCTGGCGGTGGTCGCACGCTGCAAGTTAACATGACGGCTAAGTTTTAATCGTCCTTCACTGCCTGCAAAGCCACCGCCATGCAACTGTCTATTCCCAACATCATGTCCGCTGCGGATATTTCTTCCATCCTCAGCTTGCTTAGCCATGCGCCTGCGGGCGAGGGCTGGATCGACGGCGCGGCGACTTCGGGCAAACAATCAGCAGCCGTGAAAAACAACCAGCAAACACCGGAGAAGGGAAAAGTTACGCAGCAGGCCAGAGACATCGTGGTCAGCAGCATCAGCCGGCATCCCAGCTTCATGACCGCCGCTTTACCGCGCCGGCTGTATCCGCCTAACTTCAATCGGTACACCGGCGGGGCAAACACGTTTGGCGCGCATATTGATAACGCGCTTCGCCGCGTCCCAGGTGCGGCGGGCTTTCTGCGCACAGATTTGTCTTGCACTTTGTTTTTAAGTGATCCAGCAAGCTACGACGGCGGCGAGCTGGTGATCGAAGGCGCTGGCGGCGAGCAAGCCTACAAGCTACCCGCAGGCAGCTTGCTGCTCTACCCCGCCACGACCATCCACCGAGTCAACCCGGTGACGCGCGGCGAGCGCATCGCCTCGTTTTTCTGGGTCGAGAGCATGGTGCGCTCGCATGAGCAGCGCGAGCTGCTTTATGAGCTCGATCTGACGATCATGGCGCAGCGCACGCGAGAGCTGAAAAAAGGCGGTCAAGAGTCTGCTGAATCTGTGCGGCTGACGGGCACGTATCACAACCTGCTGCGCATGTGGGCCACGCCATGATCCGTATCCATCCGTTCGCCCTGAGTAAGTTTCCGTTCGGACGATGCCAACCTCCGTTCGGGCTGAGCTTGTCGAAGCCGGCAACCCTTCGACAAGCTCAGGGCGAACGGAAATAGTCCGAGTTGCGAAAAACATTTTTCATGAGTAACGCCATTCCCCTCCACAAGCGCCCCATCGCCATCGCAAGCGCCGTTGCGCTGCTGCATGTCGGCGGCTTGGCTGCGCTGCAAAGCGGGCTGTTGGTGCGCGCGTATGAGATGGTCGTGCCGGTGGAGATGATCAGCCAAATCATCGAGCCGCCAAAGCCTCTGCCTCTTGTGCCGCCGCCTCCTGCTCCACCGCCACCGCCCGAGCCCGTGCGTGTGAACAAAGCCGTTGTGCTGCCGCCTGCACCTCAGCCCCTCGCGATTGCTGATCCAACGCCTGCACCCAACGCCCCAACAGTGACACCCGCGCCACCTGCCCCGTTGCCGCCGATTGCAGCTCCTGTAGCAGCTGCGCCGTCGCCTGCACCGGCCACGCCGCCCTCGCCGCCGCCTGCGCCGCCCGCTCCAAGGGTAGAACTGCCGCGCAGCGATGCCGATCACTTAAACAATCCCGTACCGCCTTACCCGACTGTGAGCAAACGCTTGGGCGAAGAAGGCACTTCAGTGGTACGCATTTACGTCGGCGCGGATGGCTTGCCGCAAAGAGCCGAGCTGCGCAGCAGCAGCGGCTTTGAAAGGCTGGATGCGGCGGCGCTTGCTGCCGTCATGAAATGGCGCTTCAAGCCCGGCACGCGAGCCGGCGTGCCCGAGCCGATGTGGATTCTGCAGCCCATTCCCTTCGTGCTCAACCGATGACCCAGCGATAACGCACTTTCAATTTAGATTTTTCTTCAGGACAGTTTTATGAATCAAGCCACCCCGCAAATGTTCGGTCTATCTCAGCTCTGGTCGCAAGGCGACTGGGTCACGCGCTTTGTTGCTCTGCTTTTGCTCGTCATGTCGCTGGCCAGTTGGATGGTGATCATCACCAAGGCGCTGGCCATTCGCCGCGCCGCCGCGCAGGCCAAAGCGGTTGAATCGTTTTGGCATGGCTCAGATTTGGCCGATGGATTGAACAAACTCGGCAACGAAGCAGACAACCCCTTCCGCCAGCTCGCCATCGAAGGCCGCGAAGCCGCAGCGCATCATCGCCAGCAAACCAGCAGCGCCAAACCACAACTTCACGACACGATGGACATCTCCGATTGGATCACCCGCTGCCTGCGCAACAGCATTGATGATTCGACCGCCAAGCTGCAATCCGGCCTGGCTATCCTCGCCTCAGTCGGATCGACATCGCCCTTCGTCGGCCTCTTCGGCACCGTCTGGGGCATCTACCATGCGCTGCTCGCCATCGGCATGGCAGGGCAAGCGAGCATCGACAAAGTCGCGGGCCCGATTGGCGAGGCGTTGATCATGACGGCACTCGGCCTCGCGGTGGCCATTCCCGCTGTGCTCGGCTACAACGCCTTGGTGCGGGCCAACAAAGGCGTGACTCAAAAGCTCAATCGCTTCGCGCATGATCTGCATGCGTATTACGTGACCGGTGCGCGGGTGAAAAATGTTTCCGCCGCCAACGTCATGCCTTTGAAGAAAGCATAGATCATGGCATTCGGAACCACTGACGACACAGACGAAGTAATGAACGAAATCAACATGACCCCTTTGGTCGATGTGATGCTCGTTCTCCTGATTATTTTCATCATCACCGTCCCGGTCATGAAGCACGCGGTAAACATTGATCTGCCCCGCGCCACCAACCAACCGCAAGACACCAAGCCACAAACCATTCGCCTGAGCGTCGATGAAAAAGGCCAGTATTTCTGGAACGAAACACCCACTTCCGACGAAGCTGTCCAACTTCAACTCAAAGCTGTCTCAACCATGATCCCCCAGCCCGAGCTTCACATCCGAGGCGACAAAGCCGTCCGCTACGAGCGCGTCGCCCAAGCGATGGCAGCTGCCCAACAAGCTGGCATAAAAAAGATTGGCTTCATCACTGAGCCTGCTCGCTAAGCCTGATCAACACATCAGCACTTCACTGCATTTCTGCAAAACTTTTCCAGCTCGCGCACGGGCGTGCGCTGCGCGACGGCATTTTTCGCCTTGCTGCCCACCTCAATGCTGAGCTTGGCTTCGTATTTTTTGAAGAAATCGTCGAACAACTCGCCGCCGAGCGTCGCATAGGCCGTCAACGTGTCGTCTTTCGCGTTGTGCTCTAAAAGTATGGCGCATAGCGGCTGACTTGCTGGGCCACTGAGCACTTTTGCACCTTGTGCGGGATCGTATTGGCTGTGATCCGCACAGCAATGAATCAAATCAGCGCCTGCGTTGGGCGTTTTGGCATTTAAGGGCGTGCCTTTGCGGAAACTGATAAAGCTCACCTGCTGCGTCGGGTAGACCAAATGATGCGCGCAGATCGCGCTGAACGCCACAATGCTTTTCTTCGCTCCCACGCCACCTGGCCACAAATAACTTTCGCCGCCTTTCGTCTTCAAAGCGCCCGCTGCTTGCGGCGAAACAAGTTTTCCTAAATCAAGCAAGAAAACTGGCGTCGCCTCAAACGGGTAATGAAACAGGTAATTCGTTTGCGGCAACAGGCTAGAGGCTTTGAACGGATCGCCTCTCTCATTGCTCAGCAAGGCGCGCTGATAAGCCTTCGCTCGCGCATCCGCAGCCAATACGGGCAAGCTAGCCGCGCCAGACAAACAAGCTGCCGTCGCGGCCACGCCGGCGCTGGAGCATGATTCAATGAAGTTGCGTCGATCCATCCCCACCATCGTGCAAGGCTTCGCTCATATTGTCAACCTCAGGAAAACACGGCCAAAGACGTGCGCAATAAAACGAGATGCGTTTTTTCGCTTGCGCCCTCGCGCGTAGCAGCCTATATTGAGCCCACACCACTCAAAAGGATAAGCGCATGACTGCCGAACTCGCACTCAACTCGTCCACACAGGCTCTCTCGCGCCGCCACATGCTAGGCCGCTTGGGCACGGGGCTTGGCCTCAGCTATGCCGCACTTGCTTCCACGAAAGCTCACGCGCAAGCCGCCGCCACTGGCAAGACGGGAGAGGCCAAGCCTGCAGCTCTCGCTTTGAATCAAGATGACAGCGCCTATTTCGCGCAAGAAGAGCCGTATTTCATGCAACTCGCGCGAGACGAATTCACGCTCGATCCTGCTGTCGTCTATTTCATGGCTGCGCAAAAAGGCTCGGTGCCCAAGAGCGTGATGGCGCGCTACAAGGATGGGTTGGACCAGATGGCGCGCGATCCGTTTCCCGTCTACGTGCAGCCCGTGGCGCAAATGCGTGCTGCCATCGCTAAATGCTATGGAACAAGTGCCGATCAGATCGCCATCACACGCAACACCACCGATGCACTATCGCTGGCCATGAACGGTATCGAATGGAAGGCAGGCGACGAAATTTTGATTTCCCCGCTGGAGCACCCCACAGGCATCACGCTCGCCCTGCGCATAGCCGCGCGCTACGGCGTGATCATCAAACAATGGGGCATCCCTGTGGGCAAAAACACCACAGCAGATGAAGTGGTGGCCGCTTTGCAACGCCGCGTCGTGCCCGGCAAAACGAAAGTGATTTTCTTTAGCAGTCCGCTTTGGCCCACCGGCATGCGCCTGCCCGAGCGCAAGATTGCAGAAGTCGCGCAAAAAGCCGGCGCGATCACGATTGTCGATGGCGCGCATTACAACGGCATGATTGATCCCAAGCTCGATGAAACTGGCATCGACTTCTTTGCCCTGTGCGGCCACAAATGGCAAAACGGCCCTGGCGGCACCGGCGTGCTCTACATCCGCAACAAAAAGCTGCCCAACAACCCAACGGATGTGCCGCGCTTTCACCTCGTCCGCTCGCAATCGCGCGACATCCCCTTCGACGGCTCGCGCGGCGAATGGGACATCGGCCAAGCGCTCACGTTTTATGGCTTCCCAGAAAGCGGCGATTGGCGCGCCTTGACGGATGCTTGCCTCCTCTGGGACAAAATCGGCCGCAAACGCATTGAAACTTGGCACATGCGCTTGGGCAACTATTTCACCCAACAACTTGTGGCCAACTTCGGCGAAGCCAGCATCTTGCGCCCCACGCAAGACCCGGCTCTTAACAGCGGCATCATCGCCTTCAACCCCTTCCCCACCAAAGAGCAGCGCTGGAACGAAAAGCTCAACGTCGATTTCCGCAGCGCCATGCTCAGAGAGTATGGTTTCCGCATCAGCGGCTTAGGCGTTGGCAGCAATGGTTTGACCCGCCGCCCTGATCCAGAAGCCACCGCCTTCCCCGCAGGCACGATTCCAAATCGCGATCCCGCATCGCTCGCTCCCGCGCCGATGGATCACCCCCAGCGCGTCAATGCTTGCTTGTGGAACAACCGCGCGCAGATTGATAACTTTTGTGCAGCGACGAAAGACTTGGTCAAGAAGATGGCGGTTTAGCCTTCAGAGGCAAACTGCACAGTCTTCGCCATGCAGCCTTCATCGGGTAACACGCTGATGCAGCCCAGCTTGCTCGCTTCCTACCATCGCATCGAATGCCTTCGCCGTGCAGTCGCGTGTGGTGTAAGCGGTGATGGGAAGCTTAAGCAACGCGCAAATCAAAGACATTCAGGAATTTTCGCTTTTGGCACATCAGGCTTTGGCGCTGCACCGCGCATCATCAAGCTAATGGTCGCTTGTAAATGTCTTGTTCTCGCATGCATCTAAGTCAACTGATACCAAATAGTATCTAGTGATACTATTTGGTATAAATCCATTCATCGCGAGACGATCATGCCTCTATTCCACGCCCCTGACAATCGCCGAGCCTTCGCGTTCAACACCGCATCGATAGCCATCATTGCGCTTGCTGCCCCCCCGCGTGCTCGCGCAAGCCGCAGCCAGCGCAGACAAACCCACCAAGCGCATCATGCCAGTTGAGCTCAACGCCTTCCCCGCGCCCGCGCCATGGGCGCTAATGGGCGCAGGCGCGCTGCGCTTTTTTGGCTTCAAAGCCTACGATGCCCACCTGTGGAGCGGCGAAGCCAGCGCCAATCCCCTGCTCTCCAAAACCTTGTTTGCACTAGAGATTGACTACACCACGTCGATCAAAGCCGAGGAAATCACCAACGTCTCGTTGGTTGAAATGGCGCGCCTGCGCAGCCTCAGCGAAACGCAAATCAAAGCCTTCACAGCGGAGCTCAAAAAAGCCTTCCCCGACGTCAAATCCGGTGACAAGCTCACCGGCGTTTCTGTCCCAGGCAAAGGCACTCGTTTTTTCTTTAACGGCCGATTAACAAGTGAGATCAATGATCCCGCTTTTGGCGACGCTTTCTTCGCCATTTGGCTCGATGAGAAGACCAAACAACCAGGGCTGCGCAAAGCGCTGCTCGGTCAACGCTGACTGGTTTGATGGGCTATTGAAGGCGCGCTTTCTTCATGGTCGAAATGTTGAGTGCGAGCAAGTTGGTCATGCAGCTTGACATCGCGCACTCTAAAATCAATTCATGTCAATGCCCTCCAGCCCAACCGAGCCAACCGCCCTGTCCAACGCAGCATTGCGCCAGATCAAGCATTTGCCCGGGCCGCGCGCGTGGCCTCTGGTAGGCAATGTGTTGCAGCTCACCGTGGAGCGGGTGCATCAAGATATTGAGCAACTGTGCGCGCGGTATGGGCCGTTGATACGCTTGTATTTTGGCCGCAGGCCGGTGCTGATTGTGGCCAATCACGCCACGGTGAGCGCAGTATTGCGGGAGAGATCCAATATCTTTCGCAGGCCGAGCATTACGACTGAAATAGCAACGGAGATGGGCGGCTTGCCCAATGTGTTCAATGCAGAAGGCGCCGATTGGCGCAACCAGCGGCGCATGGTGATGGCTGGCTTTGCACCCAAGCCGATTCGCGCTTACTTCCCCTCGCAGGTGAACGTGGCGCTGCGCTTGCAGCGGCGCTGGCATGCCGCAGCCGCACAAGGCCAAGCGATTGATCTGTCGGCAGACCTGAAGCGCTACACCGTTGACATCATTGCGGGGCTGGCTTTTGGCCAAGAGGTCAACACGCTGGAGGCGGGCGACAACGTGATTCAGCAGCACCTTGATTGCATCTTGCCGGGCATCGCGAGGCGCAGCTTTGCGATCTTTCCGTATTGGCGCTATTTCAAATTGCCGCAAGACCGCAAGCTAGAGCGAAGCAATGCCGCGCTGCGCGTTGCGGTGTTTGAGCTGGTAGCGCAAGCGCGCTCGCGCATGCAAACCGATCCTGCGCTGCGCGACAAACCCAGCAATTTGCTAGAAGCCATGATTGCCGCCGCCGATCAGCCAGGCAGCGAAACCAATGACGACACTGTGGCAGGCAACGTCTCCACCATGCTGCTAGCAGGCGAAGACACCACAGCCAACACCATCGCTTGGCTGCTGCACTTGCTCTACCGCAATCCCGATACGCTGCAACGCGCTGCGCAAGAAATCCAGCAGCTCGCCCCAAATTGCGCCAGCTTTACCGTAGAGCAGATGGATGGGTTGGTCTATCTTGATGCCGCTGCGCAAGAAGCCATGCGGCTCAAACCCGTGGGGCCATTTTTGCCGCTGGAGGCCGTGGCGGATACGCAAATTGAAGACGTCCACGTGCCGCGAGGCAGCATGATTTGGTGCGTCATGCGGCGCGACAGCGTGAGCGCAGAGTATTTTGAGCAGCCCATGCAATTCAAGCCCGAGCGCTGGCTGGATCCGGCAGTCAACAAACACATTTCCACCCCATTCGGCTCCGGCCCCCGCACCTGCCCCGGCCGCTATTTAGCCTTGCTAGAAATCAAAATCGCCGTCGCCATGCTGCTCGGCAGCTTCAATGTGCAAAGCGTCAATACGCCCGACGGCAACGAAGCCCGCGAACTCATGGGCTTTGTCATGTCGCCAGTGGGGCTGCGCATGAAGCTGCAGCGGCGCGAAGGCGCGTTGGCGTGATGCACGTTCAACGCTACAGCAACGCTGAGCCGCTAGCCCGCCAAATTGCAGCACCGCATGACACTCTTGAAGATAATGAGTGCATCGATTTGCTATTATTTTAATAGCGCTCTGCGCAATATCTATGTGCGCAAAGTACCATTTATCCTTAAAAAATTCAGCTAGCCCACACCACCCACGCCACCCCATATCACCATCCGCCCCATTCAGCCCACTGAATTACCGCTCGCGTCCCTCATCATCAAAACCTCACCCTCTCTTGCCGATATGCCAACCTTTCATCATGGATAAATTCTTGCTGCAGCAGCAGGTGTTGGAACGCCTCGCCGAAGATCTGCTGCAAGCCGAGCGCGCAATGCAGGCCGCCCATGAGACGGCAACGCACGAAGAAAATATCGCCGAAAACAAATACGACACATTGGGCTTGGAGGCCGCTTACCTGTCCACCGGCCAAGCGCGTCGCGCCGAAGCCATCCGGCAAGCGATGGCCCATTGGCGCCAATTCCGCCCGCGCCCCTACGACGCCAGCAAAGGCATACAGCTCGGCGCGCTGGTCTGCCTGGTCGATGCAGACGACAAGCAGCAACAGCTCTTTCTTGGCCCCGATGGTGGCGCCATGAAGTTGGCCAGCGGCTCAGAATTCGTTCAGATCATCAGCAGCGAAGCCCCTTTGGGCAGGGCCATGCTGGGCAAATGCGAGGGTGATCAGGTGACGATACAGATCGCTTCAACGAGGCAGCAGTTTGAGGTGCTGAGGGTTATTTAGGGTTGATCAGGCCGCAACCCAAATTCCCGCCGAATGGATCAGAAATGACTCGCCCAGGTTCAGCTTGCCCCATCATCGCAAATTTTAAGCCAAATTAGCCTCCACCCGGCATAGAATCTGCGCAGAGTGCTATCAATTTTGATATCACGAATCGTGATATCAAAGCGCCAACTGCTCAAAACTCTTCCGAATCCGCTTGATGCTCACTGGCTGCGGTGTTCGCAGCTCTTGGGCGAAGAAGCTCACGCGCAGCTCTTCGAAGAGTCATCGCAGCTTATCCGCGCGTTAGTCGAGCATGCCTTTGCGCTCAATGAAAATCTACAGCTCATCAGTCTTGAATTCGCTGTAGCCTTCATAGTAGTAGCTTACGTCGATGCCCTTCATGTATAGCTCGCGATCGTTGATTTGATCGGTTAAAGCAGCTTTGAGCAAGGCTTTGATTTCAAGATCCTTCACCACACTGCGCTGCATCGCAGAGAGGTATTCTTCTTTGTCAACGCGATTCCAGTCCACCACTTGCTGAATCTCTTGTTTGAACATGAGATCAAGCCAAATGCGCGTCGCGCGGCCATTGCCTTCGCGGAACGGGTGTGCCACATTCATCTCGACGTATTTTTCAACGATCTGATCAAAATTTGCCTGCGGCATCTTGTCGATATGCTTGAGCGATTGCTCTAGATACATCAGCGGGGCAAAACGGAAGTTGCCTTTGGCGATATTGACTTCGCGCATCTTCCCAGCAAAGTCGTAAATTTCTCCAAACAGATAAGCATGAATGGCGCAAAGCCCGGCGAAGCTGCCCACTTCGATACGCGCCATATCCCCTGAATCAAAAAGCTGCTTGGCTTTTTGCTTGCTGATTTTCTCTTCCGCCTTGGCCAGCTCGATTTGGTCAAGGATGTTGAGTTTGTTGGGCAGGATCATGAGGTGAGTGTTCAAAAAATCTTCGTGAGATGGATTTTGCACTCAAACTGACCGCCCCAAACGCGATCAGCAACGGCCTCGGCCTAGGTTTAAGGTCGCAAATTGCGACCTTAAAGCTCGTGGAATGCGATCATTACTCTGCGCAACGTAACGCATCGCTCATAATTCAATAGCATCTTACCCAGTATTCATGCCGGCTAAGTGCCATTTTTGCGTTAAATTCCCGGCTTCGTCAGGCCATCAAATTTCAAGCCAAATCAGCCTCTACCCGGCATAGAATCTGCGCAGAGTGCTATCAGAAGCATAGTAAATACCGCCTAAAGCCACCCGCCCATGCCAGCCCACATCACCATCCGCCCCATCCAACCCAACGACTACGCAGCATGGAAGCCACTCTGGGATGGCTACAACGCCTTCTATGGCCGCGAAGGCGCAACCGCCCTGCCCGATGAGATCACGCAAGCCACATGGCAGCGCTTCTTTGACAGCAGCGAGCCCGTACATGCCTTGGTGGCCACGGCGCGAGATGCGTCAAGCCAAGCTGGGAGCGAGCAGCTCGTTGGCTTGGTGCATTACCTGTTTCACCGCAGCACCACGCGGCTCAACGACGTGTGCTACCTGCAAGATTTATTCGTCGCCCCCGAGCATCGCGGCAAGCGCATCGCCGCAGCTCTCATCCAAGCCGTCTACGACGCCGCAGCCCAACAAAGCAGCTCCCGCGTCTACTGGACCACCCAAACCACCAACACCAGCGGCCGCGCCCTCTACGACAAACTCGCCAAGCATGCGGGGTTTATCGTGTATTCGCATGAGCTTTAGGCGACTGGCAGTGCTTGTTTCACACTACCCGCTCGCCTGCCACGAGACGTGCCTGAAAAATCCGAGGGCTTTCCTGCGGGCGCTCTGTGCATGGCAGCCCGAGCTGCCATCTTTTGTAGCGGTGATGACATGGTTGGCCGCGCCCGACCGGGAAAGCCTTCGTTTTTTCACGCCCATCTCGCAGCGGATCGAGATGTTTGGCACGTCGTTTCGCTCTGAATTCAATAGCAATCTGCGCAGCATCCACGCCGGCTACATGTCAATTTCTCTCAAACTTGTCGCTTGCTACAATAGCGCAAAAATCAAGCCAAATCAGCCTCTACCCGGCATAGAATCTGCGTAGAGCGCTATCAGAAGCATAGTGAATGCGATCTCAAACCAGCCGCTTGGCGGCGCAATCAGCGCGGGTGCGGCTACCGGAGTGAGCGAGCAGTTCGTTGGCCTAAACCATAGAGCTATGGAGCGCTTGTTTCATCCCAAGCGTAGTGTTCAAGTCTGCGAATAGCAATGACTTCCCCTGGGTCGAGCACCCACCCAAAGAGCGTAACTCTTCCGTCCTGAGAAGCCAAGATCACTAGCGAGTCGTGATTATTGTGAATGTATCGGGCCGCTGATTGATGCCTCATACCTCCGAGGTCTGAGATCGGCACACTTGCCAAAGAATTCGTGAGCGCATCTAAGACGCTTACAACAATTGCGTCTTGGGTTCCGGATAGCTTCGCACCGAACCCATGAATGCGCAGATCAGTGTCTAAAACAACGGCTCCGTCGATTCGGCTCAAATCACCAATATTAGACAGCAGACGCCCAAGGAGTTGCCTATGTGCTTCCGCCGAAGATTGCAGCAGGGAGACAAATGCCGCCGAATGCTGATTGGGATTCGACCCTGAGTCAGTCGCCGCTTGCTCATGCTTCATTTGAGCTTCAGTCGCCTCATTCAGGGATGATCTGATTGATTCAGTTCCAGCGTGATCAAAGCTAAACGCAATATCAATGTCGTGAATACTCGTGCCCGCCTCTGAAGGCGGTGTGACGACCAAAGCGCCACCGTGTCCATGCCGATGGACGGAAACTGCGACTGAAAGAATTCTTGCGGCAAGCCGCATCCGCTCTGGGAATGGTCCATCGCCGAGACATCTAGCGATTAGTACCCTCAAACCCGTTCTGCTGAGTGATTCGGTGACGGTTTCTTCACCTTTCTCCAAGATTCCGACAACGTCAGAATCCTCACTTGCGACTAGTGTTCCGTTGGCCACTACTCGAATACGCACCGCAAACATTGGATACGAATCGAGGAAGCCCCCACGCATATGGTCGACCCTCGTGCAGATGAACAGCCAGCGGGTTTGCAGGCGATGCGGTAAATAAAGTCACTAATGCTTTGGGTGATATCTGCACGGGCTTTTGCAGCCTTCGTGACCGAAGGGATTCCTCGGGCGAGCAGACACAAACGACGCCTGAGACGGTGCGACCTTCTTCGACATGCAAGCTGGCCCAAAACAAGTCATTCAGCAAGCTAGATAGATGCTCCGCACGCTCCATCAGTAGGTCAGCTTGGTTCTTCGCTCGGTGGCCTTCAACGATCAACTTAGCACGAAATTCAGGCGCGTTTTGCAATCTACGCACAAGTTGTGAAGAAGGGGTGAATATGTCGGCAGGCATAGTGATTAAGTGTATGAGCCAATAGCGGTATGGAGACTATGGTCGCAGCTTGTGAAATCGGACCACTACTCGTCTTGGCCCTCGCTGGTTTTGACTGGCAGCTTTGAATTGCTGGGTGTGGTTAATACCAATTCGGCTTTTCTGCTATGCAGAGCTGTGGGAAGCGCCGGATTAATGGCAGCTCCGCGATGGGTCTGAAAAAACGAAGGCTTTCCTGGTCGGGCGCGGCAAACCATGCACAGATCGCTACAGAAGATCAGTAGCTCGTAGTGAGGTGCACGGATAGCCCACAGGAAAGCCCTCGGCTTTTTCGGGGACGTCGCGGAGCAGGCGAGCGGGTGGAGTGAAACGTAGCCTCTGAACGCCAATAATATAAGCGAAACCAGCACTTAGCCGGCATGGAATATGCGCAGAGTGCTATCAATTTTGAGATCACGAAACGTGATCTCAAAGCGCCAACTGCTCAAAACTCTTCTGAATCCGCTTGATGCTCACGGGCTGCGGGGTGCGCAGCTCTTGGGCGAAGAGGCTGACGCGCAGCTCTTCGAAGAGCCAGCGCACGTCTTCTAGGCGTTCGTCGAGCACGCCTTTGCGGTCAGCTAATAGGCGCAGGAAGCGCTGCTCTTCGGGGCGGATTTCCTTCATGCGTAGCGCGTCTCTAGCGGGGTCGGCGCGGTATTTGTCTAGGCGCGCTGTGATGGCCTTCAGATACCGGGCGAAGTGCTGCAGGCGCACGTAGGGCGTGGTGCTGAGGAATTTCTTGGGCATCAGGCGCTGGAGTTGGGCTGTGCAGTCGGCTGTTGCTTCAGGGGCGTTTTTACTGTCTTTGATTTTGCGCAGGGCGGTTTGGTATTCGGTGAGGATGCTTCCTGCGAGGCGCGCGACTTCATTGCAAATCAAGGTGAGCCGCCCTCTTCCATCAGCCACGCGCTGCTTGAACTCTTCTGCGGTGGTGGGCAGCGGCTCTTGCAAAAAGGCTTTGTCTATCGCTAATTCGAGAATTTGGGTTTTGAGCTCTTCGCTGGTGCCCAGCGGCAAATAGGCGATGCCCATTTTTTGCAGATCGGGAATGTTTTTTTCTAGGTATTTGAGCGCATCTTTGATTTGCAGGGCGACCAAGCGGCGCAGGCCGGCTTGATGTTTAGCGGCTGCCACGCCCGGCTCGTCGAATACTTCGATGCTGACTGAATCAGTCTGGTCGATCAAGGCTGGGAAGCCGATGAGGGTTTGCACATCTTTGCCGAGCTTGCGGCGAATTTCGAGCAGCTCGGGAAGAGAGCCGAAGCTCCAATCGGTGTAGCGAGCATCGGCGTCGAAGCTGGGAGCAGTCGGTGCAGGAGATGCAAATACTCCTGATTTAGTAGCACTCTGCGCAGGTTTTACGCCGGCCAATGGCACTTTTTGATCATTATTTCGCTCAGAAAATGAGTTTTCAGTCGCTTTTTCCACAAACTGCGACATTTGCGCCAGTTGCGCAAATGCTCCCCTCGCCTGCCCGCCCAACTCAGCTTTGATCGCGGCGAGGCTGCGGCCTGCGCCAAGCTGCCTGCCATGCTCATCGACCACGCGGAAGTTCATGAACAAATGGGCTGAAAGCATATCGAGCTTGAAATCGGCGCGCTTGATATCCACGCTGGTGGCATCTTTGCAGAGCTTGAGCAGCGAATCAATCAGCGAGCCTTTGCCAAAAGCTTCGGGCACATTGAGGATTTCCGTGAGCCGCGCTGCGCTCTCGGGCAGCGGCACAAGGCGGGAGCGCGGACGCTGGGGCAGGCTCTTGAGCAGGGCTTGAACCTTTTGCTGCAACATGCCATGGACCAGCCATTCGCAGCGCTCCTCGTTGACTTGATTGAGCGCAAACAGCGGCAGCTCCACCGTGAGGCCGTCTTTCGCATCGCCGGGGTCGTGCAGATACGTGGCTTTGCAGTCCACGCCGCCTAAGCGAACCAGCTTGGGGAAGGCTTGCGATGTGATGCCCGAGGCTTCATGGCGCATCAGCTCATCGCGCGAGATGTAGAGCAGCTTCGGGTTCGCGCCATGATGCGCTTTGTACCAAGCCTCTAGCTCTCTAGCGCTGCATAAATCGGCGGGCAATTGCTGATCATAAAACGCAAAAATCAACTCTTCATCGACCAATACATCTTGCCTGCGGCTTTTGTGCTCCAGCTCTTCGACTTGGCGCACCATGCGCTGGTTGTGGGCATAAAAAGGTAGCTTGCAATCCCACGCTTCTTTAATCTCTCCTACGCAGCCAGCCACCAAGGCTTCGCGGATGAAAATTTCTCGCGCGGCATGTGGATCGACGCGAGAAAAATTCACTCTGCGGCCAGAGTAAATCAGCAAGCCATACAGAGATGCACGCTCATAGGCCAACACATCGCCACCGCGCTTGTCAAAATGCGGCTCTAGCAATTGCTTACTCAAAAGATGATCGGCCACCTGCTCGACCCATTTGGGCTCAATGCCTGCCACGCCCCGGCCGAAGAGCCGCGTCGTCTCGACCAGCTCTGCGCAGACGATCCACTTGCCGGGTTTTTTAGACAGGTTCGCGCCCGGATGCGGCAGCCATTTGATGCCGCGCGCGCCGAGCCATTGGTCTTCCTCTTCCTGCTTGTAGCCAATGTTGCCGAGCAAGCCGGCAAGCAAGCTGAGGTGCAATTGTTCAAACGTGGCGGGCTGCTGGCTGGGCTTAAAGCCGAGCTCTTGCACCGTGCTGGCGAGCTGGGAATAAATGTCGCGCCACTCGCGCACGCGGCGGATATTCACAAAACTGCCGCGAAGCTGCTGCTCCCATTGGCGGTTGCTGGACTTATTGTCTCCCACTCCGCGCACATCATCCAGCCATTTCCAAAGCTTCAGGTAGCCCACAAACTCGCTGCGCTCATCGTCAAACTTTTTATGCGCCTCGTCTGCCTTTTGCTGCATGTCCATCGGACGATCACGCACGTCTTGCAGGCTGAGCGCGGAGGCGATGATGAGCACTTCGCTCAATGCGCTGCGCGATTTCGCCTCCAAAATCATGCGGCCAACGCGCGGATCAAGCGGGAGCTTGGCCAGCTCTGCGCCTAGTTTGGTCAGCTCGTTCAACTCATCCACAGCGCCCAGCTCTTGCAAGAGCTGGTAGCCATCGGCAATGGCGCGTTTGCTCGGCGCATCGATGAAAGGGAAATCTTCCACGATGCCCAGATGCAATGATTTCATGCGCAAGATCACGCTGGCCAACGAGCTGCGCAGAATTTCAGGATCGGTAAAGCGCGGGCGGCCCGTGAAATCTTTTTCGTCATACAGGCGAATGCAAATGCCCTCGGCCACGCGCCCGCAGCGGCCTGCGCGTTGGTTCGCAGCGGCTTGGCTCACGGGCTCGATCAGAAGCTGCTCAACTTTGTTCCTAAAACTATAGCGCTTGACGCGCGCTGTGCCTGCGTCAATCACGTATCGGATGCCGGGAACGGTGAGCGAGGTTTCTGCCACGTTGGTGGCCAAGACGATGCGTGGCCTGCCATCGGGTTCAAAGATTTTCTCTTGCTCAGCTTGGGAGAGGCGGGCGAAGAGCGGGAGCACATCGACGTTTTGCCGACCCGGTTTTTTCGCGCAATGCTTTCGCAGATGATCCGCCGCTTCGCGGATTTCACGCTCGCCGGGCAAGAAAATCAAAATGTCGCCACGCGGCGAACCGGGCCAGAGTTCATCGACAGCATCAGCCATCGCGTCGTTTGAATCGAAGTCGCGGCTTTCTTCATACGGGCGATATCTTTGTTCAACCGCGTAAGTACGCCCGCTCACCATGATGACTGGCGCTGGCCCGTTACGACTCGCAAAGTGCTGCGCAAACCGATCCGCATCAATCGTGGCAGACGTAATGATGATTTTTAGATCCGGCCGGCGCGGCAGCAGTTGGCGCAAATAGCCGAGCAAAAAGTCAATATTCAGCGAGCGCTCATGCGCCTCGTCGATGATTAGCGTGTCATAGGCGCTCAGCAACGGATCAGTCTGCGTCTCAGCAAGCAAAATTCCGTCCGTCATGAGCTTGACGGATGCGCTTTTACCCAGCTTGTCGGCAAAGCGGACTTTATAGCCCACCACCTCGCCCAGCGGCGTGTTCAGCTCCTGCGCGATGCGCTTGGCCACCGTTGAAGCTGCGATGCGGCGGGGTTGGGTATGGCCGATGAGTTTGGACTTTTGCCCTGCTTTCGCATGCATCGCACCACGGCCAAGCTCCAAGCAAATTTTGGGCAACTGCGTCGTCTTACCTGATCCTGTCTCGCCACAAACGATGACAACTTGATGATCCGAGATTGCTTTTGCAATTTCCTCTCGCCTCGCGGATACAGGTAATTCTTCTGGAAAATTTATTTTCAAAGCGAAATGACTTGACACTGAATGATTGTCGCAAAAAAGTATGGCCGAGCTTTTGAATGTGTCATCGAAAAAGCATTTATGCCGCAAACGAGCGGCTCAAAGAGCACTAAGCGCGCTTTGCGGCTTCCAATGTGTTGACCAGCAGCATCGTGATCGTCATAGGCCCCACGCCGCCGGGCACGGGCGTGATGTAGCCAGCCACCTGCTTGACACCATCGAAATCCACATCACCACAAAGCTTACCTTCGTCGTTGCGGTTCATCCCCACATCGATCACCACCGCACCGGGCTTGACCATATCGGCAGTGAGCACATCGCGCTTACCGACGGCGGCAACGATTACATCGGCCTGTAGTGTCATCTCTTTCAAATTCGCTGTCCCGCTGTGGCAGATCGTCACGGTGGCGTTTTGTTGTAAGAGCATC
>JANMDU010000103.1:0-26373 GCA_031376455.1 Variovorax sp. | reverse complement strand
CCGATCCTTTTGGCAACATCACATCATCGTTTGGCCCTTGAATGCAGCTTGTCGCTTTTTGAAAAATGATGGGCTCTTTCGGGATGGGCATGCCCGCTTCCGCAGCGTGATCCGCGTAGTTGAGACCAATGGCAATCAATTTGCCGACATGGCTGATTGGGCAACCCATGCGCGGCTTGCCTTTAACGAGCGGCAGCGAATCCGTTTTGAGCTTGGCAAGTTTGGCCAAAGCTTTGTCGCTCAGCTGCTCAGGGGAGATGTCTTTGATTACGCCGGAGAGATCTCGCACGAGGCCTGTGGCATCGATCAGGCCTGGCTTTTCTTTGCCGGCAGCACCGTAGCGAACGAGTTTCATGCAGCTTCCTTTAATAATGCTTGTGACGAAATTATTCTATATAACGACATCAATGATCAATGACCAGCTTAACGCGTGGAGTGCGCCCTGCTGAGTCAATCCGGCTCAACCCAAGGCAACGCTAGCGTAAATTCTGAGCCTTTGTCTAGTACGCTTTTGACTTGCACGCTGCCGCCGTGTGCGCGGGCGGCACGATCAACGATGGCGAGGCCTAAGCCCGTGCCGGGAATGGTATTGGCATTGGTGCCACGATAAAAACTCTCAAACAGACGCGGCAGCTCGTGCGAAGCAATTCCAATGCCCTCGTCTTGCACGGAAATGATTAAACATTTGCCCAACTCGTTAACGCAGTCAGATGCAATCACGGACACATGCGAGCCGTCCGCTGAAAATTTGTACGCGTTAGTGATCAGATTAATCACCATTTGACTTAGCAATGTTGGGTCCAGCATCAGCGCCGTGTCAGTGGTCAACGGTGGCTCGATGTACATGGAGACGACATGGTTGCGCGGCTGGGCGGCCTTCGTTTGGTGCAGCAAGCCTTGGAGGAAATTGACCACGGACGTGGAGGCGGGCGTGCAGGCCGTGCTACCTGCCTCCATGCGTCCAAATGCTAGGAAGCTGTCCATCATGGCTTGCATGCGCTGCACGGCGCGCTGAATATCAGCCAATGCATCGGCTCGCTCAACAGGGGCAAGGCGCGCACTGTAATGCTCAAGCAGTTCCGAACTGGTCTGTATCGTGGCCAGTGGCGTGCGAAATTCGTGCGAAGCCATCGAAACAAAGCGCGTCTTGAGATCGCCCAGCTCTTTTTCCTGCGCCAGCGCTTTGCGCATCTTTTCTTGGCTTTCGCGTAATTCGGTAATGTCCGTTAAAAAAATCAACGCGCCCCAGCGCCCGTCCCATTCAATGATTGAGCCGTGCAAACGCGCCCACCCCATCACAGTCTGGGATGTGAGTTGTTCGGTTGGCGGCGTGATGGTGCGCAAAACGACTGTCCGGTCGGGATCGCCTGCGATCATTTGTTTGCGCCGTTGTAATGCAAATGCTCGGTCATCTGGGTGCAGCAAGTGAACGGACTGCACGCCGCGTAATTGATCCTCGCTCAAACCAAACATGCGCTGCGCGGCTGGATTGGAATAGACCACGACCCGATCCAAAATAAACAAAGCACTTTGATCGGAATTGTCGACGAGGGAGCGGTAGCGCGCCTGAGAACGCAGAAGCGCCTCATTCATGCTGGCAATTTGCGACGTGTCCCTCACGCTGGCAACGGATGCGCCCTGCCCGTTCAGCGTGACTGGACGGCCCGCAATTTCGACGGTCACAAGCGAACCGTCCGTACGGGGCAATTGCGCAGGGTAGAGGTAGTCGCGTCCCAAATGCATATGCTTTTCCGCGAAATCCCGATCCTTATTTTGAAAGAGATGACTAGCACGCGTTCCGATCAAATCCTCGCGGCTCTTTCCTAGCATGCGCGTGAAAGCATCGTTGCAATCAAAGATCATGCCATTTCGATAGAAGATGATGCCTTCCGTGCCCGCTTCAATGAATCGCTGTGTGCGATCTTCGCTTTCTCGAAAGGCTTGCTGAGAACGATGTTGTTTGGTCACATCGTCAATAAACACAAAATTACCGACTATTCGGCCATCTTCCAGCGCATTGGGTACGAGATGCACCTCAATCCAATGCGGATGCACTTCATCTTGGTCAATCTCTCTTACGTAGCGAACAGCTTCTCCCTGACGCACACGCTTGGCAAAGGGCTCGACAAAAGTCCAAGCTGCTTCACCAATGATCTCGCGGATGTGCTTGCCGGCCATCTCTTTAACTGTTGTGTGATAGGCTTTTGCGTAGGCATGATTGGCATAAATGCAGCGATTGGCCAAATCAAAATAGCCGACGATCCCATGCAAATGATCGAGCAGTAATCGCAGCTGCTCCAAGCTCACTTCATCAGCGGCTGAGTTGGCATCGGTCAAAGGAGAAGCAGCAGACTTGTGTGATGTCATCAAATCAGTCTAACATTGCGTTTAATAGAAGTGATAAAAGGCTGCGCATGCATCGCATATTAGTCGTTGAAGACGAAGAAGGTATCCGCAAAAACATCGAACGCCTGCTCACGCTTGAAGGCTACGAGGTGGCTACTGCACCTAACGGCCAACACGGCCTCGTGATCGCGCGCTCCATGCTACCTGATGTCATCATTACCGATATCAACATGCCTGGCACGGACGGCTTTGCCATGCTGGATGCAATTCGCCACCACCCCCAGCTTGAGCGCTGCATTGTGATCATGTTGACCGCGGCTGATGAACGCGACAGCATGCGCAGAGGCATGCGCCTCGGCGCAGATGACTACCTCACCAAGCCCTTTCGCCGCGACGAGCTGCTGGACTCGATTTGCTCACAACTCAAAAAACGAGAACGCTTTACACGCGACAAAGCAGATGCAGTCGCTCAGGCCATGGCATCCAGTGAAGAGAAAACGCGCGAACATTTCCGCCAAAAAATCGCCGCAGGCAGCCTCGCATCTGAGGCAGGCGACTCGGACTTCCGCATCAGTATGCCCACAGCAGGCAGCCAGGTGCAATCCTTGCAAGCGACAGTGATGTTTGCGGATATCCGCAATTTCACGACCATGGCAGAGCGACTATCTGCTTCAGAGCTTGCGAACGTTCTTGGGCGATATTTTGAGCTCGCTTGTCGCCCTGTTGTCGCTTTTGGGGGCAGCCATTTGAAGATGCTTGGCGATGGATTGCTGGCTCTTTTTGAAGAGCAAATAAACTTGGAAGAAGGCGCATTGACGCATGCTCAGCGCGCTCTCGCTGCATCACTGGGGCTGCAGGAAGCCGTCGGCAGCTTCCAGCAGTGGTTGCAAGAAGAGCATGGTCAGAGTGGCTTGCCCCCTTTTAGCGTGGGCATCGGTCTGCACAGTGGCGAAGTCACGCTCAGCCGATTAGGCGGTTTTGATTCACCCGAGATCACAGCCTTGGGCGATTGTGTGAATATCGCATCACGTCTGCAAGCAGCCGGTAAAGAATTAGGTTGGCTGATTGTCGCGAGTTCGGACACAGCGCGCCTCGCTGGCGAATGCTTGCGCTGCGGCGCAGAGGAGCTGATCAGCCTGCGTGGCAGAGAAAAACCTGTCTCTGCCTGCGAAGTGTTGGAGATTTCTGCTGTGCGCTCCTTGCAACAAACCCATCCTCCCGTTTCATATGACTCGCTTTCGCTGCAAGTAGCCACGCAAAAAAATTCAGAGATGACCGCACGAGCAGCCAAAGATGCGATGAACGAGTCGTTGTGGAGCCTGCGATCAGGCAACTTCCAGAGCATGCAACAAAGTTTTCGCGGCTACCAGATCATTCGCAAGCTGGGCGCTGGCGGGATGAGCGATGTTTTCTTGGCTTATTCAGGTGCGCAGAAGTGCGATGTGGTGCTCAAAGTATTGAGCACCACGTTCTCAAGCGATGCTGAAATGCTGCGTCGCTTTATTCAGGAGTATGCCGTCCTGGCGAGTCTCAAACACCAACACGTCTTGCGCATTTACGACCAAGGCTTTACCGACAACTACGCCTATATCGCCATGGAATATCTGTCTGGCGGCACACTGAAAGAAGAGATTCGCACGCGCGGCATGCCGGACAACACCTTGACAGGCACGCCAACCGAAATTCATGGCCGCGTTATTGATTTGTTGCGACAGGTTTTGAGCGCGTTGGGCGCTATTCACGCGCTTGGCTTGGTCTACAGAGATTTGAAACCCGAGAATTTGATGTTTCGCTCCAAAGGAGCAGAGCTCGTTCTTGTGGATTTCGGTATCGTCAAAAATATTGGCGATCACGCTGCGGGTTTGATGCCCGAACGACTGGTCAAGACCGAACATGGCCAAGTCATTGGCACGCCCTACTACGTGAGCCCTGAGCAAGCTATGGGTCAGGATGTCACGCATCGCAGCGATTTTTACAGCCTCGGCGTGATGCTGTACGAAATGCTCACAGGCTCGAAACCCTACAAAGGCGACTCACTCAACGAACTGCTTGCACGGCATTTGCATGCCGACATACCCAAGTTACCTCCAGAACATGCTGCTTTTCAAGTACTTCTTAACAATCTCATGGCCAAGCGAGCTGAAGATCGCCCCGCCAGTACAACAGCCATCGTGCATTCCTTAAACAGTTTGCTCAATTGACTGGGAAATCACTTCCAACAGATAGGTCGTCTTGACGGGTTTGTGCAGCAGTCGCGTAATTTGCGTTTGATTCAATGCAGATGGGCAGCCAACTGAATTCATGGGCGAGCTAAGTAAACGTCGCATTCTTCCTATCTCAGCTACAGCGCCATCGCCTGTGATCACTATCGCTGGCAAATTTAAGCGCCCGGATAGAGCGCGTGCTGCTTCAATCAGTTTGGCACCATCCCAAAACTCCCCCATTCGAAAGTCTGTGAGCAGCAAATCGCATCGCGCGGCTTGCGATAGCCAATCGAGTGCTTGCTGTGGGTCTGCGAAAGCATGCACTGTCCAGCCGTTCAGTCGCAATAAGCTGCTTGTCAAGCGCAGCAAGGTCGCATCGTTCTCGACAAAGAGTAATTCGCCTCGCAAGGTTCTTTGCGTGTCTTTTAGGGCTGCCCAAGACGGCTGAAGCGGCTCCTGCGTTGCTGGTTGTGCGGCCGGTGCGTCAGTGCTTTGCAAATTTAGCCAAAAGACGCTGCCCTGCCCCAGCTGAGAACGCACCCCAACGCTTTGACCACCCAGAACACTCAAGCGCTGCACAATGGCTAAGCCCAGCCCCAAGCCTTGGCTGTGGTCTGTATTTTTCTCGATTTGGTAAAACTCTTCAAAAATACGCTGCTGCTCTGCCGGCGCAATGCCCGTGCCACTATCGCGCACCTCGATTCTGCCGCGTATGCTACGCCATCCGATCCACACTGCGCCACCGGACGGCGTGTGCTTGCATGCATTGCCCAGTAGATTCGCCATCATGCGCTCCAGCGCGAGCGAATCGGCCATGACCCAAGCATTCGTGACACCAAAATCAAGGCGAATGCCTGCATTCAGTGCTTGCAGGGCAAAGCGCGCAGCTAAGCGATTGAACAAATCCGCCAATCGCACAGGGCGCGGATGCAGTTGTACCGCACCCGCCTGCAAACGCGACACCTCCAGCACCTGATCAAACAGCGCGCGCAGCACATCCATATTCACATCTAAATCATGCAAGAGCTTGTTGCGCTGTTCACGTTCATCGCCTAGACTTCGCAGCGCATCAAGCATGATCGACATGGCCTGTAGGGGTTGGCGCACATCGTGGCTGGTGGCGGCAAAAAACCGCGCTTTGGCATCCAACGCAGCTTGCGCCCGCTCGCGCTCTCCTTCGAGCTTGCGCGCAAGTTCATCGAGTTGAAAGCGCTGATAAATTGATAACTGTAGTTGCTTACTATGCCCACTGACATAGCTGGCAGCGCCAATAAAATAAAAAGCAAAAAAGCTAGCAATAGCCCATTGCTCAGGATTACCGCTCAGCACATTCAGAATACCGAGCGGAAACAGCAAGACAACGGGGTAGCTGATCACAGCTGGACGATAAATAATATGCGCCACAGTTGCGCCGATCAAGTAAATGAGCACCAAGACACTGGCCACTTGCGGCGAAGCACCCAAGTTAGGGTGCGCTATGAGCCAACCCAGCATGCTGATGCAAACGGCCTTTGCGACACTCAATGAACTCGTGATTCGAAGTTGAGCCAAAGACCACGCCCACTGACCCGCAGCCTCCTTGACTTGAACCTGCATTTTGTAAACCTGCCAGTGCAGCAAAATCACTGTTTGTACAACAGCAAGCAAAGTGAGCAAACTGTACAACCAAGCGTGATCGACTGTCTTGTGATAGACCCAAGCAGTGATCGCAATAGCAGGATAGATCACTAAAGCGCCAGTGGGCACATTGCGAAAAAACGCTCGCGCTACTTCCGCTTGCGTACGGTGATCTTGGCGAACCGTGAGCCAAAGGGTGTCTATATCTTGCTTACTTTTCATCCATGCGCTCCAGCGTCTGCTCTCGCCAAGCGAGCTGCTCCGCCTTGCAATAGAACGACGAGTGCCCCAGCGCCGCCCTGCGCAGGTGTGGCTTGCACAAAGGCGAGCACCTGATTTTTTTGAATCAACCAACTCTGCACTTTGGGCTTCAAGATGGATACGCCGCCAATCGAGCCTAAGCCCTTGCCATGCACCACGCGCACGCAGCGAATTCCATTTTTATGACTCTCTCGAATAAAAACACCTAGCGCATCGCGCGCCTCTTCGGTGCGCAAGTTGTGCAAATCAAGCTGTTTTTGCACGCTCCACTCTCCCCTGCGAAGCTTGGCGATCACATCGGTGCCAATGCCCGGGCGGCGAAAGCTTAGCGCCTCATCGGTATCAAGCAGACTACTTGTATCCCATTCGTCGCTCAAAGCTTCTCGCAAGACGGCCTGCTCATCGCGCTGGCGCTGCGCGGGAATCGGCAGCGGTAGGTCTGGCAGCAAATACGCTTTCTTTTCCACCTCTAGAGGTTTGACGCGCCCCACCGAATTGGCAAACAACTCTTTCTCAAAGCGCAGTTTTGCCTGCATAGCCAAGCGCGCAGTCTCAGCAGCAGCGGCTTCAGCAGCTTGGCGTTCGATCGCCTTTTTGACCTGCTGGAGATCAGCCCATTGATTGAGCTTCGCCACTGGCTTTTTCATAAAACGCTCTCCGCAAGCATCGAGAAAACATTTCCCTGACTCACGATCACATGATCCAGCACCTTGATATCCAGCAAACCCAAGGCCGCTTTAAGTCGAGATGTCAGCGCCATATCATGATGGCTGGGCACCACATTGCCGCTAGGATGGTTGTGCGCGAGGATCACGCCGGCGGCATGATGGTGAAGTGCTCTAACGGCCACTTCGCGCGGATACACGCTGGTCACAGATAGCGTGCCGCGAAACATTTCCTCAAACGCAATCAACTTTTGCGTCGCATCAATGAAAATCACCATAAACGATTCGTAGGGTTTACTGCCTATTTGCAAGCGCACAAAATCCTGCAAGGTTTGCGGCGTGTCCAAAATGGGCTTTTGCGTCATTTGCTGCGCAAGGGCGCGCCTGGACAGCTCCACCACAGCGAGCAACTCTGCTTGCTTGGCAGGCCCTAAGCCTTTGATGCTGACGAGCGCTTGGGGGTCAGCGTGTAGCAGGCCGCTGATTCCGCCAAAGCAATCGACGATCTCTTGCGCCAGTGCCACCACATTTTTACCCTCAATGCCCGTGCGTAATAGCAAAGCTAGCAGCTCAGCGTCGCTCAGCGCTGCCGCGCCGCGCGAGAGTAATTTTTCTCTAGGGCGGGCGTCGGGCGGCAGGTCTTTTAGCGGCATAGCGTCTGGGCGGTGTTATGTTTCTACAATACAGAGTTTACGCAAGTAATTGCTCTGCTGTTAGCTCAAGTCTTCCTAGGTCTTATGCCGCATATTGAACCCTCATCCTTCCTCACCCTGCACTATCGGCTCAGTGGCCCTCAGGGCAATATCATCAACACTTTTGATGGCAAGCCGGCCACCCTTTCGCTGGGCACGGGCGAGCTCGCGCCGGCTGTGGAGCAACATCTGCTAGGACTTGAAGAAGGCACACACACCACCTTTGATTTGCCCGCAGGCGCAGCTTTCGGTGAGCGCAATGCCGAAATGATTCAATGGGTGGCAACGAGCCTGCTCGCTCAGCACGGCGATCCGCTGGAGAAATACAACGTAGGCGATGTGGTGCAGTTTCCAGCGCCAAGTCGTGACAGTATGGGAGAAGGTGCTACAAACAAGTCTTTTGCAGGCGCAGTGCGCGAGGTGCAAACCGATAAAGTCTTGTTTGATTTCAACCACCCGTTGGCTGGGCAGCCAGTACAGTTTGAAGTCAAAGTGATTGGGATTTTATGAGCGCAACAGCACAAGTGCGAGAAATTCTACTTGCCGAACCGCGTGGCTTTTGCGCAGGCGTGGATCGTGCCATTGAAATCGTCGAAAAGGCGCTCACCAAATTTGGTCGCCCGATTTATGTGCGCCACGAGATCGTTCACAACACCTATGTGGTTAATGATCTCAAGGCCAAAGGGGCGATTTTTATTGAAGAGCTTTCTGACGTGCCGCCGGGCGCAACGCTTATCTTCAGCGCCCATGGCGTGAGCAAGGCCGTGCAAGATGAAGCCGTGCAACGCGGCTTTCAAATTTTTGATGCGACATGCCCGCTCGTGAGTAAAGTGCATGTGGAAGTAGCAAAGCTCGCCAAGGAAGGCTATGAATTCATCATGATTGGCCACAAAGGCCATCCCGAGGTGGAGGGCACGATGGGGCAACTGTCTGAAGGCATTCATTTGGTGGAAGACATTGCGGACATCGCTCGCGTGAAGCCGAAACAGACCGACAAGCTTGCAGTCGTGACGCAAACGACGCTTAGCGTAGACGACACCGCAGAGATCGCGCTCGCCATCAAAGCGCGCTTCCCCCGTATTCGCGAGCCCAAGCATCAAGACATTTGCTACGCGACTCAAAATCGCCAAGATGCGATCAAAGTGCTCACGAGCCAAGTGGATTTGATCATCGTTGTAGGTAGCCCGACCAGCTCGAACAGCAATCGCCTTGCCGAATTGTCTAACCGCCGTGGTGTACCTAGCTACATGATTGACGACGCCACGGAGCTCAAAGAAGCATGGTTTGAAGGCGTGCAGCGCGTTGGCTTGACAGCGGGTGCGTCTGCTCCTGAGCTACTGGTTCAGCAAGTGATAGGCCGTATCAAAGCGTTGGGTGCCACCAGCATCCGTAAGATGGAGGGTATTGAAGAAACCGTGAAATTCCCTCTTCCTAAAGGTCTTAAACTAGAATGAGCTTAATGATTGATCGCTCTCAAATTGAGAGCACTCTACGCAGTTTCGATGCCGGCTACCGACACTTTTTGCATGAAACGCCCACATGGAAGCTACCAAGCGCAGCACTGCGTCTCGATTGCCGCGAGATCTGGCTGAAATTAGAGCAGTTGCAAACCAGCGGTAGCTTCAAAGCACGTGGCATGCTCCATCGCATGCTTTCCAATCCGATTCCAGCAAGTGGCGTGATCATCGCCTCGGGCGGCAATGCAGGCATCGCAACGGCGGCAGTAGCGAAACTTCTTGGTGTCGCTTGCGAAGTGTTTGTTCCTACCATTTCATCGCCAGCCAAACAAGCGCGGCTCAAAGCGCTAGGCGCAACTTTATCCGTGACCGGCGCTGCTTACTCAGATGCATTGGCAGCCTGCCTTGAGCGCCAAAGGCACACCGGCGCTTTGCTCATGCATGCCTACGATCAAACCGAGGTCGTGATCGGCGCGGGCACGTTGGCCGCTGAGATGGACCGGCAAGCCGGTCGAGCGCCGGATACCATCCTCGTGAGCGTAGGCGGCGGCGGCTTAGTCTCGGGCATCGCATCTTGGTATGCGAATACACCCACCCAAGTGATTGCTCTCGAGCCCGAACTTGCTCCAACATTACATGCCGCTCGCGCAGCAGGGCAGCCTGTCGATGTGAGCGTGAGCGGTGTGGCGGCTGATGCGCTGGGCGCAAAGTGCATTGGCGCGATTGCTTGGCAAGTCACGCAAGCGCACGTGCGCTCGAGCTTGTTACTCAGCGATGAATCGATTCGGCAGGCGCAAATGTGGCTTTGGAAAAACCTACAGATTGCAGCAGAGCCTTCTGCTTCTCTGGGCTTAGCTGCCTTGCAAACAGGCGTTTACGTGCCCAAGAAAGCAGAAGTTGTGGCTCTTGTGATCTGCGGTGCAAATCTTGATCTAACGATGCTAAAAAATTAGTTGCTATTAGTTTAGTAGCACCATGCGCATATTCCAAGCCGGCTAAAGCTCTCTTTTGCGTATAAATCTGCGAAAGTCTCTAGCCTGCACGCTTGGCAGCCACGCTGCCCACTTTCTGAACTGCTGCTGGCTGCCCCTCAACCCAACGGCGCACGCGCTCTGCATCGCCTAAGCGGCTGAGCTTGCCCGCTGAATCCAAAAACACCATGATCACGCGACGCCCAGCAAATTTAGCTTGCATGATCAAACATTGCCCGGCCTCGGAGATGAAGCCGGTCTTTTGAAGCCCAATTTCCCATTCAGGGTTGCGCACCAAACGATTAGTGTTCACGTAGTTGAGCGGCTTCTCACCAACGAAGATTTGGTGATCGGGCGCCGTCGACAACTCGCGAATCGTTTTGTCGTTGTAGGCGTATGCGGTCAGCGTTGCCAAATCGCGCGCACTGCTTTGATTGCGGCTCGACAAGCCCGTCGGCTCGACATAGCGCGTATCTTGCATGCCAATGAGTTTGGCTTTCGCATTCATCGCCGCGACAAATCGCTCCATCCCTCCCGGATAGCTGCGGCCCAGCGCATGTGCGGCGCGGTTCTCACTGCTCATGAGGGAGAGTAGCATCAGCTCGCCTCGCGTGAGTTGCGTGCCTACCTTCAAGCGAGAGCGGCTGCCTTTTTCCGTATCAACATCCGCCTCAGAAATCATGATGATCTCATTCATATCGAGTCGCGCTTCACTCACGATCACGCCCGTCATGAGCTTGGTGAGCGATGCAATCGGGAGGACAGCGTTTTCGTTTTTCTGGAAGAGAATTTCTTGGGTATCTTGATCCAGGACATAAGCCACGCTGCTCTTCAAATCAAGCGCATCTTGCATGCCATGCAAGCCGGCAAGCTGACCGAACGACGGACGCGGCGGTGCTGCAACGACCACGGGAACTTTGCGCATCACCACCGTGCGCTTGCCATTTTTCATCACCACCACGCGTTGCATTTTGCCCATCACTTTGGATTGGGCTTTGGCTTGGGGCTTGCCTTTGTTAGCCTTCATGGCTTTGCTGGGCTTGATGGCCTTGCCACCCCGCACAGATTTAGCAGTGGATTTTTGCGCGCTCTTGGCTTGCTTTTTCGTCGCAGCTTCTGCTTGAGGCGCAGGTATTAAGGCTAGCGCGAGTGCAGCCAGTGCAATCGTCAACACCGGACGCAGTTTCGCCGAAATACTTACGAGGAAACCAGCGGTGAAAAATGTTGCCATAGTGTGTCAGGTCAGGCCTGTTTTGAATTGCTATTGAAAGTGTAGCAGATTGCGAATTATTGTGCAATATCAATCACTTGGGTAACTTATTTAAATTTTAAATGAGAATTAAGGGAAATCCCTATAAGTTACGAAGCCAATTGGTAACAGTCGCATCCAATGCCTTGATTTTGATGGCTTTTTGAATACTTTTACAGCATCACAGGGGCGCAACAGACAATCATGGGAAAATATCAAGTAACAGCGGCATGTGATCGTGCATCCGCAATCCACGTGCCCCCCCCCACAACATGACTGCCTCTTCTCACCCCATGCTCAACATCGCCGTGCGAGCCGCACGCGCAGCTGGCACCATCATTAACCGCGCCGCGCTCGATATTGAATCGGTTCGCATCAAACAAAAAGAAGTTAACGATTTCGTCACCGAAGTCGATGCGGCAGCAGAAGCAGCCATCATCGAAATTATTTTGGAGGCCTTCCCCAACCATGGCATTTGGGCCGAAGAATCAGGTCGCGAGCACGGCAACAAATTCTCGGATCACATTTGGATCATCGATCCGCTGGACGGCACGACCAATTTCATTCACGGCTTCCCCGTTTATTGCGTGAGCATTGCCGTGCAGATCGCGGGCAAGGTAGATCATGCCGTGGTGTTTGATCCCACGCGTAATGATTTGTTTTTTAGTTCACGAGGGAGAGGCGCGTATTTGAATGACCGTCGCCTGCGAGTGAGCAAACGCGAGACTCTCGCGCAATCACTGATTTCTACCGGTTTCCCGTTTCGTCCGGGCGACAATTTCCCCACCTACATGGCCATGATGAGCGACATCATGACCAAGACGGCAGGCCTGCGTCGCCCCGGTGCTGCTGCGCTTGACCTCGCCTATGTGGCTGCAGGTTTCACAGAAGGCTTTTTCGAGACGGGTCTCATGCCATGGGATATGGCCGCAGGCTCATTACTCGTGCAAGAGGCCGGCGGCTTAATCGGCAACTTCACCGGTGAGGCCAACTATCTCGAACAAAAAGAATGTATGGCGGCGAACCCAAAGATCTATGCGCAAATGGTCGGCTTACTGAGTAAGTACAGCAAATTTGCCAGCGCAGGAGAAAAGGCAGCTGTGCGTCAAGCAGGCACGCTGAAAGGCGCAAGTAGCGCTGAACCCGCAACGCCCACGGGCGACGAAGCACCTTTGTAACTCGCATCAAGGCACGCTGCGTGAGCGCTGATCTGTCTGCCCACACGCCGATGATGCAGCAATATCTGCATCTGAAGAAAGACTTTCCCGATACCCTTTTGCTCTACCGCATGGGGGATTTCTACGAGTTGTTTTTCGCCGATGCTGAAAAAGCGGCGCGGGTGTTAGATATCACGCTCACGCAGCGCGGGCAATCGGGTGGAAAGCCAGTCGTCATGGCGGGTGTGCCGTTTCATTCTGTTGAAACCTATCTCGCGCGGCTGATCAAGCTAGGCGAATCGGTGGCGATTTGTGAGCAAGTCGGTGAAGTGACAGGAAAGGGGCCTGTGGAGCGCAAAGTGGTGCGCGTGGTCACGCCGGGCACGCTCACTGATACGGAACTGCTCTCCGACAAATCAGAAGCCACGCTGCTGGCCGTGCATCAAGCACCTCGCAATAAGCTGGGCCTCGCGTGGCTGGCGCTGACGCAGTCTGAGATCAAAATAGCTGAATGTAGCCACGATGAGCTGGCTGGCTGGGTTTCGCGGATTGCGCCCAGCGAATTGCTATATGCGAGCGACGTGACGCCGGCTTTCGAGCAACAGATCAAAGCCTTGCGTTTTTCTTCGCAGCTCTCATTGACTCTGCGACCTGCATTCCAATTTGACAGTGGCTTGGGCCAGCAGAAGCTTTGCACTCAGCTCCAAGTGGCTAGTCTTGCCGCTTTCGGCGCTCAAGAGCTGCCCCATGCGCATGCCGCCGCTTGTGCCATGCTCGCCTACGCTGAGCACACGCAAGGCGCGAAGCTTGCGCATGTCAGCCAGCTGCGCGTGCAGCGCGAGGCGGAGTTGATGGATATTCCGCTTACCACGCGCCGCAATTTAGAGCTCACACAAACCTTGCGCGGCGAAGACAGCCCCACGCTTTTTTCTTTGCTCGATACTTGTATGACGGGTATGGGCAGCCGCGCTTTGAAAAGCTGGTTGCTGAACGTAGCAAGAGATCGCATGAGTGCCCAGCAGCGCATTCAGATCATCGGCGTCTTGCGCGAAGGTCATGCGAATAAACTGCGCGAGCAACTCAAAGGCAGCAGCGATGTAGAGCGCATTGCAGCGCGTATTGCACTGCGTCAAGTCAAGCCGCGCGAGCTCATGGCCTTGCACAGTACGCTATTAAAATCAGAGCGGCTTGCGCAATATCTATGCCGGCTAGGTGCTGATTTCTCTCATATTTTCACTGCTTTACAGACTTCAGAGCATCTGCAAGTGACATTGCAGCTCCTGCAAGCTGCGATACTGCCAGAGCCATCGGCTTTAGTGAGTGATGGCAATATCATTAACCATGGTTTTGATGCTGAACTCGATGAACTGCGCGGTATTCAAACCAACTGTGATACTTTCCTTCTTGATCTTGAAATCCGCGAGCGCGAGCGCACTGGCATCAATAATCTGCGCGTGCAATACAACAAAGTACATGGCTTCTATATCGAAGTCACGCAAGGCCAAGCCAGCAAAGTGCCCGAAGACTATCGCCGCCGCCAAACGCTTAAGAACGCTGAGCGCTTCATCACGCCCGAACTCAAAACTTTTGAAGACAAGGCACTCTCCGCGCAAAAAAGATCTCTTGCGCGTGAGAAATTTCTCTACGAGCAAGTGCTCGATGCTTTGCAACCCCATGTGAAAGCGCTCACTGCAGCAGCCACAGCACTCGCCACGCTGGACGCGATCTGCGCCCTCGCCGAGCGTTCGCTCACGCTAAATTGGAACGCTCCCAGCTTCGCCGCCGAGCCCTGTATTCAAATCACGGCGGGTCGTCATCCCGTCGTGGAAGCGCGGCTTGCAGAAACCGTCAACAAACCCTTCATCGCCAACGACACAGATCTCTCGGCCAAAACGCGCATGCAAGTCATCACTGGCCCTAACATGGGCGGTAAATCCACCTACATGCGGCAAATTGCCGTCATTGCCCTGCTCGCCTCTGTTGGGTCTTACGTCCCAGCGGCGACCTGCCGCCTCGGCCCGCTGGACGCGATCTACACCCGCATCGGCGCGGCAGACGATTTGGCCAATGCCCAATCGACCTTCATGCTGGAGATGACGGAAGCCGCGCAAATCTTGCATGCTGCCACACCGCAGAGCCTCGTGCTCATGGATGAGATTGGCCGAGGCACGAGCACCTTCGATGGTCTATCGCTGGCCAGTGGTATTGCCGCCCATCTGCACAAATCGCAAGCCTTCACGCTCTTTGCCACACATTATTTTGAGCTGACACAATTTCCAGCTGATCACCATGGCGCTGTCAACGTGCATGTGAGCGCTGTCGAGACAGGCCGAGATATCGCCTTCATGCACAGCATCGAAGCCGGCCCAGCCAGCAAGAGCTACGGTATTCAAGTCGCAAAATTAGCCGGTGTGCCTGCGCAAGTGGTCAACCATGCGAGAGCCGCATTAGAGCGACTGGAGAACAGCCAACAGGCCGCACAAGCTCAGGTCGATCTCTTTGCTGCGCCCGCAACAGACGCTACGCATTCAGGAGCAGCCAGCGCAGTAGAATCGGCGCTAAGCAGCATTAATCCGGACGATTTAAGCCCTCGCGAGGCGCTTGATGCCCTGTACCAACTCAAAAAACTTTCAGACCATTCATGACTTACTGCGTCGCCATCAAACTTAACGCCGGCTTGGTTTTCCTCTCCGATTCGCGCACCAATGCGGGTCTGGATCAGATCAGCACCTTTCGCAAAATGATCGTGTACGAGAAGCCCGGTGATCGTTTCATGGTGCTGCTCTCCGCTGGTAATTTGAGCATCAGCCAAAGCGTGCGTGAGATGCTGCAAGTCGAGCAACTCAAGAACGAAGACGGCGAGCCGATCACGATTTGGAATGCCAAGAGCATGTTTGAAGCGACGCGCGTGCTGGGCTCGGCGATTCGCCATGTGTATGCACGCGATGGTGAATCGCTGAAAGCGGCTGGCGTAGAATTTAATGTATCGCTCATATTCGGCGGGCAAATTGCAGGCGAAGGCATGCGCTTGTTTCAGGTGTATTCCGCAGGCAACTTTATTGAAGCCACAAAAGAAACGCCGTATTTCCAAGTGGGCGAATCTAAATACGGCAAACCTGTGCTAGATCGTGTGATCCATCCGGATACGCCACTTGATGAAGCCGCCAAATGTGCCCTTGTGTCGATGGATTCAACGTTGAAATCCAACCTCTCCGTGGGTCTACCGCTGGATTTAGTGGTGTATGAGGCTGACAAACACAGTAGCGATCGCATCGTTTGCATCGAAGAAAATAATCCGTATTTCATGATGCTACGCCGAACTTGGGGCGGCAAATTACGCGAAGTGTTTGACAGTTTGGATGATCCCCAGTGGAATGGCGGCAAAACCGATACGCCGATCAAATCTGCGAGCACTCGAAGCATTCCGCTCAAAAAAATCTCCACGCCGCAGGAAAAATTGATCTAAAGCAACGATGAGCTTACTTGTCTTTTCGCATGGCAACAGCTTCCCGGCCAGCACGTATGGCGTGATGCTCGCCTCGCTCAAAAAGCGAGGCTTCGCTGTGAAATGTATTGAGAAATTCGGCCACGACGCGCGCTATCCCGTCACCAACAATTGGCCGCATGTGGTGCAAGAGCTGGCTGACTTCACCCGGCCTCTCGTGGAGAAATCAGGCGAAAAAGTTTGGCTGGTCGGTCATTCGCTCGGCGGCATTCTCAGCACGATGTGCGCCGCACGACACCCTGAGCTTGTGCTCGGCGTAGTCTTGCTCGATTCCCCCGTTATCGGCGGCTGGAAAGCCACGGCACTAGGTGCGGCCAAAGCCAGCGGGATTATGGGCAACATTTCTCCCAGCAAAGTCAGTCAGCGCCGAACGCAAAGCTGGGCCTCGACACAAGCTGCGTATGACAACTTCAAATCAAAACGCGCCTTCGCGCTTTGGGACGATCAAGTCCTGCGAGACTATATCGATCACGGCACTTTCACTGGCAAAGATGACAGACGTCATTTAAGTTTCGACCGCGCAATAGAAACCCAGATTTACAACACCCTGCCCGATAACCTGCCCAATCTCTTACGCCGCAAACCCCTTCAATGCGCCGCAGCTTTTATTGGCGGGCTGCAATCCGCAGAACTCAAGCGCACTGGCACTTCGCTCACCGAGCGATTCACACGCGGACGCATGAGTTGGGTTGATGGCACGCATCTTTTCCCCATGGAAAAGCCCCTAGCTACTGCTGCTTTGGTAGAGGCTGCGATCTTGGCGATGCGCTAAGAAATACCAAACGTCTCAATACACTGCAAAACTGCTGCTCGAATCGCCGTTGGCTTTGTATTGCGTAATCGTTTTAGCTAAATCTTTGTATTCTGGGCATGTTCGGTTGCCACAAGCTTTCTCCAGCAACGCCAAATGCTTGTCGGCCTCAGCGGGTTTTTTATCCATCAAATACGCCACCCCGATGTAGTGATGCGTGCCTTTGTGCATCGGATCAATTTTTAAAGCCGTGTTGTAGTGCTCGAAGGATTTAGCCATATCGGGCTTGGCCTGCTTGCGATAGCTGTAGCCCAGCAAATTATGCGCATCCGCGTTTTTCGGCTCGTCGCGTACAGCTAAGCGTAATTCAGCGATGGCTATAGGCCACTTGTTGGCTTTGATAGCCTCTCTTGCGATATCTAGGCGATCACTGGCGTTCGGTTGAGGTGTGCTGGGCGTGTCAGCCGCGTGCGCTGCTTGGAAAGCTGTTGCGCTGATCGCGAGAAAGGCAACGAGCACCCCTTTAAGTATTTTCGACTTCATCAATTTCTCCAAAAAAAATTTATTGAGTATTAGAAGCATTTGATGCATGCGAGTTCCCGCGTTAGGCTTGCGTCTGCGCTCATTTACGTCACAGGCGTCAACTTCGCCACAGACAATGCCAACCACTTCACACCATGCCGGCCAAACTGCACTTGGGCTCTGGCGTCATCGCCCACCCCTTCAATCGCCAGCACTTTACCTTCGCCGAATTTATTGTGAAAGACTTTTAAGCCCGCAGTAATAGACAAACCACTGGCGGACGGCACGGATTCTTCTTTTTTAGCAACAAAAGGCCTGTTACCTGGCGTATATTCTGCGCTAGATGCTATTGATTTAGTAGCATTTGATGCACCCCCGCGCCATGCATTGCTGCCGCCATAGCCACCAGCAAAGCCGGGATTGAAACCACTGCCAAAGCCAGCGTTCTTGGGGCTCAACCATTTGAGCGCATCCTCGGGCAGCTCATCAAAGAAGCGGCTCTTGATGTTGTAATTCGTGCGGCCATGCAGCATGCGGGTTTGGGCAAAGCTCAAATACAGCCGCGCTCTCGCCCGCGTGATCGCCACATACATCAAGCGGCGCTCTTCCTCCAAACCTTCGTGGCTGGCTAGCGAATTCTCGTGGGGGAACAATCCTTCTTCCAAGCCGGTGATGAACACTGCGTCAAACTCCAAACCCTTAGCCGAATGCACCGTCATCATCTGCACAGCATCTTTGCCCGCTTGGGCTTGGTTATCTCCCGATTCCAGCGCAGCATGCGTGAGGAAGGCGACGAGCGGCGAGAGCGTCTCGCCTGTCTCCGCATCAGGTGCTATAAATTCAGGAGCACTCTGCGCAACATCGATGCCGGCTGGAGCACTATTTTCTTCAAATTTAATGCCTTGACTTGCTGGAGATTGCGTTAAACCTACAGCTCCCAATTCATCCACCGGCAACGCGACCGCATCTCGGCCAAAGCCTTCTTGCGTCACAAAACTTTCCGCTGCGCTGATCAGCTCTTGCAAATTCTCAATACGATCCGCGCCTTCTTTATCCGTTTTGTAATGCTCGATCAAGCCACTGTGTTGTAACACTAGCTCAATAATGTCGCGTAAGGTGCTCCCAACGGTTTGCTCACGTAGCACATCCATCTTCGCCACAAAACTGCCCAGTGACGTGCCTGCTTTACCCGTAACGACGCTCACCGCGTCGTGCAACGAACAACCGCTGGCTCGAGCCGCATCTTGCAGTTGCTCGATGCTTCTCGCGCCGATACCACGCGGCGGGAAATTACACACACGCATGAAGCTCGTGTCGTCGTGCGGATTTTCTAAAAGCCTTAGGTAGGCAAGCGCGTGCTTGATCTCCGCTCGCTCGAAAAATCGCAAGCCGCCATACACGCGGTAAGGAATACCTGCGTTAAAAAGTGTCGTCTCAATCACGCGGCTTTGCGCATTGCTGCGATACAAAATCGCAATCTCAGAATGTTTGATGCCGGCTTCTTTACCGTTATCTCGCAGCAAATGTTTGATCTCTTCAATCAGCCACTGCGCCTCATAAAAATCACTGCCGTTTTCTTGCACACGCACTGGTTCGCCCACGCCTTGGCTCGTGCGCAAATTTTTACCCAAGCGTTTGCTGTTGTGGCTAATCAGGTGATTCGCGCTGTTCAAGATGTGCGCAAAGCTGCGGTAGTTTTCCTCCAGCTTGATTTGCTTTTGCACGGAGAATTCGCGCACAAAATCCACCATATTGCCCACACGTGCGCCGCGAAACGCATAGATGCTTTGATCATCATCACCCACGGCAAATACGCTGCCGACATGCTGACCGCCGCTCGGGCTGGCATAGCTGCCCACCAGCGGGTTCTCCGGACTCCAGCCAGAAAACATTTTTAGCCATGCATATTGCAGCTTATTCGTATCCTGAAACTCATCGACCAAAATATGCCGAAACCGCCGCGCGTAATGCTCGCGTATGGCCGGCTGATCGCGCAGCAGCTCATACGAGCGCAGCATCAATTCACCAAAATCCACCACGCCCTCGCGTTGGCATTGCTCTTCATACAGCGCGTAGAACTCCGCTTTTTTCTTCGTCTCGTCATCACGAATCACCACGTCACCCGGCCGCTGCCCCTCTTCTTTGCAGCCGCCGATAAAGTATTGGAGCTGCTTCGGTGGAAAGCGCTCTTCGTCCACATTGAACTGTTTCATTAAGCGCTTGATCGCTGAGAGCTGATCCTGCGTATCCAAAATTTGAAAGCTCTGCGGCAAATTGGCCAACTTGTAATGCGCCCGTAGAAAGCGATTACATAGCCCATGAAAGGTGCCGATCCACATCCCGCGAACGTTCACAGGCAACATGCTCGACAAGCGCGTGAGCATCTCTTTTGCCGCTTTGTTGGTAAACGTCACCGCCATCACGCCACCCGGGGAGATCTGCCCGGTCTGCATCAGCCAAGCAATGCGTGTGGTGAGCACGCGCGTTTTGCCAGAACCTGCTCCCGCTAGGATGAGAGCGTGCTCATTGGGCAATGTGACCGCAGCGAGCTGCTCGGGATTGAGATTGCACAGCAAAGGCATCTCAGCCTGGTTGCGAGCGGTGGAGACATCTTCAGTGGCAGGAAACAACATGCTTTGATTGTCTCTCGTTTGCAGGCACAAGATCTCTCACGCACTGCAACGACGCGAGAAAAATCAGCGCAAGCGAGAAAGCCGATCTTTCGCTGCAGCTGCAGCCTCGGATTGCGGATAGACCTTGATCAAATCTTCCAGCGTTTTGCGAGCTGCAGGAACTGTTTTAAGCTCGATTTGGCTGCTAGCAATGGCAAGCGCTGCCTCAGGCGCTTTAGGGTGATCAGGCACGGTGGCAATCAGCGTGCGGAAATTGGTGATCGCCGGTGCGTATTCTTTGTTGGCGTATTGCGCATTGCCCAGCCAAAAATAGGCTGAAGCTGCGTAGCCGCTTTGCGGATTACGGCGCAGAAAATCGAGGAAAGCAGCGGATGATGCAACGTAATCTGGCTTGCGAAACAGCGCAAACGCATTGTCATAATCGCGTTTTTCCGACGGTTCCGCATTGAATTCGCGCCCATCAAGCTGCACTTTGACGGGCTCAAAGCGGCGCACGCGTTCATCCACGCCTTGCGCCAAATCTTTTTGCCGACGCTGCAGCTCGGCGACCTCGCGCGCGAGCTGCTCATCTTGGCCTTTGAGGCGAGAGACTTCTGCGCGCAACGCTTCGATTTGATTTTGAAGATCCAGCAAGCTTCGGCGTAACAAAGCGGTATTGGCCTCGTTCGCCATGTTGGCATCTTGCAAAGCTTTGTCGAGGCTGCGCTTTAGCTCTGCATTTTGTGCATCAGCAGCTCGGGCGTTTTGATCCACACGGGTGCGCAGCTCCAAAATGGCTTTGCGCGCTTCTTCATCGTCAAACAAGCCTGCATGCGCTGGTTGCAAAGCAAAGGTAATACTAAAAACAGCCATTAGCCGGCATAGAACATGCGCATAGTGCTTCCAAATGTATAGCATACGAATAATCAATGGTTATTTGTAATTGAGCTCAGCGCGGCGGTTTTTGGCAAAGGCTTGCTCGTTACTCGCCGCATCTACCGGTTTTTCCTCACCAAAACTCACCGCTTCAACTTGTGCATCTGCGACGCCGAGAAGCCCGAGCGCACGGCGCACGGCCTCAGCGCGCTTTTGCCCCAAGGCCAAGTTGTATTCTCGTCCGCCACTCTCGTCGGTATGCCCTTCAATCGCCAGTCTTCTGGCCTTGTTTGCTACGAGAAATCTTGCATGGGTATCGATTGCGCTTTGGTATTCCGGCTTGATCACAAAGCTGTCGTAGTCAAACAAAATAATTTTTGCGACACCTGCTGGGCCTGCGCCATCGGCGGCTTGCGCGCCGACGTTCACAGCCTGTACGCTGCGCTGCGTGACTCCCGTTTGCGTGCCGCCGACCGTAGAGCTGGCCGTGGCGGTGACGACGGGCTGAACAGGCGAGACTTGCGTGCCGACTGCATCACGCACACCCACTTCATCCAGCTTAACGCTCGATCCACACGCAACCAGCGTGATCACTGCGCTGGCTGCTATCAATAAAGAAGCGATTCGTTGCTTAAACATCTTAAGTTTCTCCTAGAAGAGGGTAAATTGCGGGGCTTATTTGCCCCATTGCGGTTCACGAATGTCGCCGCCTTGCGCTGCCAAGCGAGCTTTGATGCGCCCATCGAGCGTCGAGGTCATCAGCGCTTCCTGCCCGCCTTGGCGTGTGGCGTACAAAATGAGTTTGCTGTTCGGTGCAAAGCTGGGGCGTTCATCGGCATTCGTCTCAGTCAGCATGGTCGCGCCTTGCCCGGCAAGCTCCATCACATGCAGCCTAAAATTGCCCGAGACGCGCGAGATGAAAGCCATGCGCTTGCCATCGGGGCTCATTGCGGGGGAGATGTTGTAATTGCCATTGAACGTGATGCGCTCTGTACGGCCTGCGCCTTCGCCTCCTGTGGGCATACGATAAATCTGCGGCGCACCGCCCCTGTCGCTCACGAAGTAAATCGATTTGCCGTCGGGCGAATAGACGGGCTCGGTGTCGATTCCGCTAGATTGCGTCAAACGGCGCGGCTCGTTGCTGCCAGCGCTGTCCATGACATAAATCTGCGAGTTGCCATCGCGGCTGAGCGTGATAGCGATTTGCTTGCCATCGGGCGACCAAGCGGGCGCGCTGTTTGAGCCTCTGAAATTAGCCAACAAGCGCCGCCTGCCATTGGCCACCTCATGCACATACACCACCGGTTTACGCGATTCAAAAGACACATAAGCCAGCTGCGCCCCGTTGGGCGACCAGCTCGCTGAGATGATTGGCTCGGGTGAGGCCAAAGCGCTCTGCGCGCCCTCTCCATCCGAATCGGCAATCCATAATGCGTTGCGCTGATTGTTGCCCTGCCCAGTTTTCGTCACATAGGCAATCCGCGTGGAAAAAACACCTTTTTCACCCGTGAGCTTTTCATAAATGAAATCTGAAATGCGATGCGCCGCCAGTCGCAGATCACCCGCAGGCACGGCATAGCTCAGCGCACCCAAATCTTGTGAGCGCACCACATCCCAAAGCCGAAAGCGCACATCGAAGCGGCCATCGGCCAGACGCGTGATACTGCCCACCACCAAATGATCAGCGCCTTTTTGGCGAAACGCGCTCGTCTCGGGGCGGCTGCTTTCGTCCAAATTCGCTGCGCCAGGATCAATCGCTTTAAATTGCCCACTGCGCTCCAGATCAGCCAAAACAATCGCGCCAATTTTTTGCGGCGCTGCATCATCGCCCTTGAAAGCCAAAACGGCAATCGGCAACTGCGTCACGCCCACGCCTGAAATCTCCACCCGAAATTGCGCCAGAGCAGCCCAAGGCGAGGCGCTGGCGAGCAGCAATGCACACTGCATACCCTGGCGGCGGTTGATCGTCGGTGAGCGGTGAAGAAAATTCATTGGCTGGTTGTGTTGTTGTCTCAGACGATAATCCTAACGCATAGGTTCCGTAAAAGGGAAGATCTGCCTGACCTGTATCCCACAAAAATAGTGTCTAAACATTGAAAACCATCACGAGTTTGCTACATTTTTATGAGTGACGCCTCGCCCTCTGGCTCATCGCAGAGCTCGCCTTCAGCTCAATCGACACCATCGGCTCTACAAAACAGCCAAGACAGTGGCCGCCTGTTTGCTGTGCTTCGCCGCCTGCGCCCCTATGCCAAAGGCTCAGGGCCTCATTTAGCCTTGATCGCATTGGCCGTGATCGTGACGGCGCTTACCGAGCCCATGGTGCCCGCGCTGATGAAGCCGCTGCTTGATCGCGGTTTTGGCAGTAACCGCATCGCGCTGTGGATCGTACCCGCCGTTTTGATTAGCTTGTTTGCTGTGCGCGGTCTGTCCACCTTTGTTGCGAAATACGGCTCCAGCGCCATCGCTTATGGCATTGTTGAGCGTTTGGCAACCAAGCAATTCGCTGTGTTGCATAACGCGCATCCCAGCCTTTACACAAAAAGTACCTCCAGCAGCCTAGTCAACACCATGGTGCATGAGCTGCAAATTGGTGCAACTGTCGTCGTTAGCGCCTTGCTCATTTTGGCTAAAAATTTGCTCTCTGTGGTCGCCCTGCTCGCTTATTTGCTGTATTTGAACTGGCAGCTCACATTGATTGTGTTCTCTGTAGGGCCACCGATTGCATGGGCCATTCGCATGCTCTCCAAGCGCCTGCACAACTTAACCAAACAGAGCCAAACAGCCACTGACAGCCTAGCCTACGTGGTCGAAGAAAATGTGCTCGCATGGCGCACCGTTCGCTTGCAGCACGCTCAAACCAACCAGCAGCAGCGTTTTGCCGCATTTGCACAAAGCCTGCGTCGCTTGGCCATCAAATCAACAATAGCATCGGCTGCAGTGATGCCCATCACGCAAATTCTGGCCGCTGTGGCTTTGTCTGCCGTGATCACTGCTGCGCTCTGGCAAAACGCTGCCCCCAACGCGATGGGCAGCACCAGCGTAGGTGGGTTTGCGGCTTTTGTCACGGCCATGCTGCTGCTCATCACGCCCTTGCGCGCCTTGTCTGAGATCGCAGGCAGCCTCACGCGCGGACTGACGGCTCTGGAGCGCGGGCTCGATTTGATCGAGCACACGCCGCAAGAGATCAGCGGCAACTATCAACTGCCCTTCAATGTCAATTCCAGTGCCACTTTCAACGCCAGCCTGAGCTTGCAGTTTGAAAACGTCCATTTAACTTACACGAATGCTGAGCAAAGCGCTCTGGCCGGCATTGATTTAGAGATCGCACCGGGCCGCACGGTGGCTTTAGTCGGCAGCTCGGGCTCTGGCAAAACGACTTTGGTCAATTTGCTGCCACGTTTTGTCGATGCGTCTGAAGGCCGCGTGCTTTTGGGCGGCGTCGATATTCGTGAATGGCAAATTGATGCATTACGAAAACAGTTTTCCTTCGTGAGCCAAGATGTTGTGATGTTCAGCGACACTGTGGCTGCGAATATCGCCTTGGGCGACACACCCGATGAAGAGCGAATCCTTATCGCTCTGCAAGCCGCGCATTTAGCAGATTGGGCAACCGCTCTGCCTCAAGGGATTCACACACAGGTTGGCCACAACGCCAACACGCTTAGCGGCGGCCAGCGTCAGCGCTTGGCGATTGCTCGCGCGATCTATAAAAATGCGCCTATCGTGATCTTGGATGAAGCCACTTCCGCGCTGGATACAGAATCTGAGCTCGCGGTCAAAACTGCACTAGCCAAGCTCACAACTGGCCGCACCACGCTCATCATCGCGCATCGCTTATCCACCATCGAACATGCAGACGATATCGTCTGCATGCATCAAGGCTGCATCGTAGAACGCGGCACGCATGCAGATCTCATCGCAGCAAACGGCCACTATGCAAGGCTGCACAGCCTAGGCAGTGCCGGCGGTATCGTTTAGCTTAATACTACAAAAATAATAGCGCTTTGCGCATATTCCATGCCGGCTAACGGCTGATTTCTTATGAATTTACTTCAGAAAATCAGTTTCTCGTGATATTGAGCGCCACAGCCTCCGCCACCTTCAGGCCATCAATCGCTGCGCTCATGATGCCGCCCGCATAGCCTGCGCCCTCGCCTGCGGGATACAAGCCTCGCGTGTTGATGGATTGATAGCGCAGCGGATGCTCATCATGCTTGCTGCCGTCAGGCCGCCGGCCGCCTTCCAAGCGCGGCTCGTGGCGCTTAATGCGGATGGGCGCTGAAGTACGCGTCTCCACGCCAGTCAGCATCGCATCGTGCAAATCGAAATCGGCAATCTGCTGGGCAAACGCAGGAATGGCTTCGCGAATCGCGTGGATGGCATACATCGGCAGTGCAGGCGCTTTCTCCTCGCCCAAATTCATCAGATGCACACCCGGCTTGTAGCTCGGAATCACGCTGCCCAATTCTTTGCTCGCCACGTTGCGCAGAAAATCGCCCACACGCTGGCCGGGCGCGTTGTAATTTTCGCCGCCGAGCAAATACGCACCGCTTTCCAAAGCACGTTGAAAGCGCATGCCCGCCAAGACTTGGCCGCGCTGATCATGCCCAACGAGCGGTTTTCCAAGCGCATCAACATCGAAATCCGCAGGCTCAATGCCCACCACAATTCCCGCATTCGCATTCCTCTCATTGCGCGAATACTGGCTCATACCATTCGTCACCACCCGACCCACCTCGCTGCTCGCCGCCACCACCGTGCCGCCCGGGCACATGCAAAAGCTGTACACACTGCGCCCATTGCTCGCGTGATGCACCAGCTTGTAATCCGCCGCGCCGAGCAACTCATGGCCCGCATTCGGCCCAAAGCGCGCGCGATCAATCAAGCTCTGCGGATGCTCAATGCGAAAGCCGACACTAAACGGTTTGGCCTCGGCATACACACCTCGCTCAATCAGCATCTCAAAAGTATCCCGCGCGCTATGGCCCAGCGCCAAAATCACATGATCAGCGCTGATCTGCTCAGCTCCGCGCTCGGGATGCTCAGTCGCGATCCCTTTGATAACGCCATCCTCAATCTGCAAATCTACCAGCTGGGTAGAAAACCAAAACTCACCCCCCAGCCGCACAATTTCCTCCCGCAAAAACTCCACCACCTTCACCAGCCGAAACGTCCCCACATGCGGCTTGCTCACATACATGATCTCCTCAGGCGCCCCGCCGCGCACCATCTCCTGCATCACCTTGCGCCCATGAAACAGCGGATCTTTCACCTGACTCCACAGCTTGCCATCAGAAAACGTGCCCGCGCCGCCCTCGCCAAACTGCACATTGCTCTCCGTTTTCAGCTCTCGCTTACGCCAAAACCCCCAAGTGTCTTTCGTGCGCTCACGCACAATCCGCCCGCGCTCCAACACGATCGGCTTAAACCCCATCTGCGCTAAATTGAGCGCAGCAAACAAACCGCAAGGGCCTGTGCCCACGAC
>JANMDU010000067.1:0-14599 GCA_031376455.1 Variovorax sp. | reverse complement strand
ATTGTTGCGACTTGGCTATTTGTCACGTTGAATGCTTTGCAATTTGTTGCTACGTATCAAATTCAACTGCGCGGTATGGCTCACAATCACAGCACTACTTTACCAAGCGCCCAACACAATCATCCTGCAAGCCAACATTTTCACGGCGGCCTTGCCCATCATCGGCACGCCTATGCATTCGATAACGAGGCCCTCAGCGCGCAATGGCTCAATCCTGCGGCTCATGTGCATGCTGAGGCCACAGAATCCTCGGGCAGCAATGCAGGTGTGTGGTCAGGGCTGTATTTTCTGCCAGCGCCACAGATCAGCTCAGGTTTGAATGTCCGTAAAGCGCAGCCTCCATCGCCGCCTCGTGTCTTCTACACCTCGTTTCATCCGGCGTTGCTCGACAGACCGCCCGCCATCTCAATTTGAAGTTAAATTTGAGATTCAATAACCGCGCAACAGCAGGGCTGAGCGCGGTTATTGGCTTTTGGCCGTCTACATCTACATTTCTACAAAAATTAAGGCAAATAAGGGCGTAGCCGACACAACACCTGCGCAGAATGCTATTGAAATAGGAGCGGTGTAATTGCAGCGATAAAAGGCATAATAAACCCATTCTTTAGCTGTTTTTTGATATGAACCTTCACCAATTCCGCTTCGTGCAAGAAGCTGCGCGGCGCAACCTCAATCTCACCGAGGCCGCCAAGGCGCTGCATACCTCACAGCCCGGCGTGTCTAAAGCCATCATTGAATTTGAAGAAGAGCTAGGCATTGAAGTGTTTGCGCGGCATGGCAAGCGGCTCAAACGCATCACCGAGCCGGGTGTACAGGTGCTCAAAAGCATCGAGATTATTTTGCGCGAAGTAGGCAACCTCAAACGCATCGGCGAGCAATACAGCTTGCAAGACAGCGGCACGCTTAGCATTGCCTCCACCCACACACAAGCGCGCTACGTGTTGCCCGGCCCGATTGCCAAGCTGCGCGAGACCTTCCCCAAAGTCAACATCAGCCTGCATCAAGGCTCGCCCGATCAAGTGGCCAAAATGCTGATCGACGAAGTGGCCGAGATTGGCATTGCCACCGAGAGCTTGGCCGATTACGCGGAACTCGTCACCCTGCCTTGCTACGAATGGCAGCACGTGCTCGTGATGCCCGTGGATCACAAGCTGGCCAAGGTGAGCGAAGTGACGCTGCAAGATTTAGCAGGCGAGCCATTGGTCAGCTACCACCCGACCTTCACAGGCCGTACGAAAATAGATGCAGCCTTCGCTGCCAAAAAGCTCACGCCCCGCATGGCGATTGAAGCCATTGATTCTGACGTGATCAAAACCTATGTGCGCGCTGGCCTAGGCGTCGGCATCGTGGCCGAGATGGCAGTCAACGCGATCGCCGAGCCCGATCTGATCGTCAAACCCGCTGGCCACCTCTTCGGCAAAAACACCGCCCGCGTCGCTTTCAAGCGCAGTGCCTACCTGCGAAACTTTATCTATACTTTTACAGAGCTGATCAGCCCACGCCTCACGCGCGATTTGGTGAGCAAAGCGCTGGCTGGGTACAGCGACGATTTTTCTCTTTGATTCATCTAGCTCAACGACATAAAGAACACGGAAAACACGGAAGCTACACGGAAGACACAGAAAAACTTCCGCGTCTTTCGTGAAACTTCTGTGAATTCCGTGTTCATTCACTGATAAATTCACAAGATGCAAGTTATAGAACGTACCCCATCCCTACATACCAAACTCCCTGCAGTAGGCACGACGATTTTTACCGTGATGTCGCAGCTTGCTGCGGAAAAAGGCGCAGTGAATTTGGGGCAAGGCTTTCCGGATTTTGCCTGCGACCCGGCTTTGGTCCATGCCGTCACCAGCGCCATGCAAAGTGGCCACAACCAATACCCACCGATGGCCGGCGTGCCAGCGCTGCGCCAAGCGATTGCTACTAAAACAGAAGCACTCCACGCACGAAAATACTCTGCAAACGACGAAATCACTATCACAGCTGGCGCGACGCAAGCTATTCTGACTGTCATCTTAGCTATCGTGCATCCGGGCGATGAAGTCATCGTGCTTGAGCCCTGCTTTGACAGCTACATCCCCAATATCGAACTCGCCGGTGGCACCGTCGTCCCCGTGGCGCTCACTCCGATCAGCTTTCGCCCCGACTTTGACAAAATTGCTGCAGCGATTACCCCAAAAACTCGCGCCATCCTCATCAACAGCCCGCATAATCCCAGTGCCACCATTTGGAGCGACGCGGAGATGCGCAAGCTCCAAGACATTCTCGCGCCTACTAATATCTTGCTCATCAGCGATGAAGTGTATGAACACATGGTCTTTGACGGTGAGCAACACCAAAGCGCCGCCCGCTTCCCTGCTCTTGCCGCCCGCGCCTTCATCGTCAGCAGCTTCGGCAAGACTTATCACGTTACAGGCTGGAAAGTGGGCTACGTGGCCGCGCCTGCAAGCCTCACCGCAGAGTTTCGCAAGGTGCATCAGTTCAATGTGTTCACCGTTAACACACCTGTGCAACACGGGCTTGCCACTTACATGGCGAGCCCCACACCCTACTTAGAGCTGCCTGCCTTTTACCAACGCAAACGCGATCTATTCTTAGCAGGCATCCAAAAAACACGCCTCAAGCCTTTGCATACGCAAGGCAGCTATTTCCAATGCGTCGATATCTCGGCCATTAGCGATTTGAGCGAAGCCGATTTCTGCAAATGGCTCACTTCTGAAATAGGCGTTGCCGCGATTCCGCTGTCCGCTTTCTACGGCAACGGCTTCGACCAGCGCGTGGTGCGTTTTTGCTTTGCGAAGAAGGATGAGACTTTGCAGTTGGCGTTAGACCGACTGGCTAAGCTGTAAAAATATTACTATCAAAATAATAGCGCTCTGCGCAGATTCTATGCCGGCTAAGTGCCGATTTGGTTCAAAAACCTAGCCTTGACCGAAACCCCCGCCACCCGGCGTGTGAATTTCAAACACATCGCCTGCTTGCATTTCTGCACTGCCGATGTGCCCCAGCTCTTCCACGCGACCATCGCTGCGCACAACGCGGTTGATGCCTACTGCGCCTTGCGCGCCGCCGTTCATGCCGAAGGCGGGGTGGATACGGCCGTTGCTTAAGATGCTGGCGGTCATGGGCTCTAGGAATTTCACGCGGCGGATGCCGCCGTTGCCACCGTTGAATTTGCCTTCGCCGCCTGATTCGCTACGAATTTCATAGCTTTCTAGGAGTACGGGGAAACGGAATTCGAGCACTTCGGGGTCGGTCAGGCGCGAGTTGGTCATGTGAGTTTGCACGACGCTGGTGCCGTTGAAGCCGCTGACTAACTTGCCTTGCGCATCGAACACACCGCCTGCTCCGCTGCCACCTGAAATCGTTTCGTAATACTGGTGGCGCTCGTTGCCAAAGGTGAAGTTGTTCATCGTCGGCTGGCTGCCGGCCATCAGGCCAAGCGCGCCATACAAAGCATTCGTAATACAGGTCGAGGTTTCGACGTTGCCGGCCACCACGCTGGCAGGTGGGTTGGGGTTGAGCATGCAACCGGGGGGAATCGTTACTTTCAAAGGCTTCAAGCAGCCAGCATTGAGCGGAATATCGTCGTCCACCAAGGTGCGGAACACGTAGAGAACTGCCGCCATGCACACGGCTTTGGGGGCGTTGAAGTTATTGGTTTGCTGCGCGGAAGTGCCTGTGAAATCGATCTCGGTACTGCGGTTTTTTCCATCAACACGAATCGCTACTTTGATTTGAGCGCCATTGTCTAGGGGCAAAGTGAAGCTGCTGTCTTTTAAGCGTGACGACAAGGTCACCAATGCGCGACGCACAGATTCCTCCGCATTGTCTTGCACATGCAGCATGTAAGCCTGCACCACATCCAAGCCAAATTGCTCCACCATCTTGCGCAACTCTTGCACGCCTTTTTCATTGGCGGCAATTTGCGCCTTGAGATCGGCCATGTTTTGATAGGGGTTGCGCGAAGGGTATTCGCCGCTTTCTAGCAGCGCAATCATTTCCTTCTCACGCAGCACGCCGCGCTCTACCAACAAGAAATTATTGATCTGTACGCCCTCTTCTTCAATGCGCGTAGAAAACGGTGGCATCGAGCCGGGCGTCGTGCCGCCGATATCAGCTTGGTGGCCGCGCGAGCCGACATAGAACAGAGGCCTATCCGTTCGCTCTGATGTCGAAGCCTGCCCTTCGACAAGCTCAGGGCGAACGGTATTGTTGACATACACAGGCGTGATCACCGTCACATCAGGCAAATGCGTGCCGCCGTGATAGGGATCGTTGAGCACATACACATTGCCCGGCTGCATGGTGGTGCGGTTTTCTTGCACCACGGTTTTGATGCTCTCACCCATCGAGCCCAGATGCACGGGCATGTGCGGCGCATTGGCAATCAAATTGCCTTCTGCATCAAACAAAGCACAACTGAAATCGAGGCGTTCTTTGATGTTCACCGAATAAGCGGTGTTTTGCAATTGCAAACCCATTTGCTCGGCGATGTTCATAAAGAGGTTGTTGAATACTTCCAAGAGCACTGGATCGACTGTAGTTCCCGCTGCGAATTTGATAGCACGCTGCGCACGTCTTTCAAGCACCAGATGGTCTAAAGCCGTGAGATTCGCCTCCCAGCCGGGCTCCACAATCGTGGTGGCATTTTTCTCAGCAATGATGGCAGGGCCAGGGATCACATCACCCGGGCGCAAATCTTCGCGCACCACAAGCAAAGCTTCATGCCACTGGCCACCGGTGAACATTTTGACTGTCTCGCGCGAGGGCACGGCGCGAGGCTCGTGCAAGGCGTGGCGCTTCTCAGCGGGCGCATCGCCGCTGATAACGGCCTCTACCGACACCGCCTCCACGACAAAAGCCTTGCCTTGCATCAAGAATGCAAATCGCTGCTTGTAGGCCTTTTCAAACGCGGCTTCAATGCTCACCAAATCACCAAACGGTACGACCAAGGCCGTATCTGTGCCTTGATACTTCACATGCACTCTGCGATGCACATTGACAGCGCCACTGCCAATGTCTTGGCTTTGCAGCTCAGCGCTCGCCGCTTGCGCCAAGGCATCAAGCTTGGCAGACACCTCGATCAACGCTTTGTCCGTAAGCAGCAATTCCACCGCCTGTTCACGGATCACGCTCTGATCAGCCAAGCCCATACCATAGGCCGAGAGCACGCCCGCATACGGATGCACAAAAACGCACGTCATGCCCAGCGCATCGGCTACGAGGCAGGCGTGCTGCCCACCCGCGCCGCCGAAGCATTGCAGGGTATAGCGCGTCACGTCATAGCCGCGCGCCACAGAAATTTTCTTGATCGCATTGGCCATCTGCTGCACTGCGATGTTGATAAAACCTTCCGCCACGGATTCAGCTGAGCGCCCCACGCGGCCCGCGATCTCATTGAATTTCTCTAAAACGGCTTCATAGCTCAGCGCCTCATTCGCGGCCGCACCAAACACTTTCGGGAAATGGCGCGGCTGGATCTTGCCTACCATCACGTTTGCGTCCGTCACAGCCAGCGGCCCACCACGCCGATAGCTCGCCGGCCCGGGGTTCGCGCCCGCGCTCTGCGGGCCCACGCGAAAGCGCGAGCCGTCAAATTCCAAAATCGAGCCGCCACCGGAGGCCACAGTGTGAATGCTCATCATCGGCGCGCGCATGCGCAAGCCACCCACCTGCGTTAAAAACTCGCGCACAAACTCGCCTGCAAAATGGCTCACATCAGTGGATGAGCCGCACATTTCGAAGCCAATGACTTTTTCAAAGTCAGCGATTTTTGCCGTGCGGGCCATGCCCACAATGCCGCCCGCCGGGCCAGACAAAATTGCATCTTTACCTTGAAAGGCTCGCGCATCTGTGAGGCCGCCCGAAGACTGCATGAAAAAAAGCTTCACTCCCGGCAACTCAGCTGCCACCTGACTCACATAGCGGCTCAAAATCGGCGAGAGATACGCATCAACAACAGTCGTATCTCCCCGACTCACAAACTTCATCATCGGCGAGACTTTGTGGCTCACGCTGATCTGCGTGAAGCCCACTTCGCGCGCAATGCGCTCCGCAGCCAATTCATGGGCGGTATAGCGATAGCCATGCATAAAAACAATAGAAACCGAGCGCAGCCCACAAGAATAATGCACAAGCAGCTCACTTTTTAATAGCGCTTCATCGAGTTGTGTAATGACAGCGCCATCTGCTGCAATGCGTTCCTGCGCCTCAATCACCGCGCTATACAGCAGCTCAGGTAAGACAATATTGCGGTCAAACAAACGCGGCCGATTTTGATATGCAATGCGCAGCGCATCGCGAAAGCCCATCGTCGTCACAAGCAAAGTTGGCTCGCCTTTTCGCTCCAGCAGCGCATTGGTCGCTACCGTGGTGCCCATCTTCACACATTCAACCAACTCCGAGCGCACCAGCTCACCCGGCTTTAAGCCCAGCAAATGCCGAATGCCTGCTACCGCTGCATCTTTGTATTGCTCAGGATTTTCCGAGAGCAGCTTGTGTGTGACGAGCGAGCCATCAGGCCGCTTGCCCACGATGTCGGTGAATGTGCCGCCACGGTCAATCCAAAATTGCCAGCGGGAGGAAAACGTTTGTTGTGTCATATCGAATCTTTTGAGTTGATGGGCTCGCACATCTTGAAAAACATCACCTATTCCTAGAGCACTCGGCACCATCGCTTCATAAGGCTTTACCCATCAACAAATCCGGCACGATCGTGACGATTTGCGGAAACACGGTGATCAGCACGATGCAAATCACCATGCACACAAAGAACGGAATAGCGGCTTTTGCAATCAAGGTGCTGTCTTTACCCGTCATGTTCTGCAAGACAAATAAATTAAAGCCCACTGGCGGCGTGACCTCAGCAATCTCAACCAGCAAAATCACGAAAATACCGAACCAGATCAAATCGAAACCCGCTTTTTGCACCATCGGCATCACCACTGCAGCTGTGAGCACAATCATGCTGATGCCATCCAGCGCCGTGCCCAGCACTAAATACACAATCACCAAGCAGCCAATCAAGGCGTAGGGCGAGAGCTGCATCGCGTTGACCCACTCGGCCAGCTCACGCGGTATGCCTGTGAAGGCCATGGTCTTGGTGAGGAAGGCGGCACCCGCCAAAATAAACATGATCATGCAACTGGTGCGAGCCGAGCCCATCAGGCCTTCGGTAAAGTTAGCCCAAGTTAGCGAGCGACTCATCACAGCTAAGGCCAGAGCGCCTACGACACCATACGCAGCGCATTCAGTGGCTGTGGCCCAGCCTGCAATCAGTGACCAGCAAATGAAGACAATGAGCAAGGCGCAAGGAATCAGATTTTTCGACAAACGCAGCTTCTCCATCAGGCTCACTTTTGGCTCGGCAGGCGGCATCAAATGCTTGTGACGAATTGACCACCAAGCGATATAGCCCGAGAAGAGAGACATCAAAAGCAAGCCCGGTAAGAAGCCCGCCAAGAAAATACGAATGATGGATGCATCAGCAGCCACGGCATACACCACCATCGTGATCGAAGGCGGAATCAAGATGCCGAGCGTGCCGGCAGCAGCCAACGAACCCAGCGTGATGGTTTCGTTGTAACCACGCTTCTTTAATTCTGGCAGAGAGACTTTGGCAATCGTGGCGCAGGTGGCTGCCGAAGAGCCTGAGACAGAGCCAAAAATACCGCAGCCCAAAATCGTGGTGTGAAACAAGCGCCCTGGCACGCGGCCTAGCCAAGGCGACAAGCCCGTGAACATTTCTTCGCTCAGCTTGGTACGAAACAAAATCTCACCCATCCAGATAAAGAGCGGCAACGCAGCCAACTCCCAGCTCGCATTGCTTTCCCAAAACGCAGAAAACAAATTCAGCCCAGGCTGGGTGTCAGTAAAAAATGCCTGCCCGACCCAGCCGCAGATGGCCAAAGTCATTGCAATCCACACGCCGCCTGAGAGCAGCATCAACATCAATATGAGCAGAAAAGCGCCGATGCCTAAGATATCCATGATTTGTCTTTCTTCTTGTTTTTGTTATACGTCAGACGAAAAATCGCCTTTGGCATGCCGCTCTTGCGCCAGCCGCACGAAGGTCGGCACACCGCCGCGCAAGACAATGATGCATTCATCCAAAACTGCAATCAGCAAGAGGATGGAGCCAAACGCGAAGCTCATCTGCGGAATCCATACAGGCAATGGCAGCAAACCTTGCGCCAGCTCATTAAACTCCCAGCTCTGATACGTGAAGCGACACGCCCAGAAAGCCAGATAAGCCACGGCCACAGAAGCAATCAACAAACTGATGATTTCAAATTTGCGGCGTACAGCGGGATTCATCTTCTCCAAAAACAGCGTCACCCGCACAAAATCGCCATGCTTGAAAGCATGTGCCATCGTCAGAAATGCAGCCGCAGCGCAAAGCCAAGCGACGATATCGTTCACTGCGCCTGTTGCAATGCCAATCTCACGCGCCACTGATTGCCCGACCATCAGCGTGCAGATCAGAGCAATGCACACCGCCCCCGACACCGCCGCACCAAAATAGATGCGCTCTAGCCAGCGCCTCAAGGCAGATTCTGGCTGAACGGCCTTCGCTTGCACAGCGCTTTTTGCGGGGGGATGAGTCATCTGGAGACCTTATTTTTTATTGAAGGCTTCAATGATAGCCTTGCCTTCGTCGCCTGCCAGCTTGAGCCAATCTGCTGTCATTTGATCGCCAATCACTTTGAGCTCTCTTTTCAAACCCGCGCTGGTAGTGTCGATCTTCATGCCTTTGGCAGCCAACTCTTTCAGGTATTCATCATCCCTTTTTTCGCTGATGGCCCAGCCGCGCAGCTCGGCGGCGCTCGCTTGGCTCAGCACAGCATCTTGCGCCGCTTTATCCAGGGCATCAAATGCCTTCTGATTGACCACTACCGCATTGCGCGGCAGCCATGCATTCACATCATAGAAATACTTAACACTTTCATACAGCTTGCTATCCACGCCGCTCGCGCTTGATGTGAGAAAGTTATCCACGCCGCCAGTGGCCAAAGCTGCTGGCAATTCAGCCAATTGGATCGTCACAGGCTGAGCGCCCACGGCAGTGGCGATGTAAGACGTTGCGGGGTTGTAGGCGCGCATCTTCGTACCCTTCAGATCTTTCATGGAAGACACCGGTTTAGCGGTGTACAAACCCTGCGGCGGCCATGGCACGGTGTAGAGCAGCTTCATGCCTTGGGCAGAAAGTGTTTTGATTAGCAAGGCGCGCGAAGCGGTATCCAGCTTTTTAGAATCAGCGTAGCTGGTCGCTAAAAATGGGATGGAATCCACGCCAAAGATCGGCGCTTCGTTGGATGCGCCAGAGAGGATGAATTCGCCAATCGAGGTTTGACCTGATTGCACAGCCCGTTTGATCTCGTTGGCTTTGAAGAGTGATGCACCCGGATGCACGGTGATTTTCAATTTTCCGGCGGTGGCTTTGTCAACCCCTTCAGAAAACTGCACCAAGTTTTGAACTTGGAATGTGTTTGCGCCGTAACCAGAAGGCAAATCCCATTTTGCTTGTGCAAATGCACCGGCGCTTACAGCAAAGGCAGCCATAGAAATCAATAGTTTTTTCATCTTCATTTTCTCCAAAAGTTTAGGAAGTAGCGAGTTGGTGGTTAAGTAAATCGGTGATCAGCATCGCGCCAGGTGCATGCGTGATGCACAGCACAGGCTTGGCTCGCGTGATGGCGGCTTGTGGGGTGACACCACAGGCCCAAAACAGCGGAATCTCATCGGGCTGCAGCTTCACAGCGTCGCCATAATCTGGCTTGGATAGATCAGCAATCCCGATCAGCGCAGGATCGCCCAAATGCACAGGTGCGCCGTGCACATTGGGGAAGCGCGAAGTGATTTGAATCGCGCGAATCGCGTCGTGAGCCTTGAATGGCCGCATCGAGACCACCATCGGGCCATGAAACGCACCCGCTGCTTCGGTCGCTATATTTGTGCGATACATCGGCACATTCACACCTTGATCTGTATGGGCGATCCGCAAGCCCGCTTCCACCAGCGCCTGCTCAAATGAGAAGGAGCAGCCAATGACAAAGGTCACCAAATCATTGCGCCAGAGCGAACTGATATCCGTCGGTTGATCCACCAACACACCATCGCGCCACACGCGATAGCGCGGCACATCGGTGCAAATGTCAATATCGTTGCCTAAAGCAGGCAGCTTGGCCTGGCCCGGCTCACCCACAGCCAAAAGCGGGCAAGGTTTGGGATTGCGCTGGCAATAGCGCAAAAAATCGTCGGCTAAGGCTTGCGGCAAGATCACCACATTACCCTGCACGTAGCCATTGGCGAGGCCACTGGTATGCCCTGTCCACTCGCCACGGCGAATCGCGTAGCGCGCATCGCAGGCAGCTGAGCCAGTGGGAAGATCGAGAGAGTTCACTTGCGTTCCATGAAGTTTTTCAACATGAAACGGATTGTGAAGACACAAAATACTTTTCGCAAACAAAAAATATTTTGCTTAAGTCATCAAAATAATTGATAAACGATCAGAGGAGGATTAAAGGTTAACCCTTGGATAAAACCACAAAATTCAAATAAATGCCAAAGCAGATTTCATCACGCTATCCACCAAACCTGTCGATGGATCGCTGCGATAACTGGCATGTATCGGCAAGGGTGGCAACACGACATTGCACTTCAAGATGCGCAGCCCCTGCACAGCCGCCAGCCTTTCAGCAGCCGCCACAGGAAGTGTGGCAACACCAAAGCCACCTTGCGCCAGCTGCGCCATCGCAGAGATAGAAGAAATCGTATGAACCCGCTTGTTCTCTACCTTGTTTATGCGCAGCGCATCCAAGAGCGCCACATGCGGCTGAGAGCCGCGCTGAAAAGTGAGCAGCTCGCCTTTGGCTAATTCGACCAGTGTGTAGGCACGTTTTCGTTGCTGCATCGCCTGCCCCACAAAACACATCGCCATCGCTGGCAGCGCCTTCGTGCGCACGCCCTCGCCACCCGCAGGCAAGGCTGCAAACACAATATCCAAAGCACCGCGCTGCACCTGATCCATGAGCACGGGCGTGGTCTCCACCGTGAGCTCAAGCTCCAAGCCGGGTTGCTCCACCCGCAGCTTTTCAATCCAAGGAATCAACCAAGAATGCAGCACCGATTCAATCGCACCGATGCGAAGAGAGGCAGCTATCGTCATGCCTGAGCCCATCTCAGCTTTGACTTCGCGCTGCAATTCCAGCAACTTCTGCGCATAGGTGACCAAGCGAGTCCCCGCGACAGTGAGGCGAAATTGCTTGTCGCGCCGATCCAGCAGCAAGACGCCGAGCTCCACTTCCAGCGCCGCGATCCGCGCTGACATCGCCGATTGCGTCAAAAAGAGCTTTTCAGCCGCTCGCGAAACCGATTTGAGCGTCGCTACCCAATAAAAAGCCTCAACAAAACGCAAATTCATCAGAAAGCTCCATCGCAGAGATCAAAGGTCGGTGGCCGGTAGCCTGCGATTCTGAGGGAATATACGGTTGATTGGGCATATCTTTTGCTTATATCCTAGTCCTTTTATTCTTCAACAGGAATTGCAATGTTCAAAAGACTCGCTTTGGCCATGAGCCTCTCGCTGATCAGCACGGGAGCAGTTTTCGCACAAACCAAATGGGATTTGCCTAGCGCTTATCCTGCCACCAATTTTCACACTGAAAACTTGGTGCAATTCGCCAAAGATGTGGACACTGCTACCAGCGGCAAGCTCAAAATCACGGTGCACCCCGGCGCATCGCTCTTCAAAGCGCCAGAGATCAAGCGTGCGGTGCAATCGAATCAAGCGCAAGTCGGCGAGGTTTTGCTCGCCAATCTGGCTAACGAATGGCAAATTTACGGCGCGGATGGCCTGCCTTTCTTGGCAGACAGCTATGAAGAAGCCGCCAAGCTCTGGCGCGTTCAAAAACCGATGATTGAAAAGAAGCTTGGCGAGCAAGGCATGAGCGTGCTGTATGCCGTGCCATGGCCACCGCAGGGCTTGTATGCCAAAAAGCCGATCAACTCTGGCGCAGATTTGAAAGGCTACAAATGGCGCGCCTACAGCCCCGCCACAGCGCGTATGGCCGAGTTGCTCGGCGCGCAGCCTGTGACCGTGCAAGCTGCCGAAGTGAGCCAAGCGTTTGCGACAGGCGTGGCCGACAGCATGATGAGCTCGGGCTCTACCGGCTGGGATGCCAAGTTGCATGAGACGGTGAAGCAGTGGTATGACCTGCAGGCCTGGTTGCCTAAGAATGCCGTGATTGTGAACAAAGCCGCTTTTGAGGCGCTTGATGCACCTTCCAAAACTGCCGTTCTCAAAGCGGCTGCCGATGCAGAAGTGCGCGGTTTTGCGGCCAGCAAGAAGGCCAATGGCGAGACGCTTGATAAGCTCAAAGGTGGCGGTATGGCCATCCTGCCTCCAAGCGCTGCGCTCAAAGCAGATATGAAAAAAGTGGGCGATGCCATGATCAAAGAATGGCTGGAAAAAGCAGGGCCTGAAGGCAAACAATTGCTGGACGCTTTCTTGAAGTAAAGCAGCTCCGCGCAGGCGCAATGTTGCGATTGAAAAGTGTCGCGCAACCTATTTGGCCGAGATCAGGGCACTGATCTCGGCCAATTTTCATTGAACGATGCATGCTTTGTAAATACGTTGCTCTAAGTATAGAAATAATGATGAAAATAGCATGTAGCCGGCATACATACTGCGCAGAGCGCTATTAAAATAATAGTAACTAATATGTCCACCCTACTCATCCAAAACGCCACCTGCATCGCCATGATGGATGATGCAGGCAGCGAGCTGCGTGATGCCAGTTTGCTGATTCGCGATAACTTGATCGCTGGCATCGGCTCAGCGCAAGCGCTGCTGCAAAGTGTGGGCGGCAACGTGGATGAAGTAATTGATGCGCGTGGCCACCTGGTGATGCCGGGTATGGTCAACACGCATCACCATATGTACCAATCGCTCACGCGTGCGATCCCTAGCGTGCAAGATGCTGAACTGTTTGGCTGGCTGCGCGGCCTCTATCCGATCTGGACCAACCTCACGCCCGAGATGATACGCGTCTCCACGCAAACTGCCATGGCCGAGCTGCTGCTCTCGGGCTGCACGACGAGTAGCGACCATCTTTATATTTATCCCAATGGCGTGAAGCTCGATGACAGCATTGAAGCCGCCCGCGAGATCGGCATGCGTTTTACTGCAACGCGCGGCAGCATGAGCGTGGGGCAGAGCAGTGGCGGTTTGCCGCCAGATAGCGTGGTGGAAAAAGAAGATGCCATCCTCAAAGATACGCAGCGATTGATCGAGCAACACCACAATGCATCGCATGGCAGCATGCTGCATATTGCGGTTGCGCCCTGTTCGCCTTTCAGCGTGAGCCGCGATTTGATGCGCGAATCGGCTGTGCTCGCTCGAAAATATGGCGTGCGCCTACACACCCATCTCGCAGAAAACGATCACGACATCGCCTATAGCTTAGAGAAATTCGGCTGCACCCCCGCGCAATATGCCCACGATCTGGGCTGGACAGGCGCAGACGTATGGCATGCCCACTGCGTCAAACTCGATGATGAAGGCATCAGTCTTTTTGCCGCGACAAAAACGGGCATTGCACACTGCCCTTGCAGCAACATGCGCCTAGCCTCAGGCATCGCGCCGATCCGCAAAATGCTCAACGCTGGCGTGCCCGTCGGCCTAGGCGTAGACGGTAGCGCGAGCAACGATGCAGCTCACATGGTCAATGAAGCCCGCCAGGCCATGCTGCTCGCCCGCGTAGGCCGCGCGATGCAACCGCCTGAAACCCGCGATGGCCGCAGTTTCTTCGGCTGCGATCTCGGCCCCGCAGAGATGACCGCACGCGATGCCTTGCGCATAGCAACACGCGGCGGCGCACAAGTCCTGGGCCGCCCAGACATCGGCCACATTGCGCCCGGCATGTGCGCCGATTTGGCTCTGTTTGATTTGCGCACTTTAAGCTTCGCAGGTGGCGCAGTCCATGACCCTGTCGCTAGCCTGTTGCTTTGCGCAAGTCCTCAAGCGGCATACACCATCGTGAACGGCAGAGTTGTCGTGCGCGAAGGCCAACTGACAACGGTGCATTTGCCTGTGTTGATTGAGAAGCACAATCGATTGGCGCTTGAATTAGCCACTGCCGCTTAACGCAAATCAGCGTATTGCATTCAGAGAGTTTTGCTGAGCCCTCCATCACCACGGCGCACCCACCTCCGTGAATGTCCTCCGCCGGCTTCGCCGTCTCCCCCTTTATTTCACTGCGGTGGATGCGCCACGCTGATGGCTGCGAAATGTATTTGTCAACGGCTGAAAATGCGCATGAACCATGATGTCTTTTGTCTACGAATGTGAAACCGCTCGCAAGATCGCGCTACCTGTGCGCTTTGCGTAGGTAAAGGAGGAGGAGGCGAAATTTAACCGCCGGAGCAAAACAAAACTTATCGCCGCCGGGGGACACGGATAAACGCGTGCTGTTACCGCGATCCCCCAAGAATGCAATCACTCCACCGCAAACGTCAGCCCTGCATTGGCCGCCAAACGCGCAATGATGTCTTTGCCCAAAGCAGGCGCAGGTGTCCAGATGCCACCCGTTGT
>JANMDU010000010.1:0-3554 GCA_031376455.1 Variovorax sp. | reverse complement strand
ATTACCCACACTGAACAGCCAGCCAATGCGGCAGCGGCCTATGAAACTGCGTTCAACGACGCAGATTGTCTAAAGATGATTTTGGATTGGAAACACAGCGCATGAACCCGACAACCATTATGGTGAGAGACCTGCGAGCTGAGGCAGCGATTGAGCCCGCACATATGAAAACTGGTGAGGCTAACAAAGAAACGCAGATCATCGCTATTTACGGCAAAGGCGGCATTGGCAAAAGTTTCACGCTCGCCAACCTGAGCTACATGATGGCGCAGCAGGGCAAGAAAGTATTGCTGATTGGTTGTGATCCGAAAAGTGACACCACGAGTCTTTTGTTTGGTGGTCGGGCCTGCCCCACCATCATTGAAACGTCTTCAAAGAAAAAACTCGCTGGCGAAGCAGTTGCGATTGGCGATGTTTGCTTCAAGCGCGACGGCGTGTATGCGATGGAGCTCGGTGGCCCAGAAGTCGGGCGCGGCTGCGGCGGGCGCGGCATCATTCACGGTTTTGAATTACTTGAAAAGCTCGGTTTTCATGATTGGGGCTTTGACTACGTGCTGCTCGACTTTTTGGGCGACGTGGTGTGCGGTGGTTTCGGCCTGCCAATCGCTCGCGACATGTGTCAAAAAGTCATCGTTGTGGCGAGCAATGATTTGCAATCGCTGTATGTCGCCAATAACGTTTGCTCTGCTGTTGAATACTTCCGCAAGCTGGGTGGTAACGTCGGAGTGGCAGGGATGGTGATCAACCGTGATGACGGCACGGGCGAGGCCTCTGCCTTTGCTGAAAAGGTTGGCATTCCAGTTCTGTCCGTCATTCCCGCCAACGACGATATCCGCCGCAAGAGTGCGAGTTACGAAATCATTGGCCGGCCAGACTCCGTCTGGGGTCCGATGTTTGCGCAGCTTGCAGAAAACGTGGGTACGTCGCAGCCGATTCGCCCCAAACCGATGACACAAGACCAGTTGTTGGGCTTGTTCTCTGCCGATGTGGTGGGCCGCAACGTGGTGCTAGAGCCTGCCACGCAATTCGATATGTGCGGCAAAAAAGAAACCGTCAAAGAAACGCTTGAAGTCGTGTACGACGAAGTTTGAGTTTAAAAAAATTATGAGCACCGTCATTCCCATCATCCCAATGCCAACAGCGCCGATCAGCACGGCGCTTGAAGGCGATGGCATGGGTTGCCACAGCGGTGGGGATGCGATGCTGGCTGCGGCTAAATCGGCGGGTAAGTCCGAAATTCTTGACCAATACGCCAAGGACTATCCAAAAGATCCCAAAGCAGGCCCGCATGACCAGCCGCAAAGTATGTGCCCGGCATTTGGCTCACTGCGCGTCGGCTTGCGCATGCGTCGCACCGCTACTATTTTGTCGGGCTCGGCTTGTTGCGTGTACGGCCTGACGTTTACCTCGCATTTCTACGGTGCCAAACGCAGTGTCGGTTATGTGCCGTTTAACTCGGAGTCCTTGGTCACAGGCAAGCTGTTTGAAGATATTCGCGAAGCAGTGTTCCAGCAAGCTGATCCCGCTCTGTACGACGCAATCGTCATCATCAATTTGTGCGTGCCCACTGCAAGCGGCGTGCCGCTGCAAATCTTGCCAAAAGAAATCAACGGCGTGCGCATCATCGGTATTGATGTGCCCGGCTTTGGTGTGCCAACGCATGCTGAGGCAAAAGATGTTTTAGCCGGTGCGATGCTGAAATATGCGCGTACGGAAGCTTTGGCAGGCCCCGTGCAAGCGCCGCGCAACGGCAAGTCAGACAAGCCCACTATTACATTGTTGGGTGAAATGTTCCCTGCAGACCCGGTGATCATTGGCATGATGCTAGAGCCCATGGGACTGGCCGCAGGTCCCGCCGTACCAACCCGTGAGTGGCGTGAGTTATATGCTGCGCTAGATTGTGCTGCAGTCGCTGCCATTCATCCTTTTTACACCGCCAGTGTGCGTGAGTTCGATGCTGCAGGTCGCGCGATTGTGGGTTCTGCGCCAGTTGGCTATGACGGCACAGAAGCTTGGCTGCAAGCAATTGGCCAAGCCATCAATATTCCACAGGGCGATATTGACGCTGCCAAAAATAAATTCTTGCCTGCGATCAAAGCCGCACTCAGCAAAACGCCGATCAAAGGCCGTATTACCTTGAGTGGTTATGAGGGCTCTGAGCTGCTGGTCGGTCGACTACTACTAGAAAGCGGCGCTGATCTTCGTTATGTAGGCAGTGCCTGTCCGCGTACGGCTTGGAACGAAGCGGATGTGCAGTGGTTGGAGTCCAAAGGTGTGATGGTTCAGTTCCGAGCCTCGCTGGAGCAAGATCTGGCCGCCGTGCATGAATTCAAACCTGATTTAGCAATTGGCACAACGCCTGTTGTGCAAGCTGCCAAAGAGTTAACCATTCCTTCGCTGTATTTCACCAATTTGATTTCAGCTCGTCCCCTGATGGGTCCGGCAGGTGCTGGATCGCTAGCGACAGTGGTCAATGCCGCAATCGGCAACAAGGCACGCTTTGAGCAAATGAAGGAATTTTTTGGCTCGGCAGGCACCGGTCACTCGACGGGAGTTTGGGAAGCCGCGCAAGGTATCCCTCTAGATCGCCCAGAGTTCAAAGCAGAGCAGCGCAGAATGGCCGTCAAAATGGCCAAGAAGCGTAAAGCTGAGGAGATGGTCTGATGCTAGTCCTAGACCACGATCGAGCAGGCGGCTATTGGGGAGCGGTGTATGTGTTTACCGCCATCAAGGGCTTGCAGGTCGTGATTGATGGCCCGGTGGGTTGCGAGAATTTACCAGTGACATCTGTGCTGCATTACACCGATGCATTACCCCCGCATGAATTACCTATTGTTGTGACTGGTTTGGCCGAAGAGCAATTGGGCCGCGAGGGCACTGAAGGTTCGATGCGCCGCGCTCATGCTGCACTTGATCCAGATTTACCATCGGTCGTGGTGACAGGTTCAATCGCAGAGATGATCGGTGGCGGTGTCACGCCAGCGGGTACGAATATCCAACGATTTTTGCCTCGCACGATTGACGAGGATCAATGGCAGTGTGCCAATCGCGCCATGTTTTGGTTATGGTCTGAGTACGGTATGAAGCATGTGCCGGCTCGCAAAACAGCAGCCGAACGCGAAAAAGACGGAAAAGGCGAAAAGCCCAGAGTCAACATCATTGGCCCTAGCTACGGCACTTTTAACAGCCCAAGTGATCTGGCTGAAATTCGTCGTTTGGTGCAAGGCATTGGCGCCGAAGTCAACATGGTTTTTCCATTGGGCAGTCATCTCGCTGATGTATCGCGCTTGGTTGAAGCCGATGTCAATATCTGCATGTACCGAGAATTTGGCCGCATGCTGTGCGAAGCGCTGGAGCGGCCCTATCTACAAGCACCGATTGGTTTGCACAGCACAACTAAGTTTTTGCGCAAGCTCGGTGAGTTGCTCGGACTTGATCCTGAGCCGTTTATCGAACGCGAAAAGCACACCACCATCAAACCGATTTGGGATTTGTGGCGTTCAGTAACACAAGACTTTTTTGGCACCGCCAGTTTTGCTGTGGTGGCCAATGAA
>JANMDU010000008.1:0-22884 GCA_031376455.1 Variovorax sp. | reverse complement strand
TTGTCGAATGGGTGATCTCACCAGTTGGTCAAGCGAGCATTGCCGCTTACAAAATTGGCGGCGAGCAATTGTTTTTCCCAAACGCGGCTGCAAAGTAGATGCTATAAATTCAATAGCACTCTGCGCAGAGAATACGCCGGCTAACTGCTCAAAATACTCAAAATATCAGAGGCTTAGGCTTTTCTAGCGTTGAGCTTGCCGTTCAACTTACGGTAAACCGTTGCCCGGCTGATGCCGAGCTTTTTCGCAGCAGCAGACACATTGCCTTTGAGCTGCGAGACCGTATCGCGGATGACATCTTGCTCATGCGCCTTGAGTGCGCCCACGTTGGCTCGCACACGGGTGTCCACATTCGAAGTGGAAGTTTTCGGGCTGAGCTTGCCGCTGCGGCTTGTGCGCAGCTCAACGTGTAAGCCGTTCCACAGCGGCGCTTCGCTAGGTGCTTGGCCGAGTTGCGCATCAAACAAGCGCCGCCAGTCGGTGGCAAATACATCGCTGGCGTGACTCGCATCGCCTTGCTCTAATGGCATGCCCAACATCTGCCGCGCCGTGCGGTTCATCGCGCAGATTTGGCCATCTTCATCCAAGCAGAGCAGCCCCTCGGCCTCACGCCCCAGCGCATCTGCGCCCGCCCAGCGCAGGTGAACGACGAGCGTATGTGGATTGGCCAAGACGAGTTGATTTTCAATCCGCCGCGCCGCGCTGCTCACGCGATGCATCAGCTCAGGCCGCTCGGCCACGTCAATGCCCGTGACATCTAACATGCCAGCGCAATGCCCGTTGCCATCAAAAATTGGCGAGCCTGCGCAGGAATACGCCGTGTTCACCTCAAAGAAATGCTCGCCGCGATGCAACCACACATCGGAGAGCTCATGCAACGTCGCGCCAATCGAGCTCGTACCAATCGCAGCCTCCGAGAGATCCACGCCTTCGCGCGTGATCAGCGTCGCGCGACGATCGCTAGAGTCAATCTGCCCACTGCTGCTCACCACCACGCCTAAAGCATTCGTCAAAATCGCAAAATACCGAATCGGTGCAATGGCAGAGCCCAGTTGCTGCAATGTGCTCTGCGCGGCCATTGTCAGCTGCCGATTCGCCTCCCGCGAGCGGCGTTGCATGGCCGAGCTCACTAGATCAAAAGCCACGCCTTGCTGCGGCTCGCGCCCTGCTGCCAAACAGCGCTGCCAAGAAGCCGCAATCCAGTCATGCACTGCGGCCTTGCCACGCTGCCCACCCAGCAGCACGCGGCGCGATTGCGTGATGAGATCGAGGCGGGTGGCGCTGGGGTGCATAGGGGCTATCGTAGCCAGCAATTCTGTGTCATTTTGAGAATTTCTGAAATGCTGCGTTGCACACAAGGGTTTACCTCAGGTGCTGCTTTGTCCAGTTGCCCAACAATGCAATTTGGATTCACTTAGGCAAGGCTTTGCATATCTCAAAGCCACTACCCACAGGAGACTTTTATGCAAAAAATGTTGCACATCAACCCGGACAAATGCACGGGCTGCTTGCAGTGCGAGATGGCGTGTTCGTTTGAGAACTATGGCACGTATGCCACGAGCAAATCGCGCATCAAGGTGTTTGACTTTCATCACACTGGTAAAAAAGTACCGTACACCTGCACGCAATGCGATGAAGCTTGGTGCTTGCATGCCTGCCCGGTAGAAGCGATCACGATTGACAAAGTCACGGGCGCAAAAGTGGTCAATGAATCCACTTGCGTGGGCTGCAAAGTCTGCACGATTGCTTGCCCCTTTGGCACGATCAATTACGTGCAGGAAACTGGAAAAGTTCAGAAATGCGACCTCTGCGGCGGCGAGCCAGCCTGCGTCGAGGCTTGCCCCACAGCGGCCATCACCTTTGTGGATGCCAACTGGACGGGCATCGACAAAATGAAATCTTGGGCAGATAAATTAGGTAACCAACCGTCTGCCTCTTAAGTTGATGTTGGCAATCAACCAACCATTAAATTTGTCATTTGAATATTTGAAGCGCGTACAAGCCAGCTATACCGCCACGCTGTACGCCACGGATTGAATTGGAGAAACATCATGTCTTGGGCTGGAAAAATCCTTCGCGTTAACCTCACTACCGGCGTTGTCAAATCAGAGCCGCTCAACACCAACTGGGCGCGTGCCTACATCGGCTCGCGTGGCCTCGCTGCGAAATACCTCACCACTGAAGTTGATCCTAAAGTTGATCCACTTTCGGAAGGCAACAAAATCTATTTCACCACCGGCCCGCTCACCGGCACGATGGCGTCCACTGGCGGGCGCTACACCGTGTCTACCAAGAGCCCGCTGACAGGCGCGATTGCTTGCTCCAATTCGGGCGGCTATTTCGGCGCTGAGATGAAGATGGCCGGCTGGGACATGGTGGCCGTGGAAGGCAAATCGGCCAAGCCGGTGTATTTATATATCAACGACGATACCGCCGAGCTGCGCGATGCTTCGCATCTGTGGGGCAAGAGTGTTTTCGAGACGGAAGCCACGCTCAAGAAAGGCTTACAAGACCCGCTCACGCGTGTTTGCAGCATCGGCAAGGCGGGCGAGAATGGCGTGCTTTACGCCGCTGTGGTGAATGATTTGCATCGTGCTGCGGGCCGTTCAGGCGTCGGCACGGTGATGGGCAGCAAAAATCTCAAGGCGATTGCTATTCGCGGCACCAAAGGTGTGGGCAATATTCGTGATCCGAAAGAGTTCATGAAAGTGACCTTTGAGAAGAAGAAAATTCTTGCAGAAAACGCCGTCACTGGCCAAGGCTTGCCCACTTACGGCACACAAGTGCTGATGAACGTGATCAACGAAGTGGGCGCGCTGCCCACCCGCAATCACCGCAACAACCAGTTTGAAGGCGCAAAAGATATTTCTGCTGAAGCCATGGCCACACCACGCCCCACGGATGGCAAAAAACCGCTGGTGACCAACCAAGCCTGCTTCGGCTGCACGATTGCTTGCGGCCGGATCCAGACGATTGACAAAGATCACTTCACCGTCCAAAACAAGCCGCAATATTGGGGCGCTTCTGGCGGTTTGGAATACGAAGCTGCTTGGGCGCTGGGCGCAGCCAATGGCGTAAAAGACTTGGATGCGCTGCAATACGCCAACGTGCTCTGCAACGAAGAAGGCATTGACCCGATCAGCTTCGGCTGCACCGTGGGCGCTGTGATGGAGCTGTATGAAATGGGCGTGCTCACCAAAGAGCAGATCGGCATTGAAGCACCTTTTGGCTCCGCTCAAGCGCTGGCCTTTTTGGCCGAACAGACGATCTATGGCCGTGGTTTCGGCATAGAAATTGGCCAAGGCTCCAAGCGCCTCTGCGCCAAATTCGGCCACCCCGATTTGTCGATGAGCAGCAAAGGACAAGAATTCCCAGCCTATGATGGGCGCGGCATTCAAGGCATTGGCTTGGCCTACGCCACCAGCAATCGCGGCGGCTGCCATTTGCGCGGCTACACGATTGCATCGGAAGTGCTGGGCATCCCAGTGAAAACCGATCCTTTGGAGCACGAAGGCAAGCCAGAATTGGTCAAAGCATTCCAAGATGCCACCGCAGCATTCGATTCGTCTGGCTTGTGCGTGTTCACTACCTTCGCCTGGGGGCTGGCCGATCTCGCGCCACAAATGCAAGCCGCCTGCGACACGGGCTACACCACTGAAGAGCTAGAGAAAATCGGCGAGCGCATCTGGAATATGGAGCGCGAGTTCAACAACGCAGCAGGCTTCACCCACAAAGACGATACGCTGCCTAAGCGCCTGCTGACTGAAGCTGCCACCAGCGGCCCGACCAAAGGTAAAGTGAGCGAGCTGGCCAAGATGCTGCCCAAATACTACGAAGTGCGTGGCTGGGATCCAGAAGGCCGGCCAACGGCGAAGACTAAAGAGCGGCTGGGGCTTTGATTTGCTTGTATCTGCTCCGTTGAGGGCATAGGCGCTTTGAAGACTAGAGAACACGGAAGTCACGGAAACGCACGGAAGTCACAGAAAAATTCCGATTGTTTTCTGTGGTTTCCGTGCTCTTTTGTGTCTTCCGTGTTCTTACTTTTTCGATTGAAATAGACCTAGAAAGAAAAAAATGCACCACATCATCATCGGCGCAGGCCCTGCAGGCGTGATTGCTGCGGAGACAATTCGTAAGCATGCGCCGCAAGACGAGATCACCTTGATTGGCAACGAGGCAGAAGCGCCATATTCGCGCATGGCGATTCCATATTTGCTGGTGGGCAACATTGCAGAGCAGGGTACGCATTTGCGCAAAAGCGCCACGCATTATCAAGATTTAAAGATTAATCGAGTGGTAGCCGGCGTAAAGTCTGCGCAAGCTGCTACTAAAAAGATAGTATTGACTGATGGTAAAGAACTCAGCTTTGATACGATGTTAATCGCCACCGGCTCCACCCCCGCCCGCCCGCCGATTGCTGGCATCGATCTGCCCGGCATCTACAGCTGCTGGACTTTGGATGACGCGCGCGCTATTCAATCTAAAGTCAAACCCGGCAGCCGCGTGCTGCAAATGGGCGCAGGCTTTATTGGCTGCATCATCATGGAGGCATTGGCGAATCGAATCCAATCGGGCCAAGGCACAGGCAAGCTCAGCGTAGTCGAGATGGGTGATCGCATGGTGCCGCGCATGATGGGGCCGGCTGCTGGCGGCATGATCAAGCGCTGGTGCGAGGCCAAGGGTGTGAACGTCCACACGAGCGCCAAGGTGGAGAGCATTTCTCAGAGCGGCTCGGTACTCATAGCGAAGCTGTCCAACGGCCAAAGCATTGAAGCCGATGTGATCATCAGCGCCACCGGCGTCAAGCCTACGATTGGCTTTTTGCAAGGCTCGGGCATTGAATGCAAAACTGGCGTGCTCACCGATGACCGCATGCAAACCAACATCGCAGGGATTTATGCCGCAGGCGATTGCGCCGAAGCGTTTGACCACGCCACCGGCACGCATATGGTCAGCGCCATTCAACCCAATGCGGCAGACGAAGCCCGCGTCGCTGCGCTCAACATGGTGGGCCTGACCACCACGCTCAAGCAAGTTACGCAAATTAACGTGCTTGACACACTGGGTTTGGTTTCGACCAGCTTTGGCCTCTGGCAAGGCGTGGCAAAAGACAAAGGCGGCGAGCAAATCGAACTAAAAGACGATGCCGCCTACAAGCTCCTGTCCATGCAATTCCAAGGCGATGTGATGGTGGGCTGCAACTCTATTGGCTGGACGGATCATGTCGGCGCGCTGCGCGGCTTGGTTGAAGGCAAGGTGCAATTGGGTGAATGGAAAGCCAAGTTGCAAAAAGACCCCACCCAACTCATGGCCGCGTACATCGCGACTGCGCAAGGCCAAAACAATTGGAGCGGCGCGGCGGATGTTTCTCGGCGTGGTCGATAAACTTCGCGAATGAAAATCACCTTCAAACTCTTCGCCACCTTGGGCGATTATTTGCCCGCTCACCGCAAAGGCAACGAAGTCGAAATCGAAGTCGATCCTAGCCACAGCATCCTACAAATCATCGAGCCCTTCGGCCTGCCCATTAAGCTCGTGCATCTCGTCCTCGTCAATGGCCACTACATCAACCCAGAAGATCGCGGCAGCCGCAAACTGGTCGAGGGCGATGTGCTCGCCATCTGGCCGCCGATTGCAGGTGGATAGTCGGGTGGGTAGGCGGGTGGATAAGCAGCGAGATAGGCTGCGTGTAAGCGTGTGCAGAGTTAATCGACTACTAGATTGACACACAACCCGATACTACTCATTTAATAGCACTCTGCGCAGTATCTATGCCGGCTAACTGCCACTTTTGATCTAAAAACTCATGCAAAGCCACTACCCAGCCAAATTCGACAGAGAAATGGGCTGTACGATAAAAGAATGGCAAGGCTGGCTGCCCGCTGCGATGGGCGAGGTAGCGTGGCAGCAAACCAGCAACAACCTCAAAGCCCAAATCGAATCTGGCAACCTCAGCATCCATTGGCACGAAGGCGAACCTCGCCGAATTGCCCTGATCTCCATGCCCCGCCTACACGTCGGCTTTGAATTTACCGACCTTGATGATACCCAGCGCTACACCTTCATGAAGCGCTTTGATTTGTACATGCAGCGGGGTGGGGGATAGCCTATCAAAATATTCTCTTGACGGAATATTCTATCTAGGCTATATTTCTGCATGGCTTGGGAAGTTGAATACACAGACGAATTTGGCGCTTGGTGGGCTTCGCTCTCGGAAGCTGAACAAACCGCGATTGCAGCCTCCGTTGGTTTGCTAGAAGCCCGAGGACCGAATTTAGGACATCCTCACAGTAGCGGCATCAACGGCTCACGCCATGGGCACATGCGCGAGCTGCGCACGCAGCGAGGCGGGCGACCATTGCGCACGCTTTATGCCTTTGATCCGCGCCGCATGGCCATTTTGCTGATTGGGGGAGATAAAACAGGCGATGACCGTTGGTATGAAGTGCATGTGCCCCTAGCAGACCGACTTTATGACGAGCATCTTGAGCAAATCAAGCGAGAAGGACAAACCGATGGCTAAAAATTTTTCAGAGCTACGTGCCAAGCTGCCACCCAAAGCGCGCGCGCTGGCGATCGAGCAAACACAAACTATGCTGGCCGAAATGCCCCTGCACGAGCTGCGCCGCGCGCGCGGTTTGTCGCAAAAAATGCTGGCCGAAACGCTGCATGTGCAGCAACCATCAGTCGCCAAAATGGAGCGCCGCACCGATATGTACATCTCGACGTTGCGCAGTCATATTGAAGCGATGGGAGGTGTGCTGGAGGTGGTCGCTAAATTTCCCGATGGAACGGTGAAAATCAATAACTTTGCAGAGCTGGCTTAAATCATCGGCAACAGAAGGTATCAACATGAACACCCTGACGATTGATGTATCCACCCTCGCCGATAGCTTGGCTGCTATGGCGCACACCATGCAAACGCGCAAACCCCAAAAGCCGCGCTACAGCTTTGAAAGCGCCGCCAACTTGATGCGCACCTTGGGCGGCAAGCGCTTCGACCTCATCCAAGCCATGAGCGGCGCTGGCCCCATCACCATTCGCGAGGCAGCCCGCAGAGCAGGGCGCGATGTGAAAGCCGTGCACGGCGATGTACAAACCCTGCTGGCCTGCGGTGTGCTCGACAAAACGGAAGACGGCAAAATCGTGTTGCCTTACGATGCGGTGAAGGTGGAGTTTTTGCTGAAGGCGGCTTAGTTGTTGTGCCATTACATTCCCATCTGACTGTTGAGTTAAGCATTTAACCTATGGAAAATCTTGATGTCACCGTCCTCCGTCAACTCCGCGATTGGCGCAGCCTAGGCAAAAAAGCACTGCTGGCTACTGTGGTGCGCACATGGGGATCGTCGCCTCGGCCTGTGGGCTCGATCATGGCGTTGTGCGAGAGTGGGGCGGTGGTGGGCTCGGTGTCGGGGGGGTGTATTGAGGATGATTTGATTGATCGGTTTACCTTGGCCTATGTTGGTGTTGCTTCTGGCTTGGCGAATCGAGAGGATAAGAGGGAGATTCCCGGCATGGAACGTGCCATTCCCTTTGGCCCGCCGCAATTCATCAAATACGGCATCAGCGCCGATGAGGCGCATCAGTTTGGCTTGCCTTGCGGGGGCACGCTGGAGCTGCTGCTGGAGTTTGACCCGAATGCGGCGCTGCTCGCTGAGCTGGTCAAAGCGCTGGAGGCGGGGCAGCTGATGCAGCGCACGGTGGCGCTGGCTACGGGGCTTGTGTCGCAAAGTGCTTCGATTGCACCGCAGGAGCTGAGCGTCTCGCTCAGCCAGCTCACGAATACTTTTGGCCCGGAATACCGCATGCTGCTGATCGGCGCAGGGCAGCTGGCGGAGTATTTGGCCACGATGGCGCTTTTTAATGGCTTTGCGGTGACGGTGTGCGACCCGCGTGAGGAGTATCGCGGCGCTTGGGGCGTGGCGCAGGCTAAGCTGCTCACGGGCATGCCCGATGATGTGGTGAAAGATTTCAAGCCCGATCAACGCAGCTGCATCCTCGCGCTAACGCACGATCCGAAGCTGGATGATTTGGCGCTGCTGGAGGCATTGCAATCGAGCGCATTTTATATCGGCGCCATCGGCAGCCGCCGCAACAATGCCCTGCGCCATGCGCGCATGAAAGAGTATTTTGAGCAGACCGACGAGAGCCTTGCGCGCCTGCGAGGGCCGATTGGTATTTACATCGGCAGCAAAATGCCCAGTGAGATTGCAGTGAGCATCATGGCTGAGGTGTTGGCGGTGAAGAATGGCGTGAAGCTGCCGCGTGAGATGGAGGTGGCGCTGGCTAAGGATGAACGAGAGATTATCCCCAACGATGCCGAGAGCTCGCTGGTGTGCCAAAGACTGCGTTAAATTGCTATTGATTCAATAGCGTCTTGCGCATATTCTGTGCCGGCGAGTGGCCTAAAACGTTTAAAAATATTACGTTTGCAGCCGCATCCATGCGCTGAGAGCGCGTACGATGCCGGCGGGCTGGGGCAGGGCTTAGAGCTTCATGGATTCGCTCAGCAGCCCTGCATACTCATCGCGCGAAGCGATGCGGGGATTCATTTTGTGGCAATGGTCGGCGACTGCGCCGTCGATAATTTTTTCGTACCAATCGTGGCTCACGCCCATCTCGCCTAAGCCTTTGGGCAGGCCTAAGCGATGCACCATGTCTGCCAAGGCGGGGGCGACATCGCTGCCTGATGTGAGATTCATGGCGTGTGCCATGCGGGCGAGGCGATCTTCTTTTTGCACACTTTCTGCGCTCGCGTTGAAGCGCACGACGGCGGGGAGAAACATCGCATTCAGCGTGCCGTGGTGCAGGCGCGGGTTGACGCCGCCTAAGCTGTGAGACAGGCTATGCACGCAGCCTAAGCCTTTTTGAAAGGCCATCGCGCCTTGCATGCTGGCGCTCATGAGCTGGAATCTTGCCTCGGCATCTGCGCCATTCTTTGTGGCGCGCTCAATATGCGCCCAGCCTCGGCGCAGGCCATCGAGCGCGATGCCATCAGCCGGCGGGTTGAAGGCGGGGGCTAAGAAACTCTCGATGCAATGGGCGATGGCATCCATGCCGGTGGCAGCCGTCAAGCCGGCGGGCAGGCCGAGGGTGAGCTGGGGGTCACAAATGGCGGCTTTGGGGACAAGATGCCAACTGTGAAAGCCGAGCTTGCGGCCATCTTCGACGATCAGGATCGCACCGCGAGCGACTTCCGAGCCGGTGCCGCTGGTGGTGGGCACGGCGATGATGGGCGCAACGCGCTCCGAGATGCGCGGCGAGCCGCCTTCGATGGTGGCGTAGGTTTTGAGCGAGCCTTCATGCGTGGCGATGATGGCGATGCCTTTGGCGCAATCAATCGCCGAGCCGCCGCCCACAGCAATCAGGCCATCGCAGCCTGCATGTCGATACATCAGCGCGCCCGCTTGCACAGCAGCTTCCGTTGGATTGCTGGGCACCTCGTCAAAAATAGCCACTTTGGATGAATCGACGACTCCGAGCGCAGCTATCGCTTTATCCACGATACCTGCAGCGCGCACGCCCTTGTCGGTCACGATCATCGGGCGCTGGATGCCCACGCGCTCGCATTCGGCTTTGAGCGTGGAAATCGCACCATGATCAAACTGAATGTGGGTGATGTAGTAGATGTAAGCCATGATGAATTTTTACCAAACTGAGATTACGATCAAAAGACTTTACAACTAAAGGAGCTTGCGATGCGCTTTTCTAAAACTTATCTGGCAGGTGTCGCTTTTGGAGCTGTAGCCTTGGCGACAATCACGCTGCCCGCGCAAGCTGCCTGCATGAGCGATGCTGAAGTGGCTGTTTTGCTGGCCAGCTACACGGCCAAAACGCCTGCTGCCAATCCTGAAGGCTTGACAGATGCAGACGGCGATTGCAGTCGCAACAAACTTACCGCGCTGATGGAAAAGCAGGGCAACAAATTAGTGGGCTACAAAGCTGGCTTGACCAATCCTGCCGTGCAAAAACGCTTTAACGCGACGCAGCCCGTGTGGGGCAAGCTCTATGAAAATATGCTGCTGAGTGATGGCGCGAGCGTGGACGCAGCCTTCGGCGCACGCGCCTTGTTTGAGGCCGACATGCTCGTGCGCGTGAGCAGCGAGGCGATCAATTCGGCCAAAACGCCGATGGATGTGTTGAACGCGATTGATCAGATTATTCCTTTCATTGAACTGCCTGACCTCGTCGTGCAAGCGCCGCCTCGCTTGAATGGTGCGGCCATCAGTGCGATCAATGTGGGAGCGCGGTTGGGCGTGCTCGGGCAGCCGATTGCTGCGCCGTTGATGCGCGCCGAGAAATACCAAATGCTCGATGCGCTGCGCGATATGCAGGTGACGATGACGGATGCTACGGGCGCAAACTTGGGCGGCGGCAAAGGCTCAGATATCTTGGAGCATCCTTTGAATGCTGTCGTTTGGCTGGCGCAAGCTTTGGCCAAAGATAACGTAGGGCAGGCCATGAAAGTAGGACAGTTGATTAGCTTGGGCTCGTTTTCTCCGCTTGTGCCCACCAAAGCTGGCATGAAAGTCACGGTGACTTATTCTGGTTTGCCGGGCGCGAAACCGGTCGGCGTGAGTTTCAAATAAGCGTGCCTTTGCAGAACATTCCGCTGCCTGCTGCGCTAACGCCCGCCATGCAAGGCGTGCTCACGCGCATGACGCGAGCAAAAGCGAAGCATGTTTACACACCGCTGCACAAGCTCACGCCCGCGCAGGCGCGTGAGGCTTACGCTAAAGGAGCAGATGTGCTGGAAGTGCCTAAGGCGCATCTGGCACGCGTCGAGGATCTGAGTTTTACGAGCCGAGACGGGGCGCAAATTCCCGTGCGCATCTACGCACCGTCGTTGGAAAAGTTACCCGTGCTGTTGTTCTTTCACGGCGGTGGCTTTGTCATGGGCAGCATCCAAACGCACGACATTTTGTGCCGCGAACTGTCTCGGCTTTCCGGTGCTGCGGTGGTTTCTGTGGATTACCGGCTCGCGCCAGAGCATCCGTTTCCCGCTGCGCAAAACGATGCTTGGGATGCTTATCTTTGGCTGCGCTCTGAGGTAAATGCGCTTGGCTTGGATGCAGAGCGTATCGCTGTGGGCGGCGACAGCGCGGGTGGCAAGCTCGCAGCGGTGTGCGCGCTCATGGCGCGCGATGCTGGAGAGCCGCTCTCGCTGCAATTGCTCATCTATCCCGGCACACTCACCGAGCAGATCAGCGAATCACGGCTTCAATATGCAAACGGCTATGTGCTGGAAGAATCACATATTCGCTATTTTAATGATAGCACTCTGCGCAGAGAATACGCCGGCAATTGGCAATTTTCACCCTTAAATGCTGAGAGTTTCAATGATTTAGCGCCACTGTTTCTCGTCTTGGCCGAATGCGATCCGCTCTACGACGAAGGCTTGCAATATGCCGATGCGCTGCGAGTCGCGGGTGTGACGGTTAACCTCGAAATTTATCGCGGTGTGACGCATGAATTCATCAAAATGGGGCGCATCCTTCCCGAAGCGCGGCAGTTTCATCAGGACGCTGCGCACGCCTTAAAACGAGTTTTCAATTTATGAACCGACAAGAATTTAGATTTTTCCACCGCCTGCGCGTGCGCTGGGCCGAGGTGGACATGCAAAAGATCGTGTTCAACGGTCATTACTTGATGTATTTTGATACTGCGGTCGCAGACTATTGGCGCGCCTTGGCTTTGCCGTATGAAGAGGCGATGCACCAACTCGGCGGCGATCTTTACGTCAAAAAAGCCACGCTGGAATACAACGCCTCAGCGCGGTATGACGACACGCTTGATATTGGCATGCGCTGCGCAAAAATTGGCAATTCTTCGATGCCCATGGATGCCGCGATTTTTCGTGGCGACAAGCTGCTGGTGAGCGGTGAGTTGCTTTACGTTTACGCCGATCCGGCCACGCAGACCTCGCGCCGCGTGCCGACAAGCCTGCGCAGCTTGATTGAAAGCTTTGAAAAAGGCGAGGCGATGACGCGCGTGCATGTAGGCAGCTGGCAAGAGCTGGAGCGCGATGCCTCAAGAGTACGCACGGAAGTGTTTGTCGAAGAGCAGGGCATTGCGCGAGAAGACGAATGGGATGAGGCCGATAAAAGCGCCGTCCATGCCGTCGTGTACAACCGGCTTGATATGCCGCTGGCTACTGGCCGCTTGCTGATTGCCTCGCCCGGCGTGGGAAAAATTGGCCGCATGGCCTCCAAGCGCGTGCTGCGCGGTAGCAACCTTGGTCGGCAAGTGCTCAGTGCCTTGGTCGCAAAAGCCAAGGCTCGGGGAGATCAAGAAGTCATCCTCCATGCCCAGCGCAGCGCAGCCGGTTTTTATGCAAAATCTGGTTTCCTAGAACGCGGCGAGCCGTTTGACGAAGTGGGCATCGCGCACATTGAAATGTTTAAAACTCTCTGAATAAGAAATTATGAAAATCAACGAACTCCTGAGCACGCCACAAGCCTCCACCCGTATTGCCGACGCAGCTAGCGTAGATACCGCTATCCTGAGCCGCTATTCCAACCGCGCATTTATGCCCAAGCTCGTAGAAAAAGAAAAAATCGAGCACATTCTGCAAATCGCTGCCCGCGCACCCAGCGGCACGAACACGCAGCCTTGGAAGGTGTATGTGTTGCAAGGCGCAAAGCGTGATGAACTTGTGCAAAAAGTCTGCGCAGCCCATGACACCATCGCTGCCAACCCGGAGCTTGCCAAAGAATACTCAGAAGCGTATGACTATTACCCCGAAAAATGGGTCTCGCCCTATATCGATCGCCGCCGCGAATGCGGCTTTGGTTTGTATGGTGTGCTGGGGATCGGCAAGGGCGACAAAGCGGCCATGCATGCGCAGCATCAGCGCAATTTCAAGCTGTTTGATGCGCCAGTGGGCTTGATGTTTACCATCGACAAAGTGATGGGGCGAGGCAGCTTGCTCGATTACGGTATGTTTTTACAAAGCCTGATGGTGGCAGCGCGTGCGCAAGGTTTGCATACTTGCCCTCAAGCGGCTTGGAATGGCTTTTCAAAAATCATTTTGCCGCTGCTTGGCGCTCACGAGAATGAAATGTTGGTGTGCGGCATGAGCTTGGGCTATGCCGATGAAAGCGCATTGGTGAACACGTTTGCCACGACACGCGTGGATGCTCAAGATTTCACAACTTGGCTTTGATTCGAGCGAATAAAAAACTGCCTGCTATCAAATCATTTGATGGTTGACAGCGGGCTGGGTCGCGAACTCATGCCCTTGGTCAGTATGCCTTCAAACTGAATATTGGTGCTGCGCAAATGCACCGCTGCTACGCGCTCGCCGTACAGCGTAGACAAAGCGCCCATCCATTCGCTGCGCAGATACCATAGCGCTTCTTTGTTGGCTGCAAACATTAACCGTCGACGCAAAGCGGGATAAGCCAGAGAGCCAGATTCGCCGAGTATGCTGATCATGGCTTGCCTGATTTCTTCTGTCCGCTCCTCAAGCTGCGCTTCGGAAGGCAAGATGCCAACGGTGCCCCAAAGGGAAGAGGTTGCTGATTTGAGCCAACTCATAGAGCTAGCCGCCAAATTGAGTGATGCATATTGTTCATTCCAACAAACTTTATTTTGAAGCTTTACTCACCATAATTGAGAGCGCCATAGAACGCAAGTTTTTACCGCATTTCAGTAAGGTTTATGTTGTAAATTTACAATTTAATCATGGACTTAAGAACGATATCTGCTATTTTGCATGAGCAAAAGATGCCAAACCGAATGGCTCAAACGCTCGAAATTTGACGTGTTGTGCGCGCCTTGAAGAAAGCGCCGTACGAAGCAAGACGTGCTTCGCATCTCGCGATAATGAGCGATCAGAATAGGAGACACATGATGCGCTGGATGAAAAGAATAGGAGCGGGTTTGTTGCTCGTGCTGGCCTTGGCAATGATTGTCGTTGCGATTTATATTTGGCGAAGTTTTCCGCAATTCAGCGGCACTTTGCAGGCCACTGGATTGCAGCAAAGTGTGCAAATCAAGCGCGATGTTTCAGACGTGACGCATATTTTTGCGCAAACCGACACCGATGCTGCGTTTGCGCTCGGCTACACCCATGCCCAGGAGCGCAGCTGGCAGTTGGAGACGAATCGGCGCGTGATGCACGGCTTGCTCAGCGAAGTATTTGGCGCGGCGACGCTGGAGACGGATCAGCTCATGCGCAGCCTAGGCATCATCCGCGCGGCGCAAAAGCAATTCGACGCGCTGCCGGCAGAAAACCGAGCGATTTTGAAAGCCTACACAGACGGCATCAACGGTTTTCACGCCAGCTCCACACAAGCGCTACCGCCAGAATTTCATGTGTTGGGCATCAAGCCCGCGCTTTGGCAGCCTACAGACAGCTTGGGCTGGAGCTTGATGATGGCGCTAGATTTGGGTGGCAATTGGGGCGTGGAGTTCGCGCGGCTGTCTGCGGCGCAAAAAGTGCCTACGGCTCAGCTTTGGCAGCTTTTCCCAGCGTATCCGGGCGAGCAGACTGCCTCCAAAGTGGATTTTTCCGCGTTGTATCGTGATTTGGGTGTGTATAAAGATGCTACTAAAAATGTAGCACTCCGCGCAGATTCTATGACGGCTATTGCCTCATTTGATCTAAAAAATACCTTCAAAAACCCATTTCTCGTGGCGCCAGCCGATTTAGCCACTCTCGCGCGGGATGCGGGCAATATCGAAGGCAAGGGCAGCAACAATTGGGTCGTGTCTGGCAGCAACAGTACCAGCGGTAAGCCCTTACTGGCCAACGATCCGCATCTCGGGCTAGGCGCTCCCGCGATTTGGTATTTCACGCGGATGCAATCTAAAGCCTCCGGCATGGATGTGATCGGCGCAAGCTTGCCAGGCCTGCCGTTCATCGTGCTTGGGCGCACGCGCCAAGTGGCTTGGGGCTTCACGAATACGGGGCCCGATGTGCAAGATCTTTATATTGAACGCATCAATCCGAGCAATCCTGCACAATACCAAACACCCGAGGGTTGGCGAGATTTCGAAACGCGCACCGAGAGCATCCCCGTCAAAGGTTCGGCATCGGTAAGCTACACCTATCGCGCCACGCGCCATGGCCCAGTGGTGAGCGATGCGCAATCGCAATACGCTGAGACGGTTGACAAGCAAAAATTTGCCATCTCGCTGCGCTGGAGCGCGCTGGATGCAGATAACCGCACCACCGTCGCTGGCTGGAATTCCCAAAAAGCCAAGAGCGTGGCCGAACTGCTAGCCGCTTATGCGGACTATCACTCTCCGATGCAAAACGTCGTCGCCGCTGATAGCGCGGGCACGATTGCCTTCAAAGCGATTGGCAAATTCCCCGTCCGCAAGCCAGACAATGATATTCGCGGCATCGCTCCAGCGCCCGGCTGGGAAGCCAAATACGATTGGACCGGCTATGTGCCTTATGCGCAAAACCCATCCGACGATGGCAAAAAAGGCTGGATCTCCACCGCCAATCAGCGCATCCACGCGCCTGATTTCCCGCACTTCATGGGGCAAGATTGGGCGACGCCTGAGCGCTTTGAAAGGATAGAGGCGCTGCTGACTGCCACCCAGAAGCACGATATGGCCAGCATGCAGCGAATTCATGCAGATACCGTCTCCTCGCCGGCATTGCGCTTGGTTCCCGTGCTATTAAAAACTTCAGTTAAGCATCCGCTCGCTGCGGCAGCGTTTGAGCAATTCAAGGGCTTTGATGGCGACATGAAAGCATCCAGCGCAGCGCCGCTGATCTTCGCGGCTTGGGCCGACGAATTGGCCAGAGGCATCGTCACGCCAAAACTCGGCGAAGAGAAATTCAATCGGCTTTATGGCAAGCGCCATTTCCGTGGCGTGGTGGAGCAAGTGATGCTGGGCAGTGATCCAGCGGTAAGCGCCTATTGGTGCGCCCCGCAAAGCTGTGCAGAAGTTTCATCGGCAGCATTAGCGAGAGCGCTCGACAAAATCCAAGCTACTCAAGGCACAGATGTGAAGGCTTGGAATTGGGGCACAGCCCATATGGCTCGCTCCATCCATCGCCCCTTTGGCAATGTCGCGCCGCTGGCCAAATATTTTGATGTCACGGTGCCTACCGGCGGCGACCCATGGACGGTGAACGTCGGCCAATACTGGCTCAATGAAAAAAGCCCTTACCAAAACCGCCACGCCGCCAGCCTTCGAAACGTTTTCGATTTATCCGATCTAGAAAAAAGCGGCTTCATGTATCAAACCGGTCAGAGCGGCTTGGTTTGGAGCCGACGCTACCGAGATATGAGCGAAGGCTGGGCGGCTGTGCAGTATCGGCCTTTACAAATGTCGCCCAGCAGCTTTAGCGCAGAGCTGAGTCTGCAACCTAAATAGGCACTGCTGTTAGGGATGCTCTGGATCTTGCAATCGATTGCGCACATAGCGCGTGCCTCGCCACACGGCCAGCAGCACAAACGGCGTCAACACGCCAGCAGCAATATCTGGATTGACGGCCAAGCCAAAGCCTTTGAGCGCCTTACTCACATACACAAGAAGATTGACGACGTAATAAGAAATCGCCGCAATCGAGAGACCTTCCACGGTCGTTTGCAAGCGAAGCTGCAGCTCTTGGCCGCGTGTCAGCTTTTCAAGCAACTGCTTATTTTGCAGCTCGGTGACGATATCCACGCGCGTGCGCAGCAACGCACTGGCGCGGGCGATCCGCTCCGATAGCGCAGCCAAGCGCTGCTCCGTGGCCACGACGGTGGCAATCGCCGGAGAAAAGCGGTGCTCTAAGTAGCCACCAATCGGTTGCACGCCAAAAATGCTTTGCTCCCTGAGCTCGGCGATTCGGGTGCTCACGATGGCTGCATAGGCGCGGGTTGCCGAGAAGCGATAGCCATGCGTTGCCGTGGCCCGCTCGACGCTGGCAGCTAGCGCCACAAGCTTGTCGAGCAACTCTTGATCAGATTCGCTTTTTCCATCCAAATGCGCTGTGATCTCCGACAAAGCCCTCTCTCCGTCATTGAGCAATGGGCTCATTTCTTTGGCGACGGTAAGGCCGCGCAAAGCCATCAGGCGATACGTCTCCATCTCGAGCAGCCGATGCGACAGGCGGCCCGCGCGGCCTTCGCTGATTTCGGGATCGGCAATCACAAGAATGCGCTCAAACCGATCTTTCCCAACAAGCAGCTCAGTGACAGCCCAAGACTTACCCGAGCCGATTTGAGAGGCCAACACGGCCTTGCTGCCAAACCAACGCTGCGCTCGCGACATGAGCTCGGCGTGGTCGTCTAACTTCGATGTCACCATCGCCATTTGAATGGCAGCGATGGTTTGCCCCGGGATTTGGCTCAGCCATTCGGCAGGCACGACCCACTGCGCACTTAAATTGACCGTAGCTCGCGCTGTCGCGGGAGAGATGAGTGGATCCGCGTCGATAGGCGCTAAATTGGCCTCGTCTGGCAGCGGCTGCACGATGGAATAACGGGTGTATTCCGTGTGGCGTTCCCATTTCACGGTATAGCCATCAAAGCGCATGCGCAGAAAATTGTCTGCCATCTGAGCTTCGGTCAAGTTTTGCAGGCCCGGCAGGCGACGCAGATGCTCGCATTCTTGGCTACGCGAGACACCCGCATTGAGCACGGCCACATACACAATCAAGGCCGGCATACGCAGGCGAGCTGCTGGTCGTGCATGCACTTCGTTATGCAGAGTCAAGCGCTGGGGTGCATCGGGCGGCAACAGTAGGGGCGGGGTATTGGGCAGAGTCATAAAGCAATGGTAACGCGATTCTTACGCTATTCCGTGGCCGTTTGCAGCCTGTGAGCTGCTCGTATCCAGCCCGTGTGAAGCTGTGCAAAGCGCATGCTTTTTCGTCGGCAAGGCGTTAGACTTGCCAACATGAACACCCTCGCCGCCTTGCGTTCCGCCCTCAGAGCATTGGCTTCCAACAAGCTCAGGAGCATGCTCACCATGCTGGGCATCATCATTGGCGTGGGCGCGGTGATCACGATGATTGCTGTGGGGCAGGGCGCGACGAATCGGGTGCAGGAGCAGCTCAAAGGGCTGGGCAGTAATGTGATGCTGGTGATCCCCGGCGGGCTCACGGCGGGCGGCGTGCGGCTTGGGGCGCAGACTGGCCAAGCGCTCAGTGAAGAAGACGCACTGGCCATTGCGAAAGACGTGCCTGAAGTACAAGTGGCAGCGCCCAGCATGCGCACCGGCGCGCAGCTCGTGTTTGGCAACACCAATTGGAGCAGCTCCATCTTCGGCACGAACAACGATTACATGGAAGCGCGCGATTGGGGCATCACCAGCGGCCGCTTGTTTGAAGCGGCAGAAATCCAAGGCTCGGCGAAAGTGGCGATCATCGGCACCACTGTGGCCACGCAGCTTTTTGGCGATGCCGATCCGATTGATCAAACCATCCGCGTCAAAAAAGTGCCTGTAACGATCATTGGCGTGCTCGCCACTAAGGGGCAAAATTCGCTAGGCCAAGATCAAGACGATGTGGTGATCGTGCCGATTTCCACGTATCGCAACCGCATCCAAGGCGGCAGCCCCGGCAAGATCAAGCGCATTGGCTCGATCAGCGTCAAGGTCAAAGAAGGCCAGAGCATGAAAGTGGCGGAAGACAACATCAAAGAGCTGCTGCGCCAGCGCTTCAAAGTGCAGCCCGGCGCGGATGATCCATTCAGCGTGCGCAACCTCACCGAAATGCTGCAAGCGCAAGAGGCCAGCAGCCGCATTATGACGCTCCTGCTCGCCGCCGTAGCCGGCATCAGCCTCATCATCGGCGGCATCGGCATCATGAACATCATGCTGGTCAGCGTTACCGAGCGCACCCGCGAAATCGGCCTGCGCATGGCAGTCGGCGCTAGGGGGCGAGACATACTCGCCCAATTTCTGATCGAAGCAGTGACGCTCTCCATCATCGGCGGCGCGATTGGCGTTGCCATCGGCGCAATCGCCACGTGGGCCGTGGGCTACTTCGCAGGCTGGCAAGTCAGCATGACAGCCGCCTCCATCTTCCTAGCAGTAGGTTTTTCAGCCTTAGTCGGTGTTTTCTTCGGCTTCTACCCCGCCCGCCGCGCCTCTAAGCTGCTGCCTATTCAGGCGTTGCGGTATGAGTAAAAGGCCTTGGTTGCACATGAACTGTATGAAGTCAAAGAGGACGGTGATGATGAAGCATGACAAACTGATGGATGTGCTGCACAGCACAGCAGCTGGCCTGCACAAAGCGGGCGTGATGGATTTGACCACCATGCGTGAGTTCGATGCGCTATGTTTGCCACCCGTGCAAGACAACAACGCTGATCAGATTAAAGGGATTCGCCTGCGCTTCAAAGCCAGCCAAGCCGTGTTTGCTGCTTATCTCAACACCAGCCCTTCTACGATCCAGCAATGGGAGCGCGGCATTAAGCATCCTAACGGGATGGCCCTTAAGCTGCTGAGTTTGGTGGACAGCAAGGGCTTGCAAGCACTGGCTTGATTGCAGCAATCGGTTCATCCATTAAATTCAAACGCTGCGGCAGAAATAAACCCCGCAAACGGCCATTCACGCTTCATCAGTTCTGATGAGAAAAGAGTGCTTAATCACTAAAAAGCCACAAGACGTATCAGAGCACAACAAAATGCTGGCTTTGCAAGCGTTTCCTCCACAGAATGAGGGACGACACATCATCGCGCTGCCCCTAGCATGAGCACCCATAACAGCAACAACACGGAATCGCTATGCGCAGCAGAGCCTTGCAGCCCCGCCGCCTTTGACATTGAAGCCTTAAGCCCGCGCACGCAGCGCGTGGTCTTGGTGTGCGATGTCGTCGAATCCGTCCGCTGGATGGAGCACGATGAAGACAACGCCATTACCCGCTGGAGCCAATTTGCAACTGCTGTGCGCAGCCGCATTGCGCCCGCGCATGGCGGCGAAGTCATTAAAAGCATGGGCGATGGCCTGATGATGCAATTTCAGGCTGCACCCGGCGCAGTTGCTGCGGCAAATGCTATGCAAAAGATAGCATCCGAAGGCAACCAAGGCTACGCACCTGAGCGCCAAATGCACCTGCGCATCGGCATCCACCAGACCCAGGCCCGCCGCGATGCCCACGACCTCTATGGCCACGGCGTCAACCTAGCCGCCCGCATCACCACACTCGCCGGCCCCGGAGAAATCATCGTCACCCCCGAAGTGCGCGATCATCTGACGGATAGCTTAGATGGCGAGATTGAGGATATGGGCGAGTGCTATTTGAAGCACTTGAGCGAGCCGCAGAGGGTGTATCGGGTGGGGGAGGTAGGCGCAAAACCAATCCTGAACAAAATAGACGACTATGGCGACAATCTCAAACCGACTCTTGCAATCATTCCATTTGGATTGCATTCAGCTCAGACCGAGCAGATAGTTCTTGGTGATCTGATAGCAGATGGTGTTATATCAAGGTTGGTTAGGAGCAATACTTTACGAGTGCTGTCACGCTTTTCAACGGCAGCTTTAAGAGACGGCAACCATGCAAGCTCTGACTTCAAGGCATTGCTAGGCGCTGATTATGTACTCAGAGGTAATTTTTCCGTTTTTAACGAAAAGCTTGTTATCAGTCTGGAGTTGTCTGAAGCCAGCAACCGTGTCGTCATGCTGGCGAGTCGGGTAAATGGCAAGGTAGCTGATTTATTTGACGCTGACAGCATGGCGTGCGGTCAAATCGCTGAGCAAGTTATAAATGCCATTATTGACGAGCAGCTCAAGTCCTCGCTTACCAAACCACTGCCTACTTTATCGAGTTATTCTTTGTATCTGATGGGCGTTGCAGGAATACACCGCTCAATGCCGCAGGACAATGCAGCAGGTGAATCAGCATTGCGTCACATCATGGAACGCCATCCTCGCGCGGCAGAGCCTGCGATCTGGCTGGCGCAGTGGATTGCAATTAAAGCTAACCGTGGCTTAATCCAAGATAGTGCTACAGCTCATATTCAAGCTAAGACTTTGCTTGATCGAGCTTTGGAACTTGAACCCAACAATTCTTTTGGTCTTACTATTTCTGGACTGATTGACGCTTTTTTTGCGTCAGACTTTACGACAGCAGAATCAAAATACCAACAAGCTCTAGATCTGAATCCAAACGAATGTCTAGCTTGGCTCAATAAAGCAACCTTATTGACTTGGACTGATCGTGGCGATGAAGGAGCGCACGCTGCTGAACAAGCACTTGCGTTGTCACCATTGCACCCAATGCGCTATTACATTGAATCCCTAGCTGCTCTACCGTATCTAGCATCTGGGAATTATGAGCGTGCGATAGCTTTATGCCAGCAATCAATTCGAGTGAATCGAACGCACAGCGCAAGTTACCGCGTGTTGGCAGCGGCGTTATCGCTTCAAGGGCATCACAAGCAAGCCACTGAAGTGATCCGGCAGCTCAAAATTATTGAACCCAACTCTTCGATAGCTAGTTTCTTCGCCCGTTACCCTGGGCGTGACAGTAATTTTCGAGATACCTATCAACGCGCTCTGATTGAGGCAGGGCTTTCTTAATCGGTAAGACAAAGGAGACGAAGATGTCTGATTTAACTGGCGGAACTGGGGGGACAGGCGGCACTGGAGGCACTGGAGGCACTGGAGGCACTGGCGGTACAGGTGGTACAGGTGGTACAGGTGGCACAGGTGGCACAGGCGGTCTGGGCTACTCGCCAGCGGCCATGACAAGTTTGGTAGGGATGCTCGGCAACCCACTTGTTGCAGATGCCATGATTAACGATGCGGCCAGAGCTGGAATAGCCAAAGATTTAAACAGTCGAATTGGCAAAGCCAGCTCAGGCTACGAGGCAAAACAGCTCCCTAATGCAAATCAACCTTCGCACTTAGAGCGTTGGGACAGCACAGTACGAACACACATCGCCTTGCAGTGCTTGGCGCAAGGCCTACATCACGATGTCAGCGCTATCAAATTCAATCCACCCGTGCTGGTGATTCAGCATGTTGACTTTACAAAAGATAACGGCACTTGTGTCTGCCAAGAGCGGCCTATTTTCAGCATTGAGCGGCCTGAGCGCAGTGTTTTTGATGAACAGTTGAAATTGACATTAGCTTATTCAAGAGCTGATCTACGCCGCTCACGAGAAGCGGAAATATTAGTGCAAGCACCGCCACAAGTTGCATTTTGGTCGTCTATCTTGCCGATTTCTCCATGGCGCACGAAATGGACTTGGGAGCTCATGAATTTAGCGATTAATTTTGCAATGCAACAAGTGCATCGCATCAAGCATGTTTTTGCAGTGCCTAGGCCTGTAGAGTATTCACCGTTGGTACGCCCGATTTTGATGACGCCGGGATGGTCAGCTTACCCGAGCGGCCACGCGACTGAGGCTTTCATATTTGCACGCGTATTTCAGCGTTTGTGTGGCCTGCCAGATACTGACCCTGCGGTGATTGAGCTTCAAAGGCTTTCCCGTAACGTCGCAGAAAATCGTGTCTATGCTGGCGTGCACTATCCAGTTGATGGCGTTGCTGGGCGAAAATTAGCCGAAGCATTGGCTGGCTATTTTGTAGGGCGTTGTGCAGGTATGACTTGGGATCATCACACAATGGCAGGTGGCACTGACGTAGCGCCACCTGCCATTGTGTGTTGTTATCTCTGATCCAAATATCACCGCACTCGCCGCTCAACCGGCGAATAGTTCGGCAGCCGTGTACCAGCGCACCGTCGCCGAAACCCTGATTGACAGCGTTGCCTAATCCTCCTTGTAAAATTGCCATTCGTTATTCAAACGGATGGAGTAGAAGGGATTAGGTGGGCTGGTATCTGGGGGACATTGAGCAAAGCCGCCATTTCCCGATGGGTCCAAGTCAGTAAGGAGACAAACGATTCCCGTGTGTTGAACTTGTGCCTGTCGAATTGTAAAGTATCCAACCCGCGCAGGTAAGGCGGACTGGTCGTT
>JANMDU010000148.1:0-5412 GCA_031376455.1 Variovorax sp. | reverse complement strand
GAGTTTCGCGGGCTGCGGCTCGAATCGCTGGAAGGCGGGCGGCCTGAGATGAGCAGCACTTTGAATCGTGCGGAGAAATTTTTGAATTTGGTGGCGCTGCTTTCGGCGCTATTGAGCGCAGTGGCTGTAGCCATCGCAGCGCGAGGCTTTGCGGCGCGGCATTTGGATCAATGCGCGATGCTGCGCGTGCTGGGCGTCTCACAGCGGAGCATGGCGGCCAGCTATGTATTGGAGTTTGCAATTGTCGGGATGGTGGCGAGCGGCTTGGGCGTTTTGCTCGGGTTTGCGGTGCATTTTGGATTTGTATTGTTGCTTGCAGGGCTGGTGGAATCTGCATTGCCTGCGCCCTCGATTTGGCCCGTCTTGTTTGGCCTGGGCATGGGGCTGACGCTGCTGGCAGCGTTTGGTTTGCCGCCTGTGTTGCAGTTGGCGCAAGTGCCGCCGCTGCGCGTGATTCGGCGTGATGTGGGTGGTTTGAAAGCGACATCAGGCGGCGTGTTGTTGCTGGGCATCGCCGGCTTTGCAGCGCTGCTCATGGCGGCCAGCCGCGATGTGTTGCTGGGAGGGATCGCTGTGGGTGGATTTTTGGTGGCGGTTTTGATCTTCGCAGGTCTTAGCTACGTCGCCGTCCGTCTTTTGAGAAAAAGCGTGAACGAGCAAACCGCACCGCGTTGGCTGATTTTGGCCACGCGGCAGATTTCTGCGCGGCCAGCTTATGCGGTGGTGCAGGTAAGTAGCCTGGCGGTGGGTTTGCTGGCTTTGGTGTTGCTCGTTTTGCTGCGTACAGATTTGATTTCGAGCTGGCGCAAAGCCACGCCGCCGGATGCGCCGAATCGTTTTGTGATCAACATCATGCCGGAGCAGGGCGCGGATTTTGTGAAAAATATTGAAGCGCAAGGCGTGAAGAAATACGATTATTTTCCGATGATTCGCGGGCGCTTGGTGGCGATCAACGGCAAAGCCACGATGCCAGAAGACTTCAAAGATGATCGTGCGAAGCGCTTGGTGGACAGAGAATTCAATCTCTCACATGCGGCCAAGCAGCCGATTCATAACGTGGTGTCATCTGGAAAGTGGACGGAAGAAGAAAAAGACGCCGTCAGTGTGGAAGAGGGCATTGCGAAAGACCTAGGCCTCAAACTGGGCGATTCGCTCACGTTTGAAATTGGCGGCATCCAAGTCACTAGCAAAATCACTAGCTTGCGCAAGGTCGATTGGGGCAGCATGCGAGCGAACTTTTTTGTGATGTACACCGTGAGCCAGCTGCCTGAAGTGCCCGCCACCTACATGAGCGCCTTTAAAGCGCCAGAAGTCAAAGGCTTTGACAACGCGCTGGTGCGCCAATTCCCCAATGTGACGAATGTGGACATGAGCCTCACGATCAATCAAGTTCAGCGCGTGCTCGATCAGGTGATTCGGGCTGTGGAGTTTCTTTTTGGCTTCACGCTGCTCGCGGGACTGGTCGTGCTTTTTGCCGCCGTGACGGCTACGCGTGATGCGCGCACACGAGAATTTGCGATTCTCCGCGCTGTGGGGGCACGAAGTCAGCTTTTGCGGCAAGTGCAGCGCGCTGAGCTGGCGGGGGTGGGCATGCTTGCAGGCGTGCTTGCTAGCATCGTGGCCGTGGCCGTTGGCTGGGCTTTGGCGAAATATGTGTTTGAGTTCACCTGGACGGCGGCAGTTTGGGTTATTCCTGTCTCGGGTGTTTTAGGCGCACTTTTGGCTCTCGCGGCGGGTTGGTGGGGTTTGAGAGAGGTGCTCAACACGCCAGTGATGAACACTTTGCGCAGAGCGGCGGACTGAACTGCAGCAAGCGGCTTAACTCCTAGGACAATCACCCTTCCGTCGCTCTTCGACTTGTGGCATCTTCTGACAATGAGAATTTCAGATCTTCGGTTTCTTCTTGCTTTGATCCTGCCTGCGCTAAGCGCTGTGGGGCTGATCGTGGCACCGCAAAACGCCTTTTTTTCCACGCTGATTGTGTGGCTCAGCTTCGCGCTTCTGGAGACCGTGATGCCAAAAAGCTCGCCAGCGCCCGTAGCCGATGCTGATGCGAGGGGGTATTTTCAGTGGGTGTTGCGGCTTTATGTCGTGCTTCAAATCGGACTGATTGCTCTGGGTGCCTATGCTGCGGCCAATTCTGAATGGCTGGTCGTTTTAGGCGTTGCTTTCTCTGTGGGCTACGTGACTGGGGCGCAGGGCATTACTTTTGCACATGAGCTCGGGCACAGCAAATCAAGAATAGATCGATTCTGCGGTTGGTTGTTGATGACAACCGTGTGCTATGGGCACTTCATGGTGGAGCACTACCGCGGCCACCATCCTCGCGCTGCCACGTTTGATGATCCAGCTACATCGCGCTACGGCGAGAGTTTTTATCGCTTTTTACCGCGTACCTTGTTCGGCGGCTTCATGAGCGGCTGGCGTTTGGAGGCGCTGCGCATCAAGCAAATGCGCAGCCATTGGCACAATAGCCCGCTGTTGTGGAGCGCGATTGCATCGGTGGGCATGATTTGCATGCCTTTTTTTATGCTTTTTAGCTCGCTAGCCGGCATAGAATCTGCGCAGAGTGCTATGAAAATAGGAGTTTTTCTGTTGCTGCAGTCTGTGGTCGCGTTCATTCTTTTAGAGCTGGTTAACTACATTGAGCACTACGGCTTGCAGCGCAATGCAGACGGTAGCAAGCGAGAAGCTTTCGGCCAAATGCACGCTTGGAATGCCGATCACATCATCACCAACAGTCTGCTGGTTAACCTACAGCGCCATTCTGATCATCATATGCACGCTTGGAAGCCTTATGCCACGCTGCAAGACACCCCCCACGGCCCGCGTTTGCCTACAGGCTATGCCGGCAGTATCTTGCTCGCCGCCATTCCGCCGCTGTGGTTTGCGCTAATGCATCCAAGGCTGGAAGCACTCAAGGTAAATTCATCTGTGCAGCGACAAACCGTCTGAAAAGCCTTTATAATCAAAGCATTACACCCCAACGGGCGTTTTGCCAAACGCCCGTTTTTTTATGCCCGAACGCTTTTCGTTCTGGTGTCACTGAGGGGTGTGCTTTTGAACAGACATGTCCGCCAATTTGCAAACCACAGTCAGCCAAACCGTCACGGGTCTCGGTTATGAACTCGTTGAGATCGAACGCTCAGCGGGCGGGCTGCTGCGAATCACGATTGATCATCCTTGGGTTTCTGACTTGAATGAAGCTCAAGAAGAGCAGCTTATTGCTGTCGAAGATTGCGAGCGCGTGACGAGGCAATTGCAGTACGTGCTTGAAGTGGAAAATGTAGATTACAAACGATTGGAAGTGGCATCGCCTGGCATTGATCGGCCGTTGCAGACCGAAGGGGATTTTGAACGGTTTCAGGGAGAGATGATTGATGTGACGCTCAAGGTGGCCATTGGAGCAGATGTTGCAGCCAAGGGCGTAGCTGATGGCGCAGAAGCTGTCAGCGCGAATCGCAAAAAATTCCGAGGCAAACTCAGCAAAAATGTTGCGGGCAGCTGGCAAATTGAGCTCGAAAACGAAGCAGCCAAGCCGCTCAAACCGGGCGCCAAAGTGTCGAAGAAAAGACTCAATGCACCAGCGACTGTGATGGGTTTTTCGCTTGACGAACTCAAAGACGCTCGATTAGCACCAATTGTTGATTTCAAAGGCCGCAGGCCTAAAACTGTTTAACGAGCCGTTGAATTATTTAAAAATCTGGACGAAGGAGAAAACCTATGAACCGCGAAATGTTGATGTTGGTCGAAGCGATTTCCCGCGAAAAAAGCGTGGAGAGCGAAACCGTCTTTGGCGCGCTGGAGGCAGCGCTTGCGCAGGCCAGTAAAAAGATTTATGCCAACGAAGGCCATGGCGAGGTGGAAATCCGCGTCACGATGGATCGCGAGACGGGCGACTACGAGACTTTCCGTCGCTGGCTCGTTGTGCCCGATGATCAGGGCTTGCAAAACCCTGATGCTGAGGAAATGCTGATGGATGCGTTAGATCGCGTCACTGATGTTGAGCCGGGTGACTTTATTGAAGAGCAGGTCGATTCTGTGCCGATTGGCCGCATCGGTGCTCAGGCGGCTAAGCAAGTGATTTTGCAAAAAATCCGCGATGCTGAGCGCGAGATTTTGCTTAACGATTTCATGAGCCGTGGCGATAAGATTTTTGTGGGTACGGTTAAGCGCGCTGATAAAGAAGGCTTGATTGTGGAGAGCGGGCGCGTCGAAGGCCGCTTGAAGCGCTCGGACATGATCTCGAAAGAGAACTTGCGTACCGGTGATCGCGTACGCGCCATGATCATGGAAGTCAATACGGAGCTTCGCGGTGCGCCTATTATTCTTTCGCGCAGCGCGCCAGAATTCATGATAGAGCTGTTTCGCAACGAAGTGCCCGAGATTGAGCAAGGCTTGCTAGAAATTAAATCCTGCGCGCGTGATAGCGGCTCTCGTGCCAAGATTGCTGTCTTGTCCAACGACAAACGTGTTGACCCGATTGGCACGTGCGTGGGTGTGCGTGGCTCGCGCGTGAACGCAGTGACGAACGAATTAGGTGGCGAGCGCGTGGATATCGTGCTTTGGAGCGAAGATCCCGCGCAATTTGTGATCGGCGCGCTGGCGCCGGCGAATGTGTCTTCTATCGTTGTTGACGAAGAAAAGCATGCGATGGATGTGGTGGTCGATGATGAGAATCTGGCGATTGCGATTGGCCGAGGCGGTCAAAATGTGCGCCTAGCCTCTGAGCTGACTGGTTGGAAGATCAACATCATGGATGCCAATGAGTCTGCTGAGAAACAAGCGGGCGAGCAAGGCTCTATTCGCGCTCTGTTTATGAGCAAGCTGGATGTGGATGAAGAAATCGCTGATACGCTGATCAGCGAGGGATTTACATCGCTTGAAGAGGTGGCCTATGTGCCGCTGCAAGAAATGTTGGAGATGGAAGGCTTCGATGAAGACACCATCAATGAGCTGCGCACTCGTGCCAAAGATGCCTTGTTGACCATGGCGATCGCCAAGGAAGAATCTGCAGAGCCAGTGAGCCAAAATCTGCATGACTTTGAATTCAACAACGCGCCGCTATCCGCTGAGTTGATTGCCAAACTTGAGCAGGGCGGTGTACACAAGCTCGATGATTTGGCCGATCTGGCTATCGATGAGCTGACCGACATCACCGGCCAGAGCGCGGATGAAGCCAAGGCGCTCATTATGAAAGCGCGTGAACACTGGTTTACCGACGACGCCAGCAGCGACAGCATTGCCACCGTTGCCCCCGCTTCCCCTGCTGCCGCAGCGTAAAGATCATGGAAACCCTCACATATGTCAAACACCACAGTCTCCGAGTTTGCAAACGAACTCAAGAAACCCGTCGAAACATTGCTTGAGCAGCTCAGGGGCGCAGGCGTGCCCAAGGCTGCTGCCAGCGAT
>JANMDU010000113.1:0-33300 GCA_031376455.1 Variovorax sp. | reverse complement strand
CCAGCGCCCTGCTGCTGAGTTGAAGATTGAAGACCGCCAAGATGTGGCGCTGCTCAAAGAAATTGAGCGCGATAAGCAACCCACACTCGGGCTGGAAGGTCAGATCGTGATTCAGCCTGTGGTGCGCACGAAAAAAGGCAGCGAGTTTGTATCGCCATCCACGGTGAATGAAGTGGCGCAGTATTTGAAAGACTTTCCCGCTGCCACGTTGCTCGCAGGAAGCACCGAGATTGGTTTGCAGGTCAACAAGCAGTTTGTGCGGCCAGAAAATATATGCTATCTGGGCAATGTGGCAGAGCTGATGGCTGTGAAGGAAACGGCTGGCGCTTGGATGATTGGCGCGGCTGTTCCGCTCGAAGTGGTGATGCATCTCGTGAGCGAGGCCTATCCTGATTTTGCGGAAGTGCTGCGCCGCTTCGGCTCGCCGCCGATCCGCTCTACGGCAACTCTCGCTGGCAACATCGCCAACGGCTCGCCAATTGGCGACACGATGCCTTGTTTGATGGCGCTCGGTGCAACACTGCATTTGCGCAAGGGCGATAAGAAGCGCATCGTGGCGCTGGATGCTTTCTATACGGGGATGAAGGCCAGCGTGTTGCAAGCGGGTGAATTCATTACAGGGATTGAGTTGCCCAAACCCAAAGCAGGCAGCCAGTTCAAAGCCCACAAAATCAGCAAGCGATTCGATCAAGACATCTCTGCCACTTGTGCGGCGATGAGCTTTGAACTGATCAACGGAAAACTCAAAAACGTCAAACTCGCCTACAACGGCATGGCGCCCGCGCCGTGTCGCGCGCCAAAAATTGAAGCCGTGCTCGAAGGCAAGTCGCCGTTTGACGTGAAAGCCAGCGAGATTGACGTGGCGATCACCGCGAGCTTCCCCGCGCGAGATGGCTTGCGCGCGACTTGGGCGTATCGCTCCCTCGTTGCTCGCAATCTCGTGCTCGAATTTATGGAATCTGCCACGCCCGTTTTGAAGGAAGCTGCGTAATGAATGCTCCAACAACGCTTAAACAATTGCTCCCTGCAAACCAAGCAGAGCAAGGCACAAATCTCGTTCACGAATCCGCGCATTTGCATGTGACGGGTGCGGCAGTTTATACCGACGATATCCCTGAGCTGCGCGGTACGCTGTATGCGGCAATCATCATGTCGCCCGTGGCGCATGGCGAGCTGATCGGCGATGGCATTGATCGCGCTGCGATTCTCTCGCAACACGGCGTGGTGGCGGTCTACACCGCCAAAGATATTCCTGGAGAAAACAACTGCGGCCCGATCATTCATGACGATCCATTTTTGGCTGCTGGCAAAGTGGAGTTTTTAGGCCAAGCCGTGGCCGTCGTCGTGGCCAAAGACATGCTGTATGCACGTGAAGCTGCAAAGCATGCGAAAGTGCTTGTGAAAGAGCTGCCCGCCATCCTTACGATTGAAGAAGCGCTCGAAGCGAACTCTTACATCATGCCCGCCAAGGCGATTACGCGCGGCAAGCCTGCTGAGGCTATTGCCGCAGCCCCGCATAAGCTGAGCGGCTCAACTTATTGCGGGCAGCAAGAGCAGTTTTACCTCGAAGGCCAAATCACGTACGCCGTACCGCGCGAAGACGACCAACTCACGCTTTACGTGTCAACCCAACACCCCGATGGCAACCAGCGCGAAGCTGCCGCTGCGCTGAACCTGACGACCAAAGACGTGGAAGTGATTTGCCGCCGCATGGGTGGTGGCTTTGGCGGCAAAGAGGGCAATGCTTCGATCTTCTCTCAATCGGCTGCGCTGGCTGCGCACAAATTACAAAAGCCGGTCAAGCTTCGCGTCAACCGCGATGACGACATGATGATTACTGGCAAGCGCCATGATTTTCGCCATGATTACACGGTGGGCTTCGACGATGAGGGCCGCATCTTGGGCGTTGATTTCATGATCTCTTCTCGCTGCGGTTATTCCATTGACTACTCCGGCCCGGTGAACAACCGCGCCGTGCTGCATATCGATAATTGCTACTACCTTCCTAACCTCAATATCATCAGCCACCGCTGCAAAACCAACACCCAAAGCGCAACAGCGTTTCGCGGTTTCGGCGGCCCGCAAGGCATGTTTGGCATTGAAACGGTGATTGAAGAAATCGCGCAAACGCTCGGCAAAGATGCCCTCGATGTGCGCAAGATCAATCTGTACCAAGAGCCTGAGGTGTCAGGCAACGTGCAAACGATGACGACGCAATATGGCCAGCAGATCAAAGATTGGGTAGGCGATCGCGTCATCAACCAAGTGGAAGCGGAATCCCAATACCGCGAGCGGCGAATTGCAGTTAACGCGTTCAACGCCGCCAACAAAACCCGCAAACGCGGCGTCGCCCTCGTGCCCCTCAAATTCGGCATCAGCTTCACCGCCACCATGCTCAATCAAGGCGGTGCGCTGCTCAACATCTACATGGATGGCTCGGTCAGCGTCAACCACGGCGGCACGGAAATGGGCCAAGGCCTGAACACCAAGATGCAGCAAGTCTGCGCCGATGGCTTGGGCATTCCTGCGCGCATGGTGCGCGTCACCGCGACCGATACGCAGAAAGTGCCCAATGCTTCTGCAACGTCGGCGTCGAGTGGAGCAGACATCAATGGCGCGGCGATCATGAATGCCTGCGAGCAGATGCGCGCGCGCCTCGCGCCCGTGGCCGCACGCATGCTCAACTGCGATCCGTCCACTATCAAATTCATAGCTGGTCGCGCAGGTTCTATGCCGGCTAATGGCCAATTTGATGCTCAAAACAGTGTGGAATGGTCTGCGCTGATTAAGAAAGCCTGGCTTGATCGCGTTGGTCTCTCAGTCGCCGGTTTCTACATGACCCCCGAGATCGGCTACGACATCGACACCTTGATGGGCCATGCTTTTTACTACTTCTGCTATGGCGCAGCAGTTAGCGAAGTAGAAATCGACACGCGCACTGGCGAGCTCTGGCTCAAAGCAGTAGATATCGTCCACGACGCAGGCCAGAGCATCAACCCGGCCATTGATATCGGCCAAATCGAAGGCGCATATGTGCAAGGCATGGGCTGGCTCACGATGGAGGAATGTGTCTGGGATTTGAAAGGCAAGGCCACTAAAGATGGATTCAGTGGCCGAGGAAAATTCCTAACCCACGGCCCCAGCACCTACAAAATCCCCGTGGCCAGCGATGTGCCCGAGCATTTCAAAGTCAGCCTGTTTGACAATCAAAACTTAAAGCCCACGCCCTTCCGCAGCAAAGCCGTCGGCGAGCCTCCGCTGATGCTCGCGCTCTCCAGCTACTTCGCCATTCGCGATGCAGTCAGCGCCAGTGCAGACCACAAAAAACGCGTTGCCTTCAAAGCCCCCGCCACACCAGAGCGGATTCTGATGGCTTGCGAGGCTTTAAAACAGCGTGACCGTACTTGACAATTCCGCATATTTGCATAAATATGCAAATATGCGTACCAGTATTGACTTTCCTGATCCTTTATTCCGCAGCCTAAAGGCCAGCGCTGCCATGCAGGGGACGAGCCTACGTGATCATGTGTTGCAGTTGATTGAGCGCGGGATGCAACAGCCAGTGCAGCCCGGACTAAAGCGAATGCCTCGACCTGTGTCTCCTATTCCTACCGTGCCAGCACACCTTCAAGGCAGCCTCCCCCCCGAACTGATGACGAGTGCCGGAATCAATGAATTTTTGGATCGGGAAGAGTTGGAGAAATATTTGAACGTGATGAAATATGGGAGAGGCAGCGGCCCATTGGCCTCTGGCTCCACTGATTCGAACAATCAGAAATGATGGAGGCTCGTGAAGGCAGCGTTGGGCTGCTAGCCGCTTGGAGTCGAATGCGTGGCGATTTACTCGATGTGAACGTTTGGATTGCGCTCGCGCAGCCTCTTCATGTCCATCATCATCAGGCGAAAGCTTACTGGGAGCAGACGCTTTTCAGATTTGCGCAAGAAAATGCGGCTTTGCAGGGTGCGCAAGCTGCTCCATTTAAGCTGCATTTCTGCCGAACTAGCATGCTTGGCATGATGCGCGTGCTGAGCCAAACATCAATGTCTTATGGCAAGCACATTAGTTTCCAAGATGCTTTCGCGATTTACGAGCGTTTTAGGCTCACAGAAGAGGTGGAGTTCGCGCACGAAAACTGCGGGGATGTGGATGCAGTGCTTTATGGGCTACTTGCGACACACTCCAACTTGCCGATTCGGATGTGTACGGACGCGTATCTTGCTGCGCTGGCGACCTCTCTAAATCTGCGTTTTGTGACGATGGATCGTGATTTTTTAAGGTTTGGTTTGTCTAATTGCTTGATCATTGAAACGGATAAGCCAGCATGATTGCTCAGCCTGCGGTTTGGGTCTGCATCGAGAGCTTTGAGGGAAGCAGCCCGCGTGAGGTGGGCGCTGCAATGCTTGTTTCTACCGATGCCATCGAAGGCACAGTCGGCGGTGGGCGTTTGGAGTTTGATGCGATTTCTCATGCTCGCGTGCTACTACTCGTGAAGCCTTTTGTGGCGGCAGAAGAGACACGGCGCTATGCGCTTGGGCCATCTCTGGGGCAATGCTGCGGCGGTGTGGTGTGGTTGAAGTTTGTCGGTATTGCTGCTGCAGATACTACTAAAGTAATAGCACTCCGCGCAGATTCTATGCCGGCTAACGGCCTAAATCGTTTAAATATTGCGCTGTTTGGTGGCGGGCATGTCGGTAAAGCGATTGTGAATGCACTTAGCAACCTACCGTGCAGCGTGCATTGGATTGACAGCCGCGATGAGATTTTCCCTCTAGCTTTGCCCGCCAATGTGCGAGCTGAGCATTCCGCGCCGGTGCAAGCGGGCGTAAACGATCTCGCGCCGCAAAGCCATGTGCTCATCATGAGCTTCTCGCATGCAGAGGATTTGGATGTGGTGGCAGCCTGTTTGAAGCGGCATCGGGAGAGAAATGATCTGCCTTTTATCGGCTTGATTGGCAGCAAGACGAAGTGGGCGACATTTCGGCATCGATTGGAAGTTTGGCAAGGGCGCGGGTTTACAAGCGAAGAATTGGCGCATGTGACTTGCCCGATTGGCTTGCCAGCGATTGCGGGCAAAGAGCCTGAAGTGATTGCTGCGAGTGTGGCAGCGCAGCTTTTGCAGTTTCGTCGGGTTTAAACTGAGGCTATGCCTTTTTCAAATCTTGGCTTTGAGCCAGCAGTCTTAGCCTCGTTTCATCGCGCTTTGCAGGGCGAGGAATTTGCGAGCGCCACACCTGTACAGATTGCTGCAATCCCAGCAGTTTTGCAAGGGCGCGATGTGTTGGCCTCTGCACAAACAGGCTCGGGCAAGACGGCTGCATACGCTTTGCCTTTGCTGCAACATCTCATCGGCTTTGAGGCTGCGCAGGCCGGCAAGCCGCGTTGCCTCGTTCTCGTGCCTACGCGAGAGCTGGCGGTGCAGGTCGATGAGATGGTCCGCAAGCTCGCTAAATTCTTGCCGCGCAAAATCAAGCTGCTTGCCGCGTTTGGCGGTGTCGATATTGAGCCGCAAATGGCTGCTTTGCGGGATGGCATTGACATTTTGATCGCCACGCCGGGGCGTTTGCTCGATTTGGCCGATCAACGCGCCTTGAGCTTCAAAGCGATCCGCCACTTCGTGCTCGATGAGGCGGATCGCTTGCTCGAATTGGGCTTCAACGAGGAGCTTCAGCGCATCCTCACGCTCTTGCCCGAGAAGCGGCAAAACCTATTTTTCTCTGCCACTTTCTCAGCCGAGATTGAAATTTTGGCCGTGGCCTTGCTGCATGAGCCGGTGCGCATAGAAATTGCGGCAACTGTAGGAGAGAAACTGCAAATTGAGGAGCGAGGAATAGCCGTGGATGCCGCCCGGCGCACGCAGCTCTTTAAAAAACTCTTCATCGAAAACGATTGGGAGCGCGCACTCGTCTTTGTCGCCCGCCAATACGATGCAGAAAAAGTCGCGATGAAGCTGCGCTCGGCAGGGCTGAAAGCTGAGCCGCTGCACGGCCAGCTCACGCAGGGCAAGCGCATCCAAGTTGTGCAAGACATCAAAGCAGGGCGCATTGACGTGGTCGTGGCCACTGATCTGGCCTCAAGGGGCTTGGATATCAAGGAGCTGCCCGTCGTCGTCAATTACGATCTGCCGCGATCAGCCACCGATTACACCCATCGCATTGGCCGCACAGGCCGCGCTGGCTTGCCCGGCCTCGCAGTGAGCTTCGTTAGCTTGGATGTGCAAGCGCATTGGCAGCTAATTTGCAAACGCCAGAATTTGACGGGTAGTGTTACCGCTGATTTGGAAGAGATTGAGGGCTTTGAGCCCACAGAACAGCCAACGTCATTGGATGCGCCCCTAGTGCCAACGGGGCTAGATATCAACGGCGGCATCAAAGGCAAGCGCCCGAGCAAGAAAGACAAGCTGCGTGCTGCGGCGGCGCTTGAGGCTTCAAGAAATCCCTGCTAGCGATCAAGCTGTGCATCAGCATGGCATGAGAAATGTAGACCACAGCAACATGCTACTTACCTGTATACAATCAAGTCTCGCCGCAGCGGAGCTACTTTTAGTTCGCGGCTTGTTCTGCTTACAGCGCCCGCAGTGGTAGGCAGATTGGAGTACCCAAATGGAAGCATATCTTCTGGATTGGGCCAATCTGCTGTTGCGTTGGGTGCATGTCATCACCGCGATTGCTTGGATCGGCTCATCGTTTTATTTTGTTTTTCTGGACAACAATCTAGAGAAACCCAAGTCGCCTGACTTGCTAGAAAAAGGCGTCGATGGTGCGATCTGGGCGGTGCATGGCGGCGGTTTTTATAACCCGCAAAAATACCTCGTTGCGCCGAAAAAGATTCACACCAAGCTGCATTGGTTTTACTGGGAAAGCTATTCCACTTGGCTGACAGGTTTTGCGCTGTTCACGGTGCTTTACCTCTACAACGCCAGCACGTATTTGATCGATAAATCCCTCATGGATTGGCAGCCGGGCGCGGCGATCAGCGTGGCGCTCGCGTTTCTCGTGGTGTTTTGGATGGTGTACGACTTGGTTTGCCAAGCCTTTGGTTTTCGCAAACATGGCGAGTTGATCGTGGGCATCCTCATGCTGGGCGTCGTTGCGTTCATGTGTTGGCTCGCTTGCCAATGGTTTGCGGGCAGGGCGGCCTTCTTGCTCGTGGGAGCAGCTATTGCCACGGCGATGAGCGCCAACGTATTCTTCTGGATCATTCCGGGGCAGAAAAAAGTGGTGGAAGCCATGATGGCCTCGAATTCAGGCGGTGCGAAATACGATTCTGCTGCATTGGCTATTCACGGCAAACGCGGCAAACAGCGCAGCGTCCACAACACTTACTTCACGCTGCCCGTGATCTTTGCGATGCTCTCCAACCATTACAGCTTCATGTACACGCATGCGCACAACTGGCTCATCCTATTTGCCATGATGGTCGGCGGCGCGCTGATCCGCCAATTCTTCGTGCAGCGCCACGGCTACCATCTGGGCCGCGCGAGCAACCCATGGCCTTGGGCGGCGGTGGGCGTGGTTATTCTTGGGGGCGTGATCTTCGCGTTGCGGCCAGAACCGTCGATTGCTACGAAATCAATAGCGTTTAGCGCAATCAATACGCCGGCTAACGCTTCAAAAGACATTAAAAATACACAGTTCACTGAGCTTCAAGCCGTTCTGCAAACTCGCTGCTTGCAATGCCATAACGCGCAAGTACAAATGAAAAATGTGCGCCTCGATTCGCCCGTGCAGATCAAACTCCACGCTCAGGCCATCTACCAACAGGTTGTCGTGACCAAGCAAATGCCAATGAACAATTCCACGCAGATTACAGATACAGAGCGCGCTTTGGTGGGCGAGTGGTTTAAGGCGGGTGCGAAGGTGGAGTGATTCTCGCTGGCATACTTTCGTAGAAATTTTTGCTGTACCCGCCATCATCACGGCGCACCCACCTCCGCAAATGTCCCCCGGCGGCGATGAAGTTTATTTCTCTTCGGCAGTCAAGTTTCTCCGCCTTCTCCAATATGGTAGCTGCGGTGGATGCACCGCGCTAATGGCTGCGACCGCGCGGCTTTGCGTTCCTATTTGAGTGCCAACCCTGTTCGCAAGATCGCGCTACCTGTGTGTTTTGCGGAGGTAAAGGAGGAGGCGGCAAAAACGGCTCGCCGGAGACGATGAAAGCTCAACGCCGCCGGGGGACACGTAGCAAAACGCACAGGTAGCGCGATCTCGGAAGAAGCCAAAAAGCGCAAAAATCTCAGATCACCCGTCCAGGATTGAGCAACCCCAACGGATCCAGCGCATTTTTAATACTGCGCATCATCGAAAGCGCCACGGCTGATTTGTAATGCGGCAGTTCATCGCGCTTCAAGCTGCCCACACCATGCTCAGCACTGATGCTGCCGCCATGCGAAAGGACGCTGTCATAGACGATTTTATTGATTTGAGCTTCATGGTCGAGCAAAAATCTTTGCACGTTAGCGCCTTCCGGGCATTGCACGTTGTAATGCAAATTGCCATCCCCCACATGCCCGAAATTGACCAAACGCACGCCAGAAACAGCTGCTTGCAGCAATCCGTCCGTGGCCTCACAAAACGCAGGAATTTTTGAGATCGGAAGTGAAATATCGTGCTTGATATTGAGCCCTTCCTGAGCCTGTGCCAGTGGAATGCTCTCGCGGATGTGCCACAGCGCTTTGGCTTGAGCGATGCTTTCTGCGATTACGGCATCGCTGATGATCTCAAGTTCAAGCGCTTGCTCCATCAAAGCTTCGAGCATGGCGCGCGCATGCAATTCGTTTTCTGCATCGGAGAGTTCGAGCAAAACGCAATACGGCGCGTGCGAGCTGCTGCCCGGCCACATCGGCATCTTTTGCTGAGGAAAATGCTTCACCACAAGCGAGAGTGCAAATCGCCCCATCACTTCAAAGCCCGTCAAGCTGCTGGCCAAGCGCTTTTGAGCCAATGCGAGGAAATCTGTCGCAGCATGCAAACTCGGCAAAGCCGCCCAAGCGGTCAGGCTGGCTGCGGGCAGCGGCACGAGTTTCATGGTGGCCGCCGTGATAATGCCCAGCGTGCCTTCGCTGCCAATCATCAAATGTCGCAAATCGTAGCCCGTGTTGTCTTTGCGCAGTCCCGTCAGGCCTTCCAGCAGTTCGCCTTGTGCTGTCACGACTTCTAGCCCTAAGCAAAGGTCTCGTGTATTGCCAAAGCGCAGCACCTGCGTGCCGCCCGCGTTCGTGCCTAAATTGCCGCCGATCGTGCAACTGCCTTCAGCTGCCAGCGAGAGCGGAAAAAGAAAGCCTGCATCACGTGCCGCTTGCTGCACATTCTGCAAAATGCAGCCCGCTTCGACGGTGATCGTTAGGTTCGTCGCGTCCAAACTGCGAATACGATTCATCCGCTGCAAACTCAGAACGACTTGCAAGCCAGAATCATCAGGCGTTGAGCCCAGCACCAGCCCGGTGTTGCCGCCCTGCGGCACGATACTCACATTCAGCCCTTGCGAGCGTGCATCGAGGCAAGCGCGAACGATGCCTGCAACCTCTGCATTGGATGTGGGCCGCACCACGCACAAGGCGCGACCACGCTCCCGGCCGCGCCAATCGCGCTCGTAGGCAGCCAGCGCATCGGGCGAATCCGCCGTCAAAACATACGATGCACCGATCAGCTGACGCAGCGTTTCTATGAAATGCGGGGCGAGTATGTTCATGTGAATACTATTAAAAAGTGAGCGCTTCACGCATATTCTATGACGGCTAGACGCCTAAAATGCTCTAAAAAATACATCATGCGCAGCCAAGCAAGGTGGTCAGCTCGGCAAGCGATGCGATTTCTAAGGTGGGCTGCTGTTCGTGCGGCCAGAGCTTATCCTGCCGATTGAGCCAAACCGCTTGCATGCCAGCGTCAAGTGCTCCCACCACATCTAGCGCAGCATCATCGCCCACGTGCAACACTTCGTCTGCCTGCACGCCGGCCAGTCGCGCGGCTTCATTGAATATCCTGGCGTCTGGTTTGGCCACGCCAAAATCTGTTGCGCTGACTGCTGCCCTGAAATAGGGCGCGAGGCCCACGCGATCAAGCTGTGCATTCCCGTTGGACAGTGAGACAAGGCAATAGCGTTTTGCAAGTGCAGCAAGGGCGGGCAGGGCATCGTCATAGAAGACCACACGATTGCGCTCGGCAAAAAAGGCGGCAAATGCGTCGTCTGCCAGCAGCGGATCGTCTCCGGCGCGGTCAAGCGCCAAGCGAATCGATTCTTTGCGAATCGCGCTTAAATCATGCGCGATCTCGGGTTTGGTTTTTAAGATCACATCGTGCATGTATTCCCGGATTTCGCGCAGCGCAGTCGGCGAGGCAAGCAGCGCGGCCGTCATCGGCGCATGCTCGGTGAGCCAAGCCATCAGCGCTTTTTCAGCCCGCTCGATCACGGGCCAAATCGGCCACAACGTATCGTCTAAATCAAAGGATATTGCGCGAATTCTTGAAACTTGGAGCATAGCCCTGCGAGAATAACGCATGGCCTTCCAAAAAGAACCCTCCTACGCCCATGGCAGCGCAAATCAATACCAATCGACCACAGCAATATTGCTTTGCAACCTTGGCACACCTGATGCGCCCACCGCACCGGCTTTGCGCAGGTATTTGGGCGAGTTCCTAAGCGATCAACGCGTTGTCGAAATTCCTAAACTCATTTGGTGGCTGATTCTGAATGGCATTATTTTGCGTTTTCGCCCCGCAAAATCTGCAAAAAAATATGAAAGCATCTGGATCGCGCCTGACAAAGAAGGCAAAGGCGGCGGCTCGCCGCTCAAAGTCTGGAGCGATAAAAACGCGCTTCTTTTGCAGGGCAGCTTAGCGCAGCGTGGCCATCGCGTGCGCGTGTTGCTTGGCATGCGCTATGGCAACCCGAGCATTCCAAGTCAATTGCAAGCGCTGAAAGAGGAAGGCTTTAGGCGCATCCTCATCTTGCCGCTTTATCCACAATACAGCGGCACCACGAGCGCCAGTGTGTTTGATGCGGTCTATAGCTGGGCCGCCAAGACGCGCACCGTACCAGAGCTGCGCTTTGTCAATCATTATCATGATCACCCGGCGTTTATCGAAGCGCTCGTGCAACGCGTGCGCGGTCATTGGCAAACCAACGGGCGAGCCGATCAGCTCGTGATGAGCTTTCACGGCGTGCCCGAGCGCACCTTGCAGTTGGGCGATGTTTACCACTGCGAATGCCACAAAACGGCTCGTTTGCTTGCCGAGCGCTTAGGTCTGAGCAAAGAACAATACAAAGTTACCTTTCAATCGCGCTTTGGCAAAGCCAAATGGCTAGAGCCTTACACCGAGCCCACCTTGATTGATCTGGCTCAGAAAGGGCTCAAAAGCGTCGAAGTCATGTGTCCGGGCTTTCCCGTCGATTGCTTAGAAACCTTAGAAGAGATTTCCATGGAGGCCAAAGAAGCCTTCCTGCATGCAGGCGGCAAAGAATTCAGCTACATACCGTGTCTCAATGATTCGCAGCCTTGGATTACGGCATTAGCCGATGTGGCCGAGCAGCATCTGTCTGGCTGGGACACCAAAAGTGCGCCGAATGTGCAAGAGCTTGCGATGCAAAAGCAAATTGCAGCCGCGATGGGCTCAATCAGCTAGCCAGCATTTAGGCAGAAAAAAAGCTCTGATTCGCAAGAATCAGAGCTTTTTACATTGGTGCCGGAGAGATGAATCGAACACCCGACCTTCTCATTACGAATGAGCTGCTCTACCGACTGAGCTACACCGGCTAAGCCTTAAATTATATCCTGCTCAAACAGCGTCACTGTGATAGCGGGTAACGCGTTCGACTTCGTTTTTGCTGCCCAAAATCACACTCACCCGCTCGTGGAGCTTAGAGGGCTGAATGTCCATGATGCGCTGTTTACCGTTCGTTGCCGCGCCACCGGCTTGCTCTATCAGCCAGCTCATCGGGTTGGCCTCGTACATGAGGCGAAGCTTGCCAGCTTTGCCGGGCTCGCGTTTGTCCCAAGGGTAGAGGAACACGCCACCGCGCGTCAAGATGCGATGCACATCGGCCACCATCGCGGCGATCCAGCGCATGTTGAAATCTTTGCCACGCGGGCCCTCTTTGCCTTCTAGGCATTCGTCGATATAGCGGCGCACCGGCGACGCCCAGTGGCGCATATTGCTCATGTTGATGGCGAATTCTTGCGTGTCTTCGGGGATGCGCACATTGTCTTCCGTCATCACGAAGCTGCCTTGCTCGCGATCCAGCGTAAACATGACGACGCCCTGGCCCACCGTGAGCACGAGCGTGGTTTGCGGGCCGTAAATGCAATAGCCTGCAGCGACTTGTTTTGAACCCGCTTGCAAAAAATCTTGCTCGGTGACTGCGTCCGATCCCTCGGGCTTTTTTAACACGGAGAAGATCGTGCCGATGCTTACATTGATGTCGATATTCGACGAGCCATCGAGTGGATCGAACAGCAGCAGGTATTCGCCTTGCGGATAACGATTGGGCACGACGTAAATGCTGTCCATCTCTTCGCTGGCCATCGCTGCTAAGTGGCCGCCCCATTCGTTGGCTTCGATCAAGACTTCATTGGCAATGATGTCGAGCTTTTTCTGCATTTCGCCTTGGATGTTTTCTGTGTTGTTCTCTGCTGCGCCGAGCACACCGCCTAAGGCACCTTTGTTCACCGCATGGCTGATGCTCTTGCAGGCTCTGGCGACGATCTCTAGCAGCAGACGAAGCTTGGGGGGGATGTTGCCGCTCGGGGCTGCATCGCTTTTGCTGGCGCGTTGCTTTTCTAGGAGGTGGCGGGAGAGGGAAATGGGTTTGTTCATAACTTAGTTTTTGGGCAGGCTAAAGAAGAAGAACACGGAAGACACAGAGGCTTCACGGAAGTCACTAAAAAATCCACATCTTATTTTTGTGTCTTTCGTGTCGTTTCCGTGACCTCCGTGTTCATTTTTTTGAAAACAGTAAAGGGTTTATTTAAGCCAAAGCCCGCGAAACGACCTCGCGGACGTCGTTGCTCAAATCGCTCTTTGCCGCCACCCTTTCAATCGCATGCTTGGCAGCATCCTGATAAGGCTGGGCGAGCTTCTTCCAGCGATCTAAGGCGCGAGCCAAGCGAGCGGCGACTTGGGGGTTGATGGCATCGAGTGCCAGCACTTGATCTGCCCAATAGACATAGCCTGCTGCGTCCTGACGATGGAAGGCCGCTGGGTTGGCGCTGCAATAGCTGAAGATGAGGCTGCGGGCGCGGTTGGGGTTTTTGAGGTTGAAATCTGCATGCTGCATGAGTGAGCGCACTTGCGGCAAGATATTGCCGCCGCGATCCGGACTGCCAGCTTGCAGGGCAAACCATTTGTCGATCACGAGAGCTTCGTGCTTGAACATGGCATGAAATTTTTCTAGAGCGGGTGCGGCATGTGCGCTAGCGCTAGCGACTAGTGCGCAGAGTGCGCCAAAGCGGTCTGTCATGTTGCCCGCGTCTTTGAAACGCTGATAAGCTTTGCCATGCCACACGTCTCTCGCTGTGTTTTGTGCCCCGAGGCAAAGCATCGTCAGCGCGAGATTGGCTAGCGAGCGGCGGCCTGAACTGACCGCATCAGGCGAGTAAGCGCCGGTGTCTTTGTTGACCTCGTAAGCGGCTGCCCAGTCATCGAACAAAGCCGTAGCCAGCGCTTGGCGCATGCCTTCGCGCACGGCATGGATGGCTTGTGGATCAACCACATCAAGCTGCTCCGCGATATACGTCTCAGCGGGCAGGGTGAGCACGAGTTCTTTGAAGGCGGCATCGAGTGATGCATCACGTAAGATATGGCGCAGAGCAGTTAAAAGCTTACTCCCTGCAAAGTTTTCAGCATTAAATAAGCTTTTAGTCGGCGTATTTATTGCTTTAGGTGCTATCGAATCGATAGTATTCGGTTTTAGAGCAGACAGTGCAGCTTTCATCGCGAGCCTCTGCGCAGCTTCCCAGCGGTTGAAGGGATCGTTGTCGTGCGCGAGCAGGGCGATGAGCTGCTCTTCGCTGTAATCAAACTCCAAAATCACCGGCGAGGAGAAGCCGCGAAAGAGCGAGGGCACGGGCTCAGTGGCCACGCCGATGAACTGCAACACTTCGCTTGCTTGCGTGAGCACGATGGTGCGCGCGGCTTGCGCAGCTTGCGGCTCATGCGCGAGCTGGAGCGGCATGTCTTGGCCTGTTGATGCGTTGACCAGGCCAATTGCGAGAGGCAGCACGAAGGGCTCTTTGGTAGACTGGCCGGGCGTAGCGGGGCAGCTTTGCTGTAGGCTAAGCGTGTAGGTCTGCTTGGCTGCGTCATACACGCCGTTTGCTTTCACGCGCGGTGTACCTGCTTGCGAATACCAGCGCAAAAATTGCGGCAGCAGCGTTTGCAGCGCAGAGCCCGGGTTGGCGGCGGCAATCGCATTCGCAAAATCATCGCAAGTCACGGCTTGCCCATCATGCCGCTTGAAATACTCCGCCATGCCTTTGGCAAAGCCTGCGCGGCCGGTCAAGCTTTGCATCATGCGCACGACTTCTGCGCCTTTTTCGTAGATCGTCACCGTGTAGAAATTATTGATCTCCGCGTACTGATCCGGGCGCACCGGATGCGCCATCGGGCCGGCATCCTCGGGGAATTGCGCCTGGCGCAGCACGCGGACATCTTCAATGCGCTTGACGGCTCGGGCTGATGGCGTGGGGCACAGGTCTTGGCTGAATTCTTGATCGCGGAAGACGGTCAATCCTTCTTTGAGCGAGAGCTGAAACCAATCGCGGCAGGTGATGCGGTTGCCCGTCCAATTGTGAAAATACTCGTGGCCGACGACGGATTCGATGTTCGCGTAATCCACGTCTGTGGCCGTGGCGGGGTTGGCCAACACGTATTTGGTGTTGAAGATATTGAGGCCTTTGTTTTCCATCGCGCCCATGTTGAAATCGCTGGTAGCGACGATCATGAAACGCTCCAGATCGAGCGGCAAATTGAAGCGGGCTTCATCCCACGCGACTGAGGCCATGAGTGAATTCATGGCGTGTTCAGTTTTGTCTAAATCGCCAGCGCGCACGAAGACTTGCAGCAAATGATCCGTGCCGCTGCGCGAGGTGATGCGCTGTTCTCTGGCTACAAGTTTGCCTGCTACCAAGGCGAAAAGATAGCAAGGCTTTTTGTGTGGATCAACCCATTAGGCGAAATGTTTGCCTTCGGGAAGATCGCCGCATTCCACCAGATTGCCGTTGCTCAAAAGCACAGGGTAGAGCGTCTTTTCAGCACGCAGCGTGACGGTGTAGCTGGCCATCACATCGGGGCGGTCTAGGAAGTAAGTGATGCGTCGGAAACCTTCTGCTTCGCATTGCGTAAAAAACGTCTCTTGGCTGACATACAGGCCTGTGAGCGAGGTGTTTTTTGCTGGATTGCAGGTGGTAAAAATCTCCAAATCGCACTCTGCGGGCAGGCCATCGAGCACCAAGGTATCGCCATCCATTTTGAAAGAGCAGCCCGCGCCATTGACGAGCACGCGAGCGAGATTGAGCTCCACGCCCTCTAAGCGAAGTGGCGCATCCTGCGCAGCATCGGCATTGCGGCGGATGTGCATTTTGCTGAGCACGCGCGTTTTGGCGGGGTCGAGATCGAAGGTGAGATCGACGGTGTCGATCCAAAAGGTGGGCGGCGTGTAATCCTCGCGTCGGATCACGTGAGAAGTGGCTGAACCTTCTTTAAACATACTTTTTTCTCTTTTATTTCAAACGGGGATGTGCAGGCTTTGCAATAAGCCATGCGCGATCAATTCTTCATAATTTTTAACTGAGGCGATCACATGATCGCCTGCTAATTCTTGCGGCGAATGCGTGCTGCAAATCGCCACAGCCCGCATGCCCGCGCGCCGCGCTGCTTCAATACCCAAGGGCGCATCTTCAAAGACAATTGCATGGCTTGCCGGCACAGATATTGCGCGAGCTGCTTCTAAAAAGATAGCGGGTTCGGGCTTGCCTGGCAATCCCATATCGCCGCGAATGATGGCGTTTGGTGGCTCAGCGAGCTTCAGATGTCCGAGCGCAAACTCTACGTTGTGAATATCCCCTGCTGTGCCCACACAAGTTTTCAGGCCCAGCGTGCGCGCTGCAGCGTAAAACGCTTTGAACCCGCGCACCTCAGTGAATTCGGCGGCAAACATTGCGCGGTAAATCTCTTCCTTCTCATGCACCAGCGGCAGCGCCTCTTCCACGCTCATCACGCGGCCAAACAGCTCACCCATGCATTCTGTGCCCGTGCGCCCTGTGGTGCGCCGCATCAGCTCAGGCAAATCCATCGTCACGCGATGGCGCTGCGCAAACACCGCCCATGATTTGGCGTGATATGGCATCGAATCGATCATGGTGCCATCCATGTCGAAGATGAGGGCTCGAGTAAGGAGAGTTGCTTGCACACCTTGATTCTAAAGGGCGCGCTCATTTGATTTGCTGGAATATGTATTTATAAACAGTATCATTTCATCGCCAATAGAAATGCACTTATGAAAATCTTGCTCACCCAATTTGATGGACATTCCATTCGCCGCTTGTATGACGAAGAAACGGAGACTTGGTGGTTTTCCGTGATCGATGTGGTGCAGGTGTTGACAGAGAGCGAAAACGCTCGCGATTACTGGTTCAAGATGAAGATTCGCGTCAAGCCTGAAGACGGCGCTGAACTGTCGACAAATTGTCGACAGTTGAAATTGCCCTCCGCAGATGGCAAATTACGCCGCACTGATTGCACCACTGTAGAAAACTTGCTGCGCATCGTCCAATTCATCCCCAGCCCCAAAGCTGAGCCCATCAAGCGTTGGCTTGCCAAAGTGGGCTACGAGCGCATGCAAGAAATGGCCGATCCTGCTCTCTCGCTTGACCGCGCCCGCCAAACTTGGCAGCAACATGGCCGCAACGACAAATGGATCGCCCAGCGCATGACAGGGCAGGAGACGCGCAACAAGCCCACAGACTATTGGCGCAAACACGATATCCAAGGAAGGGAGCGAATTTGCCATCCTCACCGACATCATCCATCAGGAATGGTCTGGCGTGAGCATCAAAGCGCACAAAGGAATGAAAGGCCTCAAAAGCCAAAATTTGCTTGATCACATGAGCGAGGCAGAGCTGATCTTCACGGCGCTGGCTGAGCTCTCCACAAGGCAGATCGCTGAAAGCGAAGACGCAAGTGGGATGAGCGAGAACAAGCAGGCGGCCTTGGAGGGAGGCGGAATGGCTCGCCAAGCCCGCAAATTACTAGAAAAGCGCACGGGGAAAAGCGTGGTGTCGGGAGACAGTTTTTTGCCGAGCAGCGCTAAAAAACTCAAAAAATTAGACGGCAATTAAGCCGTGCCTTTGGCGCTTTAAACGATAGAAAAGCCTGCACTTAAAAAGCTGCGAAATCGCGCTCTTCCGCCACGCATGGGTGCATCGGTGAGCGTGTAGCTTGGAAAGCGCTGCAGAAAACGGGAAATGGCAATGCGGCCTTCAAGGCGAGCCAAGCTCATGCCGGCGCATTGGTGGATGCCGTAGCCGAAGGCGAGGTGTTTGTTGTGCGCTCTGGCCAAGTCAAGTTGGTTGGGTTGATCAAAGACTGCGGGATCGCGGTTGGCGGCACCGATGCACAGGGTGAGTAGCGTGCCGGCTTCAAAGAATTGGCCAGCTAACTCGAAGTCGCGCGTCGCACGGCGGTTGGAGAGTTGGTTACTGCTCTCGAATCGCAGGAACTCGTCGATGGCTGTATCCCATGCTGTTTTTAGAGATGAATCATTGGTTTGCCGGCGTATTTCCTGCGCAGAGTGCTCATGGATTGATCGTGCTTGTTGCAAAGCATGGGGATGGTCACGCAAGCCAACGAGGGCGTTGCCGATCAGGTTGGTGGTGGTCTCGTGGCCTGCATTTAGGATGAAGATGCAGTTTTGCAGCAGTTCGGTCTCGGTGAGCGCGGGCTCTGCTTGGATGAGGCGGGTGAGGACGTCATGCTCGTGATCACCGGGGTGCTTTCTGCGGTCACGCACGAGGCCTTGCAGATAGCTTTTGAATTCGCGCACCCTGCTGTGACCAAGTTGCTCTTGCTCGGCAGACAAACGAGGCTCTAGCGCAGCGAGAATGGCCAAGCTCCAGCCGCGCAACTGGGCGCGATCTGCATGCGGGATGCCCAGCAGATTGCCAATGATCTCTACGGGTATGGCTGATGCGAAATCTTCGATCAAATCACCGCTGCCCTTCTCGTTGATGCCATCAAGCAGCCCATCCACGAGCTGGATCAAGCCAGTCTCCATCTCTGCAATGGCGCGGCGAGACAGCGCGCCCATGATGATTTTGCGCACCCGTGTGTGCAGCGGTGGATCGTTAAACACCAAGCTTGTCGTGTGATGCTCATGCAGCGGGCTGCCTGCACCATACTTTGGCGTGAATTCGGCTTGCTTGTCGGAGCTGAAGGTTTGTGCATCTCTGTAAACGCTTACCAAGTCGGCATGTCGCGTGAGAAACAGGCTGCCATCGGGCATACGGCGAATCGGCTCGTGTTCGCGAAGCCAATCGTAGATAGGGTAGGGATTGGCGTAAAACGCTGGCGGCAAATCGCGCAGATCGAAGCTTTTCGCGATCTCAAAGGCTTGCTCTGTCGATAATACTGGCGTGATCATTTTTGAAACATTTTTTAGATCAAAAAGAGTCGATAACCGGCATAAAAATTGCGCAGATTGCTATTGAAATAATAGCTAGTCCGCCTTCACGCGCTCACATGTCATCACAGGCTTCCAGCGTGCGAGCTCGCTGGCAATCAGTTGGTCGTGGGTTTCGGACCTGGTGGGCATCACAATGGCGATTTCTTCGACTAAGTCTGTTTAACGATCAGCGGCTTAGCAAGGCGGGCTATTAGCTCTTGCATGGCGCGTTGCGTCAGTGTGCTGGGGCGCTGGGCGCTGGTCGCAATCGATAGGCGCGAGAGCAGGCCGTCGATTTGCAGGATCTCAAAGCGTTGCATGGCCTCTGCACGGCCATGCAAGGATGCAACCGCGCTTTGCGGCAACACGCCGCATCCGGCACCATCGGCCACGAGCTCCAAAATCGCAGAGACGCCATCAATTTCCAACGCAATCGTCGGGCGCAAACCGATATCGCCTAAACGCGTTTCAACCAAATTGCGAAGCGCATTGGGGCGAGTCGGGATTACTAAGGGCAAAGCAGCAATCTCTGTGAGCGCGATTTTTGCAACCCCGGTTTTTGCTTTGCTCTCAGCTTGTCTGACGGGGCTAGCGCTGCGTTGCAGCTTCAGGCTGGGCGCGGCTGGTTTGACGAGGTACATGGCCTCTTCCAGAAGCGGTGCGAGTTCAATGTCGCTCGCTGGCATGGCGTTGTAGAGCAAGGCGATATCGAGCCGGCCATTGACGAGGGCTTCTTGCATGGCCACAGATAAGCCTTCGCTGATGGCAATGGTGGCATCAGGCAATTGCTTGCGAAATTCTCGCGTGAGCGGCACAGCCAGCACGCGCGCCACACTGGTGGGCATGCCCACGGCCACGCGGCCCGACAAGCCGCCTCTGACGCGGCCTAAATCCTCCTTAGCCCGCTCGACTTGATGCAATATGCCGCGCCCATGCGCCATCAGCAACTTACCGGCCTCGGTCGGCAACGCACCACGCCCATTTCGGGTAAGCAAATTTTGCCGTAACTCGACTTCCAGCAAGCGCACTTGGCGCGACAGCGCAGGCTGAGCAATGCGCAGTTGCTGAGCTGCGCGCGTGAAGCTGCCTAGCTCTGCCACGCGGACAAAATATTCAAGTTGACGTAAATCCATGATTGAAGATTGCCAGTGTGCGAGCATTTTTGGTATGGGGCAACTACTGATATTGAGCTATTCAATAACTGCTAGCGGCGATGTATCCTTGTGCGGCGCTGCAAAGCTGAAAAAATGTAAATTCGAAAAACAAAGCAGCGTTGCATTCACTTCACTTTTTAATTTTCTCTCTTGGAGACAACCATGAATCACACTTTAAACATCAGCAAGCGCAGCTTTTTGCAAGCCACGGCTACTGCAGGAGCGCTCGCCGCCAGTGGGCAAATCCTCGCCCAGCAAGGCCCCTTGCGCTTTCATCAAATGCTGCCTGCGCAAGCGGTCATTCCTTCAAAGGCGATTGCGCCTTGGATTGCCAAAGTGGAGCGCGAATCTGGCGGCCGCTTGAAGATTCAGCAGTTCAACGCGATGGCGCTCGGCGGCACGCCTCCACAACTGTTTGATCAAGCCCGCGATGGCGTGGCTGACATCACTTGGACGGTGCTCGGCTACACGGCGGGTCGCTTCAACCGCTGCGAAGTGTTTGAGTTGCCCTTCATGACCTCGGGCGGCGAGAGCGGCTCCCGCGCTTTCCAAGAATACGTTGAGAAAAACGCGATGGAAGAATTCAAAGATGTGAAGCTCATTTGTGTTCACACCCATGGCGCAGGCCTGTTTCATACCAAAGAGCCGGTCACGAACATGGAAGATTTGCGCGGCATGAAGATTCGAGGCGGCTCGCGCGTGATCTCTAACATGCTGACGAAACTAGGCGCAACACCGGTTGGTATGCCCGTTCCGGCGGTGACGGATGCGCTGTCAAAAGGCACGATCCAAGGCACGACGATTCCTTGGGAAGTCACGCCAGCGCTCAAAGTGACCGAGCTCGTGAAAAACCACACCACCTTTGCTGGCAAACAAGGGCTTTATACGCAGACCTTTGCCGTCTCAATGAACAAAGCCGCTTACGAGAAGCTGCCCGCTGATTTGAAGAAAGTGATCGACGATAACTCTGGCATGGCTGCGGCCACGCTGTTTGGCAAAGCGATGGACGAAGGCGATGCGATTGGCTTGGATATCGCCCGCAAAGCTGGCAATCGCATCATTTCGCTAGACGTTGCTGAGACGCAGCGCTGGAAGCGCACCGCTGGCACGGTGGAGAGCGATTGGATCAAAGAAATGCAAGGCAAGGGCATTGACGGCGCCAAGCTGATTGCCGAGGCGCGCGCCACGATTGCAAAGTACAGCTGATCTTTGACCGCATGATCACACTCAAAGGCATTTCCTCCATGGCCACGCGAGCTCTGCTTGCAGAGATTTGCGCGGCCTACGAAAAAGCGCATGGCATGTCGGTGCAAATCGAAGCGACTGGTGGCGTGGACGCGGCTAAAAGAGTTGCCGCTGGAGAGGCTTTTGACGTGGTGATTTTAGGCAGTGATGCGATTGATAAGTTGATCGCCAGCGGCCATTTGTTACAGGGCTCTAGAGTCGATTTGGTCAAATCTGAAATCGCGGTCGCTACAAAAAAAGGAGCGCCTCGCGCAATGATTGCGTCGGCTACATCGCTAAAAGCCGCATTAATTGCTGCAAAAAGCATCAGTTACTCTACAGGCCCGAGCGGCGTGTACCTCGCGTCTCTTTTTGAAAAAATGGGCATCGCCGATAAGCTCAAAGCCAAGACAGTTGTGCCGCCGCCGGGCAAGCCAGTGGGCGGCTTGGTCGCAAGTGGCGACGTTGAAATCGGCTTTCAACAGTTCTCCGAATTGATTAACATCGAAGGCATCGACGTGCTGGGCACGCTGCCTTTTGAGATCGCCCATGTCACGACGTTTAGCGCGGGCATTCCTCCAGCAGTCAGCCCAAAATCTGCTCAAGCTGTGCGCCAATTCCTGAGCTTCGCAAATTCCGCACAAGCGACTCCCATCAAACAATCTCAAGGCATGGCTCCGGCAAATTAAATGGGTTCTGACCCCACTTAATTTAAATGGGGTCAGATACCATTTAATTTATACATACTGAAAAACATGAGCCTCATTATCGACTGCCACGGCCACTACACCACCGCTCCCAAAGCGCTGGAGATATGGCGCAACGCGCAAATTGCCGGCATCAAAGACGCATTTTTGATGCCAAAAGCCAGTGACTTAAAAATCTCAGACGATGAGATCACTGAGACTATTGTGAATAACCAGCTCAAGCTCATGAAAGAGCGTGGCAGCGATCTCACGCTCTTCTCGCCTCGCGCTAGCTTCATGGCGCATCACATTGGAGATTTTGAGATTTCTAGCACGTGGGCCGCGATTTGCAACGAGCTGTGCTTTCGCGTGAGCGAGCTGTTTCCCGATCATTTCGCACCTGTAGCGATGCTCCCGCAATCTCCCGGTGCAGATCCGAAGAGTTGCATTCCCGAGCTGGAAAAATGCGTCAAAGAATATGGCGCAGTCGGCATTAATTTGAATCCCGATCCCAGCGGTGGCCATTGGACATCGCCACCTTTAACGGATAAGCAGTGGTATCCGATTTACGAAAAAATGGCCGAATATGATTTGCCGGCCATGATTCATGTGAGCACGAGTTGCAATGCTTGCTTTCACACGACTGGCGCACACTATTTGAATGCGGACACCACGGCCTTCATGCAATTGCTTGAAGGTGATTTGTTCAAAGATTTCCCCACGTTGAAATTCTTGATTCCGCATGGCGGCGGCGCAGTGCCTTATCACTGGGGGCGCTTTCGGGGCCTCGCCGACATGATGAAAAAGCCCAAGCTCGATGCGCATTTGCTGAACAATATTTTCTTCGATACTTGCGTTTATCACCAGCCGGGCATTGACTTACTTAACACTGTGATTCCTGTGAAAAACGTGCTCTTTGCCAGCGAAATGATTGGCGCTGTGCGCGGCATTGACGAGACGACGGGGCATTATTTTGACGACACTAAGCGCTATATCGACAACTCAAAAATCTTGAGCGAATCTGACAAAGCGGCGATTTTTGAAGGCAACACGCGGCGCGTGTTTTCGCGCTTAGATACGCGATTGAAAAAGCAAGGCAAGTAAACACACTCTCCGCTCGCCCTGATCTTGTCGAAGGGTGCAGCACTGCTAACTTAAGGAATTGAAATGTTTGAACTCGGCGTTGTTTACCGCAACATCACCCGCGCAGATCGCGCGGCCACGGATGCACTGGCCGCGCTCGGCTCAGCTACCGTGCATGAAGCCATGGGCAGAGTCGGCCTGATGAAGCCCTACATGCGCCCCATTTACAGCGGCGCGCAAGTCAGTGGCACAGCCGTCACCGTGCTTTTGCACCCTGGCGACAACTGGATGATGCATGTAGCAGCCGAGCAGATTCAAGCAGGCGATATCGTTGTAGCCGCGATAACGGCTGATTGCACCGATGGCTATTTCGGCGATCTGCTAGCAAGTAGCTTCCAAGCGCGCGGCGCAAGAGGCCTCATCATCGATGCGGGCGTGCGCGATGTGAAGACGCTCAAAGAGATGAACTTTCCCGTCTGGAGCAAAGCCATCAGCAGCAAAGGCACGATCAAAGCCACGCTCGGTTCGGTGAATATTCCTGTGGTGTGCGCAGGCATGAGCGTGCAGCCCGGCGATGCGGTGGTGGCGGATGACGATGGCATTGTCGTTGTGCCCAAAGCCATGGTTCAGAAAACGCTGGAAGTTGCACAAGCGCGCGAGGCCTTTGAGGGCGAAAAACGCAACAAACTGGCCAGCGGCACGCTTGGCCTGGATATGTACAAGATGCGTGAGCCGCTTGAAAAGGCTGGATTGCGGTATATCGATTGATGACGTATGAGTAAAACAACAACAGGTGATTTCACTAAAACGGCAGGCTGGCTCGATTGGTATGCAGGACCTGCCAAGCCACGCTTCCTGTTGCCGATGGGTGCAGTCGATGCGCATTGCCATGTGTTTGGCCCCGGCGCGCAATTCCCCTATGCCCCTGAGCGCAAATACACGCCTTGCGATGCGAGCAAACAGCAACTCTTTGCTTTGCGCGATCACTTAGGCTTTAGCCGCAATGTGATTGTGCAAGCGACTTGCCACGGCGCAGACAATGCGGCCATGCTGGATGCTTGCCGCGCATCCAATGGCAAAGCGCGCGGGGTAGCCACTGTGAAACGCAGCATATCTGATGCAGAGCTTCAAAGTTTGCATGAGGCTGGCGTGCGTGGTGTGCGCTTCAATTTTGTGAAGCGTCTCGTCGATTTCACGCCGAAAGACGAGCTCCTTGAAATCGCGCATCGCATCAAGCCGCTCGGTTGGCATGTGGTGATTTATTTTGAAGCAGTCGATCTGCCTGAGCTGTGGGACTTTTTCACTGCGCTGCCGACCACCGTGGTGGTTGACCACATGGGTCGCCCCGATGTGGGCAAGAGTGTGGACGGCCCGGAGTTTGCATTGTTCATGAAATTCATGCAACAGCATGAGAATGTGTGGAGTAAAGTCAGCTGCCCCGAGCGCCTCTCCATCCAAGGTCCGAAGGCGTTGAATGGCGAACAAAACGCGTACCAAGATGTGATTCCTTTCGCTCGCCAAGTCGTTGAGCGCTTTCCAGATCGAGTGCTCTGGGGCACCGATTGGCCGCATCCAAATTTAAAAGACCATATGCCTGATGACGGATTGTTGGTTGATTTCATTCCGCACATCGCCCGCACAGCAGAGCTGCAAAAGAAGCTGCTGGTCGACAATCCGATGCGCTTGTATTGGCCTGAGGAAAACTGACATGTCTCTGAACAAAACCTATCTTGATATTCCTGGCACGACGATCTTCGATGCCGATCAAGCCCGCAAAGGCTATTGGATGAATCAGTTTTGCATGTCGCTCATGAAGGCAGACAACCGCGCTGCTTTCAAAGCCGATCAGCGCAAGGTTCTGGATCAATGGCAAATGAGCGAAGAGCAAAAACTTGCCGTGCTCGCGCGGGATTTCAACCGCATGATCGCTTTAGGCGGCAACATTTATTTCATGGCCAAACTCGGCTTTACCGATGAGCGCAATTTTCAGCAAATGGCCGGCTCCATGACGGGCATGACCGAAGAAGAATACAAAGCCATGATGATGAATGGTGGCCGAAGTGCAGAGGGCAATCGCAAGCTCGGCGAGGGTGGCGATGCGCAGCCTGAGCGCCAGCCGCAGGGCAGCGGCTTGGGTAACTATTGGGGGAAAAAATAATGGCACGGATCACAGCTTCGGTTTACACATCGCACGTGCCCGCCATCGGCGCGGCGATGGATTTGAAGAAAACAAGCGAGGCTTATTGGCAGCCGCTCTTCAAGGGCTACGAGTATTCGAAAGAGTGGATCAAGGCCAACAAGCCCGATGTCGTCTTCTTGGTTTACAACGATCACGCGACGGCCTTCAGCTTGGAGATGATTCCCACTTTTGCCATCGGCACGGGCGCACATTACCCAATAGCTGACGAAGGCTGGGGCCCGCGCCCAGTGCCCTCTGTGCAAGGGCATCCAGAGCTCGCCTCGCATATTGCGCACAGCGTGATTCAAGATGATTTTGATCTGACCATCGTCAATGAAATGCCGGTGGATCATGGGCTGAGCGTGCCGCTCTCACTCATGTTTGGCGAGCTTGATCCCGCTAAGGATATGTGGCCTTGCAAGGTCATTCCGTTTGCGGTCAACGTGGTGCATTACCCGATTCCTTCGGGCGAGCGCTGCTTCAAAATTGGGCAAGCTATTTCGCGAGCGATTCAGAGCTTTGATGAAGACTTAAATGTACAAATTTGGGGCACAGGCGGCATGAGCCACCAATTGCAAGGCCCGCGCGCAGGGCTGATCAACAAAGAATTTGATAATGCTTTCTTAGACGAGCTCATCGCAGATCCGGCGGCGCTGGCGAAGAAATCTCATATCGACTATGTGCGCGATGCAGGCAGTGAAGGCATTGAGCTGGTGATGTGGCTCATCGCGCGGGGTGCTATGGCAGACATTAGTGGCGGCAAAGCGCCAAAGGTCAAACACCGTTTCTATCATGTGCCTGCCAGCAACACGGCTGTAGGCCACTTGATACTCGAAAACTAAACTTTCGTACCTTCCGTGTTCTTTTTGCAGGCCGAGAAGAAGAACACGGAAGACACAAAAATTACACGGAAGACACGGAAAATTCAATGAAGGAATTGATATGACGATTAACGTAGCTCTCGCCGGCGCAGGCGCTTTTGGTAACAAACATTTGGATGCACTCAAATTGATTGACGATGTCAAAGTCATCTCTGTGATTGGCCGAGATCTGGCTAAGACGCAAGAGGTGGCCGACAAGTACGGCATCGCGCATGTGACGGATGATCTTGCGCGGACGTTAAAGATTAAAGAGCTTGATGCGGTGATTCTTTGTACGCCCACGCAAATGCATGCCTCGCAAACGCTCGCTTGCTTGACTGTGGGCAAGCATGTGCAGGTGGAGATTCCACTGTGCGATGTGTATGCAGAAGGGCAAGCTGTGGTGGCAGCGGCCAAGGCCAGCGGCAAAGTAGCTATGTGCGGCCACACGCGGCGCTTCAATCCTTCGCATCAATATGTGAACAGCCAGATCAAAGCAGGTCAATTCAACATTCAACAAATGGACGTGCAGACCTACTTTTTTCGTCGCACCAATATGAATGCATTGGGTCAAGCGCGCAGTTGGACGGATCATTTGCTTTGGCACCATGCTGCGCACACCGTGGATTTGTTTGCCTACCAAGCGGGAAGCCCGATTGTGAAAGCCAACGCCATTCAAGGTCCAATCCATCCTGCTTTGGGCATTGCAATGGACATGAGCATTCAGCTCCAAGCGGCAAACGGCGCGATCTGCACACTATCGCTCAGCTTTAACAACGACGGGCCTCTGGGCACTTTCTTCCGCTACATCGGCGACAGCGCCACCTATGTCGCGCGCTACGATGATTTATCGCAATCAACTAAAGAGGGCAAAGAAGAAAAAATCGATGTGAGCCAGGTCGCAGTCAGCATGAATGGCATCGAGTTGCAAGACCGCGAGTTCATCGCCGCCATCCGGGAAGGCCGCGAGCCCAATGGCAGCGTCGCGCAGGTGTTGCCTTGCTACGAAGTGCTGCATCAGCTAGAGCAGCAATTGACGTAAGTTTGATAATCATGGTTATACTAATGTAACCATGAAAGTTGTTTTTGACACCAATGTCCTTGTAGCTGCTGCTCGCTCCAAGCAAGGAGCGAGCTTTGCACTGTTGTCGATGCTGCCTAGCAAACAATTCGAGTTGGCGCTGTCGATATCGCTCTACACAGAGTGGCAAGCGGTGCTGACGCGAACCGAAAATTTACCGCCCGGGATGTCGGGCGAGGATGCGCTGGCCTTCCTGCGCTACTTGGCATCTATTGCGCATCTGCAAGATGTGTTTTATCTCTGGCGACCGCGCTTGAAAGATCCCGAAGACGATATGGTGCTTGAATGCGCTGTGGCGGCAAGCTGCAAATACATCGTGACGCACAATGTGCGTGATTTTTCGGGTGTTGATTCTTTAGGCGTTGAAGCGATTCGCCCCGCTGATTTTTTAGCTTTGATCAGGAGTAAATCATGACTGCATTGACCATTCGATTGCCCGATTCTGTGCATCTCAAAATCAAGGAGCTTGCCGCGAAAGATCGAATTTCTGTGAACCAATTTATTGCGAGCGCGGCAAGCGAAAAGATGGCGAGCGTGCTGACGCTTGCTCATTTGCGCTCTGAGGCGAAGCGGGGCAAACGGAAAGACTTTGAGCGCTTTCTCGGCGCGGTGGCTGATGCGCCGGATGAATTTGAAAATCGAAAGTAAACAAAGATGAAACGTCAAATTGGAATCTTCTCGATACAGCCCATCGGCCTAGGCTGCATGAATTTAGATCATGCCTACGGGCCTTCTGTATCAGCAGAGCAGGGTGAGCGCGTGTTGCTCGGTGCGCTGGATGCGGGCTATGATTTTTTGGATACCGCGACGTTGTATGGCGGCGGCAAGAATGAAGTGCGGATTGGCCAGGTGCTGAAAAAACATCGCCATCGCTACACGTTGGCTAGCAAATGCGCGATGGCCATCATTCCAGTGGATGGCAAGCCTACGCGCGTGATTGATGGGCGGCCTGAGACGCTCATTCGCCAATGCGAAGACAGCCTGCGCCGTTTGCAAACCGATGTAATTGATCTGTATTACATGCACCGTTGGGACAAAAAAATTCCCATTGAAGACAGCGTGGGCGCACTCTCCGACATGGTGCGCAAAGGGCATATCCGCGCGATTGGGCTTTCTGAGGTGGGCGCGACGACGCTGCGTAAAGCACATGCCGTACACCCAATAGCTGCTGTGCAAAGTGAATACAGCTTGTGGACGCGTGACCCGGAAATCGCCGTGCTGCAAACCTGCAAAGAGCTCGGCGTAGGCTTCGTGGCCTTTAGCTCGGTGGCGCGCAAGTTCTTTGGTGGCCTCACCGATGTGAATGCGCTTGACGCCAAAGACATCCGCCGCACAATGAGCCGATTTCAAGAAGAGAACTTGCAAAAGAATCTCGCGCTCTTGCCACCGATGCAGGCGATGGCTGACGAGATGGGCGTGAGACTAGCGCAGTTGTCACTCGCATGGGTGCTCGCGCAAGGCGAGCACATCGTCTCTATTCCAGGCACGACGAATCCACAGCATATGCAGGATAACTTCGCCGCGCAGCAAATTTCGCTAAGTGCGGTGCAGATCGAGCAACTCAATCAAATGATCAATCGCCACAACGTGAGCGGCGCACGCTATGACGCGCAATCGCAATCTGAGGTGGATACTGAATGCTACTAAATCAGTAGCACTTCACGCATGTAGTTCGAAGGCTACAGGGCTAAATGCTCTTAATTTTCTCCTTTGAGATCAATCCGCAGCCACAGCCGTTGCCAGCCAAGTTTTAAAGCTTACCAGCGGAGTAAGCTGCTCTTTAGATTCCGGGTAGCACAGGAAATACCCACTGTCATCCGTGTAGCCATCATCCAGTGGAGCAGACACCAAACCCGCAGCCACATCATCCTGCACCAAGCAGCGCGGCACGAGCGCCAAACCCATGCCCGCCATCACGGCGCGAATCAAGCTGTGGAATTGATCGAGCTGCGGTCCGGCCAGTGGGTTGATGCCACTCACGCCATGCGCCTCGCACCAATGCGCCCACGCTTGGGGCACGGTGGCATGTTGTAAAAGGGGAAATTTGGTGATGTCCTGCGGCTTGCGCAGCAAAGGTTTGCTTTTGGGGGCGGGCGGTGAGGGTGGAGCAATAAGCATCACCTCGCGGCCCGTGATGTATTGCGCCACCGCACCGGGCCAATGGCCTTGGCCAAACAAAATCGAGCAATCTAAATCCGCGCGGTCAAAGGTGTAGCCCTGCGCAAACGGTACAAAGTGCAGCGCAATTTGTGGATGCTGCTTTTGAAAATCGGGCAAGCGAGGGATCAGCCATTTGGCGGCAAAGGTGGGCAGGCAAGAGATATGCAGCGCGCCGCCGCCATCGCCGCTGGTGATCACATCGAGCGTGGCTGCTTCGAGTTGCGCGAGCAGCACTCGCACAGCCGCTTCGTAGCGCATGCCAGCCGGCGTGAGCACGAGGCGCTTGCGCACGCGCTCAAACAAACTCACGCCAAGGCTGCCTTCTAGTTCCAAAATTTGCTTGCTCACGGCGCTTTGTGTGAGATGCAAAGCCTCGGCAGCGCGAGAGATACTGCTCTGCCGCGCAGTCATGATGAAGGCGCGCAGAAGATGCGTGGGCGGGTGGAGTTTTCTCATCGTCATGCGCTGATCTTGCTGTTTTGGAGTGTTTTTCATGATCAGGGCAAACCCGTAAAAAATCAGTCTTTTTTAGAATGAATACACGCGCATTCTTCGCTTTTTATTTTTTGCTTGCCAATGAAGAATACATACATTGCAACAAACTGATGGTGAATATGATGAAGCGTAGGCATGTTTTGAATCTCGCAGCAAGCTCGGTGGTAGGCGTAGCCGTGAGCCCTTTGATGGCACAAATCAAGCCGTTGCGTTTGATCGTGCCATTTCCGCCGGGCGGGGCAACGGACATCACGGCGCGCGCTTTGCAAGAGCCTCTGAGCAAGGCGCTAGGTATGCAGGTGATGGTTGAGAACAAAGCGGGCGCGGGCGGCTCGATTGGCATGAGTGAGGTGGCCAAGGCCGCGCCTGATGGGCTTACGCTGGGCGTGGCAACGCTTTCTACCCACGGTGTGAACCCAGCTGTTTATAAGAAGTTGCCGTATGACCCGATCAAAGACTTCGTGCCTGTGACTGAGCTCGTCAAAGCGCCGGGTGTGCTCGTGGTGAACAGCAAATTGCCAGTCAACAGCTTGGAAGAGCTTATTAAATTCCTCAAAGCTAATCCCGGAAAAGTGAGCTATGCCTCGCCCGGCAACGGCACGATTGGCCACATGTGGGGCGAGCTGTTTAAGAGCACGACGAATACCTTTATGCTGCACATCCCATATCGTGGCGCAGGCCCAGCCATCACGGATGTGATCGGCGGGCAGGTACAGGTGTATTTCGATCAAGTGGCCTCATCGCTGCCGCATATTCAGGGTGGGCGATTGAAGGCGCTGGCGGTGGCTTGGGGCACTCGCTTGGATGTGCTCAGAGACATTCCCACTTATGGCGAAAAAACATTGTTTGCCAACAACGATGCTTCATGGTTTGGATTAGTTGCTCCTGCTGGCACGCCTGCTGCAACAGTCAATCGCGTTCAGCAAGCTGTTAATGCAGCGCTCAAAGATGCGGCTTTGGTGGAGAAGCTCAAAGGCCAAGGCTTGTTTGCCTCGGGCAACAGGCCAGAAGAATTTGCAGCGCAAATCCGCAAAGAGATTGACAAAATGCAGCGCATCGCTAAGTTTGCCAAGATCAGTTTGGATTAAGCTCTACGCATCATGCATTTTTTGACCACGCACGGGGGCAGCTCGCCTCTCGTGCTCGATTCGCCACACAGCGGCACGTTTTATCCGCCTGATTTCGGCTTTGCTTGCGATCTGGCGGCGCTGCGCCGCGCGGAAGATACGCATGTGGAAAAGCTCTACAGCTTTGCGGCCAGCCTAGGCTGCGCTTGGATTGAGGCGCATTTTCCGCGCAGTTATTTGGATGCAAATCGTAATCTCACCGAGGTTGATCCAAATATGCTGGATGCGCCTTGGCCGCATGCGGTGGAGCTGAGTGATCCGTATGTGTTGTCTAAGCGGCGCTTGGGCAAAGGCTTGATTTGGCGAGCAACGGATGAAGGCGAGCCGCTCTATGCGCGGCAGCTCAGCGTGCATGAAGTTGAGCAGCGGATTGATCAGTGTTGGAGGCCATATCACACTGCTGTGAAAGCGGCAATCGATGCGGCGCATGCAAGATATGGCTACAGCATTCACATCAATTGCCACAGCATGCCTGAGATTGCAGGCAGCCACGCGACTGATTTTCCGGGTGAAAAGCATGCGGACTTCGTGCTGGGCAATCGAGATCATTCCACTTCTAGCGAAGCCGTTTTGCTATATATTCAGAAGCATCTTGCGCAATTGGGATATAGCGTTTCGCTCAATCATCCGTACAAAGGCGTGGAGCTAGTGCGGCGGTATGGTGATCCTGCGCAGCATCGCCACAGCGTGCAAATCGAGATCAACCGCGCGCTGTACATGAACGAGAAGACGCTGGAGATCACAGATGGCTTTACGTCGCTGCGGGAGAATTTGAAGCAACTCGCGATCGCCTTGCAAGGCTTTGATCCGAGGTAAAAATGGATCACGTCGACACGATTGTTGTGGGCGCTGGCGTTGTGGGGCTGGCTGTGGCGCGAGCTCTAGCGCTCTCGGGTCGCGAAGTGATGGTGATCGAAAAGGAAAATGCGGTTGGCCAAGGAGCAAGCTCGCGAAACAGCGAAGTGGTTCATGGCGGGCTGTATTACGCGACCGGCTCGCTCAAAGTCAAGCTTTGCGTGCGCGGCAAGGAAATGATGTATGCCTACTGCGCGGAGCGTGGCTTGCCGATTCAGCAATGTGGAAAATTGATCGTGGCCACCGATGAGCAACAGCTTGCCAAACTTGCTCAAATCGAAGCTCAGGCTGTGGCCAACGGCGTGCCTGTGCAGCGCTTGTCTAGAGATGAAGCGCGGACGCTTGAACCTGAGCTCGAATGCATACAAGCCTTGCATTCGCCCACTACAGGCATCCTGAGTAGCCATGATTTCATGATGGCCTTGCAAGGTGATCTGGAAAATGCGGGTGGCATCGTGGCTCTGACTACCCAAGTAGAGAAAATCGAGTTTTTAGCCCCAAAATCTAATGATAATAGACCGATAGCCGGCGTATTATATGCGCAGAGTGCTATTGATTCAGGAGCTTCAGCAGAGCGCGTTGAGATTGGTTTCAAGCAGCTCGTTAATGCCGCAGGCCTGTATGCGCCTCAGCTTGCGCAGCGTATGCAAGGCTTGGATGCGGCGCATGTGCCGCAGGCGCGATTTGCAAAAGGCAACTACTACTCACTTAGCGGAAAATCGCCCTTCAAGCATTTGATCTACCCAATTCCGAGCGAAGCGGGCTTGGGCGTTCACATCACGCTTGATCTCGGCGGTCAAGCCAAGTTTGGCCCCGATGTGCAGTGGCTTGATGGCATTAATGATCCCGACGAGATTGACTATTCAGTTGATCCAAAGCGAGCGGATGCCTTCTATGCAGAGGTGCGTAAATACTGGCCTGGCCTGCGCGATGGGCAGCTCAGCCCCAGCTACAGCGGTGTGCGACCAAAGATCGTCTCAAAGCAAGATGCGGCGGCAGATTTTCTGATCCAAGGCGAAGCTGTGCATCGCATCAAAGGCTTGGTGAATCTCTTTGGCATTGAATCACCGGGGTTGACGAGCTCTATGGCGATTGGCGAGTATGTAGTCGAGATGCTACTGAATTCGTAGCGCTCTGCGCAGATTTTGTGACGGCTATCAGCCTATTTCGTTCAAATCTTTGTGTAATTCATAGCCTGAGCTTGCCGCCAGCGCTTGGGCTATTCCCCTCCTCGACTGTCCCCCGCCGGCTTGGCCGTCTCCTCCTTGTATGTCGCTGCGGTGAACAACCCAATCACGGGCGGCAAGCTCAGACAGTTTTGTACAACGCAGCCGAGTGCAAGGGTAACGCGTTGCAGTTTTTTGCAAGCTACAACCGCGAGTTTGAGGCGCTGTGATTTGGGTATCTGACGCAGCGAAATAAAGGAGGAGGGCCAGCCGAAGGCCAGCCCGGAGGACATTCGCGGAGTCGGATACCCTAAGCTCAGCGCCTCAAACTTGCATGAACACTACAAACAGCGGTGTTAAACAGACTTAGAGGCGCTAGAAGGCACGGGTTTCAAAGCTTTCTCCGAGCCTTGATGATCTAAGGCGGCTTTGATATAGCGTTGAACAATGGATACCCATCCCACGGCCTCTATTTGAATTCCGGACGAAATTGCACGCTGACATACCAAGGATCTACTGCGACCCGCCTGCTACTGATACGAAATATTTTGTCCTTGAGACCACACTCTTAGCGTAAC
>JANMDU010000081.1:0-6833 GCA_031376455.1 Variovorax sp. | reverse complement strand
CGTGCCTTCCGTGAATATTTCGTGCCTTCCGTGTTCTTTTTTAGACCTAGCCAATTACTTTGAGAATGAACATGGAACCGATAGTGAATCAGGAAATCATCAACACTGCAGCCGCTCACGATGGGCCGATTGTGACGGATGCGGTCATCATCGGCGCGGGCCCGGTGGGTTTGTTTCAGGTGTTTGAACTCGGGCTTCTAGAGATCAAGGCGCATGTGATTGACAGCCTCGCTTATCCCGGCGGGCAGCCGATTGAGTTGTATCCTGATAAGCCGATCTACGATATTCCAGCCATCCCAGTATGTACTGGAAAAGAGCTCACCGACTCTTTGATGAAGCAGATTGCACCGTTTAGCGCAAGCTTTCATCTCGGCCAAACAGTGACGCAGGTGCAGAGCCAAGTGGACGGGCGCTTTTACGTCGAGACCGACAAAGGCACGCGATTCCTCACCAAAACGATCTTCATTGCAGCTGGCGTGGGCGCATTCGAGCCGCGCTTGCTCAAGATCGATGGCCTGGATGAATTCAAAGGCACGCAGTTGCATTACAGCGTCAAAGATCCTGCGAAGTTCAAAGATAAAAATCTCATCATCGTCGGCGGTGGCGATTCCGCGCTGGATTGGGCGCTGAATTTTGCACAAGCAGGCGAGAACAAAGCCGAAAGCGTGATCCTTCTTCACCGCCGCGACGGCTTCAAGGCCGCGCCAGCGAATGTGGCGAAGATGAAAGAGCTCTGCGAGGCGTATGAGATGCAATTCATGGTCGGCCAGATCACCGACATCGTAGCTGTTAACGGCAAGTTAACCCAAGTCAAAGTCACGGGCGGCGATGGCGTCACCCGCACAGTGCCGCTAGATATGCTTCTCGTCTTCTTCGGCCTTTCACCAAAATTAGGCCCTATTGCAAACTGGAGCTTGCAAATCGAGCGCAAACAGCTCGTGGTGGATACCGAGAAATTTTCCACCAACACGCCCGGCATCTTTGCTGTGGGTGATATCAACACCTATCCCGGCAAGAAGAAACTCATCCTCTCTGGCTTCCACGAATGCGCCCTCGCCGCCTTTGCCGCAGCCGCCATGATCTTCCCTGAGAAAGGCAAGATTCATTTGCAGTACACCACTACATCGCCCAAGCTTCACAAAGTGCTTGGCGTTGAGTCGCCGGTGTTTGATTGACTCTTTTGTATTTTTAAGGCGCTGCCAGTAACAATCATGCGGTAGAAGCCATCTTGCAGCTCGTCGGCATTTGCGCCTTAGCAGCATCAATCAAACGGATCACACGAAAGCCATAACCTGAGCCTTCGACGTCGTATTTCACGCCTTGTGTGCCTACTTTGTTCATCAAGCCGACAACCAAGGGTTGTTGGAATTGATGATCTGAGCCGCGCATGCTACCGCTTTGTCCGAAAAGGCTAACATTGGATTTGGAAAGGCGTTGAACGAGAGCTGCAGTGTCAATCAACGAAGCAGAACTCGTGCCTTGCAGAGCCTGAGCCAGAGCCTCCATCATGAGATGCATACGCATATGCACGTAATCATCTTCCGGCTTTGGGAAACGTGCGCGAAAGGCTTTCATGAAGTTATCAGCCTCACTCTGACGAGTGCCTTTGACAATACCGTCTGGTGCTGCCACATTGGGCAACCAATCGGCCACTGCAATCACTTTGCCAATACCCGCTTCGCCCATCGCAGCCGGCGCACCCAGAGCGTTGCCGTAGAAGGTATAAAACTTGCCATCAAAACCCACCTCTTTGCAAGCTTTAATCAGCAGCGTGAGATCGTTGCCGAAATTACCCGTGAGCACTGCGCCTGCGCCGCTGCTCTTGATCTTGGCGGCATAGGGCGCGAAATCTTTGATGCGGCCGAGTGGATGCAGCTCATCTCCGACGACTGCGATATCACCTCTTTGCAAAGCCAATTGTCGCTTTCCTTCGCGCAACACAGCTTGACCAAAACTGTAATCTTGACCAATCAAATAAACCGATTTCAAGGCTCGATCTTCGCGTAGCACTTCCATCAGAGCAGTCATGCGCATATCGGCATGCGCATCAAACCGGAAATGCCACGGGCTGCATTTTTCATTCGTCAAAATCGGATCAACAGCGGAGTAATTCAAAAACACCAAGCGCTTTTCGGGCACACGCTCGTTGTGTTTGTTGATCGCATTGATCAACGCGGCGGCCACGGAGGAGCTGTTGCCCTGCATGATGATCTGCGCGCCATCGTCAATCGCAGCTCGCAGCATGGCGAGCGCCTCTTCCACTTGGCCTTTGCTGTCGTAACGCTCAAGTTGCAACAAACGCGAAATGTTGCCCGCAAGCTCGTTGCCCATAACCTTCACGCCGCCACGCGCATTCACACGTTCCGTGGCCCACACGAGATTGCGATGCACGGCCTCGCCAGTGTTGGCAAACGCGCCCGAGAGCGCCTCAATCATCGCTATCTTTATAGGAGCGCTCTGCGCAGTGTTTATAACGGTAACTTGGCTGAATGCACTTGAAAAACTGCCTGATATCGTGGTGGCTAGTGCTTTTTTCAAGAGCTGGCGTCTGAATTTATTTTTAGCCTGCGGCATCTATTTTTTCCCTTGAAACCTGATGCATGAGCTACAGATATGAGCTATGCGGCAACGCTTGCATCATGGGGATGCAAAGCGAACGAGCCGCGAGTTTAAAGGAGTTTTCTTATGTTTTTCTCTCCCGTTCGTGTGCATCGCGCTGCTGCTCTGAATGGCTATGGCTATGCTCCCAATGTTTGGTCTCGCTCAGATGCCTTGGATCGCTTCTTTGCTGAACCTGCTGAAGCCTCGGCTCCTGGCAGTCACGTTGAAAGTAACGAGACGACCATCACACTGAGTTTGGATGTGCCCGGCCTGGCCAAGGATCAACTCACAGTTGCAATTGATGGGGGCATTGAAGGCCGCATCGTGCGCATCGCTTCCAAAGCCGATGCACCGCGCAGCTTTAAGGCTGTCTACAAGCTCGGCAGCGATGTGGATGTTTCTAAAAGCGAAGCCAAGCTGGAGCATGGCGTGCTCACATTGAAATTCGCCAAGCTTGCACCAGAGAGCCAGCAGACTTTGCTGACGATCAACTGATTGACTCAAAGCGAGTCAAGTGGCCAACGCGGCTTCACATCAAAGGCGTAGCCCCGCGAGGGCTGCGCCTTTGCCACTTGTAGGCGCATCGCAGCAGCCAGCGCGATCATCGCGCCATTGTCAGTACACAAATGCAGCTCGGGGTAATGCACGCGTATGCTTTGCTTGGCACATGCTGCATTAAGCTGCTCCCGCAAGCTGCGATTCGCCCCCACGCCGCCAGCCACAACCAAGCGGTGCAAACCAGAAAGTTGGGTGGCCTTAAGTGATTTCTTGATCAACACTTCCGTGATCGCCGCTTGAATGCTCGCTGCTAAATCGCGCTTGGTAGCATCAGACAAAGAATCCACTCCCGCGCCGCGCACTGTTGCACCCTCGGGCACATCGCCTACTAAGCGCTTGATCTGTGTGAGCACGGCCGTCTTCAAACCCGCGAAAGAAAAATCTAAGTCGCCGCTGTGCAGCAAAGGGCGCGGGAATTTGAATCCAGCCGGATCGCCGCCTTCAGCCAATTTAGCCAACTGCGGTCCGCCTGGATACGGCAAGCCCAGCAATTTCGCCGTTTTGTCAAACGCCTCTCCAGCTGCATCATCAATTGTCTCTCCCAGCAGCGCGTAGTCGCCCACGCCATCAACGCGCATGAGTTGCGTGTGCCCGCCGCTCACCAAGAGCGCTACGAAGGGAAACTCAGGCGGATCGGCACTTAAAAACGGCGAGAGCAAATGCCCTTCCAAATGATGTACGCCAATCACGGGCTTGCCCAACGCGCTACCCAGAGCGCAAGCCATGCCTGCACCCGTTAGCAACGCACCTGCCAAGCCTGGCCCGCGCGTGTATGCTACATAATCAATAGCACTTAGCGCAGTATTTGTGCCGGCAAGAGCCTCAATAGTCAATGGAATCAGCCTGCGAATATGATCCCGGCTCGCCAACTCAGGCACCACGCCACCATAGGCGCGATGCATTTCAATTTGGCTGTACAGCGCTGCACCAAGAAGCGTAGGAATCGGCAAGGCCGTGCCTGCTTCTGGTGCAATGACACCACCTGGCAGGCTGGCCTGCACCAAAGCCACGCCTGTTTCATCGCAAGAAGATTCAAATCCCAAGATCAGCATATGGCCTGAATTTTGCACTACTTGAGGCATGAGCATGCCCAAATCACCAGCCATGCAATCCAAACCCTTGCCGTCTGAGCGCATCTCAGCTGCTCAAAAGCTGCGCATTGTCGTGGTTGCGCCCGAATCACTAAACCCCGACGGCATTGACGAGCACGCCGCGCAAGAGGCCGTGCGCAGCCGAGCTCTGCGCATCGGCCTGCTGGAGTCTGGCTACAACCTGATCGCCGTGCTGCCCGCCGATAGTTTTTTAGAGCAACGCATCACTCAGCTCCAACCCGACATGATCATCGTCGATGCGGAAAGCGATGCGAGAGACGCGCTAGAGCATGTGGTGATCGCCACGCGCGAGGCACGCCGCCCCATCGTGCTCTTCACCGAAAACAACGACACCACGCATGTCAAAGATGCCGTGGCTGCTGGCGTCAACGCCTACATCGTGGCAGGCCTCGCGCCTGAGCGCATCCGCCCCATCATGGATGTCGCCATGGCGCGCTTCGAGCATGAGCAGAGCTTGCGTCAAGAATTGCAAAGTGCCAAAACTGAATTGCAAGAGCGCAAAACGATTGATCGCGCCAAAGGCCTGCTGATGCAACGCCAACATCTCACCGAACAACAAGCTTACGAGAAGCTGCGCAAAACGGCGATGGATAAAGGTTTAAGAGTAGCTGATGTGGCGCAGCGAATGCTAGATGTGGCGGATTTACTGGGATAAACGCCGTTGAGTCATCGAGTTGGCAAAATGTTATTGAATTTCGCGCAGACACACTTGCCAGCTTGATTGATAACTAAGCTTCAATCAGTTTGTGCCCTGATAGCGTTCACAATGTCGATTAATTTTTGCAACACCCTCGCCACGCTTGAACAGCTCGCACAGTTGTAGCCATTAGAGTGAGCCGCATTTTTTACACAAAACGGCCCGCATTAAACCTAAAGCGATGACCAAATCTGAGCTAAACCGCAGGCATGCACAATCCCGTACACCAGACAAATCGCAGAACTCCAAGCCACGAAAGGCGTGACCTTGTTACGTGCGAATAACAGAAGTGGGAAAACGGCTGCGCCGCGCAGAAGATAGACCGCTGTGATGACAACGAGCCCGAGCGGTAGAAACGGCAAGGGTCGTAATACTCCAGCCCCCGACAGCGAATATGCAGACCAGATCAAGAGCACCAACGTGATTCCAAGAGTCGCAATGTGAGGCCACAGCTTACCTTGCTCGGCAGCTACAGCAAAAGACTCACCCGCACCGAAGAAGCGATACCATGACGCGCCCTTGATCACAATAAGAATATGGAGCACAGCAGCCACAGCGCTCAGGATTGCCCCTAGAGTGAGAAAAAAGTTGATCTGCATCTTGTTGTTCAGTTGACTTCAATGAATGTCGTAGGGAGCTGGTAAGTGGGGCAAAGCAGCGATCAAGTTTTGAGTTGACGCAAGCGATGAAGCATGATTTGCCGATAGCTTTGGCGCTCACGAGAAAATTAGCGCTCGACGATTCCCAAGTTAATCACACAGCCCACTGCAATGCATGAAGCAAAAAGCCAACCTCGCCCGCATTCGGGGCAAGGTTGGCTTGGGTTATACGCAGCTGGCTACTAACGAAGCACTGCAGACCAGAGGCTCTTTCGGGAATCTCGTCCTGCGACATCGTTTTGCGACCAGATCACCACGCCTTGTCCTGTCGGGTTCATGGCGAAAACTGCGTCACCGACGCTGGCAACGCCAGACTCAACCAAGCTGGCTGCACTCCATTGACCGCCAAAGCTGAGGCGGCGAGTCACCAGATCTTGCACCAAAGTGGTGGAGAAATCTGGCGTGTAGACCAGCACTGCATTGCCGCTGCTGTCTATCTGTAGCGTACGGTTGATGTTGTAGGGCTCTACCAACACTGGTGTCGTCCAGCCTGTACTCGGGCTGTATTGCATGGTGATCAGGCCGCTGGAACGAACTTCGCCCGGGGTACTGCCCGTCCAAGCGGATACAGCGCGGCCGTCGGGCGTCATCACCAGATCGATACCTGCGCTTCCCAGCCCATTGCCATACAAAGGCAACTCAACTGCGCCCTGCCAGCCACTGCCAGCACGGTAAATGTTGTAGTACACAACGTTCTGATTACCTTGTTGCCACATGGCCATCCCGTTGCCTTGCGCATCAATAGCTACGGCAATACTGCCTCGTGTGACATTGGTAAACAGTGTCTCAATACTTTCAGGTGCGCCCCATCCGGTAGTCGGAGAGTAGTGCGCAGACTTCACAGAATAGTTGCTGTCGCCCGGGTTGCTCTCTCTCCAGACTGCCAAAGCTGTGCCGTTGCTGCTGAGCGCTAGCCTAGCGTTTTCTGACACCAGATTGCCAGCAGTGTCCAAGCGCAGCCAGGCGCCCCAGGTGCCACCTGCAGGCAGCGTATTGCTCTCTATGTCAGAGCCGGAGCGCAGAATGCTGATGTTTCCGTTGGCATCCATGACCGCCGAGGTTAAATCTTGCGATGTACGCGTGTTGGGCGCATTAAATGCAGCCCCCCAACCTGTGGTCAATGAATTGCGTCGGGTGACGAATGTGTTGTTGAATTGGACGTTGAGCAGGGTTGCAACACCTGTATCGTCCAAAAAGAGCCTGCCG
>JANMDU010000078.1:0-20950 GCA_031376455.1 Variovorax sp. | reverse complement strand
CGCCACGATGCAAATGGCCAGCCGATGCACATCATCGTCTTCCTTCGTGATGCTTAAGTGACGGCACAAGACTTTGACCAACGCTTGGTGATAAGGCGCAATGCCGTGGTCAATCTCTTGCTGCCACAGCCCGGTGGGCTCCACCATCTCGCGCATGTGCAGTTTGGTACATAGCTGCACCAGCTCGCCTTTTTTGAGCGGTTCAATGAAACCTGAATACAAGCCCTGCAAAGCTTGTTCTAAGCTGAGTGCTGGGCTGTCAAACAGCTCAATATCGTCTTGCGGCTGCCCCATCGGCTCGATGAAAGCGGCGCGGTAAATGCCGGCTTTGTCGCCGAAATAGTAGCGGATCGATGCCACATTGGCCTTGGCCGCGTCCGCAATCATGCGTGTCGTGGTTTTGACAAAGCCATGCTCGGCAAAGCAGCGCAGCGCCGCATGCAGCAAGCATTGGCGGGAATCGCTGGGCTCGGCATGTGTTGGAGCAGCGTTCAAAACAGCAGTCGTTTGAGTCATGGAACGAGATCATAGGCGATTTAATCAAACGATTGATTAACTTGTTGTAAAACCTGGAAAAATCACAAGAAAAAGCGACACCATCGCCATACTCTGGAGCGAATAAACTGCCAAGCATGACCACTGCCATCATCAGCGCCCTGCCCGAAGAGCAAACCGGCCTGCGCCAATTGCTATTAAATCATGAGCACGTTACGCATATTCCACGACGGCTAGATAAGGGTTTAATTCATGAAAAGCCAGTGATTCTGGCGCTGGCAGGCGTCGGCAAGGTTGCTGCCGCCATCACTGCCACCATGCTGATTGAGCGCTTTTATGTGGAGCGCATCATCTTCACCGGTGTGGCAGGCGCCGTAGCAGCGCATGTCAATGTCAGCGATATCGTGATCGGCAGCGAATATTTGCAACACGACATGGATGCCTCGCCGCTCTTTCCGCGCTTTGAAATTCCGTACACCGGCATCAGCCGCTACAGCGGCGATATGCATTTGATTGCTATGATTTCAGAAGCACTCTACGCAATAAACACAATGGCTAATGCCCTAAATGGCATCAAAATACATCAAGGGTTAATCATCAGTGGCGATCGATTCGTCAGCAGCACCTCTGAGGTGCAAGCGCTGCGCACGGCTTTACCCGATGCGCTTTGCGTCGAGATGGAAGGCGCCGCAATGGCGCAGGTTTGCCATGATTACCACATCCCCTTTTGCGCTGTGCGCAGCATCTCCGACAAAGCGGACGACACCGCGCATGTCGATTTTCCGAAATTCGTGAGCGAAATTGCTGGGCCATTAGCGACGCGCCTTGTGAATGCGCTGATGCAACGACTGTGAGGTTTTTCTTATGCGTTTTGAGCACTTAGCCGGCGTATAGTAAGCGCAAAGTGCTATGAAATAAATAGCAAATCCGCGATCCGCTTGATCAAGGCAGCGCTGCCTCAATGTCTTTGATCAAACTTTGCGGCGTGTCTTGCGGGGCGTAGCGTTTGAGCACTTGGCCATCTTTGCCCACCAAGAATTTGGTGAAATTCCATTTGATGGATGTGCTGCCCAAAAGGCCAGGCGCCTCTGCGCTGAGCCAAGTAAAAAGAGGCTCGGCGTCCGCGCCTTTCACGTCAATTTTGCCCATCAGCGGAAAGCTCACGCCGAAATTCATCTCGCAAAACGAGGCAATTTCTTCTTCGTTGCCTGATTCTTGCGCACCAAACTGATTGCAAGGAAAGCCCAGCACCACCAAGCCTTTGTCTTCGTACTGTTCATGCAAAGCTTGCAAGCCTTCGTATTGAGGCGTGAAACCGCAACTGCTGGCCGTGTTAACAATAAGCAACACCTTGCCCACATATTTCTTCAAGATGTGTTTTTTGCCTCGGATATCCGAGACTTGAAAGTCATAAACGCTGCTGATAACTGGCATGCTGACTACTTTAACAAATGTGTGTGAAGTCTTAAATTGTGGCCTATCTCGTACGTTTCTGTGCAACGCTTGCGTGCTCAGACACGTTTGGCCACGCGTGCGCTAGCCAAAGCGTGACTGTTTCGATAGAATGAAATCACTGTAGTTTGCCAACATTGCCTCTTAAGCCCATGATTTATCACGTTTTTTCCATCACTTGTCAGTTTGATGACTGCGCAGTGTTTTCGCTGGGAGCTATATTTTGACTCAGCCACACAAAATCGTCTTGATGGGCTTTTCGACATTCGAGAAGGTCACCTTTGAATCCTTTTTTCGCTTAGCCGCCCGCAGACCGCCGGGCTATCAGTTGGTGGACGATGCTGCCCAGGCGCATCTTGCTGTTGTGAACGCTGATGATGCAGCCATGCTGCGGCAATGCATGGCAACCAAGCCCGCAGGGCAAGTCTTGCTGATCGGCAGCCAGGACGGTGGCACGGGTTGGATGTTGCAGCGCAGACCTTTGAACTTGATGAAAGTTTTGGCAACTGTTGAAAGCCTGCTCGCGCCAGCATCTTTTTCATCGGCAAACGCCGAGACACAACCCGCAGAATTAAGCGCCTTAATGCCTTCGCCGCCGTTAGCGCAGCGTTTGCCGACGCCAACGCCAACACCTTCGCCTCGATCGTTCTTTTTGCCGACGCGCCTGACCAGCGCTGCACCAACACCAACGGCACAAACTGCGACCAGCACACCAGCCACCAACACACAAGCTTCGCGCCCGCCAGCAACTGCGCCTACGAGAATGGCGTTTGCCACCTCCTCGGGCGGGCCGGACTCGACGATACGCCAATCTGTGCGTACTGGCGCTGGCCAACTTCCGCGTTTTGAATCGGCAAATTCGGAGAGTCCGCTAACAAGCATGAATGTTGCCAAGACATTGCCGCCGTCCAATGCCGCCGATATTGACCATATTTTGGTGGTGGACGATAGCGACATTGCCCTCAAGTTCATGCGCAATCGACTCTCCCGTTTCGGTTTTCATGCAGATTTGGTCAATTCCGGCGAAGAAGCCCTCGGCCGGATGAACACGCGCCCGTATAAATTCGTTTTTCTTGATGTCATGATGGAAGGCTTGGATGGCTACCAAACCTGCCGTGCCATCAAGCAGCGCAAATACTCAGATGGCAAGCCGCCCGTCGTTGTCATGCTGACCAGCCGAGGCGGCACCATCGATAAGATTCGCGGCACGCTGGCCGGATGCGATGCCTACCTCACCAAACCCTTGAATGAGCGAGATTTGATTGCGGTGTTAGCAAAACACGATCGCCACGTCGCACGCGGGTTTCAAGAAACTAATTTTGGCAACAGCGCGTCTGGATTTGCACGCTCCGCCAAGTAAATCACAACGGCGCATCGTGCGTGAAGCATGATGCTTGATGGGTAGAGAAATCGTTAAGCCCGTAGAGATGTAGAATTTTTTAGCGGTTTGTTTTTTGAATGAGAATCTGATGAAAAAAGTTTTAGTGGTGGATGATGCGCCGGTCGATTCACAGAATCTACAAAGAATTTTTGCCGATGCTGGCTGGATCGTGGTGACCGCCTCATCGGGCGCCGAAGCAGTCAGCAAAGCCAAGGCTGAAATCCCTGATCTGATCATGATGGATGTGAACATGCCCGGTCTTGATGGTTTTTCTGCCACGCGCCAGCTGATGCAAGATCCAAACACCAAAGGCATTCCGGTTGTGTTTGTTACCTCCAAAGATCAAAAAGCAGATCGCGTATTTGCCCAAATGTTGGGCGCAAAAGGCTATGTCACCAAGCCATACACAGCTGATCAGATTCTTGGCTCCATCTAAGTACGTCTGATTTGATGGCCTGCAAACATTGCATCGGGTTGCACCTTTGAAACTCGCACAAGGTATTCTCTGCGGCTCGTGGGCGTTGGCGTTTCCATTTGATTGGGCGCGTCAAATCGTCGACAACTTTGAGCTCAGCCCACTGCCGCGCTCGCCAAACTGGCTACTCGGCGCGACAAATGTGGATGGCAGCATCTTGCCCGTCATTGATCTGACGGCTTACTTAACCGGCCATTCACCGTCGGCCTCCAAGCAACAGCGCCTATTAATTGGCGGTTTATCAACTGAGCAAAGCTCCGCAGATACGACCGGTGATGCCATTGCGATTGCTTTTGAAGGCCTGCCGCAGCAGCTAGGCTACGAGCGACGCGAGCTCAGCTATGCCGGCGCGCTACCACTTCGACTGCGAGAGTTATGCATCGGCGTGGGCAGCAACGCCTCGGGGCAAGAATTCTTGGAAATTGACACGCAGCGCTTGTTCCTCGTCCTCAGCGATGAGCTCGCGCAGACGTAGAAGTTTGTTCAGACACTCCCACCCCAGAATAAATTTGGAACGCACACTATGAATATCCGGCAAAAAATGCTGATCGGCGCAGGCCTCTTGACTTTGATCCCCGTAGCGATCACGGCTGCATTGTTGTGGCAAGGTGCGTCCAGCCTAGCAGATACCGCCTTACAAGAGCGCACACAAAATCAGCTCAATTCATTGCGCGACACGAAACGCCAACAGGTAACCGATGAGATCAACTCTCGTGTGCGAGCATTGCAAGCCTTAGCTGCTCAGCGCTCTACGGCAGACGCGATGCGTTCATTCAAATCGTCGTTTTCTAACGTCGCTAAGGAAAGCGGATCAGAAGCCGTGGCGAGCGCTTTTGAGGTGAGCAAATACGTTACAGAACAGTACGCCAATGAATATATCAAGCGCAATCCAAGCGCCGCGCCAGATGCTGCGAAATTTATCGCTTCGCTCGACGCTAATGGGCTGGCATTGCAAGCCGATTTCATTGTGCGCAACCCCAATCCCTTAGGTCAAAAAGAACGCTTGGTTCGCGCTGAGTCCACTTCAAACTACAACCAAGTTCATGCGCAGTTTCACCCCAGCTTTGAACGCGCTCAAAAGCTCTCTGAGTTCTATGACATATTCTTAATTGATACCGAAACCGACACGGTGATTTACACCGTTTTCAAGGAGCTAGATTTCGGTACATCGCTTGCCAAAGGTATTGCCTCAGGCACGAAATTGGCTGAGGCCTATCAAAAGGTCAAGCAAGCCCCCAGCCGAGACAGCGTTTTCCTGACTGACTTCGCCGCTTATCTGCCCTCGTATGATGACCAAGCTGCTTTTGCGGCTGCACCAATTTTTGATGGTGATCGCCAAATTGGCGTCATCGCCATGCAGTACCCGATTGACAAGATCACTGACGCGATGACTTCAGCCAAAGCGTGGGAAAAAATTGGTTTGGGCAAGACAGGCGACGTGTTTCTAGTAGGCCCAGATAAGCTGATGCGCACCAATGCGCGCTATGTGATTGAAAATAAAGATGCCTTTGCAGATCTGCTGGGCAGCAAATTGTCGGTCAACTCTCGAGCCGCTTTGCTCAAAAAACAAACCTCGATTGGTTTGGTGAATGTAGACACGGCGGATACAACTGCAGCGCTTACTGGCCAAGAAGGCTTCTCCGAATTCGTCGACTACCGAGGTATTCAAAGCTACGGCTCTTACGGCCCGCTCAGGGTTCAGGGGCTCAACTGGGGTCTGGTGGCCAAACTCGATACCGATGAAGCCGATGCACCCGTGAACAACCTGAACCGCCAATCGTTTCTGCGCGCTTTGCTGATTGGTTTGGTGGTGGTGGCCCTTGCTGGTATTGCAGTGAGTTTGTTTCTGCGCCGGTTCTTGCAGCCGATTCAAACGCTCACAGACACCGTGCAAAAAGTATCCAGTGGCGAGACAACAGCGCGAAGCCAGCTCAAAGAGCAAGACGAAATCGGTGATCTCGGTCGCGCCTTCGATGGTTTGCTCGATGATCGAATTGCCTCTTTGGAAAAAGCCGCCAAGGAAAATGACACGCTAAATAACTCGGTGATCGATTTGTTGCAAGCGGTGTTTCAGCTTTCTAACCGCGATTTGACAGCGCGCGCTCCGGTAACGGAGGATATTATTGGTACGGTGGCATCGTCGATCAACCAGTTCTCGGATGAGACGGGTCGCACTCTGTTAGACGTGCAAAAAATCGCCGAGCAGGTCGCCTTAACATCTGAGTCTGTGCGCGTACAGTCTGTGATGGTGGAAGAGACGGCGCGTGCTGAGCGCGAAGCCTTGCAAGCGATGTCGAGTAATCTGACGCAGGCCACCACGCAACTTGCGCAGGTCGCTGATTTATCCGAGCAATCTAACAAAGCGGCAGGTGTCGCCACAGACGCCACACAGAACGCGCTGGCAGCCGTACAAGGCACTGTGCAAGGTATGGATCAACTTCGTGAATCCATCTCCGATATGGAAAAACGCTTCAAGCGATTGGGTGAGCGCTCGCAAGAAATTTCTACTGCCGTGCAGCTGATCAACGCGATTTCTGAGCGCACCCACGTTTTGGCATTGAATGCCTCCATGCAAGCAGCCACAGCCGGTGAAGCTGGGCGAGGCTTTGCGGTGGTGGCTGAGGAGGTGCAGCGCTTGTCTGACAGCTCACGCCAAGCGACTGCCACCATCTCTCAGCTCGTAGGCAACATTCAAGCTGAGACGAATGAAACGCTGTTTACCGTGAACCGTATGATTGGTGATGTGGTACGCCAATCCGAGCTCGCTCAACGCGCGGGCTTACAGATGAACCAGACGCAGCAAACCACGCAACAGCTCGTGAGTTTGGTCCGCCAGATCGCGCAATTCTCAGAGACGCAGGCCAAACTGGCTATCGATTTGCAAAAGTCTGTGGTGGAGATCAACGCAGGTACCGAGCAAACCTCGGCGGCCATTGCCGAGCAGACCAGTTCCACGCAGATGCTGGCAGATTCTTCGCGCCAACTCACGGCTGCGGTGGGTCAATTCAAGCTGGCTTGATCAGACGTCAAGGACAGCCCAGATGAACATCAGCGACTTGCTGACTCTGCTGCACGAGGAATTCGCGCTTGATGTTGATATGGCACAGCAGGCCGCACTGGATGCCGCTGCACACCCAGAAAATGCAGCTGTGCTGCTTGAACCCGTGGTGGGCTACATTGAGCGCTCCGCGCAAGCTGCGGATTTGGTGAGTCTGCGCGGCTGGGGCAGTTTTCTCTCGCAAGTGTCGCAATTTGCTCAATTGCAAATGATGGCGCCTGACCGGAGCAGCCTGCAATGGCTCGCGGGCTGGACAGCGCCCGCGCTGGCCTACCTTCAAGCGCCTGCGCAAGAGGCAACAGCGCAGGCCATCATCAGCTACCTGAAATCCTGCCCGCAGGCCACGGATGACAGCGCCTTGCATCTTTTGCATGAGCAATTGCTGTTGCCACCCGCCCTCTCGGCTGAAGAAGCCGCCGCTGCCGAGGCAGTCGTGGAGGATGCGATGGCGGAAGATGTCAGCTTGCAAACGGACGATGTGGACGGCAGTTTGCTATCTGCCATGTTGCAAGATGCTCCCGAGCAACTAGAGCGCTTGATGGGCTACTTGGATGAACTGGTTGCGGATCAGGCTGAGCCAGCGCGCATGATCGAGGCGCAGCGCATCGCGCACACTTTCAAAGGATCAGGCAACATCATTGGCCTGCCCGGTATTGGCCGTCTTGCGCACCGCCTTGAAGACGTGATGGAATGGACGATCAGCGAAGTCCAAGCAGGGGAGAAAAGCAACAGCGCAGCGTTGCAAGACATGCGTCATGCAGTGAGTATCTTGCAGCAGATGGTGGCGTATTTGCAAGGCGAGGATGCTGCACCTTCTGGCGCCCAAGAATGCTTACAACGGTTGATCGATTGGGTCAACTGGATTCGCGCGGGGATCGCGGCCACGCAATCGCCCGAGCCTCTAGTACCTGTCGCGCAGAACACTATAAATACAATAGCAGCTAACGCAGGTGCTACGCCGGTAAATTCAGGAAATGCTCCTCAAAACGAACTGCCAAGCAGCGATACACAAACACTGCGCGTCGGCGTTGATCGCTTAAGCCGCGTGCTCCGTCGCGCGACGCAATCCATCGTAGCCTCGCAACGCGTGGGTCAACTTGTGCGCACGGCCAATGATCGTTTGTCTGCTATCGAAGTCAGTCACCTTGAGCTTGCACGCCGTTTGCGTGAGTTGGAACAAACCGTGGACAAGCAAGTGGTGCAACTGCGAGGCCAAAAAGATTCAGGCGCAGACTTTGATCCGCTCGAGATGGATCGCTACGATTCGCTCTTCACCCTCTCGCGCTTTGTAACTGAGGCGGTTCAAGATGAATTGGAGCTGGCGCGCGAAGCACGTGGCCAAGTGGCGCTTGCGCAGCAAATCATCCGCGACGAAAGCCAACTCCAGCGCGAGCAACACCGCGATTTGCTTGCTGCGCGTTTGGTGCCCGTCAAAACTGTCTTGCCACGGCTCAAACGCAACGTGGCGCAAACGGCAGCATCCACGGGAAAGTTAGCGCAGCTCATTGTGGAGGGCGAATCCACCACGCTGGATGCAGATGTCTTGACTCGCTTGACCGAGCCTTTGCTGCATTTGCTTCGAAATGCTGTCGACCATGGTTTGGAAGCGCCCGATGAGCGGCGCATATTGGGCAAAGAGGAGATGGGCACCATCACTTTAAGCTTTCGCCGCATCGGCCAAGATGTGGAGTTAGTCTGCGCAGACGATGGCAAAGGCCTGGATTTACCCACGATCTATGACAAAGCCGTCGAATATGGATTGATCGAGACGGGTGCAAAATTGTCAGAAGACGAAATGCGCCGCTTGATTTTGCATCCCGGTTTTTCTACCAAGGGGTCAGTGACCGAAGTATCTGGGCGAGGCGTTGGCATGGATGTCGTCAATGACCGCATCTCTGGCCTCAAAGGGCGGTTGAGTATTGAGAGCCAGTCCTATGCTGGATCGCGCTTTATCATGCGAGTTCCGGTTTCTAGTGGCGCAGTTCAAGCGCTGATCGTGCAATGTGCGCAAGAAGAAGTCGCCTTACCTTCCGATCAAATATTGCAGGCGCTCGCTGCAGACGAGGTGGAAATCATCGTCTCTGATACCCATGCAGCGCCGGTTTTGCGCCACCTTGGGTTGGACTATCCCGTCTACGCATTGGGCGTGTGGCTAGGCTTCGAAGATGCAGACGCGCCCGGATCACTTGAAGGCAAGCCTGCTGTTTTGTGCAAAGGCTTGGCAAGCACAGTAGCCGTCGTGGTGGATGCCGTGGTGGACGCACGTGAATTGATTTTGCAAGATGTGGGGCGCTTGACCCGGCGAATTGCAGGCGTGGTCGGCGGTGCGTTGCGCAACGATGGACGGCCTATGTTTTTGCTCGACGTGGCTGCTTTGGAGCAGGCATCGCAATCGGTGCGACGCGGTTCTTCCTTGGCAATGCGCCGGCGTATGGCTGTGCAGCGCACGCGCGTGCTGGTGGTTGATGATGCGCTATCGGTGCGCCGCTCCATGGAGCAATTGCTCCAAGATGCGGGCTACGATGTGGTCACGGCGGCAGACGGCTTTTTGGCACTGGAAGTGGTGCGCAGCAAAACGCCAGCGATCGTGCTCACCGATCTAGAAATGCCGCACCTCAACGGTTTGGAGCTGACCAAGCGATTGCGCGAACTGCCCCAATTCATGGGAACACCGATTGTGATGATCACCTCGCGCGCCAGTGAAAAGCACAGGAACTTAGCAGAGGATGCTGGAGTCGATTTGTATCTCACCAAGCCCTACACGGATGCTGCATTAATTGAGCACGTCAAACGCCTGACCTCGCAAGATGCCTCAGTCCTCATGGGCTAAGCCACCAGCAGGCGATGCGCCTAAAATCAAGGCATGAGCATGACGCCAGAGCAATCCCAAAGAGCCATTAACTTGGCCTTGGACACCCTTGATATAGAAGCCGCAGCTCTGTCTGAGCTGCGCATGCGCTTGGCCATGCAAGCCTCGGCAGCGCAAGCTTTTACGCAAGCCATTCAGATCATGCTGACCACGCAAGGGCGCGTGGTGGTGATGGGCATGGGCAAGAGCGGGCATGTGGGGCGCAAAATTGCGGCCACGTTAGCCTCCACGGGCACTGCTGCGATGTTTGTCCATCCCGCTGAGGCCAGCCATGGTGATTTAGGGATGGTCAAGCCAGTCGATTCTATTCTGGCTATTTCTAACTCCGGCGAGTCGGAAGAGCTCTCTGCTATTTTGCCCTTTATCAAACGCATGAGCTCGCCTTTGATCGCCATCACAGGAGGCCTGCAATCCACGCTCGCGCAGCATGCCGATGTGGTGCTCGACAGCTCCGTGACCAAAGAAGCCTGCCCGCTCAATCTTGCACCCACAGCCAGCACGACAGCACAGCTTGCGTTGGGTGATGCGCTGGCCATGGCGCTGCTCGATGCACGCGGCTTCAAAGCCGAAGATTTTGCGCGCTCGCATCCTGGCGGCAGCTTGGGGCGAAAACTATTAATGCATGTGCGTGATTTGATGCGTACTGGCGAAAATGTGCCCCGCGTGACTTCACAAACTCGGTTTTCCGATTTGATGCGAGAGATGAGCCACAAAGGCTTAGGTGCATCCGCTGTAGTGGACAGCGCCGGCCATGTCCTCGGTGTCTTCACCGACGGTGATTTGCGCCGCTTGATTGAGCGCGGGGTAGATTTGCGCGAGTTGAACGCCGGCGAAGTCATGCACAAGGGAAGCCTGACTGTCTCTCCTGATGCATTGGCTGTCGAAGCGGCAGAGCTCATGGAGAAACACCGCATCACGAGCGTGCTGGTAACTGATGCGCAAGGTGTGCTTATTGGCGCACTCAATTCCAATGATTTAATGCGCGCCAAGGTGATCTGAGCATGACAACTCAAAACATACTGCGTAACTTGATGGGCCGCATCACGCTGTATCTGCCAATGGGTTTGATGGGTTTGCTCGCAGTCGGCAGTTGGTGGCTAGCACGCAATACGCCAGTCGCCGCGCAAGCGCCTGTTAGCCAAGAGCAGCGTCTTGAGCCCGATTACTTCCTCACGAGATTTTCAGTGAAGAGTTTCGATGCGCAAGGGCAGCTGATGAGCGAGGTATGGGGCAGACAAGCTAAGCATTTGCCGACGACCGATATTTTGGAAATTGAAGACGCGCGCTTTTCCTCCTTGAAAAATGCACGCCTCACCAACGGACAAAGTGATCGCGCTTACAGCAATGGCGATGGCTCAGAAGTGCAACTCGTTGGCAATGCCGTGGTTGTACGGACAGCCACGCAAGATGCTGCTGGCCGCGAGCTGCCCCGCATGGAGTTTCGCGGCGATTTTTTGCATGCTTTTTTACGCACTGAAGAGGTTAAATCTCACAAACCCGTCGTCATGCAACGCGGTGCAGATCAGTTCAGCGGCGAAGCGATGCTTTACAACAAGCTGAATGGTATTGTGCAGCTCGATGGCCGGGTGCGCGTTCGTCTTGAATCCAAAGCGGGTACAGATTCGCGCTGATTTCTAGCCCTAATCAAACAGACCGCCCATGACTGCTCCACTCGTTTTTATCACCGGCGCATCCAGCGGCATTGGACAAGCACTGGTTTGGCGCTTTTATCAAGCTGGCTACCGCCTTGCCTTGGTTGCACGCCGTGTTTCTGAGGTCGAATCATGGGTTAGCCGGCACAAAATAAGCGCAGAGTGCTATTGTATTTATAGTGCTGACGTGGCGCTCACACAAAGCATTGTGCAAGCCGGGAAAGACTGCATTGCACGCCAGGGTGTGCCCGATGTGGTGATTGCCAATGCAGGCATCAGCATTGGCATGGATACTGCGATTCGCGAAGATCTTGATGTGCTCGCGCAAACTTTTGCGACCAATAACATCGGTTTAGCGGCCACTTTTCATCCTTTCATCGCTGGCATGGTGCAAAGAAAAAGTGGCTCTCTGGTGGGCATTGCGAGTGTCGCTGGCATTCGCGGCCTGCCCGGGCATGGTGCGTATTGCGCAAGCAAGGCGGCAGTCATCAGCTATTGCGAGAGTTTGCGCGGCGAGTTGCGTGCTGAGACAGGAAAAGATGGCGTCAAAGTGGTAACGATTGCGCCAGGTTATATGGCCACGCCGCTGACTGCACAAAACTCTTACAGCATGCCTTTTCTGATGCAGCCCAAAGATTTTGCAGATCAGGCATTTGACGCGATCACCCAAGGCGTGAGCTACCGCGTCATTCCTTGGCAAATGGGCATCGTGGCCAAGCTGTTGCGCATGTTGCCCAACTGGCTTTACGACAAAGCCTTAGCAGGCCGTCCGCGCAAGAAGCGGCGACAAGCTTAAAACGATCAGGCATCAACACGTTGCCCCAAGCGTACTGTTGTCACGCCGGGACGCAGTTGGCGAATGGAGGGCATCACGAGAACGCAGTTGTCATATGGCGTGATAATTGTTTGACCATCGTCATGCGCGATCACTGTGCCTGAATGCGCGATGACCTCGTTACCCATGTACGCTTCAGAAAATTCAAAGTTCATGCTGCGCGCCTCCACCGCGTGAGTCACTTTCACGGGTGCAGGCGCTGCGCGATCAGGTGCGAGCCAGTCATGCAAACCTGCAGCGATCACCTCTTGCATTCCGAGCATTTCAACGCGCAACAAAAACCGCAGCAGCACATCACGACATGCTGCAACAGAGGAGCGCCGCCAATGTTGCCCCGCTTCGAGAAGCAGCGCAATTTTTTCACCGCTTTCGCTGCCGAAGCTTGCGAAGTCTCGCATCCGCACGCCGTCTCTATGCCCTGCATCCATCACGATTTGGCCGACACCACCCAAGGATTGCGCGAAGGCGACATTGCGCGGCAGCAAGCCCGTGATCAAGAGTGGCTCACAAGGCTCATGCATGGAATGCAAATCCAGCAGATGTGTGGCGCGTTCCACAAAGGGGCGCATCGCGCGGGCACGGGCGAGCTCGCTACTGCTGTGCAAACCATCCAGCAAGGCTGCATCCCACACGCGGTTCATGTCTTGATCCACGAAGCGCGAGGCATCGGGTTGCGCAGAATTAAATCGCGAGAAGCCATCCACATTGGCAAACACTGCAGTCAAGCGACCACAGCGCAACGCCAGCTTGCCCTCGCTCAGCAGCGCTAGCAATTCACCCATGACTATCGCGCCGCTGTATTCGTTGCCATGCACTAGCGATGTCATTAATACATCTGCGCCAGTTTCAGATGCAACAAACTCATGCACAAATGGCACATCACAGCAATTGCTTCGAGCCCATCGAGAAATATCTGGCGGCTCGATTTCCACAGCATGTGGCACGGTAGCAGCCGACATCAAGCCTCCTTGATCTTGGCAAACTCAACAATACGCTTGTAGTTGGCAATCTCGCTCTTTTGATAATCCGCCAAAGATTGGCCGGGTGTAAAGAACGATGCACCCGCTGCTTCCAGTTTGCTACGCACTTCAGGCGTTACCATCACCTCGCCAAGCGCTTGCTGCAAACGCTGAGTCACCGGTGCAGGCATGCCCGCAGGCCCCCAGAGCCCAAACCAGCTTGAGATTTTTACATTCTTTAGCAACGGATGCTCAGAGAGCGTGGCAATATCAGGCGCGGCCTTTGAGCGCTGCCCTTCAGTGACGCCGAGTGCCACCACTTTCCCACTCTTAATATGCGGCAGCCCGCTAGAGAGCACAAACACACCAAAATCAAGCTGCCCGCCAATGAGATCGTTGGTGAGAGGCGCAACACCGCGATAAGGAATATGAACCAAAAATGTGCCCGAGGCTTCTTTGACCATCTCGCCCGCTAAATTCAGCGCCGTGCCCACGCCCGAAGAGCCATAGCTGTATTTGCCGGGGTTGGCTTTGATGAGCTTGATGAACTCATCGACCGTCTTCACGTTCATCTTGGTGGAGGCCACGAGCACCATCGGCTGAGAGGCGATCAAGCCCACGGGCGTGAAGCTACTGATGCTGTCGTAACGCACAGAAGATGAGACGAGCTTGCTAATCGCCATTTCGTTGTTCGCGCCCACGATCAACGTGTAGCCGTCGGGCGCAGCGGATGCCACTTTTTGTGCACCTAACGCGCCGCCTGCACCACCCACATTGTCGATGATCACCGTAGTGCCGAGTTTTTTAGCAAGCTCAGTCGCTACGGTGCGCGCGGTGAAATCCGTGCTGCCGCCGGGTGGATAGCCCACCACCATCGTGATCGGCTTGCTGCCGGGATAACTCTGAGCATGCGCGACGCCCAGAGCAGATACAACGGCGCTCGCACCTGCTAAGCGAACCACGTCGCGGCGCTTCAAAGAGATGGGAAGTGATTTCATGTCGAGTCTTTCTAAAATTAAGATGCAAAACCTGTGGCCACCACGCGTGTGACCACAGATCTCACGCGTGTGGTCTCAGAGCGAATGAATTGGCTCAATTGTGCCGCGCTGCCGCCTTCATTGCTGATGCCGCTCATCTGTAGCTTTTGCCACACCACAGGATCACGCAGGCATTCGTTCAAAGCAACATTGAGGCGTGCAAGCAATGGTGCGGGCAACTTGGCAGGACCAAAAAGTCCAAACCACACATTCATATCGTAGCCTTTGAGTCGAGGATGTTCATTCATGGCAGGCACTTGCGGCGCAGCGCGCGAGCGTTGCGCAGTGGTCACAGCAATCGCGATCGCTTTGCCTGATTCAATGTGCGGCATGGCTGATGAGAGCACAGAGACGCTGTATTCGATGTTGCCGCCAAGTAAATCTTGCATTTGCTGCGCTGCGCCTCGGTAGGGCACGTGGCGCAAATTGCTGCCGCTCATCATGTTCAGCAGCTCACCACTGATGTGCAAGGGCGTGCCCACGCCAGAGGAGGCAAAGCTGAAGCGCTTGGGCTCAGCTTTGGATTTTCTGATCACATCATCCAGCGTTTTAATGCCCAGCTTCGGCGCGGCCAGCAACACCATGGGCGTGCTGCCGATCAAGCCGATGTGAGACAGATCGGTCTCACCGTTGTAGCGCACTGCGGAATTGAACAAGCGAGCAATTGAGACTTCGCTGCCCGAGCCGAGCAGCAAGGTATAGCCATCAGGCGAGGCATTGACAACTTTCTGCGCAGCAATCGTACCGCCTGCGCCTGCTGCGTTTTCAATCACCACCCTTGCGCCTAAGCGCCTGCCTAGAGCTTCACCGATCGTGCGCGCCACCATATCCGTGCTGCCGCCCGGCGGGTAGCCCACGAGTAAGGTGATGGCCTTGCCTTGCGACCAGCCAGATGTGGCGTTTTGTGTCCATACTGTGCTTGAAAGACTTATCGTGGGTAGCAGGCCAGAGAGCTTGATGAGCTGACGGCGTTTCAGATGCGGGAAAGTAAATGGCATGTCGAGACTCCTGCGCATGCCAATCTGCATGCGTGAACAGAAGTATCGGTATCTGATCACATTAGCGTATGCGTTGTGCGCATACGCTAATGTGTTTATCAGGTGCTGATCGCCATCGTGTTATCCCACACACGACGAGCCTGCGCATTGCTGCTCTTGCGTGGGCGAAACAGGCGAAATTCAATCGGGATCGCGTTGATCGGCTGACTCGCATGCACCAATTTGCCAGACTGCAAGTCAGCATGCACCAAACTCAGAGGCAGCCAGCCCATGCCCGCGCCTGCTCGGGCTTGCTCGTGCAGGCTCTCTGCAAAATCGGATTCAAAGATCGTGTGCAGATGCAGCTCCATTTTGCTCATCTGGACTTGGCGAGAAATGCCATCTTGCAGCACTTGCGCGAGCGCCAGTGTGGGCGTGTAGCTCAGCGTGTGTGCCGGCTTTTTGGCGCTGCCGGGCAGGGCATGCAAAGCAGTGCCGTCTGCTTTTGCGCTGCTGACGGCGACCAACTCGTCGCGGCCAAACGCCTTGCTCTCAAAATGCGCATCGTCGAGCACAAGAGGCAAGCGCGGATGGGTATAGCTCAGCAAAAAATCCGCAGCGCCTTGCTCCAACGCCGTCACGCCGTCTGCAATCGAGCCAGTGATCAACCGCAAGCGGTATTCGCCCGCGACGCGGCGTGTTTGCGTGAACCATGCGGGCACGGCGGTGCGAGCCAGCGTGCGCCCGGTAGCGAGCGTGACCCAGCCAGCGTTGTCTTTGCCGCTGCGCAAGCGCTCGCGCAGATCGGTGAGGCTCGATACCGTTTGCCGCGAGATGGCGAGCAGCTCCTCGCCAGCCGCCGTGAGCGACAAAGGGACCGTAGCGCGATTGACCAGATCGCTGCCTGCCCACATTTCTAGCGACCGAATACGGCGTGAAAATTGTGGTTGCGTAACGTAGCGCAATTCAGCGGCTTTGCTGAAACTTTTCTCACGCGCGAGCGCGATGAAGTCTTCTAGCCATTTGTGATCCATGGCTAATTTTCTACTTTACTCGGGCAAGGTGGCGTACTGCTTGGCGAGCGCGAGGAATGCATCGAGCTGTGGATCAATGCCAGTTTCTTCTTGCATGATTTTTGCCACCGTGGGCGCTACGCTGGCTGCAAGTTTGGCATCGAGAAACAGCAAGCGCGAACGGCGGGCGAGCACATCTTCCACCGTGCGGGCATATTCAGAGCGTGCGGCGTGGCGCACCATGGCTTCAGTTAAGCCGGGGCAAAGCTCATGCGATGCGCCAGGCAAAGCTTGTACCTTTTCTGCTTCGCAGCCGTACATGTGCAGGCCGGGCGCGTCGCTGATGCGCTTTTGAGTGACGAGTGATCCATGAAGTGGCAGGTTTGCCGTCGTGGAATCTGCGCGACGTGCTATCAATTTTGCGTCAAACGCATTTTCTAAAACGTCTTCGGCCATAGCGCGATAGGTCGTCCATTTACCACCCGTCACCGTAAGCAAGCCCGACTTGCTTACGAGGATGGTGTGTTCGCGCGAGAGCTTCTTTGTGTTGCCAGCAACATCATCTGGCGGCTTGACCAAAGGCCGCAAGCCCACCCAAATAGATTTCACATCGCTGCGTTGCGGTGCGCGCATGAGGTATTTAGCGGCTTCGCCCAAAATGAAGCCTGTGTCGTCTTTGAATGCTGTGGGCTCGCGGGCGAGATCATCGCGTGGCGAGTCTGTCGTGCCCAAAATCAATTTGCCGAGCCACGGCACGATGAAAAGCACACGTCCATCGGCTGTTTTAGGAATCAAAATCGCATGATCGGTGGGCAGGAATTCACGATCCACCACCAGATGCGTGCCTTGGCTGGGCGCAACCATCGCTTTAACGGGGCGCTTGGTCTGCTCACCATCCATTTGACGAAATTCATCCACCCACACGCCGGCTGCATTGATCACGCAGTTGGCTTTGACGCTGTAGGATTGCCCCGTTTCCTTGTCTTGCACATGCAGGCCGGTGACTTTTCCATCTTCATGAATCAAGCCAGTAGCAGCGCAGTAGTTGATGAGCAATGCGCCACGTTGCGCAGCGGTTTGCGCCAAAGCCAAAGCCAGCCGCGCATCATCAAACTGGCCATCCCAGTATTTCACGCCGCCCGTCAAACCGCTCTCGCGTGCATTAGGCAGCAGCTTCAATGTCTCTTTGCGGCTTAAAAATTCAGTGCGCCCCAGCCCTGCTTTACCAGCCAGCAAGTCATACATCTTGAGGCCGATGCCATAAAACGGCGCTTGCCACCACGCATAGCTGGGCATCACAAAAGGCAGCGGCTGCGCAATATGCGGCGCATTTGCCAAGAGCGTAGTGCGCTCATGCAAAGCCTCGCGCACGAGGCCGATATTGCCTTGCGCCAGATAACGCACGCCGCCGTGTACTAATTTTGTGGCCCGCGATGATGTGCCTTTGGCAAAGTCGTGGCTTTCAAACGATGCAACTTTGAAGCCGCGTGCGGCTGCGTCAAGCGCCACACCAAGACCCGTTGCACCGCCGCCGATGATGGCGATATCAAAACTCGGTGTGTTTGCTAACTGCTGAAATAGATCGAGGCGTGATGTCATGGCTCTATTGTGCCCAGCCTTTGGATCGTTCGACGGCTTCTCGCCAACGCGCAAGCTTCGTATCGCGCTGCTGGGTAGAGACATGCGGTTCAAAACGTCGATCCATTTGCCATTGCGCGCTGATCTCGCTCGCATCTCTCCAAAAACCTGTGGCCAGACCTGCAAGATAGGCCGCGCCAAGTGCTGTGGTCTCCGTCACTTTAGGACGAACAACAGGCACGCCGAGAAAATCCGCCTGCATTTGCATGAGCAAATTATTGGCACACGCGCCACCATCGACACGCAGCTCCTTGAGCGCGATGCCACTGTCTGCACCCATCGCTTCAAACACATCGGCGCTTTGAAGCGCTATCGATTCAAGAGCAGCTCTCGCAATCTGTGCGCGGCCCGTGCCACGCGTCATGCCTACCAGCGTGCCGCGTGCGTAGCTGTCCCAGTGCGGTGTGCCCAGGCCTGCGAATGCAGGCACGAGGTACACATCACCGGCATCAGCTACGCTGCTAGCCAATGCTTCCACCTCGGATGCCGATTTGATTATGCCAAGCCCATCGCGCAGCCACTGAATGGTCGCGCCGCCCATGAAGACCGAGCCTTCAAGGGCGTAAGCCCTTGAAGGCTGACGCTGTGCTTGACGCTCTCCCCCGCCCCTTCCCTCCCTCATCCGGGGGAGGGTGTCTCGCTCATGATCGTCCGGCCCTTGCCAAGCGATTGTGGACAGTAAACGATGACGGCTCAGTACGGGGTGAGTGCCTGTGTTCATCAGCATGAAGCAACCCGTGCCGTAGGTATTTTTGGCCATGCCGGGCGTGAAGCAAGCTTGCCCGAACGTGGCAGCTTGTTGGTCGCCAGCAATGCCTGCAATCGGAATTTCTTGGCTGAGCAAACCTGCATCGGTCATGCCCACGATGCCGCTGGAGGGCACAACTTTTGGCAACACAGCACGCGGAATGTTGAAAAGCCGAAGCAACTCATCGTCCCACTGCCCCGTATGAATATTGAGCAGCAAGGTACGTGATGCGTTGCTGGCATCCGTCACATGCAACGCTTTGTGGGCTGTCTTTGTGCTGTGGCCACCCGTGAGTTTGTAGATCAACCAACTGTCAATCGTGCCGAAACACAGCTCGCCGTTTTCTGCGCGCTTGCGCGCGCCGGGAATGTGATCGAGCAGCCATGCCAGCTTTGTACCCGAGAAATACGCATCGAGCACGAGGCCAGTTTTGCGCTGAATCAGCGCGGCTTTACCCTGAACACGTAAGGCATCGCAAGCAGGCGCTGTGCGGCGATCTTGCCAGACGATAGCATGGTGAATCGGCTTGCCAGTGGCTCGTTCCCAGAGCACCGTGGTTTCGCGTTGATTCGTAATTGCTATTGAATCAATAGCACTCTGCGCATGTTTTACGCCGGCCACATGCAGTTTTTGCTTTAAATTTTGCAAGGTGGCAAGCTGTGTAGCCCAGATTTCCTCCGCATTGTGCTCAACCCAGCCGGGTTGCGGGAAGATTTGGCGAAACTCACGCTGCGCGCTTGCCAGCGGCGTACCTGCATGGTTAAACGCAATGCTGCGCGAACTCGTTGTACCTTGGTCGAGGGAAATGATGATACTCATCACCCTAGCGTAGCGGATTGCACTGCAAGAGGGGATTCAGACAAACCATCATTGATCTGCCGTGTGTAGTCGTGTGTTGCGAAACCCACGGCTACACTTGGACGCTATGACTATTTCACACATTGCATTCATCGGGGGTGGCAACATGGCAAGCGCCATCATAGGCGGCCTGCGCCGGCAAAGCATGACATCCGATCAGTTCATCATCATCGAGCCGTTTGCACCACAGCGCGAGAAGCTTCTTGCAGACTTCGGTATCGTAGCCTTGGAGCGACCCAGCAAAATACTGGCGCTAGCGCAGCAAGTCGTCTGGGCGGTGAAGCCGCAAACTTTTCGCGAAGCGGCTACGCAAGTTGCTGCACACACCAAAGCAGCTTTGCATTTGAGCGTGATGGCAGGCATCACATCCAGTAGCATGGCGCAGCAGCTCGCCACACAGCGCATCGTGCGCAGCATGCCCAACACGCCTGCATTAATTGGTAAGGGCATCGCGGGGCTGTTTGCACGCGCTGCGGTGAGCGAGGCAGACAAGCTAAGCATTGAAGCGCTGATGGCCACCACGGGAGAGCATCTTTGGGTGACGGATGAAAGCCATCTCGATGCCGTCACAGCGCTTTCAGGCTCAGGTCCTGCTTATGTGTTTTTCTTTATTGAAGCGATGATGCGAGCTGGGCAGAGCATGGGACTTTCCGAACAACAATCGCGGCAATTAGCACAGAGCACATTTGCCGGCGCGGCAGAATTAGCACGGCAATCGCCCGACAGCCCCGAGGTATTGCGCCAACGCGTGACCTCCAAAGGCGGCACAACCTATGCTGCCATCACAGCCATGCAAGACAGCTTGGTTGGGCAACATTTTGAACAGGCTTTACGTGCTGCTGGCCAACGTGCGAGCGAATTAGGGCGCGAATTTGGATAACTTATTTGCTATTAATTTAGTAGCGCTTTGCGCACATAATACGCCGGCTAACTGCCTATTTTCCTTAAAAATCTCATAAAAAAACCGAGCGCAAGGCTCGGTTTTTTTGCATTCAGCCTGAGCTGAAAGCATTGCATTACTGCAACTTGATTTCTACGTCCACGCCAGCTGGCAGGTCGAGCTTCATTAATGCGTCCACCGTTTTGTCGGTGGGGTCAACGATGTCCATCAAGCGCTGATGCGTGCGGATTTCAAACTGGTCGCGGCTCGTCTTGTTGACGTGGGGCGAGCGCAGAATATCGAAGCGCTTCATGCGGGTTGGCAGAGGCACTGGGCCTTTGACAATCGCGCCGGTGCGCTTGGCGGTATCGACGATTTCCGCAGCGGATTGGTCGATCAGTTTGTAGTCGAATGCCTTGAGGCGAATGCGGATTTTTTGCTTAGCAGCCATGATGTTGCTCCTTCTTTACTTGATCACTTTAGCCACCACACCAGAGCCGACCGTGCGGCCACCCTCGCGGATTGCAAAGCGCAGACCTTCTTCCATCGCAATCGGGTTGATCAACTTGACGCTGATGCTGACGTTATCGCCTGGCATGACCATCTCTTTGTCTGCTGGCAAC
>JANMDU010000073.1:0-35062 GCA_031376455.1 Variovorax sp. | reverse complement strand
ATCTGCGCGGGGTGCTATTGTATTTGTAGTATTTGGTGATGTGCGTAAAGCAGCGCTTTTGGGTGCAGCGAGAAAATTCAGCTGGCCCGTCGCATCGCGCCGCAGCTGCAATTGAGGTGCTTGCAGGGTAATGGATTCAATGTCGACTTTGCCCAAAAGCGGCTGCACATCGCGCGCCGTCACGCTCACATTTTGCAAAGCCAACAGAGGCCGCTCTGCCGCATCTTGCACGGCCACGCGATCTGCTTGCAGCTTGCCGCTGAGTCGCACGGTCGGTTTGGGCGTTTGCTCAAAAGCCACGGTGATATCTGCGCCGAGCACCGCAGAAGTCAGCTTGAAGGGCAAACCTGCTGGAAGATACGGCAAATAAGGCGCTAAATCGAGCGCACGGATGGTGACTTTTGCATCTGTCTTGCGCGTTTGTATGAAGGGCGTGGTTTCGCCAGCACTGTCGAATCGGCTGCCGTTGAGCGCGAATGCCAAGCGAGGCTGAGTTTTGATGCTGCGCTGCGCCTCGAGCGTGCTCAAAAACGGCAAGCTCAGCTGCAGATCAGTGAGTTGATGTTTCTTGCCAGCCGGGCGGTCATCTAAGCTGAGCGCCACATCTTTCAAAGCAATGTTGTAGATGGCAAATTGCGGCGGCTTATCATTGGTTTTTTCTGATTTGGGCAGCGCGGCTAATTTCGCCAAGATGTCATCAAAATCGTATTTACCCGCCCCGAAATGCACGACAGAGCCGCGCACGCCTTCGATTTGCACGCTGTCGATCACAGGTGCGAGTCGCAGCAGGCTTTGCAACTCCGCATTAATATAAGCACGGCCAATGCGCAGTTGCTCGCCTTTGGAAGTCGCAGCCGATGCAGCTGAATTGGCTGATGCACCACTCGCGGGCAAATCAGCACTGCCCAGCACCACATCACGCAGCTCAAGCTCGAGCGTCCATGGCTTGAAATCAATGCTGCCGAAACTCAACCTGCGCCCCAATTGCTCGGAGGCAAGTTTTTCAACCTGGTGCTTCAGCAATGGCGGCACAGCGACCCAAGCCAACGCGATCAGCGCGAGCAAAGCGCCCAATACATAAAGCAGCCAACGGAGCCAGCGGCTCATCTTGGGCGACGTTGTAGGCGACCTTGTAGGCGACCTTGTTGTCTTTGTTGTATGTGTTGCATCCATGGCCGCATTGTGGCCGAGCGCGAGCTAGATGCGAAGCGTAAAAACGAGAAAGCCCGGAGAAATCAGGCCTGAAGCCGTCGATTTCTACCGGGCTCGGTGGCTCAGCAAGGCTGCATGCCACCTGGGGATGCTGAACACAGAGATTAATGTCTGGCCAGCTTTGCGGGCAAGGAATTGCCTGCAAGGATATGTCAGAGCGAATCTGACATTGATTACTTTACGCTTATGCACACGCCAAGCCAAGTGAATTCTTTCAATCGCATCCCGCACGCGCTTATGGACGCGCTATGAGCAATAAATTGCAATACTTCTTGCAACGCGAGCCTTTTTGACGACGCGTTAGCTTCTTAAAAATACGCTCAAATCTACCCGCCCACAAAAAAGCCAGCAAAGCTGGCTATCATTACCGAATAAAGTTGTAATTATTTTGGTGCCCAGAAGAGGACTCGAACCTCCACGATGTTACTCGCTAGTACCTGAAACTAGTGCGTCTACCAATTCCGCCATCTGGGCTATTTTCAGAAAGAATGGATTGTATATCAAAGCAAACTCTCATCCCGTATCTCTCAGCGCTGCCAACAGCGCGTCTGCAGCATCAATCTCCGAAGAAATAGAAGGCACAGTACAAGGCCACCGCGATGGCCATGGCTTTGTGCAACGTGACGATGGCGAAGGAGATATTTATCTCTCGCCAACCGAGATGCGCGCTGTCTTGCACAAAGACCATGTGCGCGTGCGCGTCGTGCGCCAAGATCGCCGTGGCAGGCCAGAGGGCCGAGTCACAGAAATTCTAGAGCGCCCCAAAAGCCCGATCATTGGCCGTTTGCTGCAAGAAGGCGGCATCTGGCTCGTTGCGCCAGAAGACAAACGCTATGGGCAAGATGTGCTGATTCCCAAAAGCGGCACGGGCAATGCGAAAACCGGGCAAGTCGTCGTTGTTGAGCTCACCGAGCCGCCCTCGCTGCATGGCCAGCCCGTGGGGCGTGTCGTGGAGGTGCTCGGTGAAATGGACGATCCGGGCATGGAGATTGAAATCGCGGTGCGCAAATACAGCGTGCCGCATGTGTTCTCAGATGCGACGCTCGATGAAGCGCGCAAGCTCCCCGATAAAGTGCGCCCCGCAGATAAAAAGGGCCGCGTGGATTTGACCGATGTGGAGCTGGTAACGATTGACGGCGAAGATGCTCGTGATTTCGATGATGCGGTGTATTGCGAGCCAGCAAAAGTGGGCCGGGGCAAAGGTTGGCGACTTTTAGTTGCCATTGCTGATGTGTCGAATTACGTGCACACCGGTGCGCCGATTGACATCGATGCCTATGAGCGCGCCACCAGCGTGTATTTTCCGCGCCGCGTGATTCCGATGCTGCCGGAGAAATTGTCTAACGGGCTGTGCTCGCTCAATCCAAGTGTCGAGCGCTTGTGCATGGTGTGTGACATGCTCGTGACGGCCCAAGGCGATGTGCATGCGTATCAGTTTTATCCGGCGGTGATGTTCAGCCACGCGCGGTTTACCTATACCGAAGTGGCGGCGATTTTGGCCAACACGAACGGCACGGAGGCCAAAAAACGCAAGCAAAGCGGCTTTGACAGCGTGCCGCATTTGATGAATCTCTCAGATGTTTACCGCGCCCTGCTCGGCTCGCGCGTCAAACGCGGCGCGATTGATTTAGAAACCGTGGAGACTCAAATCGTTTGCGATGAGGCCGGGCAGATTCAAAAAATCGTGCCGCGCACGCGCAACGAAGCCCATAAGTTGATTGAAGAAGCGATGCTGGCGGCCAACGTCTGCTCGGCAGATTTCATCATGAATGCGAAGAAGACGGGCCTCTTCCGCGTGCATGAAGGCCCGACGGCTGAAAAGAAAGAAGTGCTGCGGCAATATTTGCGCGGCATGGGCATCAACGCGAGCTTGAGTGACGATCCGACGCCGGCTGAATTTCAAGCGATTTCTGTGGCCACCAAAGATCGGCCTGAGGCCGCGCAAATTCACACCATGCTGCTGCGCTCCATGAGCCAAGCGATCTATACGCCGTTTAACAGCGGGCATTTCGGCTTGGCCTACGAGGCGTATACGCATTTCACCTCGCCGATTCGCCGCTATCCAGATTTGCTGGTGCATCGCGTCATCAAATCGATCTTGGCGAAGACGACTTATAAGCTGCCCACCTTGCCCACGCCGGGCGAAGCAGTGGAGCAATTCAAAAAGCGCTTGGCCTCGCGCAAGAAGAAAACCACTGATTTTGAAAAACGCAGCGGCAAACAAGCCGCTGAGCCATCGAGTAAAAAATCAAGCGCGGAGCAAACCGCTTGGGAAGCCGCCGGTCTGCATTGCAGCGCCAACGAGAGGCGCGCTGATGAGGCCAGCAAAGATGTGGAAGCTTGGCTCAAATGCAAATACATGAAGGAACATTTGGGCGAAGAATACGCAGGCACAGTCACATCCGCCACCAGCTTCGGCTTGTTCGTCACCTTGGATGCGATGTATGTTGAAGGCTTGGTGCACATCACTGAGCTGGGCGGCGAATACTTCCGCTTCGATGAAGTGCGCCAAGAGCTCCGAGGCGAGCGCACAGGTATTCGCTACGCGCTGGGCTCGCGCGTTCGTGTGCAAGTGGGCCGCGTTGATTTAGATGGCAGAAAGATCGATTTCCGCTTAGTGCGCGAAGGCGAAGTCATGCGCGTGGGCGGCAGCCCTGCAACAGCTAGCCAGCCGGCTATTCCCGGCGCTTATGTCCGCCTCGACGCTGATGACCGCGCCACAGGCCGACCCGCAAAGAAAGGCAGCAAAACAACCGCGAAGACCAGCAAACGATCCGCAGCCGAACGCACACAGCGAAACCTGTCGCCGATTGCGTCGCTGAAGGCAGCAGTTAAGAAGGCGGCCAAGAAAAGCGCCAAACGCTCACGCCGCTGATGTGAAAAATGGAGTTCTGCAAGCGCTACAGGCCAGTCACTGAGACTTGACACTGCACGCTGAATTTCAGCGAAGAGTTAGCCGGAAAACTCGGTAGCGCAATCCCAGCAGTGATCGCCGCAATCGAAATCGGCGCTGGGCACACTGCAGAGCCCGAGGAGACGGCGCATGTCACTGCGGTACATTGCAAGCCCGCAGATGGCGTGTCGGTAAAAATTGCACCGTCGGCTGCTGACGGCCCTGCGTTAGCTACCGTGATGTCGTAACTGATCGTTTGACCTGCTATGAGTGTCGTCACAGTATTGGTTTTTGTGATGCTGAGCTGCGCAGCAGGAGTCACAAAAACAGTGTCCGTGGCGGTGTTGTTACCCGTTCGGGAAGCGCCCTCACAGGCGCATGCGACCGTCACAGAGTTCGTCAACGTGCCGGATGCATTAACGGAGACTGATAGCGTAATAGGCGGATAGCTTGCAGACGGCGCAAGCGGGGTGGTTCGGGTGCAACTAAGTGGGCTGAGCGTACATGCCCAGCCTACCCCACTGATCGACAATGGACTGAGGCCACTGGGCAAAAGATCGCTCACCGTCACCGTTCCAAATGTAGTGACCACGCCATTGTTGCTCACGGTGATGCTGAAAATCGGTGTGGGCGAGGTCTGCCCTTGGAAGAAGCTGGTCGGACTGTGCGTTTTTGAAATTGTCAGGTCGCTTGAAGCCACAGTGAGCGTGGCTGATTGGTCGCCCGGCGTGCTCGGCGATGCATCCGAGATGTCTGTGAAATCCGTGCCGAGCGTCAGAGATCGAAAGGTGACGGTTGCAAAGTTACTGATGACGGTGTCGCCCGGTGTTAGCGGATTGACACTGACGCGAAAAGTAATCGTTTGCTGATCTCCAGGATTGAGTTGCCCCCCGATTGTGGCGGTCGCCGTTCGCCCGACTCGCACCACAATGCGGTTGAGCACCGCGTCAAACTCAGCGCTGTCGTCTCCGGCGGCATCGGTTCGCGCGCCTGTCGGCATACCGGTTGCTGTAGCACTCAACACAATGCTGTTCGATACATAGGTCGTATTCGGGGGGATGACATCGATGATGAAAGTCCGCGTTGCCGGGTCATTGCCCGTGTTGCGCATGATCAAGTCGTATTGAATGATGTCTCCGGGCAGCAAAGGAGCGCCATTGATATCCGTCGCGGATTTGAGGAAACTGTCTTTGATATTCGGGATGAAAATGTCCGTGACGAGGGTGACGACACCCAAGTCAATCGTCTCGCCGCTGCTAGTAACGCGCACGACTGCGCTGGTTGCACCGTTAGGCAACGGTGTATTGACTTGGAAAATGTCTGCGTCGTAACCCAGCGTGTTGGCAAAATTTGGCGCGGTTCCGGTGTTTTGGTTACCCAAGGTTGACCTGCTGCTGTTGAATACGTCTCTTTGGGGGTTCAGTCCGTTGAATACAGGGTTGAGCGTGGCTGCGGTTTGTCCAAAAAGCAGCCCTGCTGCGCCTTCAAGTTGGCCCTTGTCCCCGTCATAGCCGACCACCCCTAATTTGTTAGCCACGGGTCCAGTAAATGGTGTGGTGAATCCTGACAAATTAATATCTACCGAAGCGGCTGCCGCCAAGCGTCGGTATCCGTCATAGACGACCATGTTGCGTGTCGGCAAGGCGGCATTTTGATAGACAACGACAAGCGTCCACCCTGAGTAATCTTCTGTTTGCCCACTGTCTGTTTGAATATTGGCAACGCTGTATGTGCCATTGCCTGCTGCACTGACCAGACTCGTCACCGTCACGAAAGCTTGGTAGGTTTCCGCCTGAGCCGTGGCGGAATCTAAAACAGCGGCCGTCAACGTGACATAGCCCGCGCTCGGCGTGGCAAATCGCACCGTATTGCGAGCAGCTACATTGCTGTTACCTGCCCAATACAGGCCGGCAAACGCCACTGAGCTGCCTGCCGGCATCAACAGTTGAGCGCTTGAAGAGTTGAAAGTTGTTGGATCAGAATCAACATCGACATGAATCATGGTGTGCTGGTTGTTTCTACGATCACCCACGCCGTTTCTTGCATCCACGCAATTTCCAGCACCCGTAGCGCCTGTCGCTGTGCTGCAATGAGAATTAATGCTGGAGACAAAAGTGATGTCGCCAGCGGCATTGATGCTGAAGCGTTGAGCAAAAGTACGATCAACTGCCCAGGCATTCAGCGACAACAAAGCGATAGCAAGCCCGAGCAACAGTTGCCATAAATAAGCCCTGCGATCGCTAAAAATACGTAACAAACTTGTCTCCAATTAACTTAGTGAGGATTAACGCGGCACGGCATTTGACTCTTCAGCTATTATCAAGTTCGTGTTGCTACTCTTTTAGTCAAGGTTTCTTTACGCAGCAAATCAGTCAGCAAATGAGCACTAATTGGGAGTCTGTTTGGGCATTAATCAACGCAAGCGTATCACGCGCGCAACAGCTGTGAGCACGACGATAACGCTTCATCTCAAGAAGCCACGAAACACCATCATTCGTGATGCTTCGCTTGGGCAAGTCAAACTCGCCACGGTAAAACACCAAAAAACCAAAAGCGCTTTGCGCCAAGCTGAAAAAATGGCTATGCGGAAAGTGCTTGATACAGCACTCAAGGACTGAGTCCTCCCGCTAAACTCGTCGTATGTCAGCTGTCTTCAACTTTACCTTCGTGCCTTGGTTTCGATCCGTGGCGCCCTATATTCATCTGCATCGCGGTAAAACCTTTGTGGTGGCGGTGTGTGGAGAGGCGATTGCGGCGGGCAAGCTTTCCTTGATTGCGCAAGATTTAGCGCTGATACAAAGCATGGGGGTGAAAATCGTGCTCGTGCATGGCTTTCGCCCACAAGTCAATGAACAGTTAGCAGCCAAAGGGCACGCGCCGAAATACTCGCATGGCATGCGCATTACCGATGGCGTTGCGCTCGATTGCGCGCAAGAGGCTGCGGGGCAATTGCGCTTTGAGATCGAAGCGGCTTTCAGCCAAGGCCTGCCGAATACGCCGATGGCGGGTTCGACAGTGCGCGTGATCTCGGGCAACTTTATTACGGCGCGCCCTGTAGGCATCATTGATGGCGTGGATTTCATTCACAGCGGCTTGGTGCGCAAGGTCGATACGCCGGGCATTCAAAAAGCGCTCGCCATGGGCGCAATGGTGTTGCTCTCGCCTTTTGGCTATTCGCCGACCGGCGAAGCTTTTAATTTAACGATGGAAGAAGTGGCAACTTCTGTGGCGACTGCCCTGCAAGCTGACAAACTGATTTTCCTCACGGAAATCGCTGGCATCGCGACTGATCCTGCCCTTCCTGTGAGCGAAGACAACCCAATAGACACCGAGCTCCCCTTGGCGATGGCTGAGAAGCTGCTCGCCGACTTGCCACAAGCAGCGCAGCCCTCAGACACGGCTTTTTACTTGCAGCATTGCGTACGTGCTTGCAAAAGCGGCGTGGAGCGCAGCCATATTTTGCCGTTTGCAATTGACGGCTCACTGCTGCTGGAAATTTACGTTCACGACGGCATCGGAACCATGGTGATTGACGAAAAACTGGAAAGTCTTCGTGAGGCAACGAGCGATGATGTGGGCGGCATTTTGCAGTTGATTGAGCCATTTGAAAAAGACGGCACGCTCGTCAAACGCGACCGTACTGAAATTGAGCGGGATGTGGGCAACTACAGCATCATCGAGCACGATGGCGTGATCTTCGGCTGCGCCGCGCTCTATCCGTATGCCGAGAAAAACACCGCTGAGATGGCCGCGCTCACGGTGAGCCCGCAGGTGCAAGGCCAAGGCGATGGCGATAAACTCCTCAAGCGCGTAGAGCAACGCGCCAAAGCGCAGGGCATCAGCAGCCTATTTGTGCTCACCACGCGCACGATGCATTGGTTCATCAAACGCGGATTCGTACAAGTAGAACCCGATTGGTTGCCTGAGGCACGTAAACGCAAATACAACTGGGATCGCAAAAGCCAAGTTCTGGTCAAGAAATTGGCTTGATTGTTAAGCGTTTTAGGTGTTTTGCCGGCATAGAATATGCGCAGAGCGCTATTATTTTTATAGTTATTGAATTGAAGGATTTCTCATGACACGCATGGTCAACTGCATCAAATTGGGCATTGAATCCGAAGGCCTTGCCATGCCTACCTATCCGGGCGAACTGGGCAAGCGCATTTACGAACAGGTGAGCAAACAAGCATGGGCCGATTGGCTCAAACATCAAACCATGCTCGTGAACGAGAATCGCTTGAATTTGGCCGATGCGCGTGCGCGGCAATATCTGGCGCGGCAGATGGAGAATCACTTTTTTGGCGGTGGCGCGGATGCGGCGGCAGGTTATGTACCGCCTACGCCTTAAAGTCGCCTTTTTAAGCCAATTTATAAGCATTTTCGGCAGTTAGCCGGCATACAAGCTGCGCAGAGTGCTATGAATATAATAGTGATCGGCGCAGGGCTTGCGGGAGCTGCCTGCGCGTATGTTCTGGCCAAGCGCGGCGCAGCAGTCACGGTTTTCACCCAAGGCGGTGGCGCATCCCAGCTTCCCGTTGGTCTGCTGGCTGCGCATCTCTCGGCGCAAGACATAGAGCTCTCGCAACTCTCTCGCACAGGTGTGGAGCACACCCTTTTGCATGCTCAAAACTTACTATGCGAGGGCATCGATTGGCATCCGAGCATCTTGGCGCAGCGTTTGTTGTTTAGTGCTGAGAAAAATGCTCGCATGATACGCGCGGCATCTGAACTGCCCGACTGGTATGAGACGCAGGGCAATACCGTTCTTCACAAAAAAGCTGCTTGGATCAAACCACAGGCCTTTGTAAAAGCATGGCTGGCACAGCCTGTTATTGAGATTCGGCAGACAAGCGTTGCGAGTTTAAAAGCGCACAGCGGTACGTGGCAGATGCTGGATGCACAAGGTCAACTCATCGCGCAGGCGCAGGCTGTGGTGATGGCGGCAGGTGCGCAAATGGGCACCCTGCTCGCAGAGTGCGGCCATCCGCTCATCACAGACAACGTCAGTGGCTCAATAGCGACCGGCCCATGGCTCGACGATAGGAACGCACTCACAAACCATCGCATCACCAATGGCAATGGCTCATTTTTGAGTGATATTGCAAACGGTGAAGGCGGCAAATTCTGGGCAAGCGGCGCGACGTATGAGCGCGAGATATTTGACTCAACGCAAGCTTTGCAAGCCGCCAGCCTCAAAGCCAACCAAGCGCGCCTCGCCCAACTCCTATCGCCCGAATTACTCACGCAGATCAACGCGCAATTTGCCGCAGGCCAAGTGCAAAGCTGGCAAGGCATCCGCTGCACCACCTCAGACCGCCTGCCGATTGTGGGCGAGCTGGAGCGCGGCCTATTTGTCTGCACCGCTATGGGCTCGCGAGGCTTGAGTTTTGCCGCGCTCTGTGCAGAATTGCTAGCGCAGGACATCATGCCAAGCAGCTCGACGCCCCCGCTCTCCGCAGCACTGCGCCGCCTGCTTTTCCCCCACAGAAAAACATTGCAAGCAACTCCCCTATGACAACACTCACCACTCCCGTCGCCTTAGCCGTCGCCGTCATCACAGGCGCTGCACGTGGCATCGGCTTAGAAATCGCGCGGCAATTCGTGGCGCAAGGCACGCGCGTGGCCATGCTCGACATTGAAGGCGTGTTGCTCACTCAAGCCGTACAAACTGAGGGCTGGAGCAAAAATCAAGCGCTCGCCCTGCCCTGCGATGTGGCCAGCGAGCAGCAAGTCACCGCAGCTGTAGCGCAAGTCATAGACCAATTTGGCCGCATCGATCATCTGGTCAACAACGCAGGCGTGGCCGTCTTCAAGCCGCTGCTCGCGCACACGGCGCAAGAGTGGCAGCGCATCATAGATGTCAACCTCACCGGGCCATTTCTCTGCACGCAAGCCTGCGCGCCGCATATACTGCGCAACCAGGGAAATACGGGCATAGCGGGCGCCGCAGGCGTAGCGAGCGCAGCGGGCTCAGTAGTTGTAGCCGGCAGCTCCAGCCGCCAAGAAAAAGGCACAGTGGTCAACATCGCCTCCATCTCCGGCCTACGCGCCAGCAGCCTACGCGTCGCCTACGGCACCAGCAAAGCCGCCCTCATCCACCTCACCAAACAATGCGCCGTTGAGCTAGGCAACCAAGGCATCCGATGCAACGCCGTTGCGCCCGGCCCAGTCGAAACCGCCATGGCCAAAGCTGTCCACAGCCCCGAAATCCGCCGCGATTACCACGATACGATTCCACTGGCACGCTACGGCTCTGAGGCAGAAATTGCACATGCTGTACTCTGGCTCTGCAGCCCGCAGGCTTCGTACGTAAATGGTCAATGCTTGGCAGTCGATGGCGGCTTTGATGCTTCGGGGATTGGGTTGGTGAGTTTGCGTGGCACTATGAATTAGATAGCACTCTACGCAATGCCTATTGGCACTAATCGCCATTTTTTTCTGAGTTTCTACGGAGTTCGCTGCTTAGGCGTTTGACGCTACCTGCTCACCTGCGTCGTACCATCGGGCAGTTGCCTCAGCAAATTTTTTGAAAACACACGCGATTAAGGCCGCGACGATCAAACCCTCACCCCGCGCGCCTTCCAAAAAATTTCTGATTCAACCGCCCAATGGTTTCCGCTGACCAAGGGCTGAGTAACTTGGGTTCAAGTACGACCGAAGACCAACACTAGCTATGACGAAGCAGCTCTTACCCAACAAACTTTTTCTCCGCCTCAGTAAGAATCTTCTCATAGAAGATATACGCGGCCTTGGAAATTGAGATCACGTTCATCGGGTCGATACTTCCCCCAAGATGGTGCTGAGGAATCTCATATCTTCTACCCCTATTGACTACCGGTAGCAAACGTATCCGGGCAGGCAGAACATCAATTCGTAATAATTGAGGAGACCGAAGTTCCACAATTTGACCGTTACGGATTTCCAGCTTTTCAATAAAAAGACTATTACCAACTGCCGGATTTATGCCTATGCTGCCTGGCTGATGCTCGCTGATTTCGTTAACACTGTGCTCTTCCGCCCCGCGCGCTTGAACAAGATAGAGCAGGAGATCATCATTTTTTCGTAATTTTTCAATTTTGCCTTGCCAACCGTTCCACTTCGGACTTTTTCCGAAATGTGCTTGTGCCTTATTCCAACAGCGTTCGATTCTGCGTAAAAACTCTTTCCACTGCTCTTCAAATTGATCAAGCGTCTTTGAACTTTCCATCGCTGAAATGGCTTCTTCAGCTTTTTTGAGCTCGACAAATGGCTGATCGGAATGTTGCATGAGTAAAAGCTAACGTAATCAGTCTGAAATGATCGTACCGCATAAGTAAATTTGTGGTGCTATTTCCAAAAGAGACTAGGCCTTTTTCAGCGTTTTAAGAGCTGTATGCGGAAACCATTGGGTGGTTGAATCAGAAATTTTTTGGAAGGCGCGCGGGGTGAGGGTTTGATCGCTGTGGGCTCAATCGCGTGTGTTTTCAAAAAATTTGCTGAGGCAACTGCCCGATGGTACGACGCAGGTGAATGGGTGGCACGCTAACTGTTGCGCGCAGATGATTGTCCAAAAAGGAACGTGTTGGCGTGCACCGCGAAAAATGGGGTCAGAGCACAATTTCGTCTAGGGTTGAATTCGCGTCGGGTAGATCGTTGTCCTGAATTGTGATCTGACCCCAGTTTTCGCTAGAATTTCGCCACTCCTGATTCAATAGCACTTTGCGCAGTATCTATGCCGGCAAAGTGCTTAAAAAGCTCAAACCTCCAGCCATTCCTTACGAATATAAGGATCGGCCCGCAGTGAATCCGGCGTGCCAGAAAACACGATGCTACCGTGGCCCATGACGAGGGCGCGGTCTGAAATCGCCATCGCGATGGTAAGCTTTTGCTCGATCAGCAAAACGCTGACACCGCGCTTTTTGAGCTCTTTGAGATATTGCCCCACCAGCTCCACGATCTTGGGCGCGAGGCCTTCGGTGGGCTCGTCGATGATGATGAGATCGGGGTCGCCCATGAGGGTGCGGCAGAGCGTGAGCATTTGTTGCTCGCCGCCGCTCATCACGCCAGCTTCGGTGTGCTGGCGCTCTTTCAAGCGCGGGAACATTTGATACATATCGTCAAAACCCCAGCGCGGGTTTTCCGCGCCGCGCCCCAATTTCCGTTTCTCGCCGAGCATGAGGTTTTGATGCACCGTGAGCGTGGGGAAAATATCACGATTCTCGGGCACGTAGCCTAGGCCCAAGTGTGCGACTTCAAACGCTTTCTTACCCAGAATTTCTTGATCGCGCCATTTCATTGAACCAGTGCAATCAACCAAGCCCATGATGGCCTTGGCCGTAGTGCTGCGGCCAGAGCCATTGCGCCCCAAGAGTGCCACAATCTCGCCCTGCCCCACGCTAAAACTCACGCCATGCAGCACATGGCTTTTGCCGTAGTAGCCGTGGAGATTGTCAATTTTTAAGAGATCGGTGCTCATCTTAGTGTCCTCCAGCCTGGCCATCCGCTACGGGCGAGCCGAGATACGCTTCTTGCACCTTCGCGTTCGCGCGCACAGCATCTGGCGTGTCAAAGGCGAGCACTTCGCCATACACCACCACGGCAATTTTGTCGGCCAAGCCAAACACCACACCCATATCGTGCTCAACTGTCAGCAAGGTCTTTCCTTCGGTCACTTCGCGAATCAGCTTGATGAAGCGCGTGGTCTCCGTTTTGCTCATTCCAGCTGTGGGCTCATCGAGCAAGATCACTTCAGCGCCGCCCGCAATCGTGATGCCGATTTCTAGCGCGCGCTGCTCGGCATACGTCAAATTCATCGCCAACACATCGCGCTTTTTATCGAGCTTGATCATCTCCATGAGCTGATCGGCGCGTTCGTTCGCGTCATCCAAATCGGCCAGAAATTTCCAGAACGAATATTTGTAGCCCAAACTCCAGAGCACACCGCAGCGCAGATTCTCAAACACACTGAGCTTGGGGAAAATATTTGTGATCTGAAAGCTGCGCGAGAGCCCCATGCGGTTGATTTCAAATGGCTTTTTGCCATTGATGCGCTGGCCTTTCAAAAGCATGTCGCCGCTGCTCGGCTCAAAGCGGCCTGAGATCAAGTTAAAAAGCGTGGACTTGCCTGCGCCATTCGGGCCGATCACGGCGATGCGCTCGCCTGCATTGACGGCCAGATTCACACCGCGAATGATCTCGGTTTTGCCGAAGCTTTTGCGAAGATCTTTGAGTTCAAGGATTGGAGAAGCGTTGGGGGTGCTCATAGCGCAGCCTCCCTTCGCTTGATCTCTTTCTCAATATCCTCTTGAATCTGGCTCCATTCTTTGGAAAATTGCCGACGCGCGATTTCAAACAGACCAAGACCCGTGATCAACACAAACCCCGCGCCAAACCAACTGTTGAGCCCCTTGGCATCCAGCGGAATGCCCACGAATTTCATTTGGCTGCCCAACGCCACATTGAGCTGCAAGTGATAAATCATTTCAATCATCGCGCCAGCGCCGAGCAAAATGATCAAGCCGCAAATGGCTAAGCCCAAATAGCTCACCCAAAGCTTTCGCAAGAATCCGTAGGCCGCCACGCGCAGATTCATCATGATGAGCGAAGCAATGCCTCCAGGCGCATACATCACCATGAAAAGGAAGATCAGGCCGAGATACAGCAACCAAGCTTTGGTAAATTCAGAGAGCAACACAAAGGCCAACACCATCAATATCGCGCCAATGATCGGGCCGAAGAAGAAAGTAGCGCCACCGAGGAATGTGAAAAGAAGATAAGCACCAGAGCGCGCGCCATGCACCACTTCGGCTGTGACGATCTCAAAAAGAATCGCGCCCAAGCCGCCAGCAATGCCCGCGAAGAAGCCCGAGATGATGAAAGCCATGTAGCGCACACGCTGCGTGTTGTAGCCTACGAATTCCACGCGCTCAGGGTTGTCGCGCACTGCATTGAGCATACGCCCGAGCGGTGTGCGCGTGAAAGCGAACATCAACACCACAGATATAAATGTGTAGATCGCGATCAAGTAATAGACCTGTATCGCCGGCCCATACGTGATGCCAAAGAAGGGCTGCCCCATCACCCGATTGCTGGATATGCCCGCCTCGCCGCCGAAGAATTCAGAAAACATCAGCGACATCGCAAACACCAACTCAGCGATGCCCAACGTGATCATGGCAAAGGGCGTGCCGGCTTTTTTCGTCGTGACGTACCCGAACAGTACGGCAAAGCCCAGCCCCGCAATGCCGCCAATCAAGGGCACAAGGCTCACGGGGATGGCAAGCGTGCCCTTGGATGCAATATTCAGCGCATGGATGGCCAGATACGAGCCTAGGCCGGTGTACACCGCATGGCCAAAACTCAGCATGCCGCCTTGTCCAAGCAGCAAGTTGTATGAGAGGCAGGCAATGATTGCAATACCCATCTGCGCAAGCATCATGGTGGACAGGCCACTGTTAAAAATCAGTGGCGCGACCAGCAACACCAGTGCAAACAATCCCCAGACGACAACGCGGCCTACATTGAAAGGCTTGAATTCATAAAATTGTTTGCTCATGATCAGCCCTCTCTCGTGCCAAGCAAGCCCTTGGGGCGGAAGATGAGGATTAACACCAAAAAGAGATACGGCAAGATCGGCGCAACCTGCGAGATCGTGAGCTTAATCACAGAATTATTTTTTACGGCATCTGAAAGTTCTATGCCGAGTTGTGCGGCCACAGTAATGATCGATGTATCAAAAGCCACGGCAAAAGTCTGGATCACACCGATCAAGATGGAAGCAAGGAACGCCCCGGAGAGCGAGCCCATGCCTCCCACCACCACGACCACAAAAATCACTGAGCCTACAGCGGCCGCCATATTAGGCTCCGTCACGAATGTGCTACCACCAATCACACCAGCCAGGCCAGCAAGAGCAGCGCCCGCGCCAAAGACCATCATGAGCACCCTCGGCACGTTGTGCCCTAAGGCTTCTACAGTATCTGGATGCGTGAGAGAGGCTTGAATCACCAAGCCAATTCGCGTACGCGTCAGAAGCAGCCAGACCGCCACCAACATCACCAACGCAATAATCATCATAAAGCCGCGCGTGGCCGGAAAAAGTGAACAAACAACTCGGATACTCGCATCCGCTGCGCTACACATCTCAGGCGTGGCGCGACCCCAGACGAAACTTAAGCCATTCTGTGCATGGTTGATCAAGCTAAACATCGGGCCTGAGAGCACCTCGGGTGGCTTGAAATCTACGGCAGAGCGCCCCCAAATCAGCTGCACTAATTCCAACATGACGTATGACAGGCCAAAAGTGATCAGCAGCTCGGGCACATGGCCAAACTGATGCACGCGGCGCAGCGCATACTTTTCAAACAAAGCGCCGAGCGCGCCCACGACCAGTGGCGCAACGATCAGCGCGGGCCAAAAGCCCACGATACCGCTCACGCTGTAGCCAACATACGCACCCACCATGTAAAACGATGCATGCGCAAAATTGAGCACGCCCATCATGCTGAAAATCAGCGTGAGCCCAGAGCTGAGCAGAAAAAGCAGCAAACCATAACTCAAACCATTGAGCATGGAGATGATGAAGAATTCCATGATGTGTATGCCGGAGCGTTTGTGGCCAGAGCTTTTTTGTGGTTAGCGTATGTGATAAGTATGGCGCTCTCAAAAACAAAAAATGACTTCGCAGCAGGCTGCGAAGTCATTTTTGATCAACGAGCCATTAGGAAGGGCGTTTCATCTGGCAGCTGGTTGGCGTGCTAGCGATGTAAGCGGGGAAGTCTTGGATCGGTGCCAAGGTCATGTTGGTCTTCTCAGCGGTGTTGGGGAACTTGCCGCCGGCTTTTTGCCAGACCGTCATCGAAAGCGGCTGCTGGAGTTGGTGATCCGTCTTGCGCATTTCTACGTCGCCATTCCAGTTCTTGAATTTCAAGCCAGACAGTGCCGCAGCAACTTTGATAGGCTCAGTCGATTTGGCTTGCGCCATGGCCTGAGACAAGGCGTTGTACACGGTGGCGATTTGGCCGGTGTACATGTCGTCGCCAAATTTTGTCTTGAACTCGTTTTGCCATTTGCCCATGTCACCAGACATGTTGTAGTGGAGGATGGCAATTTGCTTGACTTTGCCTTCCATCGTGCTGCCCAGCGCAGTAGGTGTGCCAGTTACGCCGGTGTAGTAGGTGTAGAACTTGCCGGTGTAGCCGCCTTCGTTGGCTGCTTTAACGAGAAGCGCCAGATCTGAGCCCCAATTACCAGTGATCACCGTGTCCGCACCAGCGGCTTTGATTTTTGCAATGTAGGGTGCGAAATCGCGCACCTGCGCGAGAGGATGCAGCTCTTCGCCGACAAACTTAATGTCTGGACGCTTACGCGCGGCAATTTCTTTGGCGAACTTAGCAACTTGTACGCCGTGAGCGTAATTCTGATTGAGCAGATACACGTTCTTGACAGTCGTATCTGTCTTCATGTTTTCGATCAGCGCTTCCATTTTCATTGAAGAATCTGCATCGAAGCGGAAATGCCAATAGCTGCATTTGCTGTTCGTGAGATCAGGATCTACAGCTGCGTAATTGAGGAACATAATTTCCTTGCCAGGATTACGTTCGTTGTGTTTGTTAACGGCATCCACCAGCGCACCAGCAACGCCTGAGCCATTGCCCTGCGTGATGTAACGAATGCCTTGATCTGTGGCTGCCTTGAGGGCGTTCAGGCTCTCGGCTGGGCTCAGTTTGTTGTCAAAGCCAACGAGCTCAAATTTGACGCCGGCTGCATTGTTTTCGCTGAATTTTTCTGCGAAATATTGGAATGATTTGAGCTGATTCAAGCCCACAGGGCCCATCAATCCACTTTGTGGATCGATCAAAGCGATCTTCACAGTTTGGCCAGCCAGAGGGCCAGCAGCTGCCTTGGCGGGCGCAGCTTTTGCAGCAGGCTTAGCCGGAGCTTGCGCAACAGCGACGCCAGCACATGCCAGCGCAATGCTGAGCGAAAGGGTTTTAAAAATCAAATTCATAGCAGAGTCTCCAAGTAAAACGATGGTGAGAGATTAACGGACGAGCCAACAAATTGAGCTAGGGGATTGCCCGCATCAACGATCTTCTCGCCGGCAAAGCTATCGCGCCCGTGACAGTGAAAGCGATAGCAATCACATCAGGCAGAAGGCAATTTGTAATCTTTCAGTTGCTCGCGCAGCTTCATTTTCTGCATCTTGCCTGTCGCGCCTAATGGAATGGCATCGACAAAGACGACATCATCTGGAATCTGCCATTTCGCTGTTTTGCCTTCATAGAACTTGAGCAGCTCGGCTACGCTCACTTCCATGCCCGGCTTCTTCACCACAGCGATGATCGGCCGCTCATCCCATTTCGGATGCGGCATGCCCACGCAAGCGGCCATCGCAATCGCAGGGTGTGCCATGGCGATGTTTTCTACATCAATCGAGCTGATCCATTCGCCGCCGCTTTTGATCACATCTTTGCTGCGATCTGTGATTTGCATGAATCCGTTCGAGTCAATCGTGGCCACATCGCCTGTGGGAAACCAGCCATCCACGAGGGGATCACCACCCTCGCCTTTGAAATATTCTTTGACGATCCATGGGCCTTTAACGAGCAGATCGCCATAAGCTTTACCATCCCACGGCTGATCGTTGCCATCGGCGTCCACGATCTTCATGTCCACACCATAAATCGCGCGGCCTTGTTTCAAGCGGATTTTCATTTGCTCATCGGCTGGCAGGCTAAGCTGCTTGTTTTTCAGCGTATTGAGTGTGCCCAGCGGCGACATCTCCGTCATGCCCCAAGCATGCAACACCTCCACGCCATAGTCTTCTTGAAACGCATGAATCATCGCGGGCGGGCAAGCGCTGCCGCCAATCACCGTGCGTTTGAGCGTAGAGAATTTCAAGCCTGTCGGCTTCATATGCCCGAGCATCATTTGCCACACGGTGGGCACGCCCGCTGCATAGCTCACCTTCTCAGATTCGATGAGTTCGTAAATCGATTTGCCATCCATTGCCGGGCCGGGAAACACCAGCTTGCAGCCGGTAAGCGCTGCGCTGTACGGAATGCCCCAAGCGTTCACATGAAACATCGGCACGACGGGCAGCACGCTGTCTCGCGCTGACAGGCTCATCACATCCGGCAAAGCGGCCGCGTAGGCATGCAAAGTCGTGGAGCGATGCGAATACAGGGCGGCTTTCGGATTGCCCGTTGTCCCGCTGGTGTAGCACATGCTCGAAGCGCTGTTCTCGTCAAACTGCGGCCAAGTGTATTGCGTGGGCTGCTTGCCAATCCAAGCCTCATAACTGATCAGATTCGGTATGCCACTTTCCGCAGGCAGGCTAGAAGCATCACACAGCGCCACAAAATGCTTAATCGTCGTGCATCGCGCATGCACGGCCTGCACAATCGGCAAAAAGCTCATGTCAAAGCAGAGCACTTGATCTTCCGCGTGATTGGCAATCCACACCACCTGATCCGGATGCAAACGCGGATTGATCGTGTGCAACACCCGCCCCGATCCGCTCACGCCGAAATACAGCTCCAAATGCCGATACCCGTTCCAAGCCAGCGTGGCCACTCGGTCAGAGAACGCGAGTTTCATGCCGTCCAAAGCTCCGGCAACTTGTCGCGAACGCTTGGCCACATCACTCCATGTGTAGCGATGTATATCTCCTTCTACGCGGCGAGAGACGATTTCTCCATCCGAATGGTGGCGGTCTGCGAACTCAATCAAACTCGAAATCAACAGCGGCTGCGATTGCATCAAACCTAGCATGGGTGTCTCCTGAAATATGAATCCGAGTATCCAGCAAAATCAGCTTGGCAGTCATGAGCAGTTGCCCTGATCAATGAAGCCAAGTCGTTTTCAATTCACGAAAAAATCTTAAAACAGATGGCGTTTTGGAGCATCTCTAAGATTGCGGCCACAAAAAGCTAGAAAATCGTTCACGCAAGCGACGCCACAAGGAATGGCTCAGGCGTTGGCGATCGATGCGGCTGAGCACATGGGCGCGCGAGGCCAGTTGAAACGCCAAATAAAAACTCACTGACAAGTTAGCCAACCCAATCAGCGGGATGGCCAGCAAACACCACCACAGCGCGGGCTCGCGCCAAACAGCTGAGCCCTCCTCTATCGCCAAAGTGGCCAGCGCCGCAGACAGCTGCCCCATCGACAGCGTCACATGCCGAACATCCAGCCCTAGCCCGAAAAACGCCAGCAACACGGGCACGATGCCAAGCATCAATCCGAGCGAGATATTGCCCGCAAAACCAGAGATGTTTCGGCGCAGGAAACTCGCCCAGCGCTGCGCACGCTGAGCCCCAAGCGTTGCACTGATGCGCGGGTTGTAGCGGATAGCAGAATCAAGGCGATACAACACAAACCCGTTCTCCGCCCAACCTGCCACCAAGCTGCTGGCAAACAGCAAAATGCCGGTGAAAGCTGCAAAAAACAAGGTGCTTGGGTTCAGCACATGCAGCTTACCCAGAACTTCTCGCGCCTCCTGTAGCGTGATCATCGGCTGGCCGCTCAGCGCATACAGCGCAAAGCTGATCAGCAAAACAACCGGCATGACCAAGCCCACATTGCCCAGCACCGCCGCCACCTGCGAGCGCACCAAGTGGCTGATCTCATCGGTGAAATCTTCCACGGCTTGAGGTGTTTTGATGTCTTTGAGTTTGGCAGCCATGGCGGGAGCGGTGGCCGCAGGTTGCTTGGTAGCGAGCGTCCAGTGCATAAGTTGAATCAACACAAAACTGGCCGCATACATCAGGCCCGCAGCAAAACCGCCCCAAAATGCCACGAGCCCAAGGCTGCCGAGCGCAAATTTCGCCCAAGTCGTCAAGGCCGTGGCCGCACCGCCGCCCGCCGCTTGCCGCAGCATGGTGCGGTACTCTGCTGCGTTGCGTGTGATGTAGTGTTCACCTGTCTCCGCACTGCGCTCTGCCATTTTTGCCGCCAACAGCGATGTGCTGGACGACAGCAGCGAGGAGATGCTTCGCCGCTCTTGACCGCGAAGAGCCAATTGCATGATTAATTGAGTGGTCGCGACCTGCGCTTGCTCAGACACCAAGCAATCGAGCAGCTCTCGCATGCGCAGCAGGCGCAGCCGCATTTGCCGCAACATGAACACCAAATCGACGGAAATGCCGTTGTCTTCCAAATGCGCATAGACCGACTGCGCTGCGCTGCGGCAGGCCTCGAATCGAGCTTTGAGCGCCAGCGCCGCATTTTGCACGTCTTCATGAGTTTGCACCGCTTCATCGGCTTGCCCGACTTGCCTATACGTTTGACAAAACTGCTCTACCTCAGAGGCCAGCCCGTGGAACGGTTCGGCCTGCCGCGCTTGGGCATCCATACGCTGGCGCAACTCAGCGCTCAATCCCGCTGCCCGAATTTGGCTCGCGCAATATTGCAGCGCTTGAAGTAGCTCATCTTGCCAACGGCTGAGCGGCGCACGCGCGCTCGGCAGACGCAGCAGCACCGCCAAGCGCCCTAGGGTGGCAGCGTCCAGCAATTCAATCCATTTCGCATCTTGCTCGCGGTCAATCACTAAGCTAAACAATTCAGCAGAATCTGTGGTCTCGGGGGTCATGGGGAGCAGACGCAGGCGCAATCGGGCACGCAATTCGCTGAAAAAGGCGCTGTGTGTAGCAAAACCAAAATCCGCCAACAAAGTTGAAGCATCGACTTGCTCTTCGAGCACAGCCCACCATTGCCGAAAGCGCTGCGCCAGCTCAGGCTGAGCGTCCAACGCATCTAAAAAAAACCGTATCCGCTGCACGCTCGCCTCGGCAGACTTGCCATCGGCTCGGATCCAATCGAAGAGGTTGATCAACCCCATGTGGCGTTCGACCAAAGTGCCTTCAGGGCGGAGATTTTTAAGCAGGATGTGAAGTTCTGGCATACCTCAGACTATGCACCACTTTGTTTGTCATCAAACTGCATCACCTGCGAAATTAAATACTATTAAATTGATAGCACTCCACGCAAAATTTATGCCGGCTAGAGCACTAAAACACCTTATAAACCGCCTTTTTTCTCTTCGAAACCGTCTCGTGAGGCCGTCTGGGACAATACAGAGATGCACTTTTCGCCAGATCATCAGAGCTTTGCCCAATTGGGTAGCCGTTTTTACACACACCTCACAGCTCAGAGCCTGCCCTCGCCCTACTGGGTCGGGCGCAGCCGCGAGGTGGCTGAGGCTCTGGGGCTGGAAGAAAATTGGCTGGAAAGCGAAGAGGCTTTGCAGGCTTTGGCTGGCAATACCTTACTACCTGGCAGCCAGCCGCTCGCATCGGTTTACAGCGGGCATCAGTTTGGCCAATGGGCGGGGCAGCTGGGCGATGGGCGGGCGTTGCTGCTGGGCGAGATGCGGGATGCCCAAGGCCTGCCGCAGGAGATTCAGCTCAAGGGCGCTGGGCGCACGCCTTACTCTCGGATGGGCGATGGGCGGGCTGTGCTTCGCTCCTCTATCCGCGAATTTCTTTGCTCGGAGGCGATGCATGGCTTGGGGATTCCGACCACTCGGGCGCTGTGCGTCACGGGCTCAAATGCGCCGATTCGCCGCGAAGAGATCGAGACGGCAGCGGTGGTCACCCGTGTCGCGCCAAGCTTGATTCGCTTTGGCCATTTTGAGCACTATGCGTACAACGGGATGACGGCTGAGCTGAAAACACTTGCGGACGACGTGATTGAGCGCTTCTATCCTGCCTGCAAGGATGCTGCTAACCCTTACGCCGCTTTGCTAGAAGCCGTCAGCGAGCGCACTGCGAAAATGATCGCGCAATGGCAAGCCGTCGGCTTTTGCCATGGCGTGATGAACACCGACAACATGAGCATCTTGGGGCTCACGATGGATTACGGTCCATTCCAATTTCTCGACGCCTTCGATCCGAATCACATTTGCAATCACTCGGATGATCGTGGCCGCTACGCCTTCAACAAGCAGCCCAACATCGCCTACTGGAATCTCTTCTGCCTCGGCCAAGCCTTGCTTCCACTAATCTCGCCGGCGGGAGAGCCAGATTTGGCCGTGGCAGCGCTAGAGCCTTACAAAACCATCTTCCCTGCTGAGCTGCACAAGCGTATGAGCGCCAAGCTCGGGTTGCCTGATTTGCCTGCAACGACAAGCTCTCAGGCCGTGATCGAAAGCATTTTGAAGCTGCTAGCAGCAGACAAGGTGGATTACACGATTTTCTGGCGGCGCCTCAGCCATGCCGTGGCATCCGGGCAGTTCGATTCAGCGCGGGATATGTTCATCGACAGAGAACGCTTCGATGCATGGTTACTCTCATTTCGAGAGCATGCTGCGCAGATTCCATGCCGGCCAGATGCCGATTTGATGCTCAAAACCAACCCTACTTACGTTTTACGCAATCATCTGGGCGAACAAGCCATTCGCTCAGCGAAGCTTAAAGATTTCAGTGAGTTGGAGCGCTTGCAAAAGCTGCTGGAATCGCCATTTACAGAGGTGTCAGGGATGGAGGCGTATGCAACTTTCCCACCCGACTGGGCCTCTACGATCGAGATTTCCTGTTCTTCTTGAAGCATTTTTTTGAACACGGAAGACACGAAAACTTCACGGAAGACACAGAAGAATCCTTTTTTTGTTTTTTTTCGTGTCTTCCGTGCAACCTCCGTGACTTCAGTGTTCTTATTAACCTTAGCTTTCCAAAAATCTAACATCATGACCACCTACAAAATCCAAAAATCCGACGACCAATGGCGCAAAGAGCTGCAGGACAAAGGCGCTGAGCCTTTGGCTTTTGATGTCACGCGCCACGAATCTACCGAGCGCGCTTTTACCGGCAAATATGAGGGCAACAAACAAGCCGGGACGTACAGCTGCATCTGCTGCGGCAAACCGCTCTTCGATTCAAAAACCAAATACGACAGCGGCACGGGCTGGCCTTCGTTCTTCCAGCCGCTTTCAAAAGATGCTGTTGGCGAGAAGGTCGATGGCATTCTCTTTATGAAACGCACGGAAGTGCATTGCGCAGACTGCGGCGCACACATGGGCCATGTGTTCAACGACGGCCCGGCGCCCACTGGGCTGCGCTACTGCATGAATTCTGCCTCGCTGGATTTCAAAGCCGAGTGATATAAAATTCATAGCGCTCTGCGCAGTAAATACGCCGGCTACCCATCACTTTGATTATAAAAATGAAGCAACTTCTCGATTTCTTACCCATCCTGCTTTTCTTTGGCGCGTACAAGATGTACGACATCTACGTCGCCACGGGCGTGATCATGGCCGCGACAGTGATTCAAATGGTGGTGCTCTACAAAATGGATGGCCGGCTGCAAATGCTGCACAAAGTGACGCTCGGCTTGGTGCTCGGCTTTGGCGCTTTAACGCTGCTGTTACATGATGAGCGCTTCATCAAAATCAAACCCACGATTTTGTACACTGCGATGGGCTTGGCCCTCGCCATTGGCCTGTGGGGTTTTCGTAAAAATTTCTTGCGCATGATGCTGGGCAACGCTTTAAGTTTGCCAGAGCAGGTCTGGCGCAATCTCACGGTGGCCTGGGTGGTCTACACGTTTTTCATGGCGGCTTTAAACGCTTTCGTCGCATATTTCTACACGACCGATCAGTGGGTCAATTTCAAGCTCTGGGGCTACGCATTCCCGCTGGTTTTCTTGGTTGCGCAAGGCTTCTATATTGCTAAATATTTACCCAAGGATGAAGAATGATTGCCGCAGCAGATGAAGTGCAAAAGCACTTACAGGAACATTTGGCTGCGACGCAGCTCACAGTGATCGATGAATCAGCCTCGCATGCTGGCCACGCCGGCAATCCTGATGGCGCAAGCTTCGGCACACATCTGCGCGTCAGAGTCGCTTCACCTTTGTTTACAGGCAAAAGCAGAGTAGCTGCGCATCGGCTTGTGTATGATGCTTGCCAAGGCTTTTTAGAGCGTGGTTTGCATGCTCTGGCCATCGAAATCATCACTTGATTTTTGAATTGATTTTTAACAGGAAAATTCTTATGAAATTGAAGTTGTCAGCCATCGCTCTGAGCCTTTTGGCTATTTCATCCGGCGCAGTATTTGCGCAAAACCTTGCCATCGTCAACGGCAAGCCCGTGCCGAGCAGCCGAGTAGAAGCATTGGTTCAACAGGTCTCCGCCCAACAACCCGGCCGCCCGGTCACGCCCGATATTCAGGCGCAGATCAAAGAAGAAGTGATCAACCGCGAAGTTTTCATGCAAGAAGCGCAAAAAGCGGGTCTTGACGGCAGCGATGATTACAAAAACCAAATGGAGCAAGCCCGCCAAGTGGTGCTCATCCGCGCTTTGTTTGCAGATTTCCAGAAGAAAAATCCAGTGACGGATTCAGACATCAAAGCCGAATACGACAAGTTTGTCAAAGAAAACGGCGGCAAAGAATTTCGCGCTCGTCACATCTTGGTAGAAAAAGAAGCCGATGCTGTCAAGCTGATTGCTGACATCAAAAAAGGCAGCAAATTTGAAGACCTCGCCAAGAAAAACTCCAAAGACCCAGGTTCAGGTGCCAATGGTGGCGATTTGGATTGGGCAGCGCCCGGCAGCTATGTGAAAGAGTTCTCCGAGGCCATGACCAAGCTGGCCAAAGGCAAGATGACAGATGCGCCCGTGAAGAGCCAATTCGGCTTCCACATCATCCGCGTCGACGATGTGCGCGAGACGCAACTGCCCCCGATGGAGCAGGTCAAACCACAAATTTCTCAGCAATTGACGCAGCAGAAACTGCAGGCATATCAGAAGGGTTTGCGCGATAAGGCGAAGGTGGAGTAATTTTCTGTTTATCTTGAGTTGATCACAACTCATTACTCATAAGGAACACGGAAGACACAGAAATTGCACGGAATACACGGAGAAAACCAAATCTCTTTTCTGTGGCTTTCGTGTAGTTTTCGTGTCTTCCGTGTTCTTTTTTTGAATCAAGCCAACAAAGCCCAGTCGATATGCTCTGCAACCAGCGCGCTCGTACTGGGCTTTTTCTCGCCTAGGATGTTCCGAATCGCCGCCGCATCTTCACTGATCAGCAGAGGATTGCGCAAAGCATTGCCCATTGCCACCGCAATATTCCTCTGCCATCTCGCGTGTCCAATTCGCCGAATGGCTGAGCCTTCGGTGTAGCGCAAGAAATCTTCCTCGCTCCAGCCAAAGAGCGTCACGAGTTGTTGACCCGATAGACCCACACGCTCGTCAAAATCTGGCAAGGCGCTCCGCTGCGCAAACTTATTCCACGGGCAGGCGAGCTGGCAATCGTCGCAGCCGTAGATGCGGTTGCCGATCAGCGCTCGGAGTTCAAGCGGTATCGCGCCATCGTGCTCTATCGTGAGGTAAGAGATGCAGCGCCGTGCGTCTAGCAAATAAGGTGCAACAATTGCTCGCGTGGGGCACACGTCGATGCAGCTCGTGCAACTGCCGCAATGCGCCGCCACAGCCTCAGTGGCTGGCAGCGCAAAGTCCACGTAAATCTCACCCAAGAAAAATAGACTCCCCGCTTCGCGCGAGAGAATCAGTGTGTGTTTGCCGCGCCAGCCGATGCCGCTTCTGGCCGCCAGCTCAGCTTCAAGCACAGGCGCTGAATCGGTGAACACGCGATAACCGAATTCACCGATCTCAGCGGCAATTTCGTCAGCCAGCTTTTGCAGACGGCCTCGCAGCACTTTGTGATAATCGCGGCCTCTGGCGTAGAGCGACACAATGCCTTCGCTGGGCTTGTTCAGCCTTTCAAATTCAACGCCTTGCCAGCCCTCTTCATGCGAAGCAGGCAAATAATCCAACCGCGCCGTGATCACGCTCACCGTACCGCTCACGAGCTCTGCTGGCCTTGCGCGCTTCATGCCATGCGAGGCCATGTAATGCATGCTGCCATGAAAGCCAGCATCGAGCCAAGCTTGCAAAGCAGGCTCTGCGCTGCTCAGATCCACACCGGCCACGCCAATTTGAGACAATCCGAGGCTAGCAGCCCAAGCGCGTAGCTTGGGCATAAATTCTTCTGGATTGATTTGAGCTTGAACGCTTTGAATGGACTTCACGCCTTGATTGTAGAAACCTTGCCAAACCACAGTCCAAGCCAACCCTTGAATTGGCCGGATGAAGCCGCGACGCAGGCCTTCGCACAGCGTTTAGCTCTCCTGCCGGAGATTCGCCATGCCCTGATCGAGTTGCATGGCGATCTAGGCGCTGGCAAAACGACTTTTGTGCGCCATCTGCTGCGTGCGCTGGGCGTACAAGGCCGCGTCAAAAGCCCCAGCTATGCAGTCGTCGAGCCGTACACAGTCGATGTTGCGGGGCGAGCGTTGAACATCTGGCATTTCGATCTCTATCGCTTCGCCGATCCGCGCGAGTTCGATGATGCTGGGTTTCGCGATTTGCTGGCCTGCCCGGGCTTGAAGCTGATTGAATGGCCTGAGAAAGCGCGCGGCGCGTTGCCTGCGCCCGATTTGGCGCTGCACATCACAGCGAATGCCGATGATTCGCGCCAAGTCAAAGTGCTGGCATACACAACACTCGGGCGGGAGCTGATGGCATGATGAACAAAAACCCGTTCGCTCTGAGCCTGTCGAAGGACTCAACAGGGCTTCGACAGACTCAGCCCGAACGGATTGATACGCCTAGTAGACTCACCCGTCGCGATTCCCTCCAATTTGGAAGCCTCATTCTGCTGCTAGCCGGCACAGATATTGCGTGGGGCGCTACGATTTTAGGAGTTCGCGTTTGGCCGGCACCGGATTATACACGCGTCACGATTGAAAGCGATGGGCTCTTGAAAGCTAAGCAATTCTTCGTCACCACGCCGCCGCGCTTGGCTGTGGATATTGAAGGCATCGAGCTCTCGCCGCAGCTGCGTGAACTGGTCAGCACAGTAAAAAGTGACGATCCTTTTATCAGTGGCATCCGCATAGCGCAAAATGCGCCCGGCGTGGTGCGCCTCGTGATTGATCTCAAGCAAAGCGCCCTGCCCCAAGTGTTTAATCTGCCGCCGATTGCGGCTTATCAGCATCGTTTGGTGTTTGATTTGTATCCCACCACGGCGCCCGATCCACTGCTGGCCTTGATTGCGGAGAAAGAAAAAGCGCTGGCTGCGAGCAAGCCGTCTGCATCAACGAACACCACAGCCCCGCGCGATCCCACAGCGCCCCGCGCTGTTGATCCCACAGCGCCACGTGCTGTCGATCCCACTGCACCCCGTGCTGTTGATCCTCTAGGCGATTTGATCGCCCAGCAAGGCCAGCGCCTATTAAATTCACAAGCACCCAATTCTCAATCAGCAAACACTACTAAAACCATAGCACCCCGCGCAGATTCTATGCCGGCTAATGCCCCAAAAGACTTAAAAAATCCGACAGATGCTGCCCCTCCATCCTCCACAGACCGTTTCATCGTCATCGCGCTCGATCCCGGCCACGGCGGCGAAGATCCCGGTGCGATTGGCCCCGCTGGCACGAAAGAAAAAGACATCGTGCTTTCCGTTGCCCTCAAACTGCGCGCGCTGATCAACGCTACAACCGTCCAAGGCAAATTTGGCCGCTACCCCATGCGAGCCTTCTTAACGCGAGACGGCGATTTTTTCGTCCCGCTCGCCACGCGCGTACAAAAAGCGCAGCGCGTTCAGGCCGATCTCTTCATCAGCATCCACGCCGATGCCTTCACTGTGCCTACCGCACGAGGCGCTAGCGTCTTCGCCTTGAGTGAGAAAGGCGCAACCAGCGCCGCCGCCCGCTACATGGCTCAAAAAGAAAACAGCGCCGACGCCGTTGGCGGCATCAGCGTGCAAACCAAAGATGCGCAAGTCCAGCGCGCCCTGCTCGATATGAGCACCACCGCGCAAATTAATGACAGTTTGAAATTAGGCAGCCAGGTCTTGGGCGAGATCGGCAGCTTCGCTAAGCTCCACAAACCACGCGTCGAGCAAGCCGGCTTCGCCGTCCTCAAAGCGCCCGATATCCCCAGCGTCCTGATCGAAACGGCCTTCATCAGCAACCCGGAAGAAGAACAAAAGCTGCGCGACGAGGCTTACCAAGACCAGCTCGCGAGCAGCATCCTTCGTGGCCTACAAAGCTATTTTGCGAAGAACCCGCCCCTTGCGCGGACACGTGCTCGCTCCTAAGCTCAACGCCGTTCGGGCTGAGCTTGTCGAAGCCGCTCATGCCTTTTGGCAACTATTTCACAATTCCCACGCAACTAATCCCCACACAACTAAGTAGCAAAAATTCACACTCGTGGCATCTCATCACATCTGGGGATTCGCCATGAACAAAACAAACATTTCTACACCGCAGGGCAACGCGCCGCACAGCCTCGGCTCTCAGCAAGGGTTTGTTGGCCAAAGACCGCCATTCGTGGTGTCACATGAAACCAGTCAACTCCTCAGTGCGACACTTGATGAAATCGCGTGCGGTGTGATCGTCGTCGATACCCATGGGCGCGTTGAACATTGCAATCTGGCAGGTCAAGTCATCTTGCAGCGCGGCCAGTTAGTCAAAGAAGAAGCGCAGATGCTGCAAGCGGGCAGGCCTACCGATAATGATCAGCTCTTAGAGGCACTTGAAAAAGCCAAACACGGCAAGCGCAGCATGCTGACACTGGGTGCGAATGCCATGAGCACAGTCGCCGTCGTCCCCCTAGATCGGCAAGATCGCTATGCAGCAGAAACCTCGATTTCAGAGGCTGCCACACCTACCAACGCAGCTACCAACGCAGCATCGCCACGCATCGCCCTCATCTTCTCGCGCACCGGCATGTGCGAGACACTCATGATGAGCTTCTTCTCCCGCGCCTACCAGCTCACACGCTCCGAGGAGCAAATCCTCAGCCTGATTTGCGTTGGCCATACCGCGCCAGAGATGGCCAAGCAGCTCCACGTGGGTGAGGCCACTGTGCGCACGCACATCCGCAGCATCTGCCACAAAACCCACAGCCACGGCATCCGCGAAGTCGTCAAACGCTTGGCTCTGCTGCCCCCGCTCATGGCCGCGGTGATGCCTTCGGCGTTTGCTTGAACCGAAATACATCGGTCAAGCTTCTACCAACACGTTGCTGGCACTTGGATGATTTTGTCTGACAACCGGCAAGGCTCATCGCCGTTGTTGATCAAGAGTCCAAAAGGGCATCCATGATCCACAACAAAAGCCTCTAGCGATTTCAATTGGTTTTTGGGTGTGCTGGAGTTGGCTTTGATCTCTATCGGAATGAGCCCTTGCCGCGTTTTAATCACCAGATCCACCTCTGCACCGTTGTAAGTGCGATAGTACGTCGGGGCAAATTTTTCGCCGGCCACATTGAAATGGTTGGCAATCTGTTGAATTACAAAAGCCTCCCAAATCTGGCCAAACTGGGGGTGGCTTTTCATGGCATCTGGATTGGGTATCGCTAAGAGATGATTGAGTAGACCCGTGTCGCGCAGATAACCTTTGGGCATTTGCACCAAGCGCTTATGGCTGTTGGCAGCGTGGCTACTCAGCGAGCGCCATAGAAAAGTGCCCTCCACAATATCAAAATAATGCTTGATCGTTGGCTGCGAGACATCCAAGCTGCGGGCGAATTGCGCCTGATTGAGTTGTTGCCCGCTGCTAAAAGCCAGCATTTGAATAAACCGTTGATAAGCCTCCAGCTTAAGTTGAGGAAACAATGCGCGAATATCCCGCTCAACATAGGTCTGAATATAGTTCTCCATCCACAAGCGGTATAGCCGCAGGTTATGCGGCTTTTGCCAAAGCTCAGGATAGCCGCCATAAAAACACATCTCTTGCAATTGCGCCTTGCTCCAGCGCGCTGGCAGCTTCAGCCAAGCATGCGCATCATCGGAATGATCTAGCAAAAGAGTGGCTAAATTGCTCTCAAAGCTTATGCCTTGGAAATCTTGATCATTGATGCACTCGTGCCACATCAGCGGCTCCAGCGTCAGCATCGCCACCCGGCCTGCCAAAGATTCGCTCAAGTGGCGCAGCAGCTGCGGCGAGCTCGATCCCGTGATCAAATATTGCCCTTTCTGGCTTCGCTTCGCATCGACTGCCACCCGCATCGCGGCAAACAAACCCGGCGCAAGCTGCGCCTCATCAAAAATCACGGGGCAAGCCACTTCGCCGAGCAATAAATCAGCATCATCTTGAATTCGCTGGCGATCCGCCACACGCTCTAAGTCAAACACTTTGGCCTGCGGCAAAGCCGCGTGTACCAAAGTCGTCTTACCCACTTGACGCGCCCCAAGCACAGCCACCACCGGAAAGTTAGCCAGTAGAAAGCGTAAAGTATCCTGAATTGAGCGCGGCGTCATGCATCAACTATATCATTAATCATTAATTTATAAAGTCAAAACTTATAAATTAATGGCTAAAAACCAATCAAAACATGCATAATCGCAACATGTCAAAGACCCCTGCGCTGCCCCCACTTCAACAGACAACGACAACGGCAATGACAGCACCACCGATCACTAAAAACGCAAGCTTGCCTCCAAGCATCACCCGCCTCTGCGAATTCGGCGCAGAGCGCAACTACAAAAAGAAGAGCATCTTAGTCAGCGAAGGCGACAGCGGCGACACGATCTTCATCCTCACCCAGGGCAGCGTGCGCGTGTATGGGCAAGACCCGAGCGGCAAAGAAGTCACCTACGGCCACATCGAAGCGCCCAGCTACTTCGGCGAAATGAGCCTAGACGGTGGCCCGCGCTCCGCCAGCATCGAAGCCTTAGAGTCCTGCCAATGCATCATCGTCACCCGCGAACGCGTCAAAGCAGAGCTACTCATCCACCCCGACCTCGCCCACGAGCTCCTCACCAAAATCATCAGCCGAGCCCGAGCCGCCACGGATACAGTGCGCAGCATGGCGCTGAAAGATGCGTATGGCCGATTGCGCGAGGTGTTAGAGCAACTGGCAGGTGAACCCGACGGTCAAGGCTACAGAAAAATCAAATCAGGTTCGACGCATGCATCGCTTGCGTTGCAAATTGGTACAAGCAGAGAGATGGTGAGCAAAATTTTGAGGGATTTGGAGGCAGGCGATTACATGACGACAGAAGGCAGGCTGTTGAAACTGAAAAAAAAACTACCAACGAATTGGTAGCTGATCAGCGCACATAGTCATTTCACAGAGATCCACCGCCATTCGAGCCAATTGTCTGCTCTATGCACTGCTTCAACGTTACTTCGCATGGCCCAAGGAATCACTTGCCGGTGTAGTGGAATGTGATGGACTTGTTCGTTATGCTCCTTGAAGATCGCACGGATGAGCTGCTCTCTTTTAAGTGGATCAGCTTCTTTGCTGGAAGCAGCGCCCCATTCCTCAATCTTGGAATTTTTCATATTCCCCCAATTCCACGATCCATTTCCGCCGTCCCCCTTGCCCCGAAGAATCGGAGTGATCGTCGTCTCAGCATCAGTCACCGCACCACCCCAGCCCAACAAATACATAGAAACATCAGATTTCTCACCCTTTGCAAAAAACACGGCGCGGGGTATGACGTTCAACTTAATTTTGACACCTATCTGAGCCCACATTGCAGCTAAAGCAACGCAGATTTCTTCGTCATTAATATAGCGATTGTTGGGGCAATCCAATTGGACTTCAAAGCCACTCTGGTAGCCGGCCTCTACCATCAACGATCTAGCTTTTGCCAAATCAAAAGGCAACCGTCTCTCAATTTCCGGGTCGTTATAGTGCCCTAAGATCGAAGGATTGATTGCGCCAGTCGGCAACGACTGTCCACGCATTAACTTGGTTCGGATGGCTTCAATATCGACAGCGTGATACAGCGCCTTTCTCACGCGCACGTCCTTAAAGGGATTTTTACCTTTAACGCTGCTGTAAAGCAACTCATCGCGGGCTTGGTCCATGCCGATGAACAATGCACGATTTTCTACACCATCCAACACTTTAGTTGGCGCATTTCGCAAACGCGCCACATCTTGTGGCGACGGATCCCACACGAAATCTAATTCGCCAGATATGAGGCCTGCTGTGCGTGTCGCGTCACTTTTTACTGGGAGGAACACGACCTCCTGCAAATTGCCCTCATGGCGTCCCCACCAGTTGCTATACCGACGAAATACCGATCGAGCGTCGACTTGCCTGGACACAAGAACAAACGGCCCAGTGCCGTTCGCGTTAGACGCTGTGTACTTATCCTCTTTACTCTTGAAGTCGAGTGGACGTAGCACTGCATTTTTTTCACTCCATGCTCGACTCATGATGAACACAAACGATGCGTGCTCAAGAAAAATAGGGTTGAAATTGGGAAGCTGAAATTCGACCGTGTGAGAATCAACTTTGCGTGGTATCCCCATCGGTATTGCGTAAGAGCGTATCGCAGAATTTGCATCTTGCGCGCGCGTCACAGAGAAGACAACATCATCGGCAGTGAAAGAACCGCCATCATGAAAACGCACGTTTTGGCGCAATTTAAAACGCCATAGAGTTGGCGACAATTGAGTCCATTCGGTCGCTAAACCGTCAGAAATTTTTAGCGCTTTGTCCCGCTTGACAAGAGTTTCGTAAATCTGACCGTTGATTGAATTAGTTAGGATTTCATTTTGTGAATGCGGATCAAGGGTCTGAAAATCACCCTGTGCAGCCCACCGAAAGGTCTGTGCGTGAATGCCGGTGACCGCGAACATCGATAGAACAACTATGGCAAGAATTCGAACGGCTGTCATTTTGAGGAACTTCCTTAACGCGATTTGGAAGCCTTGATACTAACGCTTGTGTAAAACGTCCTTGCTACGGAAAAACCTGACGACTTTTTGTAGGTTTATTGATAGCATTTAGTTGTGGAACTGTCATGCCTGAAATCAAGGCTCGCGTTACAACAGCAGCCGCCACGCTCGTTCCAGGGAAGCGAACCTTGGATTGCCCCAATACGCCTGCACCTGGCAAGGACCAGTAAGCGAGGTTTTCCTCGCTAGGCGCGTAAATCATGTCTTGGTCAATCGTATCTTGTGCTTGAGTCGCTTCAAGCCCTCGATTCGGGCCTCGACCCGTGTACTCAGCCATGTATTCTGGCGAATCTAGTACCGATCCCCCTACGACAACTCGGTTTCTATTCGTGCTGGCCAGATTGCTGGTAGTGCATAAAACACTTGTGTCGCAAACAAATTTGATTTGCCTCGGGCCATAGCCAGAGCCAAAAACAGGATCATGACGTTCGCACCATGCACTCCAATTGATCGGATGATCACCATGGTTAGTTAGTTTGACCTGCCAATTGCCAACCAATGAAAGTGCTTCACTGCCTGCCAATGTGCAGCTAGGGGGCAAATAGGTTGGATTCAATCCAATCAATACACGGTAGCCACCGTTACCGATTCCTTGCCGGTCTGGACGTGGCAGGCACAGCATACCTATTCCAACACCTTGAGAATTTTTCAAAGGATACGTTAGGCCAGACCCGATTTTCGGCTGCTTATCATTTAGTGGATCACTCAGATCGGGCAATTGAATAGAAACCGACGCATTGACCTTATCCCAATGATGCGGGGAATGTTGTACGTCTATCCACATCTCTACGAACTGCAAACTCGGGTTATCAGGTATCACAGACAGCTCCATGAAAGCTTCATTCTCACACTTCGTCTTCTCAGAAAGCTGACGAAAAGCATGCATGTTAGAGGCGGCGCTGTTACCCGAGCACATAACGATCTCCGTTGTGCCTTTTCTATCCACATCTCGCAAGTGGATCAATTGATCAATAGCCAGCTCAATCAAAGATGTGCCATCATGTGGTCCTGCCAAGCCACCATAGCTTAAATTAATCACAACATCAGCTTCAGCTTCCGCAGCTCGCAAAATGTACATGATGGCATCCAATACATAAGTACGCAAAATGCCTGATACCTGCTCGCCTTGAAAATTTCGCGGTAGCTGCACGAAGATGATGTCAGCTTCATCCACAGCATCGTCGTCTTTCGCAGCCCAGTCGCTGGTCGAATCATGCAAAGGGCTGGGAATGCCTGCAGCAAAGTCCATGATGTAAGTCCCATGGGTTGCTTCACGCAAATCTAATGCGGGATAATTTGCATATTGGTAGCATGCAGTGTCGTCAAAATACGATGCATGGTCAAATTGCTGCAGAAAGCTATCGAGCCCAAGTTGGCCAGAATCTTTAGGCCATTTCCTGCGTGCTTGAACGCCATATCCATAGTTCGCAGTGGCAACCCAGCTTAGCGTTTGATAACCATTTTTGGTCTTGGAGCTATTCGGTTCACGCTGATGTTGATCCCAAATCGCAAAGACACGTGTTGATCTTTTACCATTCAATTCCTTGCAAAACTTCTCATTGGCAAAAGCGCAACCGTAGTCAATGATGCCGATGATTTTTTTTGCTTTTGAGTTAGCTTGGTATTTATCAAGACCCTCAGTATCAGCGTGTGTTTCTGTAGTTTGGCTTTCTGAGCTGGGCTGGTAAATCGCGGCTTGTGAGCTAAACGGCGCGCCCACCTCATAAGCTATGCCTTTAGACTCAAACTCACGCAACCAATCTGCGACGTTTGCAGCATCAATCAACAAGCTCGCGTATGAGCTATTGTTGCGATACTGCCCTACGCTCCTGTCTTTAGCCTTAAGCTGCTTCACAATGCTCGCCACATGCTCTACGTCGGTCGCTCTAATCACCACTGGCACAAGATCACCTGCCGCAACCAATCGATTGGCCGCATTACCGTCAGCAGAAGCCAATTCTTGCGCGGATTGAGGCAGCCAGTGTGCGTAGGGATCGCTGTAACAATCAATAGTTTCCATAGCAAAAATCCGCTCAAAAAAATCACGCGCCTTATGCGCAACCCGCTTGAAAAATTCAAGCGGCATGTTCTTTATCTGCTAGACACTTAGAGATAACCTAAGCTCTCCATTTCTAGTCGCGCTTTGTTCCAGATGAAGCCTAAAGTATCGTCTGCCGCGATAGCAGGTTGCGCAGCATTTTCTGTTGAGTAATAAGTTGCTTTTGCATCACCGTTGATTGAAGCACTTAAGTCGATGCCTGCTGTTTT
>JANMDU010000062.1:0-13880 GCA_031376455.1 Variovorax sp. | reverse complement strand
CAGCACACAGGGCGCGTTAGCGCGATTTCTAGCGGCACGGCCTCAAGCCAAGAGTTGAGCGCCTTGGGCGGACCAGAGCTTCTCGGGAGTGAATCTGCATATGTGATTCAAGTCAGCTTGTCAGAGCAAAGCATTCTGGCCGCTGGCCAAACACGCGCACTCCAGCCCGGCATGCGCTTAGAAGCTGATTTGTTGCAAGAAAAACGCAAGCTCTGGCAATGGATGCTTGAGCCTCTGTACAGCCTCACCAAGAAAGCCACGCCATGAGTTGGCTCGACGGCATCTCTCTTTCTGGCCGCGCCAAGCTGCCTATGCTGCTGCAAACCGAGTCCGCAGAATGCGCCATTGCTTGCCTTGGCATGGTGCTCGGTTTTCACGGTGTCCGCACGGATGTCGCTGCACTGCGTTCGCGCCATCCCGTTTCTTTAAAAGGCATGAGCCTTGCGACGCTTTCGGATCTGGCCTCGCGCGAGAAGCTAGGGCAGCGTGCTGTGCGCCTTGAGCTCTCCGAGCTCGCGCAGCTTCGCCTGCCAGCTATTTTGCATTGGGAGCTCAACCATTTTGTAGTGCTGAAGGAAGTGCGTGCGCAGCATGTGATCATTCACGATCCTGCAGCGGGTGTGCGCCGGCTGAGCATGGCAGAGGTCTCCAAAGCATTCACGGGTGTGGCCTTAGAGTTATGGCCCGATACGGGTTTTGCGCCTCGCGAGGAAAGGACACGCATTCGCCTGCGCGATTTGATTGGGCAAGTTAGCGGCTTGATGCCCGCATTGGCCAATGTTTTGATGCTCTCGTTCGCACTGGAGATTTTCGCGCTGATCAGCCCGCTGTTTTTGCAATGGATCACCGATCTCGTCACCCCCTCCAAAGATGCTCAGTTGCTCGGCACACTGGCACTCGGGTTTTTGATCGTTTTGCTTTTGCAGCAGCTGATCGGCCTCGCGCGATCATGGATTCTGCTGAGCATCAACACCAGCATCCGAGTACAGTGGAAATCCAACATCATGGCGCATCTGCTGCGCCTGCCTGTGGCTTACTTCCAAAAGCGCCATCTGGGCGATATTATTTCCCGCAGCAACGCGATGGAAGATATCCAGCGCACGCTGACCACAGCGCTGGTCGAGAGTTTGTTTGATGGTGTGTTGGTCTTGATCACACTGACGCTGATGTTTCTCTACAGCCCGTCATTGGCAGGCGTAGCAATTGGCGGCGTGGCTCTGTATGCGCTGCTGCGATGGGCGCTTTATGCGCCCACGTATGCAGCAACTGACGAATACATCGTTCGCGCAGCAGTGCTTTCAACCCACTCCCTAGAGACCGTGCGCGGCATTCGAGCGATCAAATTGTTTGGCCGCAATGCTCTGCGCCTTGGCGCTTGGCAAAGCCTGCTTGTCGCGGAGACGAATGCTTCCTTGAGATTGCAAAAAATTGGCATCGCCTTGCGCGTGGGCGGCGCGAGTATTGGCGGGCTGTTTACGCTGGCGTTGCTGTGGTTGGGCTCGCGTGACGTGATCTCGGGCACGCTCAGCTTAGGAATGCTGCTGGCATTTTTGAGTTTTCGTGGTCAATTTGATGCACGCGTGAATGATTTGATTTCAAAAATTGTGGATCTCAAAATGCTGCGCCTTTATGCGCAGCGTTTAGGCGATATCGTCTTGCACGAAGCCGAAAAGACCAGCAGTACGACGCGCTTGTCTGAGGCATCTGTTGTTGAAGGCGATATTCAAATTCAAGGTTTAAGTTTTCGCTATGCGGAGCAAGAGCCCTGGGTATTGCAAGACATTGCATTGACGATTCCGCAAGGCCAATCGGTCGCCATCGTGGGCGAATCTGGTTGTGGCAAAACCACTTTGGTCAATCTGCTGCTCGGCACTTTGCAACCCAGTGCTGGCCAAATCAGCATCGCCGGCGTGCCGCTCTCGCAACTCGGCTGGGATCGCTGGCGCCTGCATGTCGGAACGGTAATGCAAGATGACACGCTGTTTGCAGGTTCATTGGCAGACAATATTTGCTTCTTTGATGCTCAGCCCGATCTTGAGCACATGGAGCGATGCGCGCAGCAAGCTGCCATTGATGCAGACATCGAGGCCATGCCCATGCGATACCAAACACTCGTCGGCGACATGGGAACGGTGCTCTCCGGCGGGCAAAAGCAGCGCATCTTGATGGCGCGAGCTTTGTACAAACGCCCCGGTTTACTGATCTTGGATGAAGCCACCAGCCATTTGGATATACGCCGAGAGGCGCAAGTTAATGCACACCTAGCAGCGCTGTCGATCACCCGCATCCTGATCGCCCATCGCCCTGAGACGATCGGTAGCGCCGAGCGTGTGATCGCTATCGACAAGGGAAAAATTGTCTATGACGGCAGCCCAGATCAGTATATTGCGCTCGTTCGATCATGAAGCGAGTTCGCGCATCGTGGCTAGGCAGCGGTGGGGTTGTCGTGGTGCAAAGTGTGTTGCTCATGCCTGCATGGGGTCAGACAGATAGCTTAGGCGTGCCCACATTACGAATGAGTCAAGCGCTGAGTATCTCCGCCGACGCTTCGCTCAGCGCCAATTTGCCCTTGACTGAGTTCACCGCGTTCACCATGCCGGGCTCGGCACGCCCTTGCGCTCAGGAGGCTTTGGAGGCGCTACAGCCTTTGCACATGAGCGATGTGCTGGATCGAATTGCCTGCCGAAATCCCCGGATGCAGCAGGCCATGGCCAGCATTGCGGAGCAGCATGCGGGCGTTATCCTCGCCGAGCTGGCTCAAGGCCCGAGATTCAGCGCCAATGCCGAACTCAACATCACCCAAGCACCTGCCACCACCTTATTGGCGGCAACTCAAGCACGCAGCGCCGGCGCTGGCATCTCGCTGAGTTGGGTGCTGTTTGATTTTGGGGCGGGAAGTGCCGGGCTGCGCGCAGCACGCAGTCAACTCACCGCAGCTTTTGCGAGTCAATCAAGTGCACAGTTGGTGCAGCTGACCGACGGTTTGCGCTTTTACACAGAATCACTTCGTGCGCACGCGCGTTTATCGAGTCTGCAAGACGCGGAAAAAGCGGCTCGGTTGAGCCTCGATATTGCAAGCGGTCGCTACGCAGCGCAAGTCGGCTCACTGGCTGAGAAGCTCCAAGCACAGAGCGCTTTAGCGCAAACGCAACTTGATCTCACGCGCGCGCAGGGTCTCTGGAAAACCAGCCAAGGTAATCTGGTTGTCGCCATGGGGCTGCCGGTACAGCGACAAGTGCAGCTCGCCACTGTCGAACAAGTCTTAGCGCGCTTGCCTGTTTCTGGATGGAGTGCTGAATCCCAAAAATTGAAATTAGAGGGTGCATTAGAGTCGTTGACGGCTGCGCATCCAAGACTGCAAGCTGCGCGTGCAGAAGTTGATGTGTTGCAGGCGCGATTAGAGCAAACCAAAGCGCAGAACAACGGCACAGTCAACGTCAATTCAGGCCTAGCGCTGAGTAAAGGCTTGGGCGGCACATCTGGACGTGAGGCAGATCGCAACATCAATATCGGCGTGCAAGCGAGTATTCCACTTTTTGACAACCGAAGCCAAAATGCGCGTGAGGCCCAATTGGCAGCGCAAATCTCTAGCCGTCAAGCGCAAATCACCCTCATCGAGCGCGAATTGCAGATCGATCTGTGGCGGGCTGTGCAGCAGTTGCAATCGGAGACAGAGAATCTCAAAGCTTCCGAGGCCTTGCTCAGCGCCACGGCGCAGGGAAGAGAAGTAGCTAGCGGCCGCTATCAAGCTGGTATCGGCAGTATGCTGGAATTGCTGAATGCTCAAAATCTTCACAACCAAGCTGTTTTTCAGCGTGTTGAGGCTCGCATTGCTTTGATGCAGTCACAACTTGGCTTGGCACTCCAGTCGATGCCCTTAGAGCCTCGCCACAAAAACTGAACTCTTTCGCCCATTAAAAAAGCCAGTGGCAGAGCGCCACTGGCTTTTTTTTATTTCTATATCTAACGATACCTGATCAGGTTGGAGCAGGAGGTGGCGGTGGCGGCGGCGGCGGCGGAGGCGGTGGGGGTGGAGGTGGCGTACCGCAAGAAGGCGGAGGTGAGCACGCAGGTGGCGGTGGGCTGCATGACCGGCGACGACGGCGGTAAGTGCCACCTGCGATTGCCATCATTTCATCGAGAGTGAGTTGACGCATAAGTATCTCCTTACAGAGTTGTTGAATCCAACGAATTTTTACAGGTGCTTACAACGCCTGGTGCCTGCATCTTATCAAAAAAATTCTCAAAAGTGTGCAAAAATTCTGCAATTGTTTGAGTTATCGTCAATGTAGCAAGCAAATTTTTGCTAAAAATAATACTTTATGACGAATTTTCTTTTAGCTAGGTTTAATTTAAGAATTATTTAGTTACATGTCATTTTACAAAAGAAATGACGCGATCTACAGCCGTTTGAGCCCCTAAAATCAACGGCTCGCATGAACCATCCAGACATCAACCCAGCAGCTTCCTCCATCGCGCCTCATCTACGCCACATCCGCAGCTTCGTCCGCCGAGCTGGCAGGCTGACGACAGGCCAAGCCAAAGCGCTCGACGTACTGGGGCCGCAGTTGATGATTCCATTTAGCGAGAAATTGCTCGATTGCACGCAGCTAGCCTCTGAGATAAACGCTATTAATAGCGTAGCACCTTGCGCAGATTCCGCCAGCTCTGAACCACGAAAAGACACTAAAAGCATCCACAAAACCGTATTCGAGATTGGCTTTGGCATGGGCGAAGCCACAGCGCACATTGCCACGGTGCTGCCAGACACCTTGTTCCTCGCCTGCGAAGTGCATCAGCCCGGTGTCGGCGCCTTACTCAAGCGCATCGAAGAACAAAACATCTCCAACATCCGCATCATCTCGCACGATGCCGTGCAAGTTTTGGACAAAATGATTCCCACAGGCAGCTTGGACGGCATTCACATTTTCTTCCCCGATCCGTGGCATAAAAAACGCCACAACAAGCGCCGCCTGATCCAGCAGCCCTTTGTTGCCACCCTAGTGCAACACTTAAAGCCCGGTGGCTATTTGCATTGCGCCACCGACTGGCAGCCTTATGCCGAGCAGATTCTAGAAGTCCTCTCAGCGGAGGCCGCTTTGAAAAACACAGCCGCATCACTGGACGGCTACGCCGAAAAGCCCCACTACCGCCCTCTCACCAAATTTGAAAACCGAGGCATAAAGCTTGGCCACGGTGTGTGGGATCTGGTGTACGAGAAACTATGAGCGCGTTGCGCGACTTCAATTTGACGCGTTGCGCGATTTCAATTTAACGCCCCGCGCTATTTCAACTGAGCGCCGTACGCAATCCAAATACACAACCTCGCGCAGCTTATCCAGCACGCAGCTCTTCCTTCAATTTCAAGCCAATCTCCGGTTTGTGCGCAAACGGATCGGTCGGGTTACGCGCTTGCATGATGTCTTCTAAGCGCGTTTGCACCGAGCTGATCGCTTTTGGATGGCTGTAAATATAAAAGCGATCTTCAGCCACCGCATCAAACACCATTTGCGCCACATCAGCCGCACTCACCTTGCCGCTGCCCACGGCCTTATCGCTCATCGCTTGGCCGATCAATTGGCTCTTGGTCGGACGGACACCGCGCTGTTTGAATTCGTCAGGGCGATTGCGGTGGCTTTGGCTGATGCCGGTCGGTACGAAGAAGGGGCACAACACTGAAGCGCTGATCTGATCCGTCACCAAGCGCAGGTCTTGATACAACGTCTCCGACAACGCCACCACCGCATGCTTGCTCACGTTGTACACGCCCATGTTGGGCGCATTGAGCAAGCCAGCCATGCTCGCGGTATTAACGATGTGGCCTTGGTACGACGGGTCTTTTTTCGCGGCTTCCAGCATCATCGGCGTGAATACGCGCACACCATGCGCCACACCCATGATGTTCACGCCCACCACCCATTCCCAATCTTTCAGGGTGTTTTCCCAAATCAGGCCACCTGAGCCCACGCCAGCGTTGTTGAACACGAAGTGCGGCGCACCAAAACGCTCAAACGTCGCCTTGCCCAAAGCCTCCACTTGATCTGCCTTACTCACATCCACTCGCTGCGCCAGCACTTGCACGCCCAGCGCTGAAATTTCCGCAGCGGCTTTATCCAGCGCATCTTGCTGCACATCGGCCAGCACCAAATTCATGCCCAACTTCGCGCCAATGCGTGCGCATTCGAGCCCAAAGCCCGAGCCAGCGCCTGTGAGCACGGCGGTTTTGCCTTTGAAATCGGTGATCATCATCAGTCTGCTTTCTTCAAAATAAAGCCAATGCGCGGGAAATGCACGAAGACTTCGCCTGCGCGCTCATCCACGCGGCGCAAGGTGTAGCGTGTGCGAGTAGCGGCAACCAACTCACCTCTGCTTGGCTCGAGGCCGAAGCTTTCTGCTTGAACAGTCACTTGACTGCCCAGGGGGATGCCATGCTCGTCTTGAAAGGAACTTTCATGACCAAATAGGCTGCTAGCCGGCGTATTGATTGCGCAAGCTGCTATCGATTCAGTAGTATTGGATTTGCTCGGCTCGCCTTGCTCAAAAGCTGCGATTCGCTCCATCCAAGCGACGACAGCGGGCGTTGCATCGAGAACGCTGGCCAAAGGTGGCGTTTTTACGCGAGTGAACCACAGCGGGTGATAAACGGCAAAATCTGCCACGCTGGGTTGATGACCTAACAAAAACGGCTGGCCATCCAGCATGCTGGAGATGCGACGCAAATAGCTTTTGTAGGTGGCAGCTGCGTCATGTGGACTCATGCGCGGCGCACCGCCTCGCATGGCTTGGCGGTCGGCAGCAAAAGCTTTGAGGTTCTCAGGCGGCTGATCTTTGAAGACATGTGCCGCGCCAGCTGGCTGGAAGTTATAAGCCATCGCCACCGGGAACAGCATGCTGTCTGCCCACTGAGCCACGGTGCGAGCCGCGCCTTTGAAGCCAGTTGGATAGAGTGTTTTCTCAGGGCTGAGGTGCTCCAACACATCACACATCAGCATCGTGTCGCAAACGATTTGGTTGCCGATTTGCAAAATGGGAATTCGCCGATACCCGCCTGTGAGCGCTTGCATATCCGGCTTGGGCATCACCATGGGCTGGAAGACCGATTTCCAAGCCAGTTCTTTGTAACCCAGAATAGCGCGGATTTTCTCGGCGAAGGGGGATGTGGGGTAGTGATGGAGAAAGATGTCTGGGTTCATGATTTGTCTCTTTTCATTTGGGTGGCGTTCATTTTTAATACCGGACGCAGAAGGAATACCAAAAAAGACAAGAGAAAATAAAAATTTTGATGTTTCTAAATCAACCAGCTTAGTTGTCCTCGTTGAGCTTCTTTTTGTCTTCTTTTCTTTCTCTTTTTTTGCGTCTTCTGCGTAATCTTCGCGTCTTCTGCGTCTGGTTGTTTGTATTTAAAGCTTCACCAACTGCTTGCCAAAGTTGCGTCCCTTCAGCAGCCCCAGAAAGGCTTCAGGTGCCGCTTCAATGCCAACGGCAATGCTCTCGCGCACTTTCAGCTTGCCCGAAGCGACCAAGCCGCCAAGCTCTTTCAAAGCCTCTGGCCAAATTTCCATGTGCTCAGCCACGATAAAGCCTTGCATTTTGAGGCGGCTGACCAAGATGATGGCGGGGTTAGCTAGCGGAGGCGATTGCCCGTCATAGCGAGAGATCATGCCGCAGACGGCAATTCTTCCGAAGGCATTCATGCGCGCCAGAATCACGTCCGTGATCCAACCGCCCACGTTTTCAAAAAAGCAATCAATACCATTCGGCGCAGCAGCTTTTAAAGCAGCGTTCAGTGCTTTTCCATCGCTGTGTTCTTTGTAATCGATGCAGGCATCAAAGCCCAATTCGTTCACCACATAAGCGCATTTTTCCGCGCCGCCCGCAATGCCCACCACACGGCAGCCGCGTGATTTGGCGAGCACGCCCACTGCGCTGCCCACCGCGCCGGAAGCAGCGTTCACCACGACTGTTTCACCCGCTTTCGGCTCACAGATTTTGAGCAAACCATACCAAGCCGTCACACCCGGCATGCCCACTGCGCCCAGATAAGCCGACATGGGCACCGGGCCATCGCTTACCTTGCGCAGCGCACCCACAGCATTGCCATCCACCACGCTGTATTGCTGCCAGCCACCCATGCCGACGACCTTATCGCCCACGGCGTATTTGGCGTGCTCAGATTCAACCACCTCGCCCACCGTGCCGCCAATCATCACCTCACCAATGCCTTGTGATGCCGCGTAGCTTTTACTGTCATTCATGCGGCCGCGCATATACGGGTCAAGACTCAGGTAACGGTGTTTCACCAAGACTTGGCCTTCTTGCAGGGCTGGCAGCGTTTCGCTCACGAGTTTGAAATTTGACAGGCTCGCTTCCACTACGGGGCGGTTGTCAAGGACGATTTTTTGATTGACGGTCATGATAGAAATCTTTCAATTTAACACTATAAATTCAATAGCAATCAACGCAGTAAATACGCCGGCTAAGTGCTCAAAACACTTGCAAATACGCCTTCCGGGGCCTAATCCGAAGCATGGGGAACGATCTTCTTCAACTCTCGCCCGCCGTGTGCGCCCGAAGCTGTTGCCAGCGCTTTAAGAAACTTAAACGTCCCTGTCGCATGCGCACACAAATCGCTCAAGCTCCCATCCGCGCGGCGGCTATACACACTGCCCTCAGTAAACGCGAGCGTTGCCGTGCGGTGCAAGATCTTTGCTTTAGCTACTAAATAATCTTCCCCAGGCCGCATGAACTGTGTCTTCATCTCCAGCGTGACCAGCCCCGGCGCCGCCTGCTTGCCATGCTCTTCCGTACTTCTTGCAGCATGCGCCATGCACACATCCAGCAACGTCATCACCAAGCCGCCATGCGCCACCTGCCAAGTGTTGAGCAATTCAGGCTTGAGCGTGCAGTGAATCTCGGCTTGCCCACCTTCAAATTTGACGAGCTCAAAGCCTAGATGCTCAACGAAAGCGATTTCCAGCGGGAATTTCACATCAACCGCCCGTGATCACGCTCACACCGCCATCCACAGCGAGGTATTGTCCAGTGATGTGTTTACCAGCGCTTGAGGCAAACAAAAGACACAGGCCTTTCAAATCCTCATCGTCACCTAGGCGGCCCAGCGGTGCGTGCGCGGCGAGCTTTTCCTCGCCCATGGCTTTGAGCGTGCCCATCGTCATTCTGCTAGGAAAGAAGCCTGGGCAGATGGCATTGACGCGAATGTTGTACGCACCCCATTCCGCCGCAAGCGCGCGCGTGAAATTAATCACCGCGCCTTTGGAAGTGTTGTACGCAATCGTATTCATGCCTTTGGGATTGCCGCCTAAGCCAGCAATTGAGGCGACATTGATCACACTGCCGCCACGGTAGGCCCCATCGGTAGCGCTTTTAGCAATCATTGATTTTTTGGCGATGCGCTGCGAGAGCAAAAAGTAGCCGCGCACATTCAGATTCATCACTTTGTCCCAAGCGTCAATCGGGTAGTCTTCAGCCGGCGCGCCCCAAGCTGCGCCAGCGTTGTTGATCAAGATATCCACATCACCCATGCGCTGCAAAGTCTCGTCTGCCAAGCGATGAATATCGGCTTCGACAGCGCAATCGGCCGCAATCCATCGCGCGTCAATGCCTTTGGCTTGCAGCTGCGCCGCAGCCTCTTCCAAATCAGAAGCTTTGCGCGAGGAGAGCATGATCTTCGCGCCGGCTTCGCCAAGCGCGAAAGCCATTTGCAGCCCAAGCCCGCGCGAGCCGCCGGTGACGAGCGCGGTTTTGCCTTTGAGATCAAAAAGTTGTTGGATGGGGCGGTGAGTCATTTGCGCAGTCTCCTGAGATAAAGCCCCCGCTGATCAGCGGGGGCGCTAGTGGGTCTTGCTACGAATGTAAATCAAGACGATGCCAAGCGCTGTCACCAAGCTGCCAGCAATGCCCAAGCCCCACGCGAGTATGGGGCTGACGTTGTCTAAAGCGAAGCTGGCAACAATACTGAGCAAGCCGCCGTAGATGCAGACCCAAATAAGGATATCGATGCGGCCTTCATGGCTGGGTTTGATGTTCAAAAAGCGTCCTCAGCCATGTCAGCGCAAGTCATGTCGCGGCTTGAGACCACGGCGAGCCATGCGTCGATTTTTGGCAATTCATAACGGTAAAAGTAGTGCGTAGCCTTTGTGATTCCTGCGTGTAATGCTATATTTTTAGGAGTAGCAGAGTTTGCAAGAGACACTTCTAGCCAGATCCATGCTAACACCACATGACCAAAGGCTTGCATGTAAGGAACGGCATTGGCTAGCGCCTCTTGCGGCAGGCCTGTGCTCCATGCGGCTTTGGTAGCGTCGCCGATTTTTTTAAGCGCGCCTGCAAGCTCGCTGCCTTGGCTTGCTAGCTCTGTCACGTGCATCGCTTTTTCAATCGTTGAATTGATTTTGCTGGCAAGAAGCGCCAAGCCCTTACCGCCATCCATCACGACTTTCCTACCCAACAAATCCATCGCCTGAATCGCATGCGTGCCTTCGTGAATCATGTTCAGGCGCTGATCACGCCAGTATTGCTCCACCGGGAAATCTCGGGTGTAGCCGTAGCCTCCGTGAATTTGGATGGCGAGCGAATTGGCTTCTAGGCAGTTCTCACTCGGCCAGCTCTTGGAGATCGGCGTGAGCATTTCGAGAAGTAGCGCAGCCTCTTGTGAAATGGTTTCATCGCCTGTGGCTTTGTCGTCAACAAGTTTGGCGCAATACAGCTGCAAGGCCAACGCGCCTTCGCAAATGCTTTTCTGCGCAAGGAGCATCCGCTTCACGTCTGCATGCTCGATCAAGCGCACTTGTGGAGAGGAAGAATCCTTGCCAGCGCCAGTCATTGGCCTGCCCTGCGGCCGCAGCTTTGCGTAATCAAGAGAAGCGTAATAGCCAGCAAGTCCAAGCGACGTTGCCGCCATACCAATGCCAATCCGAGCTTCGTTCATCATGTGGAACATGCCCTTCAAGCCTTCACCGGGCTTGCCGACCAAATAGCCCACCGCTCCCGGCTTTCCATCAGGCTTGAATTTGCCTTCACCGAAGTTCAGCAAAGTGTTCGGCGTGCCCGCCCAGCCCAGCTTGTGATTCAGGCCAGCGAGCGTGACATCATTGCGCTGACCGGTAAGCTGGCCTTGTGTATCCACCATCTTCTTCGGCACGATAAACAGCGAAATTCCACGTGTGCCTGAAACCAGTTTGCCGCTTTCATCAGGAATCTTGGCCAGTACCAAATGGATGATGTTCTCCGTCACATCATGCTCACCGCCTGATATCCACATCTTGTTGCCGCGCAGCCGATAACGCGGGCCGAGTGCATCGCCTGCATCTTCTAGCTCTGCGCGAGTGCTGATATCGGATAGAGATGACCCCGCTTGCGGCTCGCTCAAGCACATCGTGCCTGCCCAGCGTCCATTGAATTCATTCGCAGCAAATACCTGCTTTTGCATTTCCGTGCCGCAGGCCAAAATCGCATTGGCATTTCCCACCGTGAGCAAATTCCAGCCAATCGAGATTGAGGCCAATCCAAAAAACGAATTCGCCGCCGCTTCCACCAAATAAGGCAGTTGCATTCCACCCATCGCCTCATCCTGCGCCGCGCTGAGCATCCCACTCTCCGCATAAGCCGCTCGCGCATCAAGTGTCGCTTTCGGCAAGACCACCTTGAGCGCTCCATCAGAATCCACCTCGGTTCGCGGCTCATCCCGATCTACCGTGCGATTGAAAGGTGCAAATTTCTCCCGAGCAATCCGCTCGCAAGTGTCGAGCACCGCATCAAAAGTTTCACGCGAATGATCCGCAAAACGTAAGCGGCTATTCAACTCGTCGGCCTTCAGCCAACCGTACATCAGGAAATCAAGGGTGTTGCGATAAGCCATATGGATCCGAAAAAAGGGAAATGCCTCAAACAAGCTGGTAAGGCATCATGAAGTGAATGGGAAATACCTGCCAACCGATATGCGGTTCAGCTTTTTGCGGGCGCTGCAACAATCGTGCCCTGCGCCACAGCGCACAGCTTTTCCTCGCCATCTTTCACCGCATATACATTGCAGCGGCAGACTGACTGCGTCTTACCTGTAGCCTCAGCGTGAGCACGCGCAATCAGCATCTCGCCCACCGCTGGGCGCACGTAATTGATCTTAAATTCCAGCGTCAACGCATTGCTGCCAAGCGCAGTGCCTCCCGCGTATGTCAAAGCGTTATCCGCCAAATAACTCACCACACCACCATGCGCAAAGCCATGCTGCTGCAAGAGCTGCGGTGTGATCGGTAAGCTCAGCTCACAGCTGCCACGATCCAGCCCTGTGAGCTTCGCTCCCAGCAATACGCTGAAAGCCTGCGTCTGCAAAATCTGGCTGCCCCAAGCGAGCCAGGCTTCGGGGGTTTGCGGCAGCTGATCAGAGGATGCTTGGCTCATGCCGTCAAATCAAGTAGCAACTGGCGTAAAGCTAGAGGGCACCGTAGATGTGTGACGACGCAATGGATCAGCCGCACGAATACGCTCATAGGCTTGCTTTCCGCCACCATGAGATTGCAAAATCATTGTCCGCATGGCATCAACCTGACGAAGTATCTGCTCTGTCGTCATGGTTTGACCGCGTTTTAGTTCTTCAGCAGAAATCATGAAGCCTCCTTTTGCACATTGCGCAGAGATTCAAGTGCTTCAATATCGAATCGATCAATCGGGCGATTGGCTGCATTTTTCATTAAGAGCAAATGCTCAATACTTGCCACCTTCACTTGCACACCCAAGAATGACTTCGTGATGGCCTGACTTTGAAGCACTTCGAAAGTTGCCTCGGGACGAACAAGCACATCAATCACCGTGCCTGCCGGATCAGCTGGCCACAAAGAAAACGCCAACATGCGTTTTTCCTTGTGGAAGCGATCAATCATCTCAGCGTTCTTTAGCGTATCCAGAGGCACTGGAATGCGCGGTGTCATTTCAAGCTTTTTGGCCACCTCAATGAAGCGATCCAGATTCTCATCCGTCATCGCCAGAACGATGTCTAAATCCATTGTGCCGCGAACAACACCATGTAACGTCACAGCCACACCGCCGACCAGCACGAACTCAACCTGAGCGTGCGCGAGTTCTTGCAGTGTTTCGCTGATGTTCATTCGCCAAGCTTACAGCACTTCAAAAACACCCGCAGCGCCCATACCCCCACCAATACACATCGTCACGCACACGCGTTTTGCGCCGCGACGCTTGCCTTCGATGAGGGCGTGGCCGGTGAGGCGTTGGCCACTCACGCCATAGGGGTGGCCGACGGCGATGGCGCCACCGTTGACGTTCAGGCGGTCGCCGGGGATGCCGAGCTTGTCGCGGCAATAAATGACCTGCACGGCAAAAGCTTCATTCAATTCCCACAGGTCGATGTCGTTGATCGTGAGGCCCAGCTTCTTGAGCACCTTGGGAATGGCGAACACCGGTCCAATGCCCATTTCATCGGGCTCACACCCGGCTACGGCAAAACCGACGAACCGCCCAATCGGCTTCAAGCCTTTGCGCTCGGCCACGGTTTCGTTCATGATGACGCAGGCGCCGCCGCCGTCGGAAAACTGGCTGGCATTGCCGGCGGAAATCACACCGCCCGGCATGGCTGGCTTGATGCCGCTGATGCCTTCCTTGGTGGTGCCGGCGCGGATGCCTTCGTCTTTGCTGATGGTGACCTGTTTGGTGGTCATGCCCATCACGGCGTCGGCTACGCCAGCCGTCACGGTGATAGGCGCGATTTCTGCGTCAAACAAACCTGCTGCCAGGGCGGCGGTGGCCTTCTGCTGGCTGGCGGCGCCGTATTCGTCCATCGCGTCACGGCCAATGCCATAACGCTTGGCGACCTGCTCGGCGGTTTGGAGCATGTTCCAGTAGATCTC
>JANMDU010000028.1:0-13251 GCA_031376455.1 Variovorax sp. | reverse complement strand
TGGGCTTTGGTATCGTGCAAGGCGAAAAAATAGCTGTTTGCCAAGGCGATATGTTTGGTGAGTTTGCTTTGACTGGGCAACAGCTTTCCTTGAGTGATGTGACGACTACTTTGCCGTGTGTCCCCAGCAAATTCATTGGCCTGTGGAACAACTACCATGCGCAGGCTGCCAAGCAAGCCTTAAGCATTCCCGTAGAGCCTTTGTATTTCATTAAAGCAGCCAGCAGCTACTGCGCGCATGAGCAACCGTTTTCAGCGCCTGCCAGCTACGATGGGCGCGTTGTTTATGAAGGCGAGCTGGGGCTTGTCATTGGTAAGACGTGTAAAAACCTGACACCTGAGGCAGCTGAGCATGCAATCTTTGGCCTGACCTGCGTCAACGATGTGACAGCGCTGGATTTGCTCACGCGAGACGCCTCATTTGCGCAATGGACACGTGCAAAAAGTTTTGACAGCTTCGGCATTTTTGGCCCTGTGATTGCTACCGGGCTCGATTGGAAGGCCTTGAGCGTTCGCACGCTCATCAATGGCCGCGAGCGGCAAAACTACGCTTGCAGCGACATGATTTTCCCTCCCGCGCAAATCGTGGCTTCCATCTCAAATGAGATGACGCTTTATCCCGGCGATGTGATTGCCTGCGGCACGTCGCTGGGTGTGTTGCCGATGAAGCCCGGGAGTGTGGTGGAAGTTTGTATTGATGGTGTTGGCGTGCTGAGAAATACGTTTGCAGCAACAAATAACGAAGGCGGCGCTTGATATGAAAATTTGTGTAGTGGGAGCAGGCGCAATTGGCGGCATGCTGGGTGTCAAGCTGGCTTTAACGGGCCACGATGTCACCTTGATTTTGCGCGGTGCTAATTTAGAAGCTGTTAAGAAAAATGGCATGACTTTGATTGAAGAGAGCGGCAATGAACTGCTCGTGCAGCCGATCAAGGCAACATCGAGCATCGCAGATGCAGGCGTGCAAGATCTGGTGATTCTGGCTTTGAAGGCGCATCAGGTGGCCGCTGTAGCCGCAGAGTTACCGCGACTCATGCACAGCAGCACTCGCGTGGTGACCATGCAAAACGGCATTCCATGGTGGTACTTTCACAAGCTAGCCGGCGAGTATGCAGGCATGCCCGTGAAAGCGGTTGATCCGGAGGGTGTGATTGCCCAGCATATTCCGATTGTCAGCGTGATAGGCAGCGTGGTCTACCCCGCCAGCGAAGTCATTCGCCCTGGTGTCATCAAAGTAATCGAGGGCAATCGCTTCACGCTCGGCGAGATTGATGGCGCAGATACGCCGAGCATTCGCGCCATCAGCGATGCTTTCAAAGTCGCAGGGTTTAAAGCACCCGTATCGATGGATATTCGCTCGGAGATTTGGCTCAAAGTTTGGGGCAATTTGAGTTTTAACCCCATCAGCGCCTTGACGCATGCCACGCTCGAAGATATTTGTCTCTATCCACCCACACGCGAGCTCGCTGCAAACATGATGACCGAGGCGCAAGCCATTGGCGAGAAGCTGGGCGTGCAATTCAAGGTGAGCCTAGAAAAGCGCATTGCGGGTGCGCAAGCTGTTGGGCAACACAAAACATCGATGTTGCAGGATGTGGAGCAAGGCAGAGCGCTTGAATTACAGGCGCTCGTCGCTGCGGTGATGGAGCTAGGCCAAATCACGCAGACCCCAACGCCGACCATTCATGCCGTTTATGCACTGGCCAGCCTGCTGGCCAAAAACTTAGCTCAGCACAACACTACCTTAAAAATTTCTTAAAATTCATCTCACCATGACCCACTTCACCACACTCCACGAGATGGTCGCGCAGCAAGCGCCCACAGCACCGGCCATGATGTCGCCCGGCGGCACACCTCTCTCCTACAGCGCCATGAATCAGCTCATCGCGCAAACGACCGCTGCGCTGAACTCTTTTGGCATCGGGCGAGGGGATCGCGTTGGCATCGTGCTGCCCAACTGCCCAGAGATGGCCACTGCCTTTGTGGCTGTGGCAAGCGCCTGCACAGCTGCGCCACTCAACATGGCTTATCGCGCCGATGAATTTGAGTTCTATTTGAGTGATTTGAATGCCAAGGCACTGATCGTCGCTGTGGGCAGCGAAACGCCAGCGATTGCTGTGGCTGCAAAGCTGGGTGTAGCCGTCATTGAGCTCAATGCCCTGCCAGCCCAAGGCGCAGGCCAGTTTGAATTGACCTCTGCGCAAAAAGGCTTGGCCAGTTTGCCTGGCCCTGCGCACTCTGACGATGTGGCGCTGATTTTGCACACCTCGGGTACCACTTCGCGGCCCAAAATCGTGCCGCTGACGCATCGCAATGTGTGTGCATCGGCTCGCAATATCAGCCACACCCTGCAGCTGACCAGCGATGACCGTGAACTGCACGTGATGCCTTTGTTTCATATCCACGGACTGATTGCAGGCGTGCTCGCGCCCATGGCTGTGGGCAGCATGATTTTTTGTACGCCGGGCTTTAATGCGCTCAAGTTTTTCGGCTGGATGAAAGAATGCAAGCCCACTTGGTACACAGCTGTGCCCACCATGCACCAAACCATTTTGGCGCGCGCTGCTGGCAACATGGATGTGATCGAAGCCAATCCGCTGCGCTTTATCCGGTCCTCCTCATCGTCCATGCCGCCGCAAGTCATTGCCGAGCTAGAGCGCGTTTTTAAAACGCCACTGATCGAATCCTACGGGATGACCGAGGCCGCCCATCAGATGGCCAGCAGCCCACTGCCGCCGGGCAAGCGCATTCCCGGATCAGTAGGCATTGCCGCTGGCCCAGAAGTCGCGATCATGGATTTAGCGGGCGAGCTGCTCGCAGCAGGTGAGATTGGAGAGATCGTGATTCGCGGCGAAAACGTCACGCTCGGCTATGAAAATAATGACAAAGCGAATGCCGAAGGCTTTACCAACGGCTGGTTTCGCACCGGCGATCAAGGCACGATGACGGAAGACGGCTACGTCACGCTAACCGGGCGCTTGAAAGAAATTATCAATCGAGGCGGCGAGAAAATCTCGCCGCGTGAAGTCGATGAAGTGCTGATGGATCACCCGGCTGTAGCTCAGGTGGTGACATTTGGCATGCCGCACGACAAGCTGGGCGAAGACGTGGCTGCTGCCGTGGTGTTACGCGAAGGCAAAACGGCGACAGAACAAGAAATACGCGCGTTTGTTGCGACCAAGCTTGCCGACTTCAAAGTGCCGCGCAAAATTCTCATCATGGATGAGATCCCCAAGGGCGCAACGGGCAAGTTGCAGCGCATTGGCTTGGCACAAAAACTTGGATTGGTTTAACTAACTTCTTTTAATTGCGCAAACGCCCGTTGCGTGAAAATATAGCCAATTCCATGAATTCACTGGCGTGTTGTTTGCGGCCGCAGTCAGACACGACGAATCCGCCTTTCTGATGTGCACATGAACTTCGCGTCTCAGAGACCTGCACAGATCCCGTGCCGATTACATGAGTTTTTGAATCTCAAAATCGACCGCACCTTTGTCGCTTGATAAACTCAATACGCCTTCTTGGATCGTGGCCTGAATATTCATGCTGCGCTCTGCCAGCGCTCCAATGCTTTGGCTGCCACGCTGTCGACTTGATACACACTTAAATTGCGTGGCCGCGTGAGCTTCGTCTGAATGCCCTTCCACCACACAGGCGTCGCATGGTTGAAGGCATACACATGCACCCCATCGGCCTTGCCACAAGCCTTGATGATCGCCTTGTCTTCCGGCTGCCCCACCTCCACCCAGAGGCGAATGGCGCCCGTGAAATCTTTCAGAACAACATCCGCCTCATCTGGGTCAGACATGCCCGCACCAAAAGCCAGCGTGCCATCGCCATTGCAAATGCTCTGCAGCTTGTAAGCTTGCAGCGCAAACGCCACCAGCCGAATCATCATGCGCTCATCCGTCTCACTCGGGTGACGAGCCAGCGTGAGCGCGTGATCGGCGTAGTAGCCATGGTCAATATCCGCGATCTGGATGTTGGCTTTGAAAATAGTGGATTTGATGGCCATGGTAGATATTAGAAATTCAGATGCACGATGGGTTTGGCGTTGTCAGATGAGCTCGTCTGCGCGTTGACGAGCATCCAAGAAATGCAATCGCCCGGTTGATCACCGATATCTTCATGCACCAACGGGTCTGGCATCGTAGCCAAACTAATCCGCAGTTTCAGTTGCAAATCTTTCGGCAGATTTTTGCTGGGCTGCATGCTACGCACCAACAAGGAAGTCGCCGTGTTGATGGCTATGCTGGGCATGATCTTTTGCTCTAGGAGCATGGCGCAGGCGTTCGCCTGCACAGTCGCAGCTGTGTCTACCCCACGCCGGAGTTGGCGCAGCATCCCACCCAAAGTTTGCATGGCCTGATCCGCTGTTTTCGCGCCATATTTGTCGTGAATGGCTTGATGATTAGTCAGCTCCACAACCATCAGCATGAAACTGCTTTTATTCATCACAGCGCGTGCCATGCTGCCGCGCAAGTTGAATTCCAACACACCATAAGTGGACAGCCCAGTGAGCGCATCCACTCGGTCGATATTGCCTTCATGCACCCTTTGCTCACGCAACATCTGGGCTTGGCGAATCAAGGCGTAAAGCAAAATCGGCGTTTGCAAAGCGAGCCCCGCAATGGCTGCGAACTGCCCGATTTCATAGCCTGCAGGCTGCACACCCGCATTTCGCATCACCACAAACAAGCTGGCCACAACCATAGGCAGCATGCCCATGCTGAGCAAACGCGTATGCCGATTGCCGCGCCAACAAGCCAATACAAAAACCAGAGCAATCACCACGCTGAAGAGCAGCCCCGACATTTGTGCCACCATAAAGCTACGCGCGCTCGGCCAAATCATCTCCACCAAACCAACGCTCAGAGCAAACAGCGAAAAGCCCAGTAGAAAGCCTTCGAGCCGAGGCATATATTCATCGCGCCGCACCACCGCATGCAAAAACCACAGCGCGGATGCTATCCCTAGCAGTGGGAGCAGACGCCCCACCCAAGCATTCAACTCTGGTGCTTCAGGCCACAGCAGCAGGCTATTGAGCCCCATGCGAGACATCACAGTGAGCGAAGCACATAAGAAATACACGCCAAAGCGCGCCAGCGCCACATCTCGCCAAGCCCAAGCCAGCGACGCAGCCATTAAGACCACCAGCAAGGCAACACCCATGCATACGCCAAAAAATAGCTCTTCAAATAAGCTGTATTTGCCAACATACGCGTTGGACTGCAAAGACACACGCACAGGGTACGCCACCCGAGCGTGCTCTACGCTGACGTAGTAGGTATTCACGCTTTTGAGCAGAGGCAGCTGCAAACGTGGCGTGCGCGAAACATGGCTCCATTCGCTGTGAGGCACCATGTCGCCTGAGCGTTTAACCAACCATTGGCCTTGCGCATCCAATACATTCAGGCTGATCTTGTCCAGCCAAGGCTGGTGCAAATCGAGCCACCATTCTTCGCTGGCTTGCGTGCCGTCCACCGTAATACGCAGCCACAACTTCTTCTTATCGATCTCAACAATCAGGCCGTTTTGGTAAATCTTCCATCCAGGGTTCATCTGCGCCACTTGCGCTGCAGTAGTTCGCCCGGTGTCATCAACCCAATACTCAAGCTTGCCATCCAAAGCCACGACTTGTTGAAGGGCAGCCAAGAGAATCGGCGCGGGCTGCTGCTGGGTTTGCGCAACTCCTAAGCGAGGCATCAGCACCATCAAGGCCATTACAAGTGCAACTAAAAGGTGTTGCAGCACAGATCGGCATGAAGCCCAAGTGATCTGCGCTCCGCAGAGCAATGGTTGAGTCATAAATGAGCGGGGTATCCAACACCGAATGCCAAGACTAGCAGGTATGGCGGAGGCTGTGAGATTCGAACTCACGGGGGACTCACATCCCCGGCAGTTTTCAAGACTGCTGGTTTAAACCGCTCACCCAAACCTCCGTATTTCCTGATTTTAATCTATGCGAGGAACAGAGCTTGTAGATTGCTCAAAAAATCTAGGCCGCGAGTGCTAGGGCGCACATGTGTGAAATCGCGAGTGATCAAGCCCTTGGCCTCCGCCTCATCGAGTGGCTTTTGAATGGCTGTGATAGACAGACCCGTGCGGTCATAAAAATCTGCGAGTGCAAAGCCGCCCGTCAAGCGCAGCGCGTTAAGCATGAATTCAAAGGGCAAATCTGCGCGAGACACTTCGGCCTCTTGCACCATGCAATCCCACGGATTCGCAGACAGCGCTTTGTCCATATACAGCTTGGGCTCGCGCGCTTTGGTTTGCCGCATCACGCGATGCGCAAAGCTGAGCTTGCCATGCGCGCCCGCGCCGATGCCCAGATAGTCGCCAAATTGCCAGTAGTTGGTGTTGTGAACGCTGCGTTTATTGGGCAGCGCAAATGCTGAGATTTCATAACGCTCTAAGCCTTGCGCGGCAGTCAGCTCCGTGATGCGGTCGAGCATGTCATACGCATCATCATCCACAGGCAAATTCTTCGGCGTGAATTTAGCGAAGTACGTATTTGGCTCAATCGTAAGGTGATAGATGCTGATGTGGGGCGGCTTAAAGCTCAATGCGGTTTGAATATCTTGTTCGCATTGCTGGAGGCTCTGGCCGGGCAGCGCATACATCACATCAATATTGAAAGAATCAAAATTCATAGCAGCTTCCGCAATAGCTGCCTGCGCTTGAGCACTGTTATGCACTCGGCCTAGGGCTTTAAGATGTGCATCATTGAAGCTTTGCACACCGATCGACAGGCGGGTAACGCCGGCAGAGCGGAAGGCTTTGAAGCGATCCTTTTCAAACGTCCCAGGGTTGGCCTCAAGCGTGATCTCGCAGCCCGCTTCTAAGCGCACGCGGGCTCGCACGGCTGCCAAAAGCTGATCGATGCTGCTCGGCGCAAACAAACTTGGCGTACCGCCGCCAATAAAAATGCTGTGAACGGTGCGCCCCCAAATCAGCGGCAGGCTCATCTCTAAATCTGCAATCAGTGCTGCGATATAGCGCTGCTCAATATCTTGGCTCATGCCACCTGACATTTCATGCGAATTGAAATCGCAATACGGACATTTTTTTAAGCACCAAGGCAGATGGATGTAGAGCGACAACGGCGGCAGGCTTGGCAGGCGCAGCGTACCACCCCGCATGTAGTGTTGGATGTCTTTCATTGCGAGACGTCTTCCACCATCTGCCCATCCCGAAACACAATGCGCCTTCTCGCCCAAGCAGCCACATCGTGCTCATGCGTCACCAGCACGACCGTCATGCCTTGCGCATTGAGCTCAGTGAGCAGCCTCATGATGTCTTCGCTGGTTTGGCTATCCAGCGCGCCAGTGGGCTCATCAGCCAAGATGAGCTGGGGGTTGTTGACCAAGGCGCGGGCGATGGCTACGCGCTGCTGCTGGCCACCCGAGAGCTCAGCAGGGGTGTGACTCATGCGTTCGCCTAAACCAACACGGGTGAGTGCTGCTTTGGCTTTATTTTTTCTCTCGTTGCTCTTGATTCCTGCATACACCATCGGCAGCTCGACGTTTTCCAAAGCACTCGTGCGCGGCAATAAATTGAATTGCTGAAAAACGAACCCTATGCGGCGATTGCGGACGGAGGCGAGCTGATCGCCTTGCATGCCTTCGACACTCTCGCCTGCCAAACGATACTCGCCACTGGTGGGCAGATCCAGGCAGCCCATGATGTTCATCAAGGTCGACTTGCCTGAGCCCGATGCGCCCATGATGGCAACGAATTCGCCCTCATGAATATCAAGCGATACACCGCACAGGGCATGCACGGTTTGGTCACCCATCGAGTAGGTTTTGACGAGCTCTCGCGCTTCAATGAGGGGCATGAACTTTATTGCTAACTTGAGTTTTTAGAACACGGAATGCACTGAAGTTGCACGGAAGACACTGAAAAAAACTAATTGCATTTTTTGTGTCTTTCGTGAAATTTTTGTGCTTTCCGTGATCATTTTTTCGCATTAAAACGGCATGCGAGGGCCAGATGGCCTTGCACCTGCGGCAGGCGTACTGCCCGCACCGATCACGCCTGTGATCACAGTCGCGCCTTCTTTGAACATCTCAGCATTCGGCGAATTGGGCGCGATCATCAGTTCGGTCGATGTGCCATCCGTGATGCCTAGGCGCACGTTGTAAGCAACGGGCTTGCCTTGTTCATTCAAAAGATAAATGCGGCCACGCGATGAGGTTCGGCTGCCCATCTCCACTTGGAGTGCAGCGTATTTGATCTTTTGCTCAGGTGAGAGTAGATCATTAACCTTGGCGCGCAGCTCGCCCATGATGCGCTCGCGCACCTTCGGGCGATCTTCTGGCGTGGCATCGCGCATGGCGGCGAATTTGGGGCGAGTCTCTGCAAATAGGCCATCAAGCTTTTGCTGCTGATCGGCGCTGAGCTGCAGCTCGCTCACCAAACGATTGCGGAATTCGCCCAACGGCCCACCGCCGCCTCCTGCGCTTGCACCACCCGCATTGGGCGCAGCGACTGGAGCGCCACTCTGCACTGGTGATGTAGGTGCGGATGGCGCGGATGGCGCGGTTGCCGATGCGGTGGGCGAGGAAGGCGCGGCTTGTGCTGCAGCAGCGCCGACAGCGCCCGCAGCGGCCTGTTTAGAAGCTTTTGAGCCAGTAGCCGTCACAGAATCTGCGCGGGATGCTACAGAATTAGGAGTATTTGCTGATGCAACAGGTGTAGTAGCCGGGCGGCTTGCGCCTGCTGAAGCAGATGCACTCGCAATCATCTCTTGATATTTTTTCTTCTGATCCGCGCTTAGCATCGCAGAAATTCTGCTCCGCATTTCAGCCGTAATCTTCTCGCGAGAGCCCTGCCGTTCGGCTTCATCCATATCGCGCATGCTCATGAATTTCGGGCGCATCTCAGCTTGGATCGCTTCCAATTTGGCTTGTTGATCGGCGCTCAGTTGCAGCTCGCTGATTAAGCGCTCACGCTGCGCCGCAAAGCCACCTCCTGCACCGCCACCTGAGGGCTGCGCGACGGCTTCACTGAGGAGGCTAAAACCGCTACGACCCGTTTTGGGTGCGGAACTTGGGGAAGCTGGTGCAGAGGCACCTTGGTTCGCCGGTTCAACGCCTGCAATCCGCACGCGCAGCGCAGAATTCGGAATCTTCAATACATTCTCACGGCTCTCTGTGACCACGCGCACATTCGCCGTCATACCCGGCAGCAAGCGGCCGGCCGTGTTCGTAAAGCCTACCACCGCGACGTAGGTCACCACATTGGCCACGTTTTGCGCCGCTTTGCGCACTTGGCGTACTTCGCCTTCAAATGTTTGGCCGGGAAATGCATCGACGGTAAATGTTGCGCGCTGTCCCGTGCGAATGCGGCTCACATCAGCCTCATCAATGCTCGCATCCACCTGCATATCGGAGAGATTTTGCGCAATCACAAACAGCTCAGGCGATTGCAAACTCGCCGCCACGGTTTGGCCTTTCTCTATCGCGCGCTTGATCACAATGCCGTTGACTGGCGAGGTGATTTTCGTTCGCTGCAAATCAATGCGCGCTTGCGACAATGCTGCTTCGCGCTGCGCCACATTAGCCTGCGCAGATTTGACTTGCGCATTCGTCACCGCGAGTTGCGCTTGCGAAGCTTTCAAATTCTCGCCCGATGTATTGACCAAAGCGCGTGATTTATCCGCCTCGCTTTGTGCAATAAATTGCTTTTCTGCCAAATCCTTCTTACGCTCAAAATCTCTTTGCGCCTCCGTCACATCGACCTGCGAACGAGAGATCGCCGCATTAGATGCCAGCACATTGGCCTGCGCCGTGAGCACCTGCGCCTGCGCCGCATCCACATCTGCCATCGCCTGCCTCACGCGAAATTCAAACGTCTCTGGATCAATCTGCGCAATCAGCTGCCCCGCTTTCACTTCCGAATTGAAATCCACATAAAGCTCTTTGATCTGCCCGCTGACTTGCGTACCCACGCTCACCTGCGTGACGGGATTGACCGCGCCGCTGGCTGACACGCTAGCCGCCAAATTGCCGCGCTCTATTTTTGCGCTGCGGTATTGCACATCACTATTTTTGTCTTGACTCTGATACCACCACGCGCCGCCGCCTGCGGCTGCCAACACAACCAATCCTGCTACCCAAAGAGATTTCTTCATAAAGCAGATTGTAGGCAGTGCGTCCCACCCCGATATGTCCAGTGGGTAAACTTGGGGGCTCATGAGCAGTAATCCCATTCATTCCCAGCCGGCAAGTAGCCTGATCGCTCAATTGGTTAAAGAGCTCAGCGCAAATGCACCGTTTGACCAAATGGCTGATGCGCATGTGCGCCGCTTTGTGAGCGGCAGCGAGCAGCGCTACTTCGCCTTGGGTGAGCGCGTGATGAGCCCAACAGATGGCCCTGCGCAGCATTTGCTCTTCGTGCGGCGCGGCTCTGTCTCCGGCACGCAAGGCTTGGCAGAACTGAATGGCGGCGCATTTTTGTATGAAGCTGGCGAGCTTTTTCCTGTGAGCGCTGTGGTGGGCAACAGGGCTGTGACGGCCACCTATCAAGCAACAGAGGATTGCTTCGTGCTCGCGCTGCCCATTGCAGCGGTGAAAGAGTTGGCCGGTATCAGCGCGCCTTTTGCGGATTTTTTAAATCAACGCATTCAACACTTCCTCGGCCTCTCCCGCAAAGCTTTGCAAGGCGAGATGGCGTCTCGCGTGTTGGCTGAGCAAAGCATGGAAACGGCTCTAGGAAGCCTCGTGAAGAATGCTCCAATCACCTGTTTGCCGGCGTATTCATTGCGCAGTGCGCTATCACAAATGCAGCAAATGCGCATCGGCTCCATGCTGGTGACTAATGCGGAAAATCAAGCCATCGGCATCCTCACGCGCTACGATATTTTGGGCCGCGTGACGCTGCCCGGCATTTCGCTAGATGCGCCGATTTCCGAAGTGATGGTCAGCCCAGTGCGCACGCTAGATGCGGGCGACACAGCGCAAGATGCTGCGCTCTTGATGTCGCGCCACGCGATTCGTCATGTGCCGATCACGCGTGATGGCGCGGTGGTGGGTATCGTCTCTGAGCGTGATTTGTTTGCCATGCAGCGCATGAGCTTGCAGCAGCTTTCCAATGCTTTGCGTGGTGCGGGTAGCGTGGATGATCTCAAAGCTCTAGCACCTGATATTCGCCAATTCGCCGCCCGCTTATTGGGTCAAGGGATTCAGTCTCGCCAGCTCACGGCATTAGTGAGCCATTTGAATGACTTATTCACCGAGCGTTTGCTGGGTTTGCTCGCCGAGCAACACGGGCTGGACCCGAAACAAGCCTGTTGGATTGCCCTCGGCTCAGAAGGCCGCGAAGAGCAAACCGTGGCCACGGATCAAGACAATGCGCTCGTGCTACAAGACGACATCTCAAATGCGGACCGCGCGAAATGGCTGGCTCTCGCGCATGCTGCGAATGAAAACTTAGACGCTAGCGGCTATCCTTTGTGCGAAGGAAACATCATGGCCAGTAACCCCGAGCTGTGTTTGAAGCAGTATGAGTGGCAGGCGCGCTTCGCGCACTGGCTTGGCGTGGGCGAGCCAGAAGATTTGCTCAACGCCAGCATCTTCTTTGATCTGCGCGGCCTTTGGGGCGAGCGCTCGTTGGCTAAACAGTTGCGTGATTTCGTCACTGCGCAAGCTGGCACCAAAAACCGCTTTTTAAAGCTCCTCTCTCTCAACGCCCTGCAACGCACACCCCCACTGACCTGGACGGGCGCAATCGACACGGCGGGCGATAGCACAGTCGATCTCAAGCTGCGCGGCACTGCCATCTTCGTCAATGCGGCTCGCCTGTATGCGCTCGCCCATGGCATTGCTGAGACCAACACCCGTGCACGCTTGCGTGCAATGGGCGAGAGGCTAGGCATCAAGCCGCGTGAATATGAGGGCTGGATTGGCGGCTTTGAGTTTTTGCAAATGCTGCGCTTGCGTGTGCAGATTGACATGACCCAAGGCACCAAAGAAGGTTTAGGCGATCCTGATGAGCCTAATCGCATCGATATTCGCCGCTTAAATACGATTGATCGCCGCATTTTGAAAGAGACCTGCCGTGTGGCGCAGGATTTACAGGCGCGTATGCGCATGGATTACGAGCGCTAAGCTCGGGTGCTAGACATCATGCCTTGGAAAGACTGGTTCAAAGCAACAAAGTTCTCGCCCTCGCTTGTTCCGGCTCAGCCGAGATCGATCGAGCGCTGGGTTGTACTTGATGTGGAAACCAGCGGGCTGGACACCCCAACTGCTCAACTTCTCGCAGTGGCCTGCATCGGTTTGCGGGTGGATTGGACAGCGCGCGCACTGACCATCTGCCCCGGCGACAGTTTTGAAATCGTGATCCAACCCAAAAGCCCCGTTCAAGACAAAGACAACATCCTCATCCACGGCATCGGTATGCAGCGCCAGCAAATGGGCCTGCCTGGTTCGCAAGCCTTGCCGATGTTGCGCGATTTTTTGGCTGATGCCCCTTTGCTTGCCTTTCACGCTTGGTTTGACCAAATCTTGCTAGAGCGCCATTTCGCATATGAGCTCGGCAAACATTTAAACAATCCGTGGCTCGATATTGAAAAGCTCTGCTCAGTCACCCAGCCCGATACCAAAGCTGAAGATCTCGATCAATGGCTCACCCATTTCAACATCACCTGCCCCGCCCGCCATGAAGCAGCCTCCGATGCATTCGTTGAAGCAGAAGTCTTGCAATGCATCTGGCCACATCTCATGAAAGAGTTGGGCGATAAGCCGAGCTGGCAGGGTTTGAAGAAACTAGAAAAACTCGATCAGTGGTTGTCGCGCTGACTCCGGCCAGCCGCATTCCACGCCCCAAAATCAGCATTTCATCGCAAACCGCTGGCGGCGCTATCCTGGGCGCGGCACATTAGCGGCATGCAATCGCTTTCCAGTCTCTCCCCGCAACTCATCATCCACTTGGCAGCCGCGCTTTCCGCCACCCTTCTCGGGCCTTTTGCCCTTTGGGCGCGCTTGAGCGGCAAGCAAAGCCCCAAGCTACATCGCGCTTTCGGCTACGCCTGGGTCACGATGATGCTCGTTACCGCCCTCTCAGCGATCTTCATCCATTCGAATTTCCCGATGTGGTTGCGCTTTTCTTGGATTCATTTGCTGATCCCAATCACGCTGGTCAGCCTCTTCGCTACATTTTGGTTTTTGGCCAAAGGCAATATCAAAGCCCACAAACGCACCATGCTCAGCCTATACATCAACGCCTGCTTGATCACTGGCGCACT
>JANMDU010000017.1:0-9703 GCA_031376455.1 Variovorax sp. | reverse complement strand
GTTTACGAAGCGAAGGATGTGAGTTTGCATGATCTGAGTTCAAGCAAGCCGCGAATTCGCTTTGTGCAAGACGGCGCAGCGCAAGAGATTGAATGCGACTTCATCGCAGGCTGCGATGGCTTTCATGGCATCTCTCGGCAAAGCATCCCCAAAGAAAAACGACAAGAATTCTCTCGCGAGTATCCGTTTGGCTGGCTCGGCGTGTTGGCCGATGTGCCACCGGTTTCGCCACATGCGGTTATTTATGGCAACAGCCCCGATGGCTTTTCGCTTTGCTCGATGCGCAGCATGACGCGCAGCCGCTATTACGTGCAATGCCCAATCACAGACAAGGTGGAGGATTGGAGCGATGCGCGCTTTTGGGATACGCTGCGCAGCCGCTTGCCGAGCGAGACAGCCAACGCCATCATCACCGGCGCTTCGATTGAGAAAAGCATTGCGCCCTTGCGCAGCTATGTGAGCGAGCCCATGCGCTGGGGGCAACTCTTTTTAGCAGGCGATGCAGCGCATATCGTGCCACCCACGGGAGCGAAAGGTTTGAATTTGGCGGCAAGCGATGTCAGCATGCTCGCTGAAGGTTTTGCACAACATTACTTTGAGAAAAGCAATCAAGGCATCGAGGGCTACTCAACGCGAGCGTTGCGTAAAATCTGGCGTGTGGAGCGCTTTAGCTGGTGGCTCACAAGCCTGATGCATCGCTTCCCAGATACCGAGGGCTTTGGCCAGCGCGTGCAAGAAGCAGAGTTGGATTATTTGATGAATTCTGTGGCAGCGCAGACGACGCTGGCTGAGAATTACGTCGGATTGGCAGGCTAGATTTATTTTGCGTCGGCGGGTAAATCACGCGGCGCTTGCATTTGCGCATCGAGCGTTTGCTTGATCTGCTGCTGAAGTTGCTGCACTTGTTCACGCTGTGTGGCTGCTGGGTTGTTGCCGGCAGGTCTTAAAAGCGCTGGAACGGGCGCAGTCGCAGCAGCCATTTGCTTTTTCACCAAGCTGCCCACAATCAGCAGCACGATCACCAATGAAAGTATTCCAAAAACAGTGCGCACGATGCATTTCCTCTCGAACTCAATCACTATCAAATCAATAGCTGCTTGCGCAGGTTCTGTGCCGGCTAGGTGTCGATTTAGCTTGAAATTTGGGTGCTCAGCTGTCTCATCCACTGCGCCAGTGCCCGCTCTTGCTCGTTACCGCGCTCGTAGATTTCTAGCATCTTCGCCTGCGCCTCCGGGCGATGCTGATTGATCTTCACCTTGCACTCGATCTGCAACACTTCGAGCTCAAAAGCGACGATGCCCATCAGCATTTTGTGCTGATAGTCTTGGCCGAGATCAATCCATTGCTGCTTATAGAGCGGCTCATGATCGCCGATGAGGGGCTTGAGCAAACTGTCTTTAGCGTCAGGTTCTTGGATCAAAGTGGCTCTGACTTTGCAATGTACGGCAAGGTAATTCCAAGTCGGCACGCGCGCTAAATCGGGATACACCTTGGGCGACATATAAGCCTGCGGCCCCATGAATGTCACCAAAGCTTCTGGGCGAGCGGCGAGAAATTTCCAATGGGGATTGGGCTTAGCCACATGGCCGAGTATCTTCCACATAGCTTCCTCACCCTCACCGTCCTCGATCAAATGCAGCGGCAGATGAGTCACAAACGGAAAGCCTTCGTCGTCGTTTGAGATGAGCGAAGCAAACGGATGCTCACGCACGATGCGAGCAGCGAGCCCCAAATCTTTGCTTTTATTAAAGTGTGGCGGTAGATACATGAGGATAGCAAATAGTATTAAATTGATAGCGCTCTGCGCAGTATATATGCCGGCTATCGGCCTAAAATATACTTATTTACGGCGCGATTGTGCGCATCGAGTGTCTCAGAGAACTCGCTGCTGCCATCGCCGCGAGCGACGAAATACAGAGCTCGCGTGTCAGCCGGTTGGGCTGCGGCTTGCAGCGCAGCAGCACCCACGCTCGCGATTGGCGTGGGCGGCAATCCGCCTCGGGTGTAAGTGTTGTAGGGCGTGTCGGTTTGCAGATCGCGTTTGCGGATGTTGCCATCAAAGGCTTCGCCCATGCCGTAAATCACGGTGGGATCGGTTTGCAATCGCATGTTAATCCGCAAGCGATTGGCAAACACGCCGCTGATCGTGGCGCGATCTTTCGCAGCGCCAGTTTCTTTCTCCACAATGCTGGCTAGGATGAGCAGCTCATCGGGCGATTTGAGGGGCAGATCAGCTCGGCGAGCCTCCCAAACAGCAGCGAGTTGCTTGTCCATGATTTGCATCGCAGCGCGCAGCACGGTGATGTCGCTTGCGCCTTTGGCGTAGCGATAGGTGTCTGGGAAGAAGCGGCCTTCAGGGTGCTGGCCGGCGCGGCTCAAGCGTTCCATGAGCTGCGCATCGGAGAGCGAGGCGCTGTCGTTTTTGAGATGCTTGGCTTTGGCGAGCGCTGCGCGCAGCTGCCGCCAATTCCAGCCTTCGATGAACGTAACAGCGCGCAAACTTTGCTTTCCAGAGGCGATTTTCTCGATCACGCTACGCGGCGAATCGCCAGAGACGATTTCATAGCTGCCCGCTTTCAGATCACCCGCTTTTCCACTCGCGCGTAGCCAAATGCTCAGGAGCATCTCTTGCACAGGCCCGCCTCCCGTAGCTTTGGCAATATTGCGCGAGATGCTACCCGCCGAGCTGCCGCTAGCGATTTGCAGATCAACCGCGTCTTCGCCTTGCGCCAGAGGCGGCAAGTTTAAAGGCAGCGCAGCCCACCACCACAGGCCACCCGCCGCCAGAGTTGCAGCGAGCACAATGAGAAGCAACAGGCGACTAAAGAAACCGCCACGAGATCGACGCAGAGAGATTAGAAGCCTATAGACAAGAATCATAGCGGCTGGTTTTGAACTTGCCTTGATAATGCAGTCATGATTGATTTGAATTTTTCTGTGACTTTGAATGCGCCGGATGGCGAACTCGCCGTAATCCGCGCTCGCGGCGCTGACGCTGGCACGTTTCTGCAAGGCCAGCTCACGCAAGACGTGTTGCTCATGAAAACCGATGAGGCTAGGCTGGCTGCTTGGTGCTCAGCGAAGGGGCGCATGCTCGCCTCGTTCATCATTGCCAAACCATCTCAGGATGAATTTTTACTGATTCTGAGCCGCGATTTGCTTGACGTGACACTTAAGCGCATGAAAATGTTTGTGATGCGCGCTAAATGTGAATTAGCCGATGTAACTGCTGAATTATCTGTAGAAGGCTTGGTCGGCCAGCACGCCCTTGATGCGACAAAGACTATGAATTCAATAGCACTTCGCGCAGATTCTATGCCGGCTACTGGCTCATTGGATACAGAAATCATCATCGCACTTCGGGCCGGGCATATGGCGGACGGCTCTGTACATCGTGCGATCCGAATTTGCGCTATGGCACCTACTTCGTCCACTGCGCCAATTAACACCACACAACTAACCACTTGGAACGCACTCGACATCTCCAGCGGCATCGCGCGGCTTTCAAAAGCAGTCAGCGAAGCTTTTGTGCCGCAGATGCTCAACTATGAATCTGTAGGCGGCGTGAATTTCAAAAAAGGCTGCTATCCCGGCCAAGAGGTGGTGGCTCGCAGCCAATTTCGCGGGACGTTGAAGCGGCGCGCCTTCGTCGCCACCAGCGATCAAGCAGTGCAAACCGGGCAAGAAGTATTTGACAGCAGCCATGGTGACGAAAGCGATCAGCCCTGTGGCCAAATTGCGCAGGCAGCGCAGCATCCATCAGGCGGCTTTATCGCCATTGTCTCGATGCAAATTTCTGCACAGAGTAGCCCTGCCCTGCATGCCGGAGAGCCCACCGGCCCACGCTTGCAACTGCAAGCCATGCCCTATGAATTGCTGGCTGACATCTGAAGCCTTGCCATGTGCTTGATCGCATTGGCTTGGGGTGCAAGTGAGCGTTTTCCGTTCGTCATTGCAGCCAATCGTGATGAATTCTTAGAGCGCCCCACCGCCCCACTCGCGCTTTGGCAGTCGCCTAGCGGTGCAAGCGTCTTATCAGGCCGCGATTTAAAAGACGGCGGCACATGGATGGGCTTCTCGCAGAGCGGTCGCTTTGCCATGCTGACCAATGTGCGCGATCCGCAATCCATAGCGCCCGCCGAGCCCATCAGCCGAGGCGGCTTGGCGCTGGGTTGGCTGAACAGTGATTTGTCAGCCGAGCAGTGGGTAAAAAGCATGGAGCCGCAGCGCTACCAAGGCTTTAACTTGATCGTGGGCGATTGGAACTCCAAGCAATGCTTCTATTTCAGCAATCAACAAAATTTTAAGCATTTTAAGCCGCTAGCCGGCGTATCATCTGCGCAGAATGCTACTCAATTAATAGCAATGGAGATGCCTTGGGGCGCAGTGTATGGTCTGTCTAATGCCGCGCTGGACACGCCGTGGCCAAAAACTCAGCATCTGAAAAACGCCTTGAAGCACAGCTTGAAAAGCGCAGATGCCCAGCAACTGACTGCGCACAATTTGCAAGTATTGGTCGACGAAAGCAAACCTCTCGGAGCCGATCTCCCTGCGACAGGCGTGTCCCAAGAATTAGAACTCGCTCTTTCCAGCGTCTTCGTCAGCCACCCGCACACCCTGCCTAGCTACGGCACGCGGTCCAGCATGGTGGCTGTCTTTGAAGCTAAGCTTGGGCTGAAAGTGACCGAAGTGACTCACCCTCACCATGGCAACGCATCGCTACAAATAAATGCATCGTTGAATTGGCGCTAGTCAGGCGGTTTCACATCCCATTCACAGTTAAGGAAGCGCCATCCGCCCGTGATAAGCCGACGGAATTTGCGCGAGCAATTCAGGCTTTTTACCACCAGCCTCATAGGCTTTGCGATAAGCATCGACTGCTTTGGCCTCGTCTTTGAGATACTGATCGTAGATGGTGCCAATCTTGACCCAGCCATCAACCGCCTGCGTGGGCACAGCTTCGTTGCGCAGCGTCATCGCTTCAATAGCAAATTTAAAATCGCTCGCGCGTATGCCAAGGATATATGCCGAGTTCATCATGTCAAAGTCCATCGCCATAGCAGCATAGGCATCGCGAGCGCGCTCCAGCGCCCGCGCCTCCTTGCCTGTGCGCGAGAGCAAAATCACTTCTAAAGATCGCACGCTCACCGCGTCCGGCTGCACGACTTGCGCTTTCTTCAAAAACTCAAACGATTTATCGAGATTGCCCAGTGCCATGTGCCCGCGCGCCACATTGCTCGCAATCGCCGCCACATAAGGCCGCGAGCTCAGCACACTCTCCCATACCCACACCGCATTTTTCCAATCGCCCCATTTGGCCAGCTCATCGCCTAGCATCGGCGTGATTTTGCGGTAATGGGGGTTGATATCTGTGCCTTCTCTGGCTAGCTGCAACATTTCGCGCTTTGTTTTGTCAAATCTGGGGCTGTTTGGCGTACCCGAAGCCGAAATCGACAACGCCATCTTGACAGCCTGCACAATTTTTTGTTCGCATTCTGCTGCCTTGTAGGAGATGTATCCTGCTAAAGCTAAGCAGCCTACTGTGACGACTGCAGCCGTTTGCGATGCACCCGGCGACCACGGCAGTCTCTGAGCGCCAAGCAAACCTCGCATGCCCTGCCGCGCATCGCAAGCAGCCATGATGCCAAAGCAAAGCGCAAACATCACGCCCGTCGTAGCCAAGCGCCAAGGAAAACCAATGTTGGAGACAGTCATCAGTGCAGTCAAACTGATCAATGCAACCCCTCTAACGAGCCCTTCTTGCATCTCAGCTTCTGTTCTCGCACGAAGCACCAGCCATGCACTGCGCAATGCATAAGTCGTCAAGCCCAGCAAGAACAACCAGCCCACGATGCCATATTCAGCCACCACCTGAATCAATTCATTGTGAACATAGTAATCTGTCTCCAGCTGAGAGCCTTTGGCTTGGTACAGCGGAATATCCGCCTCCCAAGTGCCCGCGCCCACGCCCGAGAGTGGACGCGCTTTGATCATCGTCCAGCTGGCTTTCCACATCACGAGACGAACGCCCAACGTACCGTCAGCCGCCTGAATTGCTTGAGTACGCTTGACCACACGCTCTAGCGGCGTTGCACCTTTGAATTCAGGCGATGCATTGCCAGACGGAATAAAGCCCAAGCCAAAGAATACGAGCAACATGGCAGCTGGCACGATAATGCGCTGGCTCGCATTCCAAGCGCGAAACGCCAGCAAAGAGCGAAATTTCCAAGCCAAGATCGCGATCAGCACAAAGCTGGCATAGCTGGCGAGCAACGCCGCACGCGTACCGCACATCATCAAAAACAAAAAGTGGAAGCTCGTTGACGCTGCCAAAAAGGCAAGCACGGGTGTGCGGCGCTCCCTAAATATCAACCAAGCAGAAAACACCAACGTCGTACAGACAAACTCCGCTGCAAAGTTGCGGTTCACAAAAGTGGCTGCTGGATTGGGGCCCTGCGGAATGAATTTCACGTCAAACCAATATTGAGCCGCGCCTAAGAGCGCCACAGCAAGCGCCCCTAAATGTATCGCCCACACCAGCATCGGCAGCCGTTCGCGCGTCATGCAGTTCAGCACCAGCCAGACAATCACCGCAAACAAAAACCAACGAATCGCCTCGACACCTGCCAAATAGGTATGCGCCCAAACCATACTGCCCAATGCATAAACGCAAAGCATGATCGGTAGCCACATCAGAAAATGCCAGCGCAGCGCATCGCGCCGATTGCGCTGATTCCAAAATAAAAACAAGGCCGCGCCAAGACTCATAAAAGCCACAATAATGGATTTGAGTGTGTCTTGCAGCATCATTTCGTGCGGTACGCCGAGAGCTGGTGTAAAGAAGATCATCAAACTGAGGATGATCGCCGTCCAGTCGCCTTTGCCAATTTCAACAGGCAATGCCAGCACAGGCCGAGCTTTAGGCTTGGCGGGCTGAATTTCAATGTTGCCCTGAGCGTCTGAAGAGGTCGGAGCAACCTGCACTGTGCTTAGCAATACTGGCTCAACGTCTGCTTTCGATGAATTAACGCGCTTTTTCTTTGCCATAAAATTTAATGAACATTCAATAACTCAACATCAGCAAGGCATGAGAGCAAGCTGCAAGAGATAGATTGTCGTTGCTCAGACTTGGTTTCCCGCGCGCAAATCGCGCAATCTGGGCAATTTGGGCAAAAAACCAGTCTATTCAGTATTTTTTTGCCAAAAATCACACGGAATTAGAATAACAAACCCATTTTTCATAATTGACTGGTTATGTGGCCGATTTATAATCAAACAGTCGTTACGACAAGCCGAGCCTTAGGAGCACCATACAGGCAGGTTCACATCTCCCCCTGATTGAATACGGAGGGAAGCTGGGTTCAAAGCATTTCAACGCGATTAACACGATGAATGCAACGAAGCCACCAGCAACGCGTTGCCGTGAAAGCAGCAATGGATTGATCGACCTTGAAAAAGGGACATCGCCACTAGCGCACATCGCAACACAGGTCCAATCAAAAACGAAATGCTTTTTGAAATGCTCTGGCCGTCCGATGGAACGACCGTGCTACAAAAAAAGTGAATTTTGTGCAAAGAAAGGCATTGCTGATGACAGCGATCGAAAAAATAAGCAGCGGCGTGCAAGTCTTCTTCAAAGACATCGCGCATGGCTGCTTTGAAATTGCCCACAATGGCCTCGCCATGCTGGGATTGGTAGCGGCTTTGGCCGTTTCAGCCATTGTTTTCAAGCCAGAGCTGCGCGCTGAAGGCGAAACCGCTCTCTTGGGCTGGCTGCAATCTAGGCAAACAGCGTCCGATTCAACCCTCATCGCTTCTGAGCCCGATGCCATTGATCGCGCCACAGCCACCGATTTGAAGGATTTGCCCAAACAGCAGGCTGCTGTGGCCTTTTGGCTCTCCAAAAAATACCGTGTCGCGCCCGAGCCATTAGGCGCATTGGTGGCCGAGGCCTACGAGATCGGCAGCAAAACCAAGCTTGATCCCACATTGATCCTTGCCATCATGGCCGTGGAATCCAGCTTCAACCCATTTGCACAAAGCCCGGTGGGCGCGCAGGGCTTGATGCAGGTGATGACGAAGATTCATACGGATAAATATGAAGGCTTTGGTGGCAATTTGGCCGCTTTTGATCCTGTGACGAATTTGCGCGTTGGGGTTAAAGTGCTGCAGGAATGCATTGCACGCGCCGGATCTGTTGAAGGTGGCCTGCGCCAATACGTCGGCGCAACCAGCGATGCCACCGAGGGAGGTTACACGGCTAAGGTGCTCGCCGAGCAAGCGCGCTTGCGCTCGGTCGCGCTTGGCCAAAATGTGCCTTTGACCACACCCGCCCAGCCAGCTACCTTGCCAGCACTCGCGCCCGCGCCAACCGCGCCAGTCGCCGATCCAGAGAAAATTGCTGCACTGTAACCTGATTGCCATCTCAACAAACCGGGCTCGCCCGGTTTTTTTGTGCCCACAGTGCGATGCAGTGTGCATCAGTCAGCTAAACTTGAGTTGTGCGCGACTGGCGATAAGCAGAATCTTCTGTCGATGTGGGATACCACTAGGAAGCGCACCGCTGGTGCTTGGGGATATCTCTTCGAAACAGCAGCGTTCAGCCGTGCGCCTGGGCAGCCCTGATCCATTTCGATCAGGCATCCTTTCCTCTTCAGGACTGCCAACCATGTTTAACCGCTCCATCCTCATCGAACAAACCGATCCCGAGCTCTTTGCCGCAATCCAAGCCGAAAATGCGCGCCAAGAACACCACATAGAGCTGATTGCCAGTGAGAATTACGCCTCCCCCGCCGTCATGGCCGCGCAAGGCACACAATTCACAAACAAGTATGCCGAAGGCTACCCCGGTAAGCGCTACTACGGTGGTTGCGTCAACGTGGATGTCGCCGAAACCCTCGCCATCCATCGCGTCAAGCAGCTCTTCGGCGCAGATTGCGCCAACGTGCAGCCGCATTGTGGCGCGTCGGCCAACCAAGCCGTCTTTCTCGCATTCTTAAAGCCCGGCGACACCATCATGGGCATGAGCCTTGCTGAAGGCGGCCATCTCACACATGGCATGCCGCTGAACATGAGCGGCAAATGGTTCAACGTCGTCTCTTACGGGCTCAATGCCAAAGAAGAGATTGATTACGACGCGATGGAGCGCTTAGCGCATGAGAAAAAGCCCAAGCTCATCATCGCCGGAGCTTCGGCTTATGCTTTGAAAATTGACTTCGAGCGCTTCGCCAAAGTTGCCAAAGCCATTGGCGCGATTTTCATGGTCGATATGGCGCATTATTCTGGCTTGATTGCCGGCGGCGTGTATCCCAGCCCGATTCCGCATGCCGATGTCGTGACCTCGACCACACATAAAAGCCTGCGCGGCCCGCGCGGCGGCATTATTTTGATGAAGGCCGAGCACGAGAAGGCGATCAATAGCGCCGTATTTCCCGGCCTGCAAGGCGGCCCGCTCATGCACGTCATCGCAGCCAAAGCCATTGCGTTCAAAGAAGCGCTGGAGCCCAGCTTTAAGGTGTATCAGCAGCAAGTCATTAAAAACGCCCAAATCATCGCTGAAACCTTGGTGCAGCGCGGCCTGCGTATCGTCAGCGGTCGCACAGAAAGCCACGTCATGCTGGTCGATCTGCGCAACAAAAATATCACCGGCAAAGAAGCCGAGGCCATTTTGGGCGACGCCTACATGACGATCAACAAAAACGGC
>JANMDU010000006.1:0-43993 GCA_031376455.1 Variovorax sp. | reverse complement strand
TTCCTCTTTTCTGAGCCCTCCCCCGTTGACGGTAATCAACGGACTCGGCTGCAAATAGATTAGTCTTTAAGGTTAAGAATTGAACACGGAAGACACAGAGGATTCACGGAGGGCACGAAAGTTTTTTCTGTGATTTCCGTGTAATTTTCGTGACTTCCGTGTTCTTAATGTGGTTTGCGAGAGATCACAGTTCCTCAGAGCCCAAGAGCATCTCTGTGATGCCCTTGCCGGCTTTCACCATTGGCCAGACATTCTCGGTCGGGTCGGTTCGGAAATCCATGAACACGGTGCGGTCCTTGAGTTTGCGAGCTTCGCGCAGTGCGGGCTCCACATCTTCCGGACGCTCAATTAACATGCCCACATGACCATAGGCTTCAGCGAGCTTCACAAAATCAGGAAGGGCATCCATGTAGCTGCTTGAATATCGCCCTTCATATTCAATCTCTTGCCACTGGCGCACCATGCCGAGATAGCGATTGTTCAAGCTCACAATTTTGATCGGCGTGTTGTATTGCAAACAGGTGGACAGCTCTTGAATGCACATTTGCACCGAGCCCTCGCCCGTGACACAAAACACTTCCGCTTCAGGCTTGGCCATTTTGATGCCCATCGCGTACGGTATGCCCACGCCCATCGTGCCCAAGCCGCCTGAGTTGATCCAGCGATTCGGCTGATCAAAGCGGTAAAACTGCGCCGCCCACATTTGGTGCTGGCCTACGTCAGATGTGATGTACGTTTCCACATCTTTGGTCATGTTCCAAAGGGTCTCGACTACCATTTGCGGCTTGATCACGTCTTTCGCCCCGCGATCAAATTTGAGGCAATCTTTGCTGCGCCATCCATCGATATGGCTCCACCAGTTCGCCAAATCAGATGGCGCTGCACGCTGCGGCATTTCTTTGATCTGGTTGATCATCTCAGTGAGCACGTCTTTCACATCGCCCACGATCGGAATATCGACTTTTACGCGCTTAGAAATGCTGCTCGGATCGATATCAATATGAATGATCTTGCGCTCGTTTTGCGCAAAGTGCTTGGGGTTGCCAATCACGCGGTCATCAAAACGCGCGCCTACAGCGAGCAGCACATCGCAGTTTTGCATCGCGTTGTTGGCTTCCACCGTACCATGCATGCCGAGCATGCCAAGGAATTTTTTGTCAGATGCCGGGTAAGCGCCCAAGCCCATGAGCGTATTTGTCACGGGGTAGCCCAGCATATCCACCAAGGTACGCAGCTCATTGCTTGCGCCACCCAAAATCACGCCGCCACCCGTATAAATATACGGGCGCTTGGCTGTGAGCAAAAGCTGCAAGGCTTTGCGAATCTGCCCGCCGTGGCCTTTGACCTTCGGCTGATAGCTGCGCATCTCCATCGGCTTTTTATAAGCCTCCAGATCAAACTTCACTTTGTTGAAGCTCACGTCTTTTGGAATATCTACCACGACGGGGCCGGGCCGGCCTGTACGGGCGATGTGAAACGCTTTCTTGATCGTATCGGCCATATCGCGCACGTCTTTGACCAAAAAATTGTGCTTCACGATTGGGCGGGTGATGCCTACGGTGTCGCATTCTTGGAAGGCATCGAGGCCAATGGCAGGCACAGGCACTTGGCCCGTGATGATGACCATGGGGATGCTGTCCATATAAGCTGTGGCAATACCGGTGACGGCATTGGTGGCACCAGGGCCGCTGGTCACGAGTGCCACGCCCACATCACCGGTAGCTCGCGCATAGCCATCCGCCGCATGCACCGCCGCCTGCTCATGGCGCACCAAAATGTGCTTCATGCTTTCTTGCTTGTAGAGTGCATCGTAGATGTGCAAGACAGCGCCGCCGGGATAACCCCAGACGAATTTCACGCCTTCTTGCGCCAATGCAGCGCAAAGGACTTCCGCGCCTCGAAGCTCGGGGAGATGATTTGTATTTGGGGATGTGGCCGTGCCGGAAACAGCAGCAGCCGAGGCGATTTCCGCCTTGGAGATTTCCATGATGATCAACCTTTAAGAGTTAAAGTAACTTTGCAGGTACTCCTCACGCACACTTGCGATGCCGTTGCGGAGCTTCAAACTTTGGTCATGAACTTGCCTGAAGACAGCCCTACCAAAATTCTTTTGCAGCACCTATTATGCCATCGGCCAAAAACATGAATGCCCCACTTTCCATCTGATTGCTCCATGACCCATCCACGCCCGCCCAAAGTTGCCTTTTGCTGCCCCACGATCGACGCTAAGCCTTGGGCCGACGCACTCGCAAAAGCTTTGCCACATGCTGAGATTCACGTCTGGCCTGACACACGCAGCGCAGCTGACTACGCTGTAACTTGGGCACCCACGCAAGCATTCTTCGACAGCCACCCCGATCTCCAAGCCGTCTTCGCGCTCGGCGCAGGTGTTGATTCGCTTCTCAGACTACATTTGCCCGCGAGCCTCGCTATCGTGCGCATCGAAGATGGCGGCATGGCCGCACAAATGCAGGATTACGTGACGCATGCGCTGCTGCGCCATGTGCGCCGCTTCGATCAATATGAGCAGGATATCCGCGCTGGCAAGTGGCTTCAATATCCCGCGCAAGATCACGGCAGCTATCCCGTCGGCGTGCTCGGTTTGGGCGAGCTGGGCAGCAAAATTGCAGTGCGCGCTCGTGATTTGGGCTTTCCTGTCAACGGATGGAGCCGCAGCGATAAGCAGATCGACGGCATCAAATGCTTCAGCGGTGACGATCTGAAGGAGTTTTTATCGCAAACGCGCGTGCTCGTATGCGCCTTGCCGCTCACGCCGCAAACCGAAAACATCCTCAACGCACATCATTTGGGCATGCTCATGCCAGACAGCTATCTGATCAATATTGCCCGAGGCGCGCATTTGGTTGAAGACGACTTGCTCCAATTATTGAGCAGCGGCCATCTGGCCGGCGCTTGCCTCGATGTCTTGCGCACCGAGCCGGCGGCTGCCGATCATCCGTTTCGCTCGCATCCACGCATCACGCTAACGCCACACATCTCCGCGATGACCCTGCTCGAACCATCGATTGCGCAAATCAGCCAAAAAATAGCGGCTCACCACAATGGCCAAGCCATCAGCGGTATTGTGCTGCGTGATCGCGGCTATTGAATGCCATTCGCGACGTAAAGAACCTCAGTCTGCCTTGTTTGAGATGCGATAATGCTTGCAAAGACAAGGCAGCAGATCAAGCCGCCCTCATAAATACAATCGCCTTTTCAGCATTTCATTTTGGCCACCGAGCAAGAACTCTCCGATTTCCTCAAATCTGTGGAAAAACGCGCTTTTAAGCGCTCGGTCTACCATGTGCGGGACGAAGACGCCGCGCTAGATATTGTGCAAGACAGCATGATCAAGCTCTCCGTACACTATGCTGACAAGCCACCTGCTGAATTGCCGATGCTTTTCCAGCGGATTTTGCAAAACACAACGCTCGATTGGTTTCGCCGCAAAAAAACGCACAAAGCGCTCTTTTCCAACATGAGCGACTTTGAAAAGATGGGCGAGGACGGAGAATTTGATTTATTGGAAACTTTAGAGGCGCTCGACACCTCAGATGGCACAGAAAGTGCTGAGAAGCAACTGTCTCGCAAACAAACATTGACAGAAATCGATGATGCCGTGCAATTACTGCCCGCGCGTCAACGAGAAGCCTTCCTGATGCGTTACTGGGAGGAGATGGATGTTGCAGAAACAGCCGCAGCCATGGGTTGCTCAGAAGGCAGTGTGAAAACGCACTGTTCTCGTGCAGTCCAAGCGCTCAGCAAGACTTTGACAGCCAAGGGAATAAAACTTTAGCGCTCAGTGCAACAAGCCCAAGTTAAGAATATTTATAAATTTCAGTTCAGGTGAAGATCATGACCAACGCAACTTATCTCCAGCACGAAGCCCAGATGGATCGTTTTGGCTTGAAGGTCGCAAGTGCCTTGGATGATCTGCCATTGGCGCACGATATTTCCGAGCGCCTGCGCATCGCCCGCCAAATGGCGTTGGCGCAACACAAAATCGCGATGGCTTCACAGGTTCAAACTTCTAGCAATGTTTTTGTCTCGGGCTCTGCAGCGATATTGGGCGGCAATGGTAGCGATGGATTTAGCTGGATGAATCGCTTACTTAGCGCTCTGCCGATCATTGCATTAGCTGTCGGCTTAGTTGCAATCAATATCAACGCGAATACGGATCGTGCCAACGAGTTGGCCGAAGTCGACACACAGTTATTGATTGACGATCTGCCACCTGCTGCACACGCGGATGCTGGTTTCGCTCAATATTTGAAGTTTGGTCCCCCAGCTTCCACCTCGTCCACCAACCCCTGAAGACAGAGCTAACATGCGCCGCTTGCTGCTCATCCTCCTGACCAGCCTCGGTACGGCATCAGTGGTACACGGGCAGGTCTCGCCAACATCTTCTGCACCGAACGCTGCCAACGCTGCGACTGCTGCCACTACTGCTGCGGTAAAGTCTACAGCCCATAGCCCGCCGCTTTGGAAAGATTTAAGCGCCCCTGAGCAATCCGCCTTGCGTCCACTTGGTGCGAATTGGAATGCCATGGGTATCGGGCAAAAGCGCAAATGGCTCAGCGTGGCGAAAGATTTTGAAAAGCTGCCTGCAGCTCAGCAAGCCAAAATGCATGCCCGGATGACGGAATGGACAGCGCTGAGCTCTCAGCAGCGTGCCGACGCGCGGCAGAATTTTGCCCAGCATCGCGAGCTCACCGACGGTCTCACTGCTGAACAGCGCAAAGCGCAATGGCAGGCCTATCAGCAGCTCAGCCCAGAAGACAAGCGCAAGCTCGCAGACAGCGCACCGAAAGCCTCCATTGCGGGGGCTGCAACAGCGGTCAAGCCTCAGCCTGTGCTCAAAAAAGAGTCCGCCCCAGAATTTGGCACCGCTAAAGTTTTGGCTAAAGCCAAAGCTGCTCCAACAGCGCCAGCGCCAGGCAAAAAAATCGCTGTGGCCTCACATGTGAGCGATCAAGGTAGTATTCTGCCGGGCAACACGATGCAAGACTCTGCGGACAAGCCCTGAGCATTTTCTTTAAGCGAAATTGGGAGTTAGCCGGCGTATTTACTGCGTAGCGTGCTCATGAATTCATAGCGTTTACAATCAGGCTTCTATCATTGAACGCTCATGAATACGCCTGAATCGTCCTCCACAGTTTCGCCGCCTTCTGCGCCTGAAATCACCGCCAAGCCACCTAGCCTGCGCCGCCGAATGGCTTGCTGGATGTATGAAGGCGTGTTGTTATTTGCGGTGGTTTTTATTGCAGCCTATCTGTTTGGCACGCTTTCTCAACAGCGTAATGCAATGAATAACCGGCAGGGCCTAGCGATTTTCATTTTTATTATCTTAGGCATTTACTTCGTTTATTTTTGGCACAAAGGCCAAACGCTGGCGATGAAGACTTGGCATTTGCGCGTTGTCGGAATGGATGGCAAAGCGATTTCTCAAAAGCGCGCCTTGCTTCGCTACATGCTGTCGTGGCTTTGGTTTTTCCCGCCGCTGGGCGCTATTTGGTTATTTGCTCCGCCGAAATTTAGCGCCGGAGCTTCTGGCTTCATCCTGTTTGCATGGGTGGCCATCTATGCCCTGCTCTCGCGCTTTCATCCTGAGCGCCAATTTCTGCACGATGCTTTGGCCAACACACGCTTGATCTCCCACAAGCCGATGAGCAAAACCATTCCGGCTTAGCCGCCCGGCAGATTCAAAATGTCTACGCCGCAAGAATCCCCCACATCCCAAAAAGCACGCTCTGGCCTCGCCCGAATTATTCATGCCACCGGGTATTCCATCTCTGGTTTGAAAGTGGGCCTGCAAGAGCCTGCTTTCCGGCAAGAATTGATGCTTGCCTGCGTCTTGATTCCCGCTGCCTTTTGGGTCGGGCAAACCTGGCTCGAATCGGCGTTTCTCATTTCGGTCGTTGTCCTGATGATGATCACGGAGTTACTCAATACAGCCATCGAGCGCTCCATTGATCGCATCGGCCCTGAGTGGCATGAGCTGTCTAAAACAGCCAAAGATTTGGGCTCAGCAGCCGTATTACTCGCATTAATGCTGTGCGGCGGTGTGTGGCTTGCTGCTATTTACTCGCGTTTTTTCTGAACACTTATGACCCAACCCAATTTCTCCGTCTGCGTTTATTGCGGCTCGCGCGATGGTAATCAGCCTGCTTTTGCCTATGCTGCAGGTGAGGTGGGCCGATGGATTGGCCAGCACGGCGGTCAATTAGTGTATGGAGGTGGCAACAATGGCTTGATGGGCATTTTGGCGCAGGCCACGATGGATGCGGGCGGCACCGTGAAAGGCATCATCCCTCAAGCGCTGGTTGAGAAAGAATGGGCGAAAACCAATTGCACCGAGCTTCACATCGTGCAAACCATGCATGAGCGAAAAGCCATGATGGCGGAGCATGCCGATGTATTCCTCGCGCTGCCAGGCGGCATCGGCACGTTTGAAGAGCTGTTTGAAGCGTGGACATGGAAGCAACTGGGCTATCACGACAAACCGATTGGCATTTTGAATGTCAACGGTTGTTATGACGCGTTTATGGCGATGATGCGCGGCACGGTCGATGACGGCTTTGTGGGCGAGTATCAGATGGAGATGATTCAAGTGGCTGAAGAGCCGGCTGGTTTGTTGCGCGAATTGGTCACGGCTGCAGGGCTTTCGGAGCAGTTGAAGCGATTAGATTGAATTTGCCTGCTACCTCCTGAAACGTCTGAAGTACGCTATCATTTTAGGATTCTCTGAAACAGATGGCTTACTCACTCGATACACTCAACTCGCCCGTCGGCTTGACTCGCACGGGCAGAGGCACAAAACTTGAAACTGCAAACGGTTTGAAACCGCGTCGCATCTCTCAAGAGCTGCTTTTGGTGCTGGGCGCACTGGCCATTTTGTTTTGGTTGCTCGCGCTCATCACGCATTCCGCACAGGACGCCGCATGGTCTACCTCGGGCAGCCAAGCTGCTAGCGCAGCAGCGCGCAATTGGGGTGGACGATTCGGCGCTTGGCTGTCCGATGCATCGTTTTATTTGTTTGGCTATTCGGTTTGGTGGCTGTTTGCTGCAAGCCTGCGCACTTGGCTCGCGAGCCTTGCTAATTGGCTGCGCAGCGATGCTGGCACGCACCCGAAGCGCATGCTGTTTTGGATGGGTTTGGTGCTGCTCATTGCGGCAAGCTGCACCTTAGAGTGGACTCGGCTGTATCGCTTTGAAACTCGCCTGCCCGGGCATGCAGGTGGCGTATTTGGCTTTTGGTTGGGCGCTGTGGCAAGCAAATGGCTGGGCTTTAATGGCTCTGCATTGATTGCGATTGCGCTTGGGCTTCTAGGCGCGGCATGGGCGCTGCGTTTTTCTTGGGTAACTTGGGCGGAGGGCATAGGCAACGCTATCCTCAGCTTCATCGAGCGTCGCCGCGAGAAAAAAGAGCGCGAGCAAGATGTGGCTTTGGGCTCAGTCGCCGCTCGCGAGCGCGAAGAAACCGTAATTGTTGAGCGCGCTGAAAGTGAAGAGCTGCACATCTCGCCCGTCTTCATGCCACCCTCACCTGCCCCGCGCATCGAACCCGTGCTGACCGATAGCTTTGTCGATCTGCCCACCAGCACGCGCGTGGCCAAAGAGCGCCAAAAGGGCTTGTTTGTGGAGCTGCCTGATAGCAAGCTGCCGCAAGTTGATTTGCTCGATGGCGCGCCGGTGGGCCAGCAAGTCACCGTCAGCCAAGAAACGCTGGAGATGACTTCGCGCCTGATCGAGAAAAAGCTCAAAGATTTTGGCGTGAGCGTGCAGGTGGTGGCGGCGATGCCAGGCCCCGTAATTACGCGCTATGAGATCGAGCCAGCCACGGGCGTGAAAGGCTCGCAGATTGTGGGCTTAGCCAAAGATTTGGCGCGTTCGCTGTCGCTCGTTTCTATCCGCGTCGTTGAGACGATCCCTGGCAAAAACTTTATGGCGCTTGAATTGCCCAACGCCAAACGTTTGACTATTCGCCTCTCTGAGATTCTCGGATCGCAGATTTACAACGATGCCAAATCCATGCTCACCATTGGCTTGGGCAAAGACATTATTGGCAACCCAGTCGTCGTTGATCTGGCCAAGATGCCACATTGCTTGGTCGCTGGCACTACGGGCTCTGGCAAATCCGTGGGCATCAACGCAACTCTTCTCTCCCTGCTCTACAAAGCAGAAGCTAGAGATGTCCGCCTCTTGCTCATCGATCCGAAAATGCTAGAGATGAGCGTTTATGAAGGCATCCCGCATCTGCTTTGCCCGGTAGTCACCGACATGCGGCAAGCGGCGCATGGGCTCAATTGGTGCGTGATGGAGATGGAGCGGCGCTACAAGCTCATGAGCAAGCTGGGCGTGCGCAATCTGGCGGGCTACAACGTCAAGATTGACGATGCCAAAGCGCGTGAAGAATTTATCTACAACCCATTTAGCCTGACGCCTGATTCGCCCGAGCCACTGGAGAGATTGCCGCATATTGTGGTGGTGATTGATGAGCTGGCCGATTTGATGATGGTGGTCGGCAAGAAGATTGAAGAGCTCATTGCGCGGCTGGCGCAAAAGGCTCGCGCCGCTGGCATCCATTTGATCTTGGCTACACAGCGCCCCAGCGTCGATGTGATCACCGGCCTCATCAAAGCCAATATTCCGACGCGCATTTCTTTTCAAGTCAGCTCAAAAATAGACAGCCGCACCATCCTGGATCAAATGGGCGCAGAAGCCCTGCTCGGCATGGGCGACATGCTCTACATGCCCTCGGGCACAGGTTTTCCCGTGCGCGTACACGGCGCGTTTGTGAGCGACGAAGAAGTACACCGCGTGGTGGCCTATCTCAAATCGCAGGGCGAACCTAATTACATTGATGGCGTGCTGGAGGGCGGAACTGTTGACGATGAAGACGGTCTATCACTCGACTTAGGTGGCGGCTCTTCAGGTGAGAAAGATCCGCTTTACGACAAAGCTGTGGAGATCGTTTTGAAAAATCAAAAGGCCAGTATTTCGTTGGTTCAGCGGCATCTGTCGATTGGCTACAACAAGGCTGCCAATTTGCTCGAAGCCATGGAAAAATCTGGCCTTGTCACCGCGATGAACGGTCGCGGCCAGCGTGAGATTCTTGTGCCCCAACGTGGCGAATAACTGCAACGAGTAGGCGCTAATGAAAACATTTCGTGTTCGATTATTTGCTACACTTTTAATAGCACTTTGCGCAGTATCTATGCCGGCTAGAGCCCTTAATGGCATAGAAAGCCTAGAAAACTTCGTTAAAACCGTGAAATCTGGCAAGTCAGATTTCACCCAAGTCGTTACCTCACCTGCCAAAGCCGGCGAGGCTCCGCGAGTCAAAAACTCTAGCGGCAGCTTCGAATTCCAGCGCCCCGGCAAATTCAAATTCCAATACAAAAAACCGTTTGAGCAACTCATCCTTGCTGATGGCACAAGCCTGTGGATTTACGACGCAGACCTACAGCAAGCCTCACAGCGCAAACAATCCGCAGCGTTTGCCAGCACACCCGCCGCCCTCATCGCCTCGGCCACAGATCTGTCAGCCCTCCGCAACGAGTTCGCTCTAGAAAATGCCCCCGAGAAAGACGGCATCAACTGGGTCAGCGCCAAACCCAAAACCGCAGACAGCACATTACAGCTCGTGCGCATCGGCTTCCGCAGCGAAGCCCTCCATCAACTCGACATCACAGACAGCTTCGGTCAACGCAGCCTGATTACCTTCACCACCATGCAGCTCAACCCGAGCTTGCCTGCAAGCAGCTTCCAATTCACATTGCCCAAAGGCGCTGAGCTGCTTAAGCAATGATCGACGCTACATAATTCGTAGCACTCTGCGCATATTTCGCGTGCTTGAACCGTTCATTCAGTCTCATACGTTCGCGCGGCACCACAGTGCACTTTCCTGAGGAATTTTTTAACAGACCGCAATTTTTGTTGAAAAGAAATCGTCATATTGACGTCTTCTGTTTGCCATCGGCTGGAATTTCTTGAGGATGCTCGCTAAGAGTTGGATGCATCAAGCGCGACGGTATCTTGAGCTGATTGCGCACAAGTGCATCGCCAAGCAACGAATCTTTGATTTCAAATTCTGGAGGGGTGATGGCTGGTGATGCAGCGTTTTCGTTGGCGATCATGACGGGGCTTTCAAGTGTTGATGGCTTGGTTGAAATACACCGAGAGACTCACAGCATTTTCAATCAGTCGCTGATTTTTGAAGGATCACATCATTAGGGTCTGTGCGCTAGCGAACCTTTTGCAGCGGTTGCCGCGTAAGAAAGTGCGTCTCACGACGCGGCGTTTACGGCTCATCACCGTATGTTCACATCGACAGATGCGCATACTGCGCTAATATGTTCGACAGCGCACATACAAATCACTGGCAGACGCATAAGCTAATCTCGATTGCTGATCTTCGCTGCGCTCAAACATTTTTGGATGTCATCTAACCCGACATATACCGATGGCATAAGCCTTCCCCCCACCAACACTGTAGAACAAATATGAGCAGCTTGATGTCTGAAAACCCCAGAACAAACCACCTGCTCGCTGCCTTAGCAGGTGCCGAATGGCAGCGCTGGTCGCCGCTTCTTGAGTTTATTGATCTTCCGCTGGGGCATGTTCTGTATGAATCGGGCAAGACGCTAAGCCATGTGTACTTTCCCACCACGGCGATTGTGTCGCTACTGTTTGTGATGGAGAACGGTGCATCTGCCGAGATTGCTGTTGTTGGCAATGAAGGGCTGGTCGGCATCTCACTTTTTATGGGCGGGGGTTCTACGCCCAGCCGTGCTGTGGTGCAGAGTGCAGGCAAAGGTTTCCGTTTAAAAGCTCGGGCGCTCAAGGAAGAATTTGACCGCTGCGGCCCGGTTTTGCATCTGCTGCTTCGCTATACCCAAGCGCTGATCACACAAATGACTCAAACAGCCGTGTGCAACCGACACCATTCGCTGGATCAGCAATTGTGCCGCTGGCTGTTGCTCAGCCTAGACAGGCTAGAGGGCAGCGAGCTAGTGATGACACAAGAACTGATTGCCAATATGCTGGGTGTGCGACGAGAAGGCGTGACAGAGGCAGCGCTAAAGCTACAAAGCGCAGGCTTCATCAAATACAGCCGAGGCCGCATCAGCGTGCTCGACCGCCCCGGCTTGGAAAAGCGAACTTGCGAATGCTACGCCGTGGTGAAACTTGAATACGATCGACTATTGCCAGCGACTTTGGCGACCTGAGGCAGAAATTAATTCTCGCTATGTGCGGTAGCCAGCAGTAAATGAGCTACGTTTGCGCTAACTTGTGTTGACTTTGTAAGACGGCATCGCAACAAGCGGGGTGATCTTAGAAGGCGTGGCTCATTCCTTCAGACTGAAGGGCAGCGGCGTTGCAGCGAGCCCCTCATGCCTCTTGATACCAACTACCTTTTAGAATTGCTCCCCCGAAAAGAGCGGCTCAGCCTCATGCAGGCGTGCGAAATGGTTGAACTCTCGCTAGCGCAGGTACTTTGCGAGCCCGGCAAGCCCACCAAGTATGTTTACTTTCCTACGCAAGGTTTTATCTCACTGATTGCCGTTGTCAAGGGAAGCCCCGGCGTAGAAGTCGGCATGGTAGGGCAAGAAGGCATGCTGGGCGTGCAACTCGCCTTGGGTGTGACGACGACCCCCCTGCATGCGCTCGTGCAAGGCGCTGGCAAGGCTTGGCGAATTAGCACGCGCGCTTTTACAGCGCAGCTTGAAAGCAGCAAAGCGCTTCAAAGCGAGCTCAACCGCTATCTTTACGTCCTTATGGCGCAGCTTGCTGAATCCGCCGCCTGCGCCCGTTTTCATCAAATTGGCCCTCGCCTCGCACGCTGGCTGCTGATGAGCCAAGATCGTGCGGGGGCTAACAGCTTTGAAGTGACGCAGGAATTCTTGGCTTATATGCTGGGCGTACGGCGGGTAGGCATCACTGTGGCTGCCGGAGCGTTGCAGCGCAATGGGCTGATCAGCTACAGCAGAGGCAGGCTCACCGTGGTCAACCGCGCAGGGCTAGAGCTTGCAGCATGCGGCTGCTATGCGGCAGACCAAAAAACCTACGCGGAGTTGCTGAAATAAAGCATCGTTCATGGCAAGCTGTTCGCTATGAATTAGATAGCTGGCTACGCAGTAGTTGTGCCGTCTACATGCCAAATTCTTTGATAACCTTCCCTAAAAACGAAACGAGCGATCAATAGGGCATCAACGCTGCGATCTAAGCGGCTATGTTTACAACCGCACAGACCAAGCATGCAAACCCTGCTCTAGTAAAAGCTTCAAATTTTATGGAAACTCAATTGCGCAAATTTCTTTTCGGCAGCGGCAGCATTGATCCGCGCCGCGCGTTCAGTGATCTAACTGCGCACTTGACAGACGCTCAAACTATCGAGGCTGGCTAATGGGAACAACGCAATATCTCTTTAGCGATTTATTCGCGCAGCTTGGCTTGCCCAATGATGAGCACAGCATTGCCAAATTCTTAATTGAACACACGACAAAACTAAAAGATTTTCGATTGCCTGATTTGCCCTTCTGGTCGCCATCGCAAGCTGCGTTTCTCAAAGAATCTCTCGTTCAGGATTCGGAATGGTCCGGGCTGGCTGATCAGCTCAGTAGCGCACTGCGTGCGCCAATCGAGATTGATGCGGATACGCAAGCCACGCAAAAATTACATGCCGCGCTTCGCGCCAAGGTCATGCCCGGCTCGGCTGCTCACAATCGGACTTCAGGAATATGAATACTACTCCCGTCCCCCTTACCCGAACCATTGTCATTCGTACCGGGCAAATTCCCTCAGCCATGGATCGCGAACAATTTGGCATCCGCTTTCGCGCGTCCTACGCTGATCCTGCATTTCGCGCAGAATATGCAGCCATCGCCAAGCTCGAAGAAATTGCATGGGATGGCTACACAAGCAATCGAAAAGCGCCCGTCACGCAACCCGCAGGCGCTCTCTTCTCTGATCCAGAATACGCGATTTCAGCTGAATGGCTGGCGACCAAGCAAAGAATAGAGACTGCGCAGCAACAACAGCAAAGCGCTACGACCCCATCAAGAGTACTGCTGATTTGCGGCTCGGCGCGAAATGACGGCAGTTGTGCAGGCGAAAACTCCAAGAGTTTCCGCCTCTTAAATTTAAGCAAAGAAATCATTGAGCAAGCCGACATGCAAGCGGATGTTTTGGATTTGAGCCTTCTGACATCCGAATACGGGCGCTACATCCATCCATGCAAGGGTTGCGCCTCCACTGCTATGCCGCTGTGCCACTGGCCATGCAGCTGTTATCCGAATCACGCGATGAATCAAACCAATGATTGGATGGCTGAGATCTATGAACGCTGGGCGGCGGCGCACGCTGTGATGATCATCACACCGGTGTATTGGTATCAAAGCCCCAGCCCACTCAAGCTGATGATTGATCGCTTGGTTTGCGCAGACGGTGGTAATCCCGATCCGACCTCCACGCATGGAAAAAGCGCGGGAGAGGCGAAAGCCATCGAAGAAAAAGGCTGGAGCTACCCCAAACACCTCGCTGGGCGAGCCTATGGCGTAGTCGTACACGGCGACGTGGCTGGCGTGGAAGTGCATCGGCGCAACCTAACGGATTGGCTGGATTGGATCGGCCTGATTGATGCAGGCGCAGCCTCAAAACTCGACCGTTTTATTGGCTACTACGAAAACTACAGCAGCAGCCACGAAGCACTTGACGCAGATTTAGCGGTGCAGGAGGAGGTGCGCAATGTAGCGCGGGCAGTGGCTCAAGCCGTGCGCCTGCTTCGCGCCGGGCAACTTCAGCAGCCTGACCAGCAGCTTAAAAAGTCAAGGCCAAAATGAACGAATCGGTGGCAGACACATAGCGACTGAATACGCGCTTTCAGCGCGTATTCGTCTGCCAAAAGCTATTTCTTCACGCTCAGCTCATTGCGAACACTCTTGACACCCTCTTGCTTCGAAGCAAGTTTTTCAGCCAAGCTGATTTGAGCTTTGTTCATCACAAAGCCGCTGAGCATCACCTCGCCTTTGCGCGTCTCGACGCTGATATCTAGGCTTTTAGAAGTTTTGTCGGCCAGCAGCGCCGCCTTGACGCGCCCAGTGATCACGGTGTCATCCACATTGCTGCCCATTGTGGTGTCACCTGTTTTGAGCACCATGCGGTTTTGCACTTCTTTGACGCCAGACACCGTTTGCGCTACAGCTAATGCGCGATCAACTTGTGCAGCGTCAGTGATAAAGCCGCTGAGCTGAACGACACCTTTGTTGGTCTCGACCTTGAAGTCAATACTCTTGATGGTCGCTTCTGCCATCAAAGCTGCTTTCACGCCCGTGGTGATGACGCTATCGTCCAATTCATTGCCCATAGTTGATTTGGCAGCAGGCGGAAATTGCGCTGGTGCTGGCACAGATGCACTTTCACTCGGTTTGGGGCTGCAGCCCATGCTCAGAGCTACAAGCGCCGCTGCACTGGCGCCTATCAGCAATTTGTTGGTGTTTGAGTAAGAGAACGATGTTGTTTTAAGGAATGGCAGGAATTTCATGGTGGTTTCCAATCGTTGGTTATGCTGCGTGTTGCTGCGTTATGAGCGCAATGGCTCACAACTGCAATCAGTGATGTCGAGTTATTTTTTCGGTTTGCTAACTTCATGGCCAATGATGCCGCCCACGGCTGCACCGCCGAGAGTTCCAAGCGTGCCGCCGCCAAGCACTGCACCTCCAACGGCACCTACGCCAGCGCCGATGGCTGTGCCTTTTTCCTGCGCTGTCATGCCTGCGCATGCGCTAAGCGCGACAACGATGGCTGCAAGACTTAAAGCACGTGATGTGCGATTTAATGGTTTCATAGATTGACCTGTTTACTTTCTAAATGCGGTGTGTCGAAACACACCAGAAAAATGCAACCGACATGGTTGCACTTCAAATGCTGCTCAAGGCCGTACGATCACTTCACTTTTGACCGTTTTAACGCCCCTAACTTTGTGTGCAATGCCCTCAGCGGCAGCCTTCTCTTCATCGTTCTTGGCAAAGCCAGAAAGCAACACCTCGCCGTTGAAGGTCTTCACGTTGATGCTGGTGCCGCCCGTCTCCTTGACAGCGAAGAATTTCGCTTCGATGGATTGCGTGATTAACGCATCACCCGTGTAGCTTTTCTCATCTGCCACTGCTTTCGGCTTGCCAGCGAGCAAATAGCTCATCGAGAAAACTGCGGCGAACACAACAAATACGCCAACTGTTATCTTTTGAATTTTCATAGGTGATACCACTCAGGCTTTGCGAACTTATTCAACGCTCAGCCAATCTTTGAGCTCGTCTGCATGCTCTTGTTCCATACTCAAAATGTCTTCCACCATGCGTTTGGTCGTCGGATCTTTGTCGCCGATGAGTGAGATCATTTGTGTGTAGGCCTCAATGGCTACGCGCTCCGCAATCAAGTTGGCTTTGATCATGTCTTTGAGATCAAGCGACTCGTTGTAGTCCGCATGGCTTCGTTTCGTTAAGGAATCTGGCGAAAAATCTGGTTCACCGCCAAGTTGAACGATGCGCTGCGCAATGCGATCCGCATGCCCCATCTCCTCATTCGCATGCGCTAGAAATTCTTCAGCAATCTTTGCCGAATGAATCCCGGATGCAGTGAAGTGATGTCGTTTGTAGCGCAACACGCATACCAGCTCCGTCGCCAAACTGTCGTTGAGCAGAGCAACAATATCGTCCCGCCACGGGCCATAGCTTGGCGTGACCGCGCCTTGATCTAGGCTGTTCTTGGCAGCTTTTAGAGCGCTTGCATTCAAAGTAAGTGAATGCACAGTCGCTGTAATTTTTGAAGAAGTTTTCATGGATTCTTAAGTTTTAATGATGACGTACTGCATTGCTTTAATGCACAAGCGAATTGTTAGATAAGCGTACTTTGCAGACCATCAGACAAGCTGCGCACTGCCTGTAGGACATTGGCTTGACATCACATGTTTGGACTATTCAGGACATTGAAGGCCATGCATAATCTAGACTTCTCCTGAATCAAGGTATCAATTATTTGGCTTTGTGCGCGCATGCATCGAGCCATTGATTCAGTTCACAGCTTGCAAATTACGTGCGACGAAAGCCATCCGCTGTGGATTCATTGAAGATTTTTCTCGTCGAAGACAGTGCCATCATTCGCGCAACTTTGATTGCCACACTGGAAGAGCTCGCACCAGTACGGGTGGTTGAGACTGCTGAAGATGAATCACACGCCGTGGATTGGGTGCAAGATGCATCTCACCAATTCGACCTCGCGATTGTGGATATTCAGTTGCGAAGCGGTACTGGGTTAGGCGTGATCCACGCAATAGCTCAGTTAAAGAAACATCACAAAGTTGTTGTGTTGACGAATTACGCAACAGCCAGCATGCGATTGAAATGCCTTAATTTGGGCGCAGATCACGTGTTTGATAAATCTAATGAAATTGAAGCATTGCTGAACTACTGCAATGCTTTAGCCAGTGACTCCGAGCTTGGGCAAGCCCGTGTATGAATGCTGCTTTACTGCATCAAACCATTTTTGAGTGCGTAGTAAGTCAAATCGCTGTTGGACGAGAGATTCATTTTTTCCATCACGCGTGTGCGATACGTGCTCACCGTTTTGACACTGAGCGACATAGAAATCGCGAGCTCCCCCACAGTTTGCCCTTGCGCCAGCTTCAAGAACACTTGCAACTCCCGATCCGACAGCGTTTCATGCGGTGCAATCACTGCACCCGACGTCAAACCATCCGCCATCAATTGCGCCACACCCGGTGTGATGTATTTGCGGCCGCTCACGACCATGCGTACAGCGGTGACGATCTCTTGCGGATCACATTCTTTGTTGAGATAGCCGCTAGCGCCTTGACGCAAGAGCGTGGTGGCGAAATGCGCTTCTGGAAATATGCTCAGCATCAACACAGGCAGCTCGGGCGCTCTGGCCTTGATAGCGATCAAGGCATCCACGCCGCTTTGATCGGGCATCGATACATCCATCAGCACCACATCAATCCCACCAGCGCGCACCAAATCAAGCGCCTCGCGCCCATTGGCAGCCTCGCCAATCACAGTCATATCAACTTGATCGCTCAAAAATTGCTTCAATCCAGCGCGCACCACAGGATGGTCGTCAACAATGACAATTCGGATCATGGTGTGGTTTCGATGAGTTTACAAGCGAACAATCGTACTCTCTATTTAGGCGGCAATCGATGCAATTGCTAACGCTAATCAAAGGCAACAAACTCGTCGTGCCTTTGGCATGCATCGCCACGCTGGCAATGATGGGACTCAACGAGCTGTCTTACCAAACCACGAAACGATATACGCAAAACACGCAAGTCATCTTGCGGACGCAAGATCTGTTGGCTGGCTTACAAGCGCGGCTATTGAGCGCAGAGACTGGCCAACGTGGCTACTTGCTCACCGGACGGCTGGAATATCTACTGCCCTACGAGCAAGCACTTGTCCCGGTTGCACAAAGTTTCGATGAGCTACGCGGACACTATGGGGCCGATTCTGTCTCGCTGGCCATGCTCAACGAGCTAGAGACGCTTTCTAGAACAAAACTCAGTGAGATGGCGCAAACCATCGCTTTAAAAAAGGGAAATCTTACACAAGCTGCGCTTGATCGTGTCTTAGATAACTCAGGCCGCGAAAATATGCAGCGCATGCGGCTGATCTCCGACACGTTGCTCACCAGCGAAGCAAGCAATCTTGAAGCATCTCAGAAAGACATGCGCCTAGCTTTGGTGCTAAGCCGCGCTAGCATCGCTTTGCTCAGCGTCATGTCACTCATTGCCATCTTGTTTTATCTGCGCCGCACTTTGCAATTGAAATCCGAGCAAGCAGATCTCAAGCACTTGCTAGCAACTGAGCGCGATCAACTTGAGGTACTCGTAAAAAAACGTACGGATGAACTCACGCAACTCGCACTCTACTTGCAGCACAACCGCGAAGAAGAGCGCAGCCGCTTGGCGCGCAACCTTCATGATGACTTAGGCGCGCTGCTCACCTCAGCCAAGCTTGATACGGCGCGGATCAAATCCCGCGTGGATCAAAATTCGCCACAAGTACTCGAACTACTTGAACACTTGGTGGGCAATTTAAATGGCAGCATCGCTCTAGGGCGAAAGATCATTGAAGATCTGCGACCCTCGGCTTTAAATAATTTGGGGCTGCTCGCCACGCTGGAAATCTTCGCCGACGAATTCAAAGAAAGCTCGGGTCTGCAGGTGCATTGCGATTTTTCTGAAGTATCTCTGCCCACTGATTCTCAACTCATGGTGTACCGCTTGATGCAAGAGGCCTGTACAAACATCATGAAATATGCCAAAGCGACGAACGTATGGCTTCGATTGCAACGAGAAGATGGCGTGATCATCTCGTCGGTGCGCGACGATGGCGTGGGCTTTGATACGGCTCAGAAAATCACCTCATCCTACGGCTTGCTGGGCATGCGCTACCGCGTGGAAGCAGCGCAAGGTTTGCTGCAAATCATCTCATCGCCAGGCAAAGGCACGCTGGTTCGAGCACGGCTCTAGCTGCTCACATCCGCCTGCCGTCCTACATAGCATCGCGCGTTTGGCTGACCTCTTATCGGGTGGGTTGCTGATGGCTCGAAACGCGTGTTGCTTAGACACTCTGTCTTTCAAGTAAAAGCGCTTTTGCTTTTCTTCGATTGGAGTCGTCATGCTTTATTACAGTGTCGTATTTTTTATTGTCGCCATCGTTGCGGGGGTTTTGGGTTTCACCGGAATTGCTGCAGGTGCAGTAGATATTGCGAAGATTATTTTCTTTGTGTTTATTTTGCTAACTGTGGTTAGCTTCTTAATCGGTTTGGTTAAAAAACGCTAGCGCGTTAAACAACGGCTCGCCATTGTTCTCTCTTTAATTTTTACATCAGGATTTTTTATGAATACAACTCAGCTCAGCAACCAACTTGAAACTGCAGGCAACAGTTTCGCCAATCAAGCATCCTCTACCCTGGATAAAGCCAGCGATTTATCGCATCGCGGTGCAGAAGCCATTCGGGAAGGCGCGGCTCAAGTGCGCGAGAAGGCTCACAACATGGGCGAGCAAGCCGTCGGATACATCCAAGAAAAACCCGTGCAATCGGTTTTGATTGCCGCTGCGACAGGTGCAACATTGATGGCATTGCTCAGCCTGATAGCTCGCGGTGCGCGTCGTGGATAGTCGTGGGTCATTTTTCTAGGAATTGAAACCATGAGCGTTTTGCACCTCATTACACAAAGACCCCATTTGCTTTTAGAGCATGTGGATGCGTACTCTGATTTGTTTGCACAAGAGATGACTTACGCAGCGCGCACTTGGACTTATCGCTTAGTCTTAGGCGCTTTGGCCATATTACTGCTTTGCGGCGCATTGATACTAGCGGGCGTCGGCTTCATGCTGTGGGCCGTGATGCCGCCTGCGCAAATCCATACGCCGTGGCTGCTGTGGATCACACCCATCGTACCCATGGTGATTGGGCTGACTTGTGCGCAAGCCGTGAAAAATCACCTGCAAAACCGTGTTTTTTCAGATTTTCGGCTTCAGATTAAAGGCGATTTGGCCTTGCTGCGCGAGAGCTCGGTGGCGAGATGACGGAAGACACCCAACCAGATTGGTTTGCCCATGAACGAAAGATGAGCCCAGCGATGCTGCGCATGACGCGCTCGCGGATCGCTTTGCGGCAGGCGTTGCAACTTGGCGGCGATGGCGGAGCTGACAAGCGTGTTTCTGAACAGCTACCAGACAACACGCTCGACAGCCTCCTTGGCCTCCTCAAAGGCCAACCCACGGCGCAGCTGTTTATGCACGCTGCGCAGGGCATCTGGGCAAAAAACCCTTGGATGATCTTAGGAAAGAACGCATTTGAGGCAAGCAACATACTGTTATTGCCAATCGCAAAACGCAGCCCAGTCAAACTTGTGGCGGGCGCATTTATTGTGGGCGCGTTGCTATGCATTGCGAGGCCGTGGCATTTAGTAAAAACGAACGCCCTGCTCGCTGGACTATTTGGACGCTGATGCATTGATGATTTGTGCAATAAACGCAACTCGGCATGTTGTCTGACACGGATATGCGCCTCGCGCTGATGGCTAGAAAAATACATCCAATCTACATTAACTATTCCCCCTAGCGCTCAGGCGCTGGATTCACAAACGATTCAAAAAGGCTCTTATGAAAATTCAAAATCTGCTCGCTGTTGTAGTTATCGGCCTAGCTGTTCTTACAACCACAGGCTGCGCCGTCACACGAGGTCAAGAAACTGTAGGCGCTTATATCGATGACACAGCCATCACGACTTCCATCAAAGCGCGCTTTGTAGACGATAAACAAGTGGATGCATCGAGCATCAGCGTTGAGACGCTGAACGGAACAGTGATGCTTTCTGGTTTTGCGAAAAACACCACAGAAAAATCCATGGCCGGCAGCATCGCATCGAATGTCAAAGGCGTGAAAAGCGTCAAGAACGAAATTACGGTACGTCCGTAAACCTGAAATTGCGGTCGCACCGCAAAAAGCAGCCGCGGCTGACAAGGCCTGCGGCTTATTCATCTAATCACTCAAAGGAATCATCATGAACTGGGATCAAATTCAAGGCAATTGGAAGCAAGTCACTGGCAAGGCCAAAGAGCAATGGGGCAAGCTCACTGACGATGACATGGACGTTATCGCAGGCAAGCGTGACCAGCTCGCCGGCAAAATTCAAGTGCATTACGGCGTGGCCAAAGAAGAAGCTGAAAAGCAAATTAGTGAATGGTCAGACAAAGCGACGGACACATGGTTTGGCAAGAGCGACAAACCTACCGTCACGCTTGAAGTCAAGCCTGCTGAACACAAGGCTTAAGCTAAATCAGTATTGGAATTAGTGGACAGCGAACCGAGCTCTTGTTGTACTTGGTTCGTTTTTTTAAAGGCTCGTTACGAGCCTCTTTTTTTGAATTCGAGATTCAGGCCATAACTTGGTATCCACGGTTCGCCTAGGCAGCATCTCACATTTGTGGGACTATGCGCTATGAAAATAAATTTGATGCGCTGGCTAGCCAGCTACAGTGCCACATTTGCAGTCATGCTAGTTATTGACATGATCTGGCTAGGTGTAATTGCAATGCCTTGGTATCAAGCGGGCATGGGGCATTTGATGGCACCCTCTCCTAATCTGATTGCAGCAGCTCTGTTTTACGTTATGTTTCCAGTCGGATTAATGTTTTTCGCTGTTGTGCCTCAATCGGCAACCTCGGGTTTGTTCAAATCCGCACTTTGGGGCGCGGCCTTTGGCTTTTTCACCTACTCAACTTACGATTTAACCAACCTTGCTACATTGAAAGATTACCCACTCGGCCTTGCCTTCCTAGACATCGCGTGGGGCACTCTTGTTAGCGCAGTTGCCGCAATGGCTGGCAAGTTTGTCTACGCTCGTTGGTGAACAAACGCATAAGCAAGCAAACCTCTAGCCAGAAATTGCTCTATGAACTACTATTAATTTAATAGCACTCTGCGCAACAAATACGCCGGCTATTGGTTTTTTACCTCATAAAATGCAATAAAAAAAACCGCTCCGAGTTGCCTCGGGCGGTTTTTTTAAAGCAAGCGACTCTTAAGCGTTATCCACAAAACTCCGTAGCTTGTCCGAGCGCGATGGATGCTTGAGTTTGCGCAGCGCCTTGGCTTCGATCTGGCGGATGCGCTCGCGCGTCACGTCGAATTGCTTACCGACTTCTTCCAGCGTGTGATCCGTGCTCATCTCGATACCAAAGCGCATGCGAAGCACTTTGGCTTCGCGTGGCGTAAGGCTGTCCAAGATGTCTTTGACCACATCGCGCAGGCCAGCTTGCATCGCTGCTTCTAGAGGGGCGGTGTTGGCGCTGTCTTCGATGAAATCACCTAAGTGGCTGTCGTCATCGTCGCCGATTGGCGTCTCCATCGAGATTGGCTCTTTGGCGATCTTCATGATCTTGCGGATCTTGTCTTCTGGGATCTCCATTTTCTCAGCGAGCAGCGCGGCATCCGGCTCGAAGCCGAATTCTTGCAAATGCTGACGGCTGATGCGGTTCATCTTGTTGATCGTCTCGATCATGTGAACCGGGATACGAATCGTGCGCGCTTGATCGGCGATGCTGCGCGTGATCGCTTGGCGAATCCACCACGTCGCGTAAGTAGAGAATTTATAGCCCCGGCGGTATTCGAATTTATCCACCGCTTTCATCAAGCCGATGTTGCCTTCTTGGATCAGATCCAAGAATTGCAGGCCGCGATTCGTGTATTTCTTCGCAATCGAGATCACAAGGCGCAAGTTAGCCTCGATCATTTCTTTCTTAGCATGGCGTGAGTTGCGCTCGCCATCGTTCATGCGCTTGTTGATGTCTTTCAAATCATCGAGCGGCACCACCACGCGGGCTTGTAGATTGAGCAATTTTTGCTGCAACTCTTGCACCGGCGGAATATAGCGCCCCATCGCAGCTGACCAACTCTTGCCAACTTTGGCATGTGATTCGATCCATTTCAAATCGAGCAAATGGCTGGTCACTTTCTTGCCCATTTTGTCGCGGCCCGAAAATTCTTCGACGAATTTTTCTTGCGGATAGCCGCATTTTTCGACGATGATTTTGCGCAATTCACGCTCGACTTTGCGCACATCAGCCACTTGCCCGCGCACCATCTCGCACAAACGCTCAATCGTCTTGGCAGTGAAGCGAATCAGCATCAGCTCATCGGTGACCGCTTTTTGCGCTTTGAAATAGGCTGGCGTGCCGTAACCTTCTTTGTCGTAATTTTTGTGCAGCTTCTCGAAATGACCGCGAATCACATCAAAGCGGGTATAGGCTTCAACTTGAAGTTCTTCCAAACGCTTGGTCATAGCTTTGTTGGCCTTGGCTTCTTCATCGCCTTCGCTGTCGTCGTATTCGTCAAAATCTTCTTCGGCCACGAAGTCATCTGCTGCATTCGGATTGGCAAAACCATCGACGACTGCCGAAATCAAGACTTTCTTCTCTTGCACCTCAGTCATCATGTTGAAGATTTCTTGAATCGTGGCGGGGCTGTGCGAAATAGCCTCCATCATCGCGTTCAGGCCGCCTTCGATGCGCTTAGCGATCTCGATCTCGCCTTCCCGCGTGAGCAACTCCACCGTGCCCATTTCGCGCATATACATGCGCACAGGATCGGTCGTGCGACCAAATTCTGAATCCACGGTGGCAAGTGCTGCCTCGGCTTCTTCTTCAGCTTCTTCCTCGCTGGCAGCCGTGGGCGTGACGTTGTTGAGCAGCAGCGTCTCGGCATCGGGCGTTTGCTCATACACGGCAATGCCCATGTCATTGAGCAGCGAATAAACGACTTCCAGCGTCTCAGCATCCACGAGTTTGTCGGGCAGGTGATCGTTGATCTCGCCATGCGTTAAGTAGCCACGCGTTTTGCCGAGTTTGATCAGAGCCTTCAAGCGCGTGCGGCGCTTGGCCAAATCTTCTTCGGACAAAACGGTTTCATCCAGGCCAAATTCTTTCATCAAGGCGCGCTCTTTGGCCTTGGAGATTTTCATGCGTAGCGGCTTGATCTTCTCGCCGTTTTCATCAAGCTGCACTGGAACGGGCTCATGCGGTTCGTCGATGATCGCTTCGATTTCTACATCGCTCTCGGTATTGATGCTGCCCTTGGGCTTTGGGCCACGCTTAGCGCCCTTTGGCTTCTCTGGCACTGCCTTTGCAGCAGGCTTAGCTGGGGCGGCTTTCACGACAACGGGAGCAGCCTTGACTGCGGCTTTGGTGACGGGTTTAGGGGCGGTTTTAGTGGGCATGCAGACACCTAATAGAGAAAAATCAAAGACAAATACGTGAGCCGAGGCAAATTGAAGCCTAAGGCACAGCGTTTTTTTGGAAGAGCAGCGCAAGGGGGTTGGGCGAACATTTGGTGTGCAATCCTTGCGTGTGAGGCGCGTGGCCTACGGAGGTGTTGCTGTCGCACTTGCGTTGCTGTTACATGGATTATACCCGGAGGCACTTTTTAGCGTACTTTTCGCTGCGGAAAAACTGCCATGGATAATCAGACGATGACCACTTCCAACAAACTTCTCTACGGCTTTCACGCAGTCGGCGTACGCCTGAAAACTGCCGCCCCATCTATTTTGGAGTTGCATATCGACGTGACGCGCCGCGATGCGCGCATGAAGCAATTTCAAGATCGCGCGAAGGAAGCGGCGGCCGCCACACCGGGCTTAAAGTTGATTGAGTCTGATGGCGCACGGCTCACGCGTATGTGCGGCGGCATGATGCACCAAGGTGTCGTGGCGGTGGTCAATCCGTTGATTCAAGCGCATTCGGTGGATGATATGTTGGATCAACTTGAGGCCTCATCTGAACCGCATACGCCTCTCATTTTGGTGCTCGATGGCGTGACCGATCCGCATAATTTAGGTGCTTGTTTGCGCGTGGCCGATGGTGCGGGCGCGCATGCAGTCATCGCACCGAAGGATCACGCGGTGGGCATCAATGCGACGGTCGCTAAAGTAGCCAGCGGAGCAGCAGAGACCGTGCCCTATCTGATGGTGACGAATCTTGCCCGCACTTTAGGTGAGCTTAAAGAGCGCAATATTTGGGTGATTGGTACGAGCGAGGATGCCGAGAAGACGATTCACGAGATTGATCTGAAAGGGCCAGTCGCCCTCGTGCTCGGCGCAGAGGGGCCTGGCATGCGGGCGCTGACGAAGAAGACCTGCGATGAGCTGGTGCGCATTCCGATGCTCGGCGCTGTGGAGAGCTTGAATGTTTCGGTGGCCAGCGCGGTGTGTTTGTATGAGGCGGTGCGGCAGCGATCTGTTTGAACTCGCTGCTTTTGCTTTCGTTTTGTGCGCTCGAAGGGTTTTACGCGAGCGTTTGTACCTGCGGCCTACCGCGAGGTATTCGTCTCGGAACATTTTTTTGAAAACACACGCGATTGAAAGCGTTGCTAGTCAACTCTCTCCCCGCGCGCCTTCCAAAAAAATTTCCGATCCAAATACCTCACGGTCTCCGCTGGAAATATTTTAAGATTCGAAACGCGTTAGTGCTAACAGTTCTTGCCTTGCGAATGCAAAAGTTGCGCGTTGGCGATCTCTTTGCGGTCGAACGATATTTGCGTTAGAAACCACGTGCCAGCCAACTATGAAGCGGAGACCGTTGGGTATTTGAATCAGAAATTTTTTGGAAGGCGCGCGGGGCGAGGGTTGGATTGCGACAGTCTTAGTCGCGTGTGTTTTCAAAAAATTTGCTGAGGCAAATACCCAACGGTAGGCCGCAGGTACTCAAGTGGCGCGGAACCGACGAGTGCCAAAAAACTTCAAGCCCGAAACTTAGATGTAATCGGATACCGCCAATCCTTGCCAAAGCTCCGATGCGTCACGCGAATTCCCGGTGGGGCTTGGCGGCGTTTGTATTCGTTGATTTTGATGAGGCGGGTGACGCGCTCGACGTGTTCGCGGGGGAAGCCGGCTGCGATGATCTCTTCGATGCTTTGATCGTTTTCCATGTAGCGCTCTAGGATGGCATCGAGCACGTCATAGGGCGGCAGGCTGTCTTGATCGGTCTGGTCGGCGCGCAGCTCGGCGCTGGGTGGGCGGGTAATGATGCGCTCGGGGATCGGTGATGCGCCTGTGCCGTAGGGATCATTAACGTTCCGCCATTGGCAGAGTTTGAAAACTGTAGTCTTCGCTAAATCTTTGATCACCGCGAAGCCGCCGGCCATATCGCCGTAAAGCGTGCAGTAGCCGGTGGCCATCTCACTTTTGTTGCCGGTGGTTAGAACTATTGCGCCGAATTTGTTGGACAGCGCCATGAGCAGCGTGCCTCGGATGCGGGCTTGGATGTTTTCTTCTGTGGTGTCTTCCGCGCGGCCTTTGAATTCATCGGCCAACGTGGCTTTGAAGGCTTCAAACATGGGAAGGATGGAGATTTCGTCGTAGCGGACATCTAAGCGCTTGGCCATTTCTCTCGCATCGATCCAGCTGATGTCTGCGGTGTAGGGCGAAGGCATCATTACAGTGCGCACATTTTGCTTGCCAAGTGCGTCAACCGCTATCGCTAAAACCAACGCGGAATCGATCCCTCCGGAGAGGCCGAGCAGCGCGCCGGGGAAGCCGTTTTTAACGATGTAGTCTCGCGTGCCGAGCACGAGCGCATCCCACAAATCGGCTTCTGCACTGCGATCTGTTTCAATGGTTGATACTAATTTGATAGCACTCTGCGCAGATTTCACGCCGGCTAACTGCCGATTTTCCTTAAAAATCTGCACGTCAAACGACGTTTCAACGAATGAGATCGCTCTTCCCGCCAACGCACCATCCGCATTCAGAGCAAACGAGCGCCCTTCAAACACGATCTCATCTTGCCCGCCCACACAATGCGCATACACCAATGGCAAACCAGTAGCGATGCAGCGCTCGCGCATCTGCGCTTCTCGCTCCGCACCCTTGCCCACATGCCAGGGCGAGGCGTTGATTACAACCAACATTTCAGCGCCTGCATCTTTTGCTACCCTAGCAGGCTCTTCAAACCAAGCATCTTCGCAAATCAGCAACCCAATGGATACGCCATCGACCGTAAAAACGCAGCTGCCCTGCCCTGGCGTGAAATATCTGCGCTCATCAAACACCTGATAGTTCGGCAGCTCGCGTTTGGCATAGGTTTCAATACGCCGCCCTTCAAAAAGCACGCTAGCCGCGTTATGCCGCTTTTGCACGCTGACGCTTTTGCCCCGCACCTGCGAGCCCGTCGGATGCCCGACAACCACATGCAAGCCCTTCAAATCAGCCAGCTCACTTGAGACACGTTGCACCGCCTCCTCACAACCCGTCATAAATGCTGGCCGCAGCAGCAAATCTTCTGGTGGATAGCCGCAGATCGATAACTCAGGCGTGATTACCAGCCTTGCGCCTTTCGCATACGCCGCGCGTGCAGAGGCGATGATTTTGCTGGCATTGCCAACAAGGTCTCCCACCGTGAGGTTTAATTGGGCAACACAAATATTCAAGCTCATACAAATTTACTCAATGACTGAAAAGGATTATGTCACCCGCATCCACAGCTCGCCTCTGGAGATCAATGCCGCACAGTGGAACGGGTTACTGCGCTCATGCGACGCGCCAACGCCTTTCATGCGCCACGAATACTTGGCCGCGATGCACACTTCTGGCTCAGCCGTCAAGAAGACAGGCTGGGATGCGAGGTTCGTTGCGCTTTACGCAAAAGAATCCGAAGAACTGCTGGCAGCTTGCCCGCTTTATTTGAAGCCGCATTCCTATGGCGAATACGTTTTTGATTTCGCATGGGCGCGCGCGTATCAAGAAAACGGTTTGGCCTATTACCCCAAAGCCACGATTGCTGTGCCCTTCACGCCGGTGCCAGGCACGCGATTTTTATGCAAAACTGGCTTCTCGCCGGCGTATTTATTGCGCGAAGTGCTCTTATTTTGTGAGCGAGAGAAGATTTCATCGGTACATGCGCTGTTTGCTTCTGATGCAGATCAAGCCGCTGCAAAAACTGAACACCTGATGCAGCGCGAGACGGTGCAGTTTCATTGGTCGAATACAGGCTACAAAAGTTTCGAGGATTTTCTTGCTACCTTTGCCCAAGACAAACGTAAAAAAATCCGCGCTGAGCGTCGCAAAGTATCTGATGCTGGCGTGAACTGGCGATGGAGTCGTGGCGCAGAAATATGCAACGCTGATTGGGATTTTTTCTACCAGTGTTATGAACGCACCTACTTTGAGCATGGCAACCCGCCTTATCTCAGCCGCGAATTCTTCCAAAGCATGCAAGACACCTTGCCTCAAAACTGGCTGCTTTTTATCGCTGAGCACGAAGGACAATCCATCGCATGCAGCTTGATCGCCATCCAAGACATGAGTAACGATACTATTAATTCGATAGCACTTTGCGCAGAGGATACGCCGGCTAACAGCCAAAATCGTTCAAAAAAAGTAGGGGAGAAAGTGGCTTATGGCCGCTACTGGGGCGCTGTTGGCCGCGTCGATAGCCTGCACTTTGAAGCCTGCTACTACCAGCCCTTGCAGTGGTGTATCGAACACGGCTTCGATCGCTTTGAAGGCGGCGCACAAGGCGAACACAAAATGGCGCGCGGCCTGCTCCCCGTCGTCACGCGCAGTGCGCATTGGCTGGCGCATCCGCAATTTGCCGATGCCGTCAGCCGATTTCTTGAGCGAGAGACAAATGGCATCGGCGAGTATGTGGAGCATCTCGCGCAACGCAATCCGTTTCGCGAGAACCGCAGCTAACTTGCTTTAGCAGCTCAGCGCTGTCCTGTTTGACCCACTGGCGTGTCGTAGCTGATCTTCTGACATGCAGCGCCATTGGGATTCGCGCAGCAATCAGCAATCTCTTTTGCGCTCTTTTTGAAGGCTTCATCCCATTGCAACTTGCTGTGCAGATTGCCAGGGTTCATCCAGTGGGACAAGGGGAATAGTTGACCAGTAGCGCTGGTGCCGGTTGCTGTAACGACACCTGTGGCTTGCAGCGTAGCGAGGCCGCAGGAGTGCATATTGCCCATGCGGTGGCAAGTGGTGCAGGTGTTGCCGCGCGTGGTCATAGCGAAAGGCTGCGGCCAGGCTTTGAAAGCTTGTCCAATGGCACGGGGCTGGTATTTACCAAATGGGTTACTCGGAAGTTGCGTCGTTTGCGCGATATAGGGGCTGTACATATACGGTCCGCTGTCGTGGCATTTGACGCACATGGGTTCGTTCTTCACCAGTTGCGTGGGGCTCATCCACAAGGCTGATGGATTGGGCAGCGAGGTTTTGGCCACTTTCCAATCGGAGGTCAAAGCTTCGCTCTCTGGATGGATTTTTTCGTAGCCTCGCGGTGCGTTTCTTGAAGTGGGTGTTGTGGGCAAGCCAGAGGGCGACGGCACGATGCGGCCATTGATGCCTGCACCAACAGTGAAGGGCCTGGCTGCTTTGGCGGTGAACCAGCAGGTTTTGCCATTGGTGAGGTTGTGCGAGACGATATTGATCTCATCAAAAAAGTGGCTCAATGGATCACGCACAACGTACTTGCGGCAAATCGCGCTGATCTGCGCTTGCTCGTCGTCGCGCAAGACGAGTGCGCGCGATCCGGGGACGCATTGACCTTGATTGCCTGCGTCCAATGCTGGCACCATGGAGGGCTTGTCACACGTCGCGGTGTAGCTCGTGGTGATTTGGCCATTGACCGTGATCGGAATGACCTCGCCGGCCATACAACTGAAAGCCGGGATCGGCGTGACTTCACGTGCGCATTGCGCGCCGTATTCATAAAAAGTCTGCGCTCGGGTCTGAACATGGACATTCAAGACCACAAATATCAAGAAGAAAAAACGCTTCATTTCACCAGCCCTCCTTCTGCCAAAACCACGGCACGAATCGCTTTGTAGTAACGCGCATAACCGGTGCAACGGCAAATATGTTGGCCCACGGCATCTTCAATCGCAAAATCCAGCTGGTCTAGAGCAACGGGTGAGACGCGAAGCCGCTCGATCAGCATCGTCGTGGCCATGACGAAGCCCGGCGTACAGTAGCCGCATTGAAAAGCAAAATGATCGAGAAAGGCTTGTTGCACTCGGCTCGGCGCTGCCGCGCTGCCCACGCCCTCTACCGTGGTAATCGTCTGCCCTTGTAGCAGCGCCACGGGCGTGGAACACGCCAGCATCGGCTGGCCTTGCGAGCTGGGCGCGCGCTGCGCCTTGACGGTGCAGACCTTGCACACGCCAATGCCGCAGCAAAGCCGCGTGCCCGATAAGCCCTGTTCTTCCTGCAAATAATCCACCAAGGCCAGATCATCAGGCACGGTTGCGGTGATTGGGCGGTTGTTGAGCGTGAAGTTCACGGTGACTTGTTTCATGCTCATGCTCCCTTAATTTGCGCTGCGGTGATTGGCAAGCTGTTGAATCGCTTGCCAGTCGCGTGTGCAATCGCGTTACCAATCGCCGGCGCAATCGGGCACAGCACGGCCTCGGCGATGCCTTTGGCCGTCTGCTCCGTCGTGGGCAGCGGCGTGATATTCAGGATGCGAGGCATATCGGAGGCGAGCGCCACGTGATAGCGATCTAGATTCCAGCGGCCATCGCCTGCGCCGCCAGCCTCCAGCGGCAAATTCTCTAGCAGCGCATAACCAATGCCCATCGCAATGCCGCCTTGCGCTTGGCCGAGCAGCAAATCGGGTTGCAGCACTTTACCCGCATCGACCCACAGCTCGACTTGCATCACTTTCGGTTGCCCCGTTTGCGGATTGATCTCAACCGCCACCAAAGCTCCGGAAGGCGCGTACAGGCTGCGGCCATAGAGCTGGGCATTCGGCGCGGGAGGGATCACGTTTTGCCGCGTGATCACTTGCCAAGCCTGCCCAGATGCCGAGCTTTGCAGCGCGAGGCCATCAATCGGCATGGCGCGCAGACTGCCCGACAGCAGATAACTGGCGCTGACCCAAGTGCCTTGATACAGGCCATGCACCATCGCCGCCTTAGGCAGCCCCACGCTGTAAATTTGCGCGGCCAGCATCGCCATGCTGAGCGGCTGCAAGCTGAGTGAACCAGGCAGGATCAACGCACCGCCCTGCCAAGCCGTTTTGCCCTGCAATGCCGAGAGGGGCTGATTCCACAGGAGGGCTGCAGCAGGCAAAAGCGCGGCATCCAACAAAGCGCGTGTGGCTTGGTTTGTGACATGCACTTGGTGAAAAGCCGTCAGACAGGCGCTCGATGACATGGAAAACGACGCCGTGTAAGCCGGGTTGCTAACCCACGGGCTCGGCGGTGGCGGATTGGGCACTGGGCAAGGCACAAGAGGTGCAAATGTCGTCATCTTGAGCGCAGCAAACGTGCCCACATCGCCCATCTGCACCTGCGCTGCGTTGTTGCCCGCAAAGCCCGCCGTGCTGATGGCCAGCGTGGTGGCGCTGCCATTGCCCATGTCGACACAATTGCTGCGCACGGACAGCTCGCCACTTGGGGAAATCGAGACTTCAGCCATCACGCCATCGGTGCCCGTGCCGTAGGCTTGATTGGCCAATGCAAAACCCACGCCGTATGCGATGCCTTGCCGCGCTTTTTCTAGTTTGACCTGCTCGCGCTGCGTCCACAGCGAATGGGATCGCGCAAGGCGGCAAATCTCAGCAAGCTTCATGGTTTGCGTCAGTGGCGCGCCGGTGATCGTGCGATCCCCTGTTTTGAGCACGTTTTGCTCACGCAGCGCAATCGGATCACGCCCCAGCGAGACAGCAGCCGCATCGACCAAGCTCTCCACCGCAAAGCTCGCCTGCGGCCCACCAAAGCCGCGCATCGAACCCGCCACCACGCCAAGCGAGGGCTGAGCCGTCGCATCGACATAGGCTTGCTTAATGTTGTAGCCCGAGAGGCCGCAATAGGCCGTGAGCATGGCCACGAATTGGCTGTAGTTGTTATTGCCGCCTGAGGGCAAACTTTGCTGGCTTTTGAAGGCCACAAAATTGCCGCTCGAATCAACAGCCAAGCTGTGCGTGATCTTGCTGGCCAACTGTTTCAAGCCCGATTGGAATTGCTCATAGCGATCTTGCGCGATGCGCACGGGTGCGTCTGAGAGCGCAGCTGCAACAGCCAGCAAAGGCGGAAAAGTAGAGACATCCCTTCCACCGAAGCCACCGCCGGGGTAGCAAGAATACAGCGACACTTGACCCACTTTGACGCGGGATTCTTTGCTGCCCAACATGACTGCAATATCATTCACATCGCCATTGGTGGCTTGCGTGCCGAGCACCAAATGCATCGTCGCGCTACTGCTATCGAGCCAAGCCAACCCCGACTCCGGCTCCATGAACATCGGATCAAGAACTTGGGTGGAGAATGTGCCGCCAAATGTTTTGTAGGCTGGATTGGCTAAGCTTTGATCAATCAATGTGCGCATTTGCGCCGCCAGCGTGTTGTAGGGATGGCCGCAGTTGTTGGCCGCAAAGGGGTTGGATTCAAAGCCCAGTTGCACCTGAGAAAATGGAGGTGAACCTACCGGTGTACTGGGCCCGTCGTAGCGAGTGAGGTAGTTAATCGGCGAATACGCCTCAAAGCACGATGCTGGCGCAACCGCGCCGTAGCTCACTAGGCTCGGGTTAAATTGCAAAATTCGCTTGGCCGCACGGTAATGCTGCCCATCTTTGAAAATTAAAATCGCAACCGCTTGGCCATAGAACTGCGGCTGCGTGCCGGGCTGCACGAGCAATTGTTTGGCTGGGGTTTGGACGTTGGTGCAACTGCCACCCTCGCCCGGCTGCCCACTGGCCGGCGCGCCCATGGAAAACGGCAGCTCCAACTTCAGCGTTAATAAATCGGGTTGCAAGATAGTGCGCAACGGCTTTAGCTCGGCAGGCAACACGTCCAAGTTGATGCCTGTGAAGAGGCGCGTCGCATCCTGCGCCCGAACGATCATTGCCACGCGTTCGTTGGCCGGCCAACCCGCCATGTCTTTGGCGCGAAAATCCCTCGCGTAAATTTTTTGCCCTGTGACTTTGGCCATGCCTTCAATACGATAGCGCGCTTGGCCCGGCGAGCCAGACCAGCCCGGTGCGGCCTTCAAATGCGCATGCGGTGCAGGATGCGCCAAGGCGGCGGGATGCAAGAGCGTGGTCGGTTTGGCTATGCTGAGCTCATGCACGCTGAGCAGCAGTCCGCTCGTCCCTGCAACACCCACAAAGCTACGCCGGCTGAGCTGAAAATAGCCTTCTTGCATCGCCCCGCTCCTCATTTGTTATGTATTTGTATTGAGCTGCGATTATGCGGTTGTGGGCACGCTCTGGCAACCCATTTTCAGCACGAATGAACAAGCTATTTAGAAGATTAACTATTTAGTTTTAATTCTCTAGCCGGCATGAAATATGCGTAGCGTGCTCACAAATCAGGAGCACTCAGCTCATTTATCTAGATCGCAGAGGCTTGGCTTGCTGCAAGGAAAGCAGCTCGGTTTGAAGTTGCAAAATTTGCTGATCTTGCGCAATCATATGGCGATTAGCGTGGCGAATGCGCTGCGCCAAGAGGCGCAGCAAGCCGGCCATGAGCTGCGAGGCTGAGAGTGCATCGGCTTCAAACATTTTGATGAAATCATCGCGGCTGAGCACCGCAGCGCGCGTAAACGCCAGAGCTTCGCAGCTGGCTGAATGCGCTTGCCCATCAATGAAGCCCACCTCACCAATCACATGCCCCGGCTGCGCTAAGCGATGCACCAAATGGCCGCCCTCTTGCATGTGGCTGCTAGCAATCTCCGCCTCTCCCGAGACCATGATCATTAGATAGCCGGCATTGGGCTGGCCCTCTCGCATGAGATGCTCGCCAATCTTATAGTCACGCATCGCCATCAAAGAAGCAACACGCTGAGAAATCTTCTCAGGCATGCCTTGAAAAGCGACGCTGCCGCGAAGCAATTTCGCGACAAGGAGGGTTTCTGATTCTGTGAGCACGTTTGTGATTATCTGTTCAATAGCAAACTAATTATGCACAGCAAATGCTGTGCATCGCAGAATCAACAGAGCAGATGATTAAAGACATGGGGCTTTTGAGTTGAACTGACACCAAACTTTCAAAAATACATTCGCAAGGGAAAACCACGAAGGTTGTCGTCTCACAGGCGACGAAAAATGTGAGCCGTTCCCCTAGAAAAATCTCTGATCAATGACTTTCTAAATTTCAGTGCGTCATCTCTTCCACAATGCGTTCATTGATTCAATGGCCTGCCTTAAACTATTTCTCCATGCCCTCTGCACAAACTGCTAAAAAATTCAAGTCTGTATCCGCCCCATCGGATCGAACTGTTGCACCTAACGCCCAAGAGCTAACTGCGCCAGGCATGGGCTTGCTAGCCATGGAATTCAGGGCATTTTGGGAATTCGCGGCTCTGTTACCGGCCTGGCCCGCATTGCAACGTGCGCCCGGTGGCGATGGCCACAGCGTGATCGTCTTTCCCGGCTTAGCAGCCAATGACACATCAACCATGCCGTTGCGCAAATATCTGCAGTCGCTAGGCTACGACGTGACTGGTTGGGAGCAAGGCAGCAATTTTGGGCCGCGCGCAGGCGTGCTCGATGCGATCAAAGACAAGGTGTACGAAGCGTTTGTGCAATCGGGCCGAAAGGTGAGCCTCGTGGGCTGGAGTTTGGGCGGCATCTATGCGCGTGAGATTGCCAAAGCGCTGCCGGATAGCGTGCGCTGCGTGATCACGCTGGGCACGCCATTTTCTGGCAGCCCGCGCTCAACGAATGCTTGGCGTTTGTATGAAATGGTGAGCGGGCGACAGATTGAGCGCGAGGCCGATAGTTTTGAGCTGCACATCGCGCCGCCTCTGCCTACCAGCAGCATCTATTCAAAGACAGACGGCATCGTCGCTTGGCAGGGCAGTATTCAAAGTAATGTGCCTGCGCTAGGCCACAAGCAAACCGAAAACATCGAAGTCATTGCCAGCCATTTCGGCATGGGTCTCAATCCCAGCGCTTGGTGGGCCGTGGCTGATCGGCTCGCGCAACCTGAAGGCGCATGGAAAGCTTTTGCCAAACCGAAAATGCTCGGCTTAGGCGCTTTAGTCTTCCCTTGATTCAAGAAAACTACTGTTAGCCGGCGTATTTATTGCGCAACGTGCTATTAAATAGATAGTGATGAGTTAGCCACGTAAAAACTGATCTGTTGCGCCTAAGCCAAACGCCTGCGATGTGGTCGCGCCCATCGCTTGCCCAAAAAGCTGCTCCTTCAGCCAAGCCGTGCTGATGCGAGCCACGCGCTCATGATGCAGGCCTTCAGCATCGAGTGTGGCCTTTTCACGGCGCACGATAAAGGTGCTGGGAATAAGTTTCTCGTTGCCCGCAAAGGTGAAGTGATCTGCGCCATCGATCCACAGCAGCGCCTTTTTGCCAGCAGGGATGGCATCAAACACCATCCGGCGGCTCTCGGGCGTCTCGCCATTGCCCATGATCTCGCCATCTAAGCTACCCGTACACATTAAAAATGGCCGCGTGACTGAGGCCATTTCTTTGCGGCTTTGCGCCAAGTTGTTTTTGCTGGCTAAAGCAGGGCTCATCGCCACGAAAGCCTTGGGCTGAGGATCAGTGCCGTTATTTCCGTTGCGTTGCCAGCCCGCAGTCAGCATCGTGGTGCGTGCGCCAAAAGAATGGCCACCTACGGCCATTTTGTCAACCGGCACAGCACCCCAAAGAGCAGCGCCAGAAGCCTTACGTCGATTGATCTCGGCAATCGCAAAGCGCATGTCTTGCATACGCGCCATCAGTTGCTCGGGCTGCATCGCTTTGCGAAGTGAGGGGAAACCGCCCTTCATCGCAGGCGCGTCACTTCCCGGATGCTGCACATGCGCCACCAGCAACCCGGCCTGCGTCCAGGCTTTGCCCCAATAATCGCCGCCATCGCGCCGCCCACCCAAACCATGCGAATACACCATCACACCCAGCGGCTTGCCTGCTGGCCAGCGCAGCAACACAGGCAGCGAGCGATCTCGCGCAGCATCCACCCATACTTCATCTTGCGTCTGACCCTGCGCGAGTGCAGCTATAGGCAGTAAGCCAGAGCTGAGCAGACCGGAGGCTAGGCTGATTTGCAGGCAAGAGCGACGGGATAAACCCGCTGAATGAGGCGCAAAATCGTTGGCATACATTTCAGAATCTTTCCTAAAAATTTCTTGACTTGTTTAACGCCAGTATCGCCGCACGGCTGACACCTTTGAACTCGCCTCTACAGACTTTACTCATCAGAAACATGAACACGATCCATGCCCTGAACCCGCAAAACGATCCCGATGGACAAATGCCCATGCCCTTTGCAGCGGCAACGAACTATGCAAAGCAAGTGATGGCATGGGCGCGCGAGGCTGATTTCAAAGGCTTGAAAGTCCAGCGCGGCGCGGCCTACGGGTCGCATCGCTTGCAGAAATTTGATGTTTTTTCACCTGCCCATGCAAACGCTGCTCCGATCCTCATCTTTTGGCATGGCGGCGGCTGGACGAATGGCTACCGCGACTACATTCATTTCATGGCGCAGCATGTGTGCGCACTAGGTATCGTGCTCATTGCGCCCTCCTATCGGCTCGCACCAGAACACAAACTACCCGCTGCCTACGAAGATGCCTTAGCCTGCCTTGACCATGTGCACGCCCAGGCTCACGACTTTGGTGGCGATGTGAATCGCATCGTGCTCTCGGGCCACTCCGCAGGCGGGCATTTGGCCTGCCTCATTGCTCTGCGCCGACAAAGCAAGGTGCAAAGCAGCATCCGCGCCTGCTTGCCCATCAGCGCCATCATGGATTTGCACCATCCTGCGCCGCCGCCCGGCAGCTTGGAAGAGCGTGTTTACAAGCTCGTACTGGAAAAACCGCTCGATGATGCCGTACTCAGCCCCATCTGTTGGGCGGCCGGCAACCGCATTCCCTTTGAGCTCAGCACCGGCGAGCACGACAGCGAACGCGTCCTTTTGTCCAACCGCCGCTTGAATGCCCTGCTGCAATCACAAGGCGCGCCCGTGGCGCTGCACGAGCAAGCAGGCCTCACCCATTTCGACACACACACAACTTTGTCGCAGGCCACGCATCCTTGGTATGCACTACTCGCCTCCCATTGCGGCAAAGCAGTTCCCACATGAAACCAAACTTAGGTCAAACATCCAGTGCTTTTATCAGTGAATTGATTTAATCTGCATCTATTGTTTTTTAACGAGGAGCTTATATGGTTAATTCATCACGCCGCTATTTTGTAGCAAGCACCACCGCTCTGAGCGCAGCAGCCGCCATTTTTGCGCCCAGCCTTGCGCATGCGCAGGCCTACCCTGCCAAACAAATCAACATCGTCGTCTCCTATCCGGCTGGCGGCGATACCGATGCTCTCGGCCGCTTGTTCGCCGAAAAGTTAGCCGCTCGCACAGGCCAAAACGTGGTGGTTGAAAACAAGCCCGGCGCCAGCGGCACAATCGGCAACGCCTTCGTCGCCAAAGCACCCGCTGATGGCTACACCCTGCTCATGACCCCAAGCACCATCTCCTCTGCCCTCCTCGTCTTAAAGCCCGGCACAGGCGGCGCATACGACACCGTGGGTGATTTTGAGCCCGTTTTTCACATGGGCACCCAGCAGCTGTTCCTCGTCGTCAACAGCACGAGCGGCATCAAAACCGTGAAAGACCTGGTCGCAGCCGCCAAAGCCGACAAAATCAAAACCTACGGCAGCCCCGGAAGCGGCAGTCCGATGCACATCTTGGGCGAAATGTTCAACAAAACCGCAGGCGTCAAAATCCAGCAAGTGCCGTATCGAGGAAGCGCGCCAGCCGTGGTCGATCTGATCGGCAATCACATCTCCTTCATGTACACCACGCTGGGCCCCGTGCGCCAACATATCGAACGCGGCACACTGACCAACATCGCTGTGGCCGATAGCGCCCGCTCGCCCTTTGCCCCTAACGTACCAACGCTAGAAGAGCAAGGCATTCGTGGCGCTAATCTAGGTGCATGGCAAGGCATCATGGCACCTAAGGGCACGCCGGCTGCCGTCGTCAACATGCTGAACGGCCACTTCAACGAGATCATGAAACTACCCGACGTGCAGGCACGTATGGCGCTGGCCACCACCGTACCCACAGGCGGCGAGCCTCGCTTTCTAGGTCGTACACACGCTGCCGAATATGAGCGTATGGCGAAAGTGATTGCTGAAAACGGCATCAAGGCGGACTAAGTAAGAATTACCCGTCACGGCTGCACCGCTGCGAGCGCCACGCCTGCGCAACTCAGTTCGTGCGATAATTCATTTAGCTGGAAACGTGACCGAGTGGCCGAAGGTGCTCCCCTGCTAAGGGAGTATGGGGTGTTGAGCCTCATCAAGGGTTCGAATCCCTTCGTTTCCGCCAGCAGACAGTAAAAAGCCCGTTTGATTTCTCAAACGGGCTTTTTTTATGGCGTCGATGAAGCCTAGTTGCTCAATCGAATTACTACCAATTTAATAGCACACTGCGCAATTTCTGTGCCTGCGAACTGCTCAAAACACTCTAAAAATATCCCGATAAAGACGAAAGGCCGCATATAGCGGCCTTTCCATTTGGTGCATCTTTCAGCTTGTTAGCGTCCAGAGCGCATATCCCAATCAGATAATGACTTTAATATACACCATGGATACATAAGCCATGATTGGGATATGCACTCTGGCCGGAACTCAATAACCTATTGAGCAGCCAAATCAATTATAATCTCATCAATAATCTTTGACCCACTTAAATGTATAAATTCGTTCCTAGTAGCTTTAACTCACTCGATTTTGCTGTATTTCCAAACATAGTACATCCATTGCGCAATTTTGTACGCGCTCCCGTGAGATTGCAAGAAGGGAATGGTCGCTGGGGTCTGCGCCACGTAGAGCTAGCGCATGCACCAGAGATCGCGAAGCTCAAGATGGATGCCGTCGCATTTATTTCTCAGGTGGTGAAGCCGGGTAGCCCCATTTACTGTGAGTTTGATAGCTTCAAACCGTCACAACGTACCCAAGCTATCAACCTAAGAATAGGCACGGTCATACTTGAATACAAAAACACGCGCGAGGATGAGTTTTACACCATCATCACAGCATTCAGCCGCAAACAGCCGGTAGGCCAATTGATCGGAAGACTGGAATGAAAAGTGTTGGTCTGGAGAGGTCGAAGCGCTTTCTTAGCTACGCGTGGGTTCGAAAACCAACACCGAAGTGTTGCCGCCTCTTGGATGATCGGCTCATCCAGATCCGCCCGGGAAATCTCAAAGTTATTGCCGACACTTTGGATTTAAGCTCAAATTACGGCCAGACCAACATCCGTATTTTAACCGAGTACGAAAATGTACGTGTTGCGCAAATAGACATAGTGGAGACAAAGGCATGAAGATGAAATACCGTTTAGCGCTTGATTTGGGCTCAACATCACTCGGCTGGGCGATGGTGCGGATTAATGAGGCAAAAGAGCCAGTTGCAGTGATCAAAGCTGGTGTGCGCATTTTCTCAGATGGACGCAACCCCAAAGACGGCAGCTCGCTCGCGGTCACGCGCCGCGATGCCCGCGCGATGCGCCGCAGACGTGATCGTTTGCTCAAGCGCAAAGCGCGCATGATGAACACGCTTGTAGCGCACGGTTTCTTTCCAAACAGTGAAGACGACCGCAAAGCATTAGAGCAGATCAACCCCTACGAGCTTCGCGCTAGAGGTTTGCACGAAGCGCTCACTGGCGAAGAATTCGCTCGCGCCCTCTTTCATATCAATCAGCGGCGCGGCTTCAAAAGCAACCGCAAGACGGATAAAAAAGACACCGATAGCGGTGCATTGAAAACAGCTATTAGCAAACTGCGGCAAGACATCATTGATCAAAAATGCCTCACAGTTGGCGAGCTTTTGCACAAGCGGTTTACCAACAGCGAAGTGCCAGCCGAGCAACGCACGGTTCGCGCCCGCTTTCGGCAAACGCCCTACAAAACAGAAGACGGTAAAAATCGCATCAACAAAAGCTACGACCTCTACATTGATCGCGCCATGATTGAAGACGAGTTTGATGCGCTTTGGTCAAAGCAAGCGAGCTTGAACCCTGCTCTTTTCCATCAAACTGCCCGCGCAGAACTCAAAGATTGCTTGCTTCACCAACGCCCGCTCAAACCCGTCAAAGCTGGCCGTTGTACTTTGCTGCCCGAGGAAGAGCGTGCGCCGCTAGCACTGCCCAGCACGCAGCGTGCGCGCATCTTGCAAGAGGTCAATCACCTGCGAATCTTGCGCGAAGGCTTGCAGCAAGAGCCACTCACGATGCAGCAACGCAATGGTCTTGTGGAAGCCCTTGAGCGAAACAGTAAGCGCAGTTTCACGCAAATCAAAAAGCTGCTCGGCCTTGGTGGCACAGTGCAATTCAATTTTGAAGACCCGAAGCGGCAGGAACTCAAAGGCAATGTGACAAGCGCTATCCTAAGTAGAGATGATTTGTTCGGTGAGCGTTGGTATGAATTTAGCGAAGCTAAGCAAGATGAGATTGCTTGGCAACTCGTAAAAGAAGAAAACGAAGCCAAGCTCGTGAAATGGCTTATTGACACAATGGGAGTTGACGAGCCCACCGCACAAGCTTTAGCTGAAACTGGCCTGCCAGAAGGCTACGGCAGCCTGAGCAGCGCTGCATTGAATCGCATCATTCCTGCGCTGCGAGCAGACGTTATTCCCTATTCGCAAGCCGTCATTGATGCTGGCTTTGACCATCACAGCCAGCTCAATCCGTCTGCCACAGGCGAAATATTGCCCGAGCTGCTCTATTACGGCGAGCCACTGCGCCGCTTTGTGGCCTTTGGCACGGGTGTGCCGACCGATCCGCCGGAAAAGAAGTTTGGCAAGATTGCCAACCCTACAGTTCACATTGGCCTCAATCAAGTGCGCACTGTCGTTAATGCGCTCATCAAACGCTATGGCCACCCTTCGCAAGTGATCGTTGAAGTCGCACGCGAGCTCAAGCAAAGCCAAGAGCAGCGCGATGAGGCGAATAAGCGCCAAGCAGACAACCAGAGACGTAATGCGCGCATTAGAGAATCTATCGCTGGTACGTTGAATATCAGCGAGGAGCGCGTGCGCATTGCAGACATCCAAAAATGGATTCTTTGGGAAGAATTGAGTTTTGATGTGGCAGACCGCAAATGCCCGTATTCAGGCGAGCCGATCAGCGCTGCCAAGCTGCTCAGCCCTTCGGTAGAGATTGAACACATTTTGCCGTTTAGCGAAACACTGGACGACAGCTTAAACAACAAAACGGTAGCCACCCGCGAGGCCAACCGAATCAAGCGGAATCGCACGCCTTGGGATGCACGCGATGATTTTGCGGCGCAAGGCTGGGCATATGACAGCATTTTGCTTCGCGCCGAACGCATGCCGCGCGGCAAACGCTACCGCTTTGCGCACGACGGGCGTGAGCAATGGCTCAAAAACGACAAGAGCTTCCTCGCTCGTGCCTTGAACGACACACGCTACCTCAGCCGAGTAGCTCGCGAATATGTAAGCCTCATCTGCCCGCAAGACACTCGCGTGATCCCCGGCCAGATGACAGCCATGCTCCGCGCAAAATTTGGCTTGAATGATATCCTTGGATTGCAAGGCGAGAAAAACCGTAACGACCATCGCCACCATGCTGTGGATGCTTGCGTTATTGCTGTCACAGATCAAGGCATGCTCCAGCGCTTTGCAAAAGCCAGCGCGAGCACGCGTGAGCGGCAACTCAATCGCCTCGTCGATTCGATGCCGCAGCCTTGGGGCGCAGACGAAGATAAAAGTTATTGGCACTCCGTCAAACGCGCGATAGACAACATTTGGGTGAGCCACAAGCCCGATCACGGCCATGAAGGAGCGATGCACAACGACACCGCCTATGGCTTGCTAGGAAATGGCCGAGTTAGCGTCCACAAAGTTGTGGATGGCAAGCGTACGTATGTTGAAGACAATCTCAAGGTGATCGAATTCACCAGCCCGAAATCATCAGAGCGCCATGGCGTGCTGCCCGATGGCCAGCCACGGCCCTACAAAGGCTACAAGGGCGATAGCAATTACTGCATTGAGATTGTGCGCAATGAGAAGGGGAAATGGGAAGGGGAAGTAATTTCTACTTTTGAGGCTTATCAAGCGGAACGAATGCATGGCTTGAGCCGGCTTGGTCATCCGACTGTTAGCTTGAGCGGTAAGTCTCTTGTGATGCGGCTGATGGGCAATGATTTTGTTCGATTGGAGGCTGCAGGCGCAACAATCACAATGCGGATAGCAAAGATGAGCGGGAATGGTCAGGTTTTTCTAGCTCCGAATAATGAATCCAATGTTGATTCAAGGAATCGAGATAAGGAAGATCCGTTTGCATACATTTCAAAAATGGCCGGATCGCTGTTCACCGCCAAATCGCGACGGGTCACCATCTCCCCCATCGGCGAGCTACGCGACCCCGGTTTTAAGGAATAACAAACATGATTGGCCGCATTGTTGAAGTCAGCGACGACAGGAGGCATCTGTTTGTGCATCGCGGCTTCATGGTGGTGCGCGATACGGAGGGCGAGCGCAAAGAGTTGGGGCAAGTGCCGCTCGATGATATAGCTGCCGTCATTGGCAATGCGCATGGCTTGAGTTACACGAACAACTTGCTCGTAGAACTCGCGCAGCGCGGCGCGCCGTTTGTGCTTTGCGCAGCCAATCACAATGCCGTGGGCATGCTGATACCGATTGATGGCAATTATGAGCAAGGCAAGCGAATTGACGCGCAGCTTGCCGCCACTGCGCCTACGCATAAGCGTTTGTGGGCAAGTATCGTGAAAGCAAAGCTAGAACAGCAAGCCGCAGCCTTGGAAGCCACGGGACGAAGCCCTGCCCCGCTGGCGGCGCTTGCTGGCAAAGTCAAAAGCGGCGACCCAGAGAATCTGGAAGCACAAGGCGCTCGTAGGTATTGGACTTTGCTCTTCGGTGAAGGCTTCCGCCGTGATCAAAATGGCGGAAACATCAATGGCCTGCTCAACTATGGCTACACCGTGCTGCGCGCCACCATGGCTCGCTCAACCATTGCCGCTGGCCTGCACCCTACGCTCGGCCTGCATCACAGCAACGATGCCAACGCCATGCGCTTAGTCGATGATTTAATGGAGCCATTCCGCCCGATGGTGGATTTGAAAGTTTGGCAATTGCAGCGAGCGGGAGAGAGCGAAGTATCGCAAGAAACCAAGCGCGCCTTGCTGCGCGTGATGTATGACGATATGCAAACCGAGGCAGGCGCTACGCCAGTCATGGTGTGTACTCAAAAGCTCGCGGTCTCGCTCGCGCAGGTGTACATGGGCGAGCGAGAAAAGCTTGATTTGCCATTGCCTGGCCTGCCCTTGGATTTAGCCTCTTCGATACAAAATGAGTAGCACTCTGCGCAATAGATACGCCGGCAAAAGCACCAAATGCTCTCAGGATACAGGCTCATGTGGATCGTGGTGATGTTTGATCTACCGGTCATCGAAAAGAAGGAGCGAAAAGCTGCGACTGACTTTCGCAATACTCTGCTTGATCTAGGTTTTGAGATGAGCCAATACAGCGTCTACATGCGCTTTTGCACCAGCTCTGCGCAGGTGGATACGCTAAGCAAAAAAGTAGAAGGCGCTTTGCCGGAGGGTGGTAACGTCAACATACTGCAATTCACTGACAAACAATACGAACGCATCATCACGTTTCACGGAAAAGCCAAACAAAAGGCGAATAAATCGCCCGATCAATTCGATCTTTTTTGATTTTTATGCAGATTTTCAAACCCCAGAAACCGAAAAACCCCTTGACGAATCAAAGGGTTATCGGAATGCTAGTCTAGCTGATTGGGATATGCACTCTGGCCGGAACCAGGGTATGCACCTATTCACGGACATCCAAAGTCTAGCTGATTGGGATATGCACTCTGGCCGGAACCTTCGCCATAACGTCCAGATTCATTCGCATAGTCTAGCTGATTGGGATATGCACTCTGGCCGGAACATGGTGCAAGCTGTCAAGCTGTTACGCGAAAGTCTAGCTGATTGGGATATGCACTCTGGCCGGAACTATGTTTGGTGCAGATTGATAGACACACCAAGTCTAGCTGATTGGGATATGCACTCTGGCCGGAACTGCTTGCCACCGCTGGGCGCGCTGGCAGCAAGTCTAGCTGATTGGGAAATGCACTCTGGCCGGAACTTGATCAATCCATTGCCGCAGGCGAGAGCGAGTCTAGCTGATTGGGATATGCACTCTGGCCGGAACTGCCTCATTAACGCCAGTGTTGCTGCTGCCAGTCTAGCTGATTGGGATATGCACTCTGGCCGGAACAGTGGCTCGGCTTCAGTGAGCAAGCCACGGAGTCTAGCTGATTGGGATATGCACACTGGCCGGAACCTAAAGATGAATACCTCTCTACAAAAATGTAGTCTAGCTGATTGGGATATGCACTCTGGCCGGAACACAACTAGGACAGGCGCTTTCGGAGTTAAGAGTCTAGCTGATTGGGAT
>JANMDU010000147.1:0-10096 GCA_031376455.1 Variovorax sp. | reverse complement strand
TGCACCTGCACCTGCACCTGCACCTGCACCTGCACCGGCTCCGGCTCCGGCTCCGGCTCCGGCTCCGGCTCCGGCTCCGGCTCCAGCGCCTAGCCCCGCTCCATCGCCAAGTCCTGCGCCAGCCCCTGAACCTAGCCCAGCTCCGGCTCCAAGTCCAGCACCAGCGCCAGCTCCAAGTCCGGCTCCAAGTCCAGCGCCTAGCCCAGCTCCGGCTCCAAGTCCAGCACCTGCTCCAGCGCCGAGTCCAGCTCCTGCTCCTGCTCCTGCTCCTGCTCCGGCTCCGGCTCCGAGTCCAGTTCCGGCATCTAGCCCTGCACCTGCACCTGCCTCGATAGATTTGCCCACGCCAATCGTGCAAGCTGCGCTCGGCCAGTGGCCTGCTGCTGCACCAGAAGACAGCAGCTTCGGCGCAGAAAACGATCAACAGAAAACTTGGCTGACTCGCATGCGCAAGTTGTTGACGATCGTGGGCGGTGGTGTCAAGCAATGAGCGGCCTGAGCGATTCATCCACCATGAAACTTCTCGGCCTCCCCCAAGCCTGCGTGCTCACTTGTCTGGCAAGCTCTCTGGCCTTCAGCAGCCAAGCGCTTGCGCAGCAGGCCCCCGACGCAGGCCGCTTGCAAGAGCTCACCCGCCCGCCCGCTGCCCTGCCCCAGAGTGCGCGCCCCGTGCTGCCCGCGCCGCCTGCGACCATCTCCGCCCCGCCTCAAGATGCCACGCCGGTGGCCATCAAAGGCTTTGCGTTTGAGGGCCATCGCGCTTTTACGGCGGAGCAATTAACGGCGCTGCTGAGCGATCAAATCAGCCCGGCCACGCCCTTTGGCCAATTGCGCACAGCGCTTGCTCGCATCAATGCGGCGTATGCCGAGAAGGGCTACTTTCTGGCCCGCGCCATCATTGCTCAGCAAGATATCGCCGCTGGCGGCGGCGTGCTGCGCATTCAGGTGCTGGAGGGGCAGCTGGGCAAAGTGCAAGGCGGCGCTTTGGCTGCAGATCGTTTGGCTTTGGCCGAGCGCATCATCGCCGCCCAAGGCATTGCCGCAGGCCAAGCCCTGCACCAAGGAGATTTGGAACGCAGCTTGATGCTGATCAGCGAGCGCATGGGCGCCACGACAGCAGCGCTTGCCCCCGGCGCAGCCACGGGCAGCACCGATGTCATCCTGCAATCAGCGCCTGCACAAAAAGCATGGAGCGCCCAGATAGGCTTGGACAACGCAGGCAATCGCTTCAGCGGCCAACAGCGCTTGCTGCTGGATGCGGCCATGCGCGATTTAGGCACTTTGGGCGATGTGCTCTCAGTGCGCACGCAGACGGCCTCTGGCTTGCGCTTTATTGGCTTGGCCTACAGCCTGCCGCTGGGCCACCAAGGCTGGCAGCTGGATCTGAATGCTTCTGCCATGCAGTATTCGCTGTGCTGCAGCTTCGCGCCTTTGCAGGCCAGAGGGGATTCGCAAATTTGGGGCGCAGGAGTGCGTTATCCCCTGCTCCTGCTCTCAGACCGCAGCTTGATTGCTGAGGCGGCCTATAGCCACAAAAATAGCGAAGACCGCACCTTGGGCATCACCAATGCCGACAAAACCACCCAGCCGCTCAGCCTTGGCGTGGCGTGGACTTACGCTGCGGCGCTGGAAGGCGCATTGCTGCAATCGGGCCGCATGGGCTATACGCGCGGCCAACTCGCGCAAAAGATCAACCCGAATCCAAACAACCCCAAGAGATTCCATAAATTGCGCGCGGATTACTCCGCCCTTTTTCAGGCCAGCCCAAGCCAGCAATGGCTGCTGCGAGCAACCGGGCAAGCGGCGCTCAGCAATTTAGACAGCAGCGAGAAATTCAGCCTAGGCGGCGCCAGTGGTGTGCGCGGCTGGCCAGCGGGCGAAGCCAGCGGCGACAGTGGCGCGCTGCTCAGCGCAGAGTGGCGCTATCAACTCAATAGCACTTCACGCAGTATTGGCGGCGGCTCTGATGCTAATTCATCGATAAACGATGGCTTGTGGACGCTTTCCGTGTTTGCAGACACCGGTCAGATCACGCAGCAGAAAAACCCGACAACCACGAGCTTGCCGCCAGGCAGCCAAAACAGCTACAGCCTGTCGAGCGCAGGTGTGGGCTTGGGCTACCGCTCAGCAGGCGGCTGGAGCTTAAACGCGCAGCTGGCCAAAGGCTTGGGCAGCAACCCCGGCAAAAGCGCGGCGGGGCTCAATAGCGATGGCCGCAAGCGGAATACGCAGCTCTGGCTCAATGCGGGGATGAGCTTTTAGAAGCGGGCGTTTGAGGGGTGGCGTTAGACTATTGGCATGATTTCTGATTCCCTAGCCACCCTGCGCCTTGCCGAACAATTGATTGCCCGCGACAGCACCACGCCGCTGGATGCCGGTTGCATGGACATCATTGCCCAGCGCTTGAAGCCGCTGGGCTTTGAATGCTTTTTTCTGGACAGCGGGCCGACGAGTTTTCGGGTGCGCAACCTGTGGGCCAAGCGCAGCGCTGTTTCGCCTGAAAATTTAAAGCAAAATGGGCAGGTAGCCGGCATAGAATCTGCGCAGAGTGCTACTGATTTAGGAGCATCTGGCGCGCCAACTCTGGTCTTTGCTGGCCACACCGATGTCGTGCCCACCGGGCCGCTCGATCAATGGAGCAGCCCGCCCTTCGTGCCCACGCACCGAGATGGCAAGCTATTTGGCCGTGGCGCGAGCGACATGAAAACTTCGCTGGCTGCGATGGTGGTGGCTTGCGAAGAGTTTGTCGCTAAGCAGCCCGATGCGCCTTTGAACATCGCTTTCCTCCTCACCAGTGACGAAGAAGGCCCGGCACTGGATGGCACGGTGAAGGTCTGCGAATGGCTAAACCAGCGCGGCGAGAAAATCGACATGTGTATCGTCGGCGAGCCGACCAGCGTCAAACAAACCGGCGACATGATCAAAAACGGCCGGCGCGGCACGATGAGCGGCAAGCTCACAATCAAAGGCATCCAAGGCCACATCGCCTACCCGCAGTTGGCGCGCAACCCGATCCACATGGCTGCCACCGCGATTGCGGCGCTCACCGCGATTGAGTGGGACGCAGGCAATGCCTATTTCCCGCCCACGAGCTGGCAAATCAGCAACATCCACGCCGGCACAGGCGCGAGCAATGTGATTCCGGGCAACATGGTGGTGGATTTCAACTTCCGCTTTTGCACGGAGTCCACGCCCGAAGGCTTGCAGCAGCGCGTGATCGACACCTTGCACGCGAATGGCCTGAAACCCGCCGACTTCGATTTGAAGTGGACGATTGGTGGCTTGCCCTTCCTCACGCCCGTTAAAGAAGGCAAAGGCAGCCTGATTACCGCTGTGCGCGCAGCCATCCAGCATGAGACAGGCATCACCACCGAACTGTCCACCACCGGCGGTACCAGCGACGGCCGATTCATCGCCGAAATCTGCCCGCAGGTGATCGAACTCGGCCCGCCAAATGCCACCATTCATAAAATCAATGAGCATGTTGCGCTAGTAGATATTGAGCCACTCAAAAATATCTATCGCAAAGTATTAGAGAATCTAGCTGTATGAATACGTTAAAAATTTTCGTCGCCACCATGACAGGCACGGCAGAATATGTTGCGCAAGCTATACAAATGGAATGCGCTGATCAGGTGAGTAACATCGAAGTCACGATGATGGATGGCCTGAGTAGTGATGCATTTGAAGACCGGAACAGCTTGTATTTGATCTGCTCCAGCACCTATGGCGCAGGCGATGTTCCAGACAACGGAGCGGCTCTTTACGCATCGCTGGACGACGCGCCGCGCGATCTTTCGCATGTGAAATATGGCGTGATTGCACTCGGCGATTTCGGCAGCTATCCCAATACCTTTGCCGGTGGCGGCAAGCGTTTTGATGAACGGCTGCAAGGCCTTGGCGCTAAGCGCATTGGCGAGGTATTCACGCATGATGCCTCCGGCGGCACGATGCCGGAGGCTGATGGCGCGGCTTGGGCGCGTGAGTGGCTCAGTCTGAGCCACTCAACGTAAAAAAAAATCTGCCGGGCGCAGATCGGGAAATTCCTATCTGCTTATCGTGCTGAGCCATCCATAATCGTGATGGTTTCAATAGCAGCTATTTTGCTTGACTAAAAGTAATCGCTTGAGTTTTACTCATTCTTCGCTTGAAAGACTTCACATGTTCTCCACACTATTTTCACGCCGATACCTGACCACCTTGGCTTTGTCTGCGAGCATGCTCGCAACAAGCGCAATTGCTCAAACTGCACCTGCCGCACCGCCAGCAGGCCCTGCACCTTACGGCGCGCCGATCACGATTGAGCAAGCTAAAAAAGCCATGGCTGCTGCAGAGGCTGAGGCACGCAAAAACAACTGGTCTGTCGTGATTTCTATTGTTGATGGTGGCGGTCATCTTGTGATGCTGCAGCGCTTGGATGCTCAGACCGGCAGCATTGAGATTGCGACTGGCAAAGCGACCACATCTGCTGCACTGCGTCGCCCAACCAAAGCGATTGAAGATGGCCTAGCCGCCGGCGGCGCAGGCTTGCGCATCTTGAGCGTACGCAGCGTCACCGCGCTGCAGGGCGGCGTGCCGATCTTGCTCGATGGCAAGATCATCGGCGCGATTGGCGTATCTGGCGTGACGGCTCAGCAAGATGAAGTGGTGGCGATGGCGGGTGCTGCTGCAGTCGCTGCAAAATAAAGATTCAGCAACGAGCAACGCAGCGTCACTGCGTTGCTGTCTCATCGCCGCTTGATGCTTCACACTTTTTTTTGCGAGTTTTAAGCCCTCGCAAAAAACTCCACAATCAAAGCCCGTAGCCACTGATTTGCTGGATCGGTATGCACGCGCCGATGCCAAAACATTTTGAGCTCGAAGGCAGGCATATCGACGGGATGCGAGAAGACTTGAAGATTGAAGGCCGCTGCACATTGCTCGGCCAGCTTCTCGGGCACAGTGGCGATCAAATCGGTTTGACTCACAATTTGAGGCACGCTTAAAAAATTAGGCACGCGTAAGCGAACTTTTCGAACGCCATTGCCCAGTGCGATACCTTGCAAAGTTACATCGGCCTTGGTGTGGCCCGTGCCTTCGGCGCGGATGGCAATATGCTCAGCTTTAAGAAATTTCTCAAGCGTCAGCTTCGGCTTTTTGCCGCTGAATAACGGATGCTTGTGTCTCGCAATGCAAACATAGCGCTGTGTAAACAATTTGCGCTGATACAGCCCTTCGGTCACGTCGGGCAGCCAGCCCATGGCTAGATCGACTTTTCCCTCGGCCATCGCGGTGGTCATGCTGCCTACAGGGGCATTGGGCTTGGCTTGGGCATCACGCAGTGTCTCCAGTGTGAGGCCGGGTGCGGCTTGTGCGATGTGCGCCAGCAAAGCGGGCAGGAACACAATCTCGCCAATGTCTGTCATCGCAATGCTCGCTTGCCAGATACTTTTCGCAGGGTCAAACTCAGACTTGGCTTGCAACGATCGGCGGATAGATGCAAACGCGGGCTGCAATGTCGCATACAAACTTTTGGCAAATTCGGTGGGCGCCATACCGTTGGGTGCGCGGGTCAGGAGCTCATCGCCGAGCGCCTTGCGCAGCCGTCCGAGTGCATTGCTGACGGCGGGCTGCGAGAGCTGCAAGCGCTGCGCCGTCGTCGCCACGCGGCGTTCTTGCATCAATACATCGAAGACACGCAGGAGGTTGAGATCAAGGCCGTCAAGGTTCGCAGACTGGAATTTCATGCTGTGAATGATGCCCAAGCGCCTCCGATTTGTCCATTCATACGATGAATATCAATCTTTGCTGAGCAATGCTTGGAAAATATTGCAGCTTGCGCCACACTCAAACTATGAACGCCCCCATTTCCGCCGAAATCTTGTCTTCGACACCTGAGCAGCCCATATTTTGGGGGGATGCGCCTACAAGCCGCGCACCCGGTCGCATCTATACAGATCAAGCGCTTTACAAAAAAGAGCTGGATGCGCTGTTTTATAAAAAACATTGGTGCTACGTGGGCTTGGAATGCGAGATTCCAAAAGCTGGCGATTTCAAGCGCACAAAGATTGGCGAGCGCAGCGTGGTGATGGTGCGCGAGCGTGGGCGGCCGGGGCAAGCCGACACGATTCACGTTTTAGAGAATCGCTGCGCGCATCGCGGCGTGCAGTTTGTGCGCGAACGCTCGGGCAATGCGAGAAGCTTCGTTTGCCCTTATCACCAGTGGACATATAAGCTCAACGGTGATTTGGTGGGGCTCACGTTTCGCAAAGGTGTGGATGCTGTTGATGCCTGCGGGGAGAAGATCAAGCAAGGCGGCATGCACGAGGATTTTCAGCTTTGCGATCATGGGTTGACGAAGCTAAAAGTCGCGCGGCGCGGCGGTGTCGTGTTTGCTTCGTTCGATCAGGATGTGGAGTCGTTTGAAGAATACTTGGGCGCTGATGTGCTCGCTTATTTTGATCGCATTTTTCACAAGCCTTTGAAGCTGCTGGGCATCAACCGCCAGCGCATTCCGGCCAACTGGAAGCTGATGCAAGAAAATATCAAAGATCCGTATCACCCCGGCTTGCTGCACACATGGTTCGTCACGTTTGGTCTCTGGCGCGCTGATCAAAAAAGCCAAATGATCATGGATGCGCATCATCGCCATGCGGTGATGGTGAGCAGTAGAAACGATGCGGTCACGAGCAATATCGCAGCGAATGTGACGAGCTTTCGAGAAAACATGAAGCTGCATGATGACCGCGTGCTTGATGTGGTGCCCGAAGCTTGGTGGAAGCTGAATTGCCCGGTGCAAATGCAGGAGATCACACCGACGGTGACGATGATGACGCTCTTTCCCTCGCTCATCATTCAGCAGCAGGTCAACAGCTTATCGACGCGGCATATTCAGCCCGTGAGCGACGGCGTGTTTGATTTTGTGTGGACGCATTTTGGATTTGAAGACGACACCGAGGAGATGACACGCCGCCGCCTGCGCCAATCCAATCTCTTCGGGCCGGCGGGATTTGTGAGCGCCGATGATGGCGAGGTGATTGAGTTTGTGCAGCAAGCCTATAAAGCCAACGGCAATGCTCGCACCGTGAGCGAGATGGATGGCACAGCGGTGAAAAACACCGATCACAACGTGACGGAGACGCTGATTCGCGGGATGTATGCGTATTGGCGTAAGACACTTTCTCTATAGTTTTATAAGCATTTCTGGCATTTCACCGGCGTAAATACTTCGCAGAGTGCTATCGATTTAATAGTAATATGAATTTCAATGATTACCTAAAACTCACTGCCCTGCTCCATCAAAGCGCCCATTTGCTCGATAGCAACGATCTCTCCACATGGCCAGATTTGTTCATCGCGGATGGCCGCTATAAGCTGCAATCGCGTGAAAACTTCGACGCTGGCCTGCCGCTCTGCATCATGGATTACGAAAGCCAAGGCATGCTGCGTGATCGCATTTATGGCGTACAAAACACGATCTATCACGATCCGTATTCGCAGCGGCATGTGTGCAGCGGGCCCCTCATCTCGTCGTTCACCGAAGCAGAGATTCATTGCGAAAGCAGCTACATCGTCACCCGAACGCAGCGCGACGGTATGCCGCAGATCATCAGCACGGGGCGCTATATCGACGTGATTATTCTGGTTGAAGGCGCTTGGAAATTTAAATCTCGCACCGCTGTTTACGATAACGATCTGCTGCCCAACTCTGTGATCAAGCCGATTTAGAGTTTTGCGCTCTTCCGGTTTCGCTCATACGTTTGTACCCGCGCCAGCATCGTTATGATTGATCAATGGCTCAAATTAAACCCCTGCGCGGCACACGCATCACCAGCCTTGCGCTCAATCTCCCCGGCCCTGCCGCCTTGATGCGCCTCAAAGCCCTCGGCGCAAGCTGCACAAAATTAGAATCCCCCGCTGGCGATCCGATGAACGCTTACTCCAGCGGAGCCTACGAGCAAATGCACAAAGGCGTAAAGCTCGTCACCGCCGATCTCAAAACAGAGCGCGGCATGGCCAAATTCCACAAGCTCTTAGCCAAAACCGATGTGCTTCTCACATCCTTCCGCCCCAGTGCCTTGAGTCGCCTCGGCCTCGCATGGAAACAGTTGCACAAAACCCATCCGCATCTAAGCCAAGTCAGCATTGTCGGCGACACCACCGCCCCCGAAGTGCCCGGCCACGACCTCACCTACATGGCCGAGCATGGCCTCGTGACCGGCCTAGAGCTCCCACCCACCCTCTTCGCAGACATGGGCGGCAGCTTGCTAACCGTCGAAGCCGTCCTCGCCGCCGTCATCCAACAAAAATCCACCGGCCGCAGCAGCCTGCAAACCATCGGCCTGTCCCAAGCCGCCCAATACATCGCCCTACCGCACCATTGGGGCCTAACCAGCGCGGGCGGCATCATCGGCGGCGCACATGCCTTCTACCAAGTCATGCCTTGTAAAGACGGCAGAGTAGCGATTGCAGCGCTGGAGCCGCATTTTGCGAAGAGTATTGCGCTGTTGGTCGGTCAGCCGCTAGGGAGTCAGAGCGATGCGCTTGGCGAATCGCTGAAAAAGAAAACGATGACGTTCATGAAGCGGCATACCTGCAAAGAACTCTCAGCGCTTGCCAAGCAGCATGACTTGCCAATTCATGTGCTCCCGCTTGGGTGAAATAGATAGTCGCAAATATCCATTAATCAAAGCAACTGCCTCAACTCCGCCGCCGCAGCTTGCATCTGCGCTAAATACGTTTTTTGCAATGCGTCACTTGATCGTGGGGGATGTTGTACGGCATTGGTGAGGACGAGGTTCATGGCGGCGGCGACTCGATTTTGAGAGTCGCGCAGGGGCACGGCTAGGGCATAGACGCCTAGCTCGTGCTCCTGGTGGACTTCGCTGTAACCCTGCTGGCCTGCAGCGGCAATCAGGCGGCGCAGCTCTGTGGCACCTGTGATGGTGTGGGCGGTGAGCTTGGGGCGATCGTTCGCTTGCAGAAATGCTTTGAGTTGCGCAGGTGAGAGCTGGGCGAGGAGGACGCGGCCTGTGCTGGTGGCGAATGCGGCCAAGCGTGCGCCAAGGTTAACGCCGTAGGGCAAGACTTGGCTGGCCATGCGATGCTCGCCGGATCTAGCGACGATGACGGCATGCTCGCCATCGAGCACGGCAACCGAGAAGGCTTGGCCAGTTTGCGCGGCGAGGCGGCTGAGCATGGGCTGGACGACTCTGGGTAATCTTGCTGAGGCGAGATAGTTGCCCGCTAAACGTAGCACGCGGTGGGTGAGCCAATAGTTGGGCGATCTTGCGCCCTCTTCTGCTTCCAAATAGCCCAAGGCTTGCAGGGTGAGCACATGGCGGCGGGCAGCGGCGCGAGTCAGACCTGCGCGCTCGGCGATTTGCGTGACAGACAGGCGCTGACGCTCTGCGGAGAAGCATTCCAACACAGCGAAGGCTTTGGCTGCGCCTTCGATCCAATCGGCTGGGTTGCCGATTACTTGAGATTTGGGTGATGCAAGCATTGCGCGATTATCGCGCAACAAATCTACTGATCGCGCAAACTTTTTACTTCTACATGTATAGCCATCGACGTTGGATTTATGCTTTCTTCATTCGCTGTAGAAAGACTCTAAGAACACGGAAGGCACAAAAATTTCACGGAAAACACAGAAAAATCTATTGGGTATTTTTCGTGTCTTCCGTGAAACCTCTGTGCCTTCCGTGTTCTGAAAAACCTCAGCCAACGACAAACCTGAATCGAAGAAAAATATGAAAACTCAAAGAACTCAAGTCGGCATCATCGGCGCAGGCCCAGCGGGTTTGCTCTTGGGCGCAATGCTTTCCAAAGCGGGCATTGACAACATCGTTGTGGAGCGGCAAAGCGGCGAGTATGTGCTTTCGCGGATTCGCGCGGGGATTTTGGAGCAGACAACGGTAGATGCGCTGATTACGGCGGGTGTAGGCGAGCGGCTTTTGAAAGAAGGCGTTCCTCATGAGCATCTAAGCTTGTCCTTCGCGGGGCAGCTGCATACGATTGATTTGCCCAAGCTCACGGGCGGCAAGACGGTGACGGCTTATGGGCAGACAGAAGTAACGAAGGATTTGATGGATCACCGCGCTGCGGCTGGCCAGCG
>JANMDU010000132.1:0-34123 GCA_031376455.1 Variovorax sp. | reverse complement strand
CGACAACAGCGAAAAGATCGTCTTCTTTCATAACGAGCAACTCGTCGCCGTCAACCTTGACGGTTTGGCCGCTGTATTTACCAAACAAAACCTTGTCGCCAACTTTGACGGTAAGCGCTTTGATTTCGCCTTTGTCATTGGTGCGGCCTGGGCCAACAGCCAAGACTTCGCCTTGATCAGGCTTCTCAGCGGCTGCGTCGGGGATGACGATGCCAGAGGCTGTTTTGGTTTCGCTGTCAACGCGCTTGACGATCACGCGATCGGCCAGTGGACGTAATTTCATTGCATCTCCTAAAGATAATAAACAACACAATTGTTGAATGGGGGTGCGCCACATGTAAGTCGGCGCATGCTAACTACGAAGCGAGACTAATACTTGTTAGCACTCGTTGCGATAGAGTGCTAATGATAGCGGCTTTTTGTGAAATTTCAATGACGATCATGCTTCTAAATGCATTGCGTTATGAAAACCCTAGGCTAAAAAGGCACGCTTTATGCAACGATGTTGTTTGTTTATATTGGTGCGTCGCTCAACCGGAGAATCTTATGAACTTTAAATCCGCTCTTAAATCCATAGCGCTTAGCGCAGTATTGATGCCGGCAATCAGTGCTTTTGCTCAAGAAAAAGTCTCTTTTGGCACGAATTGGTTTGCCCAGCCCGGCCATGGCGGTTTTTATCAAGCCGTTGTTGATGGAACTTATAAGCGCTACGGCCTCGATGTCGAAATCGTCCAAGGCGGCCCGCAGGTGAATAATCGCCCGCTATTGCCCGTCGGTAAGTTAGATTTCCTCATGACCGGCAACCTGCTGCTCACTTTTGACAATGTGAAAAACAAAGTGCCCACCACCGTGGTGGCCGCCATCTTTCAGAAAGACCCGCAAGCGATCTTTGCGCACCCCGATCAGGGCTACAAGACCTTTGCCGATGTGGCCAAAGCGCCCACGGCTTTTATCAGCAAAGACGGGCAGTTTTCTTTCTGGCAATGGATGAAGGCCGAGCATGGCTTCAAAGATGAGCAGCTCAAGCCCTACGCTTTCAACGTCGGCCCTTTCTTGGCTGATAAAAAATCTGTGCAACAGGGCTACTCGATCAGCGAGCCGGTGAGCATCAAAGCGCAGGCTGGCTTTGATCCGATGGTCTTCTTGCTGGCCGATCACGGCTTTTCGACCTACAGCACCACGATTGAGACGCGCACAGACTTGGTACGCACCAAGCCTGAATTGGTGCAGAAATTCGTGGATGCCTCCATCATCGGCTGGAACAATTATTTGTATGGCGACAACAAAGCCACCAACGAATTGCTCAAGAAAACCAATCCGAATCTGAGCGATGCAGGCATCGCTGGCAGCATTGATCTGATGAAGAAGCTGGGCATTGTGGACACCGGCGAAGCCCTGCAAAACGGCATTGGCGCGATGAGCCAAGCGCGCATCAAAGATTTTCACGACAAGATGGTCAAAGCTGGGCTTTATAAAGCGGGCGACGTGGATTTGAGCCTCGTGGCGACCACGCAATTCGTGAACAAAAGAGTAGGCATGGATGTCAAGCAGCGCCTCGGTGGTAAATAAAGCGGCAAATCATCTTGCGCACACTGATCGTTTATTGCCACCCCAATCCAGAAAGCTTCAGCGCCGCGCTCTTCAACACGGCCCAGATGGCTTTGCGCGCTCGCGGGCATGAGCTGCGTTGCATTGATCTCTACGCCGAAAGCTTCGAGCCGGTGTTGAGTTTGCAAGAGCGACTAGATTACCTTCCCAATCCGAAAGCCATTGTTGCCAAAGTGCAGCCCCATGTGGATGCGCTACGCTGGTGTGAGCATATCGTCTTCGTCTTTCCGATTTGGTTTTACGGCCCTCCGGCCATGCTCAAAGGCTGGCTGGAGCGCGTTTGGTTGCCCGGCGTGGCTTTTCTGCCGCCGCCGCAAAAAGGCAAAACGGCTGTGCCCGCGCTGCAACACATCCAGCGCCTCACCGTCATCACGCATGGCGGCTCGCCGTGGTGGTGGCTGAAGATCATGGGTGATCCGTGTAAAAAGCTTTTTACGCGCGGCCTGCGCGCCATCATGGCGAAGAATTGCCGCAGCACGTATTTGCAGCTGCACAATATGAACAACGTCAGCCGCGTGGATTGCGATCAATTTATCGCCAAGGTGCGCCGCGTTTTGGAGCAAATGTGAAATGAAAAGTGTGTTGAATGCCGCGGCTCGCCGCAACTTAGAAGCAGCAAAAGAAAAACTCAGCCCACAGGCCTTAGAACAAGCCGCGCAAACGATTCGCTTGCGCTCACAGGATGCGCCCGCGCCTGAAGGTCTAAAGGCTTCCACGGCTTTGCCCAAGGCTCTGCCATCCGTCGGTGACGCGCCTGAAGCAAGCGCAGCAACCACAGGTCAGCCCTTAGCGAACTATCTCGCCGCTAAGCGCGTGGGCAATTTGCTATACATGAGCGGCGTGATTGCAGTCGATCCTGCGGCGAAGAAAGTGATCACGTCGTATGACGATTTGCCGATACAAGCTAGGAAAGAGCTGCGCAGCTTGGGCTACGACACGGGGCACCTCAGTGTCGATATTTTTGAAGCGCCCATCGTGGCGCAGAGCTGGTATGTACTCTCCAGCATTCGCGCTATCGCCCAGCAGCATGGTGCGCAAATGAGCGATGTCTTCAAGCTGGTGCAATATTTCCGTGATCTGCGGCATTACCCAGCGTACAACCGCGTGCGCAATCTCTTTTGCCCTGCCGGCGTGGTGAGCACAGTCGTTGAAGTCTCTGGCATGCTGCCCTCAACTGATGTGTGTGTTGAGGTTGAGGCTACTGTTTTATTGGGTTGAGTCTTTATTGCTCAGTTTCATTTACTGGGCTTTGTTTGCGCGGCTTAGGCCTGTGGAAGCCGAAACCCTTTTCGGGCGGGCTCATGCGTCCTGCTCGCGAGCATGGCGACACCTGTCGCCGTAAGGGACAAAAGCGCAAGCGCTTTAACGCTGCGCTGCACAAATCGCCCGCCCGAATATGGCTTCCACAGGCCGTTGGTTGGCGAGGGAAGTCCCAGCATAGGTGCACAAACAGTATTTGTTTTTGCTGCCACTTGCGAGTGAAGATCTTTTGCGCACCAGACAGGCCGCGAGTGTGACGCATTTCGCCCGACTGATTTGTGGTACCCCACCATGAAGGCGGGCGGAATGCGTCACACTCGCAGCCGCTGCATCCAAAAAGAAACTTCCCGAGCACTACAAATTCAATAGCACTTCACGCATTATCTACGCCGGCAAACCACTAAAAACGCTTTAAAAACTACTCAGCAAGCCACATCTGTCCATGATCCGTCAGGATCGCATCCAGCGGCACATCGTGCGGCTCCGCAGAAAAATTACTCACATAGCCGTTAGCAAACCCTAAGCCCACCGTAAACGGTTTGGGATGAATGGAGGCCAGCGTACGGTCATAGAAACCGCCGCCATAGCCCAATCGAAAGCCGCCAGGCCCAAAGCCCAAACAGGGCACAAGTAGCAAAGTCGGCATGATCACATCCGTGCCCTTAGGCTTGGGAATATCGTAGGCATCGTTTTCCATCGGGCAGCCCGGCCACCAGGCGTGAAATTGCAAAGTTTTATGCAGCTTATCGACCACGGGCAGGCCAATTTTTCGGCGCGATGGCAGCGGGCCAGCGGGCAAAGCTTCATGCGCGATAGAACCAAGACTCAAAAGATTCGCTATAAATTCAGTAGCGCTCTGCGCAGGTTTCACGGAGGCTATTGGCTCATCTTGCTTCAAAATTTGCGGCTCAAGTGGATTGCTAATCTGCGGCGCAGCGCTCTCAAGCCCCGAGCCCAGCAGTGCATCTTCTTGCCAGCGATACAGCGCAGGCAGCGCATCAAATTCGCCTTTGATCGGCCAATACGCGCCGATGATGTCGTCGCCCCGCCCCACAAGAAATGCCCGGAGCACGCGCTGCAAATCAGAGGCGCGCTCCATGCGATCCGGCAAATTCAATCGCTCTTCAATGAGCCGCTGGCGCTGCGCTTTTTTCTCAGCATTCATAATGTGGGCATGCAAATATTTAAGTCTTTCATTCTGGCAGGTTTGTGCGGCGTTTTCCTTGGCGGGGCTGCTTTAGCGCAAGCGCAGCGCGGGGATGATGCGATTGTCGAAATGAGCGAAGCGGCTAAGCGAGGCGACAAAACTCGGCTGCGCGCTCTTCTGCCGCAAGTGCGCGGCCATGCGCTGGAGCCATGGGGCGTGTATTGGGAGATGAAGGCGCGGCTTAGCGAATCCAGCGCTGCGGAGGTGCAAGCGGCCATGCAGAGCATCGCCGGTACGTATCAAGAAGATCGACTGCGAAATGACTGGCTGTTGCTGCTTGGCGCACGCCGCGATTGGTCTGCGTTTTCCGCCGAATACGCCAAATACCGCATGAACGATGACCGCGAAGTGCGCTGCTACGCGCTGCATTTGGATCGCCTGCGTCATGCGGCAGGTGGGGCAGCATCTGGCGAGGCTGCCGCGCAAGAAGTGCTGCGCAATTGGTATGGTATCCGTGATGCGGAAGACGGTTGCACATTGGCCGCTGCTGCACTGCTAGAAGCCAAGCAAATCAGCAATCTTGACGTGTGGAAAGAAGCTCGCCTGTCCATCGAAGGCAACCGGCCTCGCGCCGCAGCAAACGCCGTAGCGATTGTTTCGCCAGAATCAGCGGTGGCCATTGGCGAAATCAACGCCAATCCAGCACGCTATCTCAGCAGCCGAATTGTCGCCAACAGCAACGTGCGCAAGGAGCTGATCACGCTGGCTTTGATCAAAATGGCTAGCAACGACTCCGAAGGCGCAGCCACTGCGCTTGAGAGCAAATGGTCCGTCTTCCTCAGTGCCGAAGAGCGCAGCTGGGCTTGGGGCGTGATCGGCAAACAGACCAATCTCAAGCTCTCATCGCAGGCCAGCGGCTACTTTGCCAACGCAAGCAATGAACATTTAAACGATGATTTACTGGGCTGGAAAGCCCGCACAGCCTTGCGCGCCACTTCTGCTGCGCAAGGCTGGCCAGTGGTGCTCGCTGCAGTCAACGCAATGAGCCAAGAGGGCAAAAAAGACAGCACTTGGGCTTATTGGAAAGCGCGTGCCTTGCGCGAAATCGCTCGCGGCAAGCCGGAGATGGTCAACACCACACCGCAGAGCGCAACACCGACCCTGATCTTGCGCCCAGAGCTACAAGAAGCGCAAAATCTCTTGGAAAGTATCGCCTCAGTACGCGGCTTCTATGAAATACTTGCCACCGAAGAATTAGGCAGAAAAGTGGCTCTGCCCGGCATACCGCCTGCGACAAGTGCTATCGAAAAAGAAGCAGCAAGATTGAACCCTGGCCTCAATCGCGCGCTGTATGCCATCGCCATCGGCCTGCGCTCAGATGGTGTGCGCGAATGGAATTACACGACCAATCTGCACACGCGCGGTGGCATGAGCGAGCGCGAGCTGCTCGCTGCGGCTGATTTTGCGTGTTCCAGAGAAGTTTGGGATCGCTGCATCAACACCAGCGAGCGCACCAAAGAAGCTTTCCATCCCGACCAGCGCTTTCCGATGCCTTTCCGTGATGCGGTCGTCAAACGCAGCAAAGAAATCAATCTCGATCCGGCCTACGTTTATGGCCTGATCCGCCAAGAATCGCGCTTCATCATGGATGCTCGCTCGGTAGTTGGCGCATCGGGCCTCATGCAGGTGATGCCTGCTACAGCAAGGTGGACAGCCAACAAGATCGGCATGAGTGGCTTCACGATCTCTCAGCTCAATGATCGCGACACCAATATTGCTATCGGCACAGCGTATCTCAAGCTCGTGCTCGATGATTTTCAAGGCTCATCGCCCTTGGCCGCCGCCGCTTACAACGCAGGCCCGAGCCGGCCACGCAGCTGGCGAGGATCGGCAGGAGGCCCCATCATGGAAGGCGCGGCTTGGGCAGAAAACGTGCCCTTTGCCGAAACGCGCGACTACGTGAAGAAAGTGGCAGCGAACGCAACCGTCTATGGCCTCATCTTGGGCGGCCAGCCCAGCTTAAAAAGCCGCATGGGAACGATTGGCCCGCGGGAAGGCAGCGCGGCAGAGTCCAATCGAGATATCCCTTGATTTAAGCAGCAGCTTGGTCGACGGGAACTCAGCTTGCGGGCACTGAGCTTGCGGGCACTGAGCTTGCGGGCATTGAGCTTGCGGGCACGGAGCTTGCGGGCATTGAACTTGCGGATATGTAGCCTGCAGGCAAATCATTTGCCAAATCAAGCTGCATCGCAATCATATTGACCAACGTCGCCACGCTGGGTCGCCCCGTCTCCACCTGAAAATGCGCCGCCTCACGATACAGCGGATCGCGCTGCGCATACAAATCGCGCAAGCGCTGCATCGGATCGACGCCTTGCAGCAAAGGCCGGTTGCGATCATGCCGCAATCTTTTGTACAAATCTTCTGGGCTGGAGCGTAAATACACCACGCGCCCTGCGCCATGAAGCAGCTTGCGATTATTCTCCCGTATCACCGCCCCTCCGCCTGTAGCCAACACGATAGGACTGGAAGAATGATTCTGTTCAGAAAGGGTATCGGCAAGCACAGCCTCCTCCACATCCCGAAACGCCCCCTCCCCCTCACGCTCGAAATACTCCCTGATCGAGCAACCCAGCCGCTGCTCAATCAAATGATCCGAGTCCAAGAAAGAAGCCGACAACTTGCGAGCAAGCTGCCGGCCAACAGTGGACTTACCGGAACCGGGAAGGCCGATGAGGATGATCACGCTTCGTCAGTTGTTCGTTCTACAGTTGTTGATGCCGTAGGGTGGCGTTAAGAACGCGCCATTTGCAACATCACCTTGAAGAACATCGGTAACAAAAGATGATGAGTTCGTGCCTTCAGAGCCAGCAACATTCGTCGTCGCTCTGACTGTGTAGGCTAGCCAACCACCTACATTCTGTCCCCACTGAACATCCAACAACATGTTGCCATTTGCATCAGTACGATTGCCGTTTGGAGTTGAAATCGTGACGTCAGAAGCCCGTGGCTCGAGTACACCGTCTCCATCCAAGTCTTCGCCCGTATCGCGTGTTCCGTTTCTACTCAAATCTTCGTTAATACAGAAAACGTTGAAGCCGATAGTCGTAGTGCCTCCGGTAACCCGGCTACTTGTTGGCACAAGAGTATCAGACAGCGTACTCGTGTAACTATCCGCACGCGTAGGAATTCCGTTGCTAGGTGCGAACACAGGAGCACTCCATGCACGCCCTTTCGCGTAGTGAGTGACATCCAAGCTAGCAGACACAACAGCATCTCGAACTGGATTACCTGCAGAATCCGCTACTTTCACTACAAGTGTCTTGACATATATGGTGTTGTTGAACAAACCAGCCAGCGTATTGTTAGAGAAAATAGAAAGGTTAAGCGCTTGCCCAGCAACAGTCAGAGTCGTATCAACAAATAAAGTGCAAGAGGCCACACCTGCATCATTTAAGCTATAACAAGCCCTAATATTGACGCCATCTGTTGGGCTGGAGCGAGAGCCAGGAATGTAATCCGACGATGCTTCTCCAGCCAAGTTTGTGTAAACAACTGAACCACCTGTACTCATCCTTTCTCCCGCGCCGAGCCCGGGTGCAACAATTTCAAATCTGACTCTAACGTTCTCTACGCCTTGGTTACTCGCGTTTAACACCTTGAAGATCACTGCAGACTTATTGTTTGAGGCGATGGTTATGTTGTTAGGTATGCTGGTCGGATTAGCGCTCAACGCGCCTGGGCCAATCGGAGCAACAGCATCTGGTATGCCACTGCCAGTTGGTGAAACAGCAGTTAATGCAATGGTTGTAGCTACCCCAGAGCCGGAAACAGTAATTGTTGAAGTACCTGCTGTCGCAGGTGCTGTACCGTTGAATACCGCATCACCCGAACTATTACTTGTCACAACGCCAGCGAAGCCAGCAGTGCCAGAAATAGTTAGTTGTGCATTCGGAATTCCTTGTCCATTTGCATCAGCTAATTTGATGTTCAAAGCCGTAGCTGCGCCAGTTAGCGGAGCTCCAGGAATTGGTGTTATCGTGATTAGGCCGCCGGTCACGCTAATAGTTGCAGTCCTGCGAGCGTTGCCAGATGTGATTACAACATTGATATCCCGATTAGATCGATTGCTTGGACTGGTAATTACTCCACTAAACACACCACTCGCATCTGTTTTGAATTTACCAGTTACAGCATTTGGTGCCGAGCTTCCCTGAAAGACGCCACCGTTATCAACAGAAACGCTTACCTCCACATCAGCAATTGCATTGCCATTGCTATTGACTGTGGTGACATTAAGAACTGCTTGATCTGATCCCGTATTTTTGATAGAAGTTTTGCCTCCATCAAATCCAATGACTAGGTCGCTAGCAATAGCTGTTGGAGGCGTAACAGTTCCTCCGCCCCCGTTTGCACTGTTAGTGCCAGGACTTCCGCCGCCACCACCACAGGAAGCAAGTGCTGCTGTTAGCAAGCCAACTGCCAAACAATTCAAAACCTTCATATCTCACCCCTCAAATATTAATTAATTATGTCGTCGGCTTTGTAGCTTTCAACGCGCAGCAGCACGATCAGAGATCATGCGAGGCGTGAGAAAAATCAGCAATTCTTGCTTGTTTGCGCTTTTCTGGCGCTGCTTGAAAAGATTGCCAGCGTAAGGAATATCAGCCAAGAAAGGCACACGTGTTTCGCTCTCAGTCTCGGTCAACTCAAAGATGCCGCCGATCACGACCGTGCCGCCGTTTTCAATCAGCACCTGTGTTTTCACATGCTTGGTATTGATCGCAAAGCCGGCAGCCGTGGCTTGTCCGACGCTGTCTTTGTTCACATCCACATCCAAAATGATATTGCCTTCGGGCGTGATTTGCGGCGTAACTTCTAACTTCAAATTAGCTTTACGAAACGCAATCGAAGTTGCTCCGCTGGCCGTCGCTACTTGATAGGGCAATTCTGTACCCTGCTCAATCAGCGCGCGAGTTTGATCTGCAGTGATCACACGTGGGCTCGAAACAATACGGCCTTTACCATCGCCCTCTAAAGCAGACAGCTCAAGATTCAAAAAGCGATTGGCCGAAGAATTGAAGATGGACAGCGCGATAGCCGCAGCTCCAAAGCCGTTTTGGCCCACCGCTGGCATGTTGAAGAATGTACCGCCAGTGTCAACAGTTCCGCCCTGTGTCCCCGTTGTACCTATCACGTTGCCATAGTTTGTGCCCCAAGCCACGCGGTTGTTGCTGCCAAGCACGCCATAACCTGCATCACCGCCACGCACGCCTCGCAAATCATTTGCACCGAGCTTGACACCCAGTGATTTACCGAACTGATCAGACGCCTCAACGATTCGCGCTTCAATCATCACCTGCCGCACTGGCACATCAAGTTTAGAGATGAGCGCTTGAACTTCCTCCAATTTGTTAGGCGTATCCGTCACGAAAATTTGATTGGTGCGTGGCTCAGCGATCACGCTGCCGCGCGCTGAAAGCAAACGCGTTGAATTCGCACCTGTCCCCGTCGAGCTGCCCAGCTGAGCCGCAATCTCAGCGGCCTTGGTGTAGTTGAGTTGGAAGGCTTGTGATCGCACAGGCTCTAAAGTCTGCAAGGCTGCTTTGGCCTCAAGCTCTTGTTTTTCCTTTGCGGCAAGCTCGTCCTTGGGGGCAATCCAAAGGACGTTTCCATTTTTTCGCATGCCCAAACCTTTCGCTTGCAAAATAATATCCAGCGCTTGATCCCATGGCACATCCTTCAAGCGCAAAGTCACTGCGCCACTCACCGTGTCAGACGTGACGACGTTGAAATTGGTGAAATCTGCAATCACTTGCAAAAGCGACCGCACTTCAATGTTTTGGAAATTGAGTGAGAGCTTTTCTCCGTTGTAGCCTGCGCCTTGCGTCAGTTTCGTTGGGTCAATTTTCAGGGCGCGCACTTCAAGTACAAATTGGTTGTCGCTTTGATAAGCACTGTGCTCCCATTGGCCTTTGGGCTCAACCACCATGCGCACACGATCGCCCACCTGCGTGGTACTTACCAACTGCACAGGTGTACCAAAATCACCCACGTCTAAGCGTCTGCGAAGTCCTTCAGGCAAATTCGTTTTGAGGAACTCAACCACCAAGGTTTTGCCTTGCTGCTTAATATCTACACCCACTTGATTGCTGGGCAAATCCACCACGATTCGACCCGCCCCATCTTGGCTGCGGCGAAAATCGATATCTTTGAGTGATTGCACATCACGCGCACGTGTCTCTGCAAAAGTCGATTGAGCCGGCGTAACAGCGCTGACAACAGAGGCTGTCGAAGGTCCTGCAACGCCATCGAGGGTGATCAAAAGGCTCTTGCCTTGAATTTCTGTCTTGTAACTCGCCGCTTGCTTCAAATTCAACACAACACGCGTGCGCTCCCCCGCTTGCACAATGTTGGCAGATCTCAAATTGCCTTGGTTGATGTCTACAATATTTTTCCCAGATGAGTTGTTAAACCCAGGAAAATCTAAAGCAATTCGCGCAGGAATTTGAATAGAAAAACCTGTGGGAACAGTACTCAGCGGTTGCGCAAAATCTATGCGTACAACTTCGACACCACCTTGTAGAGAAGCCGCCAAGTTTTCGATAGCATTTTGCGCAAAGGCCATGCTCGCGCAAAACAGGAAAGTTGCGCCGCTTGTGTATCGAATAATTTCACGACGCATTTGATTCATCCACGTTTTCATTTTGATCCCTCTTGAAGCTGCAAGCTGGCTTGGCGCTCGATCCATTCGCCCGCTGCATCCTGCACAATTTCACGCAATACCACTTCTGTTTCAGACAACTTGATAACTTTGCCGTAATTTTGGCCTAAGTAATTGCCTACGCGAACTTGATAAAGTAACTTATCCACTCTCACCAGAGCAACTGAAGTACCTTTAGGCAGCATCGTGCCGACCATCGCAATAGCGTCCAACGGAAAGCCTTCTAAAACTTCTTTGCGGCGGTTGAGTTCAGGTGCAACCAATGCGGCATTCGCCGTTGCTTGATTGGCCTCTCTCTTCAGCGCTTGCGCAAGCTTTTGGTTGCTGAATGGCTCTGCCGAAGCATCAGGTTGATAAGGTGCAGGCGTAAACTTTTTTGGCTCTGGAATGGATGCCACATTAGGCTTGGTTGCATTTCTCTGCTCTTGCATCCATTGCTTGATGTCTTGCTGATCATCACCAAAACAGCCGACCAAGCCCAGCATCGGAAGCGTTAACAGACAGGCGATGCTCCATCGATATAAAGACTTCATTTTTTCACTCCTCCTGCAGGCGCAGCAGTAGCGCGTTGCGCCTTCACTTCGTCTGGATCAAGGTAGCGATAGGTTCGTGCCGTGGACTCCAGCGACAAAGCACCGTCTTTAATGGGCGTAATCGAGAGATTATTCAGCGTGACGATGCGCGATAGATTGGCAACATCTGCGGCGAAAGCGCCAATATCGTGGTACTTGCCCGTAATCTTCAGAGCAATAGGCAGCTCGGCATAGTATTCTTTGACGGCAACCGTACCTGGACGAAACGACTCGAACTGCAAGCTTCGACCCAAACCGGCTTGGTTGATGTCGGAGAGTAAAGCGTCAATTTCCGCTTTGCTAGGCAACTGCTTTTCCAGCTGAGTCACATACTGCTGAACCTGTTCCCGCTGTTTTTTCAATGTTTCGAGATTAACCGCCTGCACAAGCTTTTTCTTGTAGTCCTCTCGATATGCGACCTCTTTAGTTTGCGCAGCTTGCAGCTCTTCATCAGAACCTTTCAGCCACAAAAACCAAAGCGCTACGATCACTGCGACAGCGAGCAGCAAGCACAAGCCATAGCGCGGCAAGGCAGGCCAAGTCGACGGATCGTTAGGATTGAGCCCACGAAATTGGGATGTTAATTTTTCCTGCAATGCCGGAAAATCAATCGTGATTTTGGATTTCGTTGCCATATTTAACTCAAGCCTTCTTCGCTTCAGTAACCACTGGAGACCCAGATGCGCCCGGTGCAGGTTTTTGCAAATCAGTAGGTTTGCGAACCTGTACTTTCATCGTGTAGTTCGACACGCGCCGCTGGTCTTTTGGCGACAAAGCTAAATTTGCAGCGTCAATCACAACGAGCTCTGGCCTGGTAAACCATTGGCTGTTATTAGCCAGGTTACGAAGTAACTCTGCAATCCTCTCTTGTGATTGCGCTGTACCTTGCAGAGTGATTGTCACATTGTCTTGCTTCATGGAGGTGACAAAGACACCATCAGGGAGCTGCTTGACCAACTCGGTGAGCAGGTAGACGGGCATGTTTCGGTCGGCTTGCAGCGATTCAACAGCTTGCTGACGAGCACGTAGAGAAGCAATTTCTGCTTGCAATGTCGAAACTTCTTTAATTTCACTATCAAGCTTTTTAATTTCAGCTTGCAAGAAAGTATTTTTATCGTTTTGCGTTGAAATTCGAGCTTGATAGGTCGCGTAGATCAAGCCGCATATCACACCACCGGTTAAAGCTGCGATACCAAGAGAAACAAAAAACGCTTCTTTGCGGCGTTTACGTGCTTCCTCTCTGTGAGGGAGTAGGTTGATCAAAATCATTATAAAAACCTCCGCATTGCGAGGCCGCATGCGCTCAGGTAAGACGGTGCTTCGCGAAGCATTTTGTTGGCTTTGATATTGCTGGACAGTGTCATACCGTCAAAGGGATTGAGGACGAGGCAACTAAACGAAGTTTGCGCCGTTACTGCCTCAGTGAGACCGGGCAATGCGGAAGAGCCGCCAGCTAGCATCACTTGATCCACGCGGTTGTGAGGCGTGCTGGTGAAAAAGAACTGAAGCGCTCGGGCAATTTCTTGCGCCATATTTTCAACAAATGGTTTGAGTACAGAGGATTCATAGTCTTCAGGCAATTCGCCGCTGCGTTTTTTAGCCTCCGCCTCTTCTGGAGAAAAGCCATATTGACGCACGATGAGTTGGGTCAGCTGCGCGCCACCAAAAGCTTGATCGCGGTCATACACCGCCTCCTCGTTTTTCATCACTTGCATGCTAGTTGTCATAGCGCCAATCTCGAACAGCGCGATCAAAGCATCTTTGCCGGCTTCGGGCAATTCCTCGACCAAACGTCGCGTGGCTAAACGAGAAGCATAGGATTCAACATCCAATACGACTGGTTTCAAACCCGCCGCTTCAGCCAAGCCCTGCCGATCCTGCACTTTTTCCTTGCGCGATGCCGCAATCAGCACATCCACATCGCCCACCGAATTTGCGCTCGGACCCACCACACAGAAATCTAAACTCACTTCATCCAAAGAAAACGGAATATATTGGTTGGCCTCGGATTCGACTTGAATCTCCAACTCTGCATCAGACAAGCCGCCTTGCAGCACAATTTTTTTGGTGATGACCGCAGACGCAGGAAGCGCCATCGCTACGTTTTTCGTACGTGTGCCGCTTTTTTTAACAACTTTGCGGATTGCCTCGGCGACTTCATCGAACTTTTCAACATTGCCATCGTTGATCCAGCCGCGCTCAAGCTGCTCTGTCGCACATCGCTCTAGCACCCACTGCCCGTTTGCGTTACGCCCGAGCTCCACCAGCTTGACGCTTGAACTGCTTATGTCCAAGCCGACGAGAGGCGCGGGTTGGCGACTGAAAAGATTGGCAAGAGAAACCAAACGAGACTCCAATTCAAAAAAGTTCTTTATCTGAAGTGTCTCGGCTATCGCATGGATTGCTACACTTTTAAACTTAAGAAATTATTTCAATATTAGCAGTAAGTTCCTTGTTAAACAAGGATTTTTTCCATTTTGAGTATCACAAAACGTTGTCAAATACCCACGGTTCACGGTGCGTAACAATTCGTCAATTTCATCCGCCCCTGCGCAATATCCTTCATATCAGCCATCCGTCTCTAACTCTGTGGCGTGAAATTCATACGTGCGGCGGCAGAACGTGCGTTTTTCGTGCGCGTCTTTTTTATTCGTGGCGGGTTCTCTTGCTCCCCTTCCTATAATGAAACCGTTCCGCGCTATCAATATGCAAGATCCATTAAACACTCATCCCCCTTCGATTCATTCAGGACGCCCAGCTTGGCTCAAAGCGGTGCTGCGCATATTGATCTGGACGGCTGGCTTGCTTGGGGCTGGCGTGCTCTGTCTTGTTTTCTTGGTGGGCCTGGCTCTAGCAACGGCTTACCCTAATCTGCCGGACGTTAGCGACTTGACCGACTACCGCCCCAAGTTGCCGCTGCGTGTGTTCTCGGCAGAAGGCGCTTTGCTGGGCGAGTTTGGTGAGGAGCATCGCAACCTGACACCTTTGAAAGACATCCCTAAACACATGCAACAGGCTGTGCTCGCTATTGAAGATGCACGTTTTTTCTCGCACGGCGGTGTGGATTATTTGGGCGTGATTCGGGCTGGCTTAGCTAATTTGGGGCGCTCGCGCAGCCAAGGCGCCTCCACGATCACGATGCAAGTGGCAAGAAACGTGTATTTATCCAACGAAAAAACCTACACGCGAAAAATTTATGAACTGCTTCTCACTTTCAAGTTAGAAAGCTCACTGACTAAAGAACAGATTTTAGAAATTTATATGAACCAGATTTTTCTGGGCAACCGAGCGCATGGTTTTTCGGCTGCTGCGGAAACATACTTTGGCAAGCCACTTAAGAACATCAGTATTGCAGAAGCGGCCATGCTGGCTGGCGTGCCGAAGTTTCCTTCTACCGCGAACCCGATTGCCAACTACGCTCGCGCCAAACGCCGTCAACTCTACATCATCGAACGCATGGAAGAAAACGGTTTTATTACTGAGGCGCAGGCGATTGTGGCCAAAGCAGAGGACGTGAAAATTCGCAACGGCCCTGACACTTCGCGCGTTCATGCTGAGTTTGTCGCCGAGACGGTGCGCCAGCTCATCTTTGCGCAATATGGCGAAGAAACCTACACACGGGGCTTGGATGTGTTCACGACAATAAAAGCCGTCGAACAGCAAGCTGCCTACCGCGCCCTGCGCAAAGGCATCATGGATTTCGAACGTCGCCAGCCCTATCGTGGCCCTGAGAAGTTCATCGACTTGCCGCAAACCAAAGATGAGCTTGAGGAAGCTGTGGATGATGCGCTGGCCGAGCAACCTGACAATGATGAAGTGCTGGCAGCTGTTGTACTAGAAGCTAATCCAAAGAAGATTGTGGCGATGCGCCGTAATGCCGAGCAATTGGAGATCACAGGCGATGGCCTTCGGCCCGCCCAATCCGGCTTATCCGTCAATGCTCCAGCTAACATCAAAATACGCAGAGGTGCCCTCATTAGGGTGGTCAAAACGCCTAAAGGCACTTGGGAGATCACGCAACTGCCAGAGGTGGAAGGGGCATTTGTCGCTCTTGATCCTCGAACTGGCGCGTTGAGAGCCCTCGTAGGTGGCTTTGATTACGACAAAAATAAATTCAACCACGTGACGCAAGCTTGGCGCCAGCCCGGCTCTAGCTTCAAGCCTTTTATCTATTCCGCTGCATTGGAAAAAGGCTTCAGTGGCGCAACAGTGATCAACGATGCGCCCCTGTTTTTTGATGCGGGCGTGACGGGCAGCCAAGCTTGGGAGCCGAAAAATTATGACGGCACGTTTGATGGCCCGATGTCGATGCGGCGCGGTCTAGCGAAGTCAAAGAACATGATTTCGATTCGGATCTTGCAATCCGTGGGGGCGAAAAACGCGCAAGATTGGATCACTCGATTCGGTTTTGACGCTGACAAACACCCTCCTTATCTGACCATGGCGCTCGGCGCGGGCTCAGTCACACCGATGCAAATGGCCACGGGCTATGCCGTGTTTGCCAATGGTGGCTTCCGTGTTAATCCATATGTCATCAACAAGATTTCTGATCAAAAAGGCCGTATGTTGCTTGATCACAAACCTCCTGTGCTCGATGAGACCATGCGCGGCATTGATGCACGCAACGCTTTCATCATGACGAATTTGATGCAAGAGATCACACGCTCTGGCACGGCAGCTAAAGCGCAAGCCACATTGAAGCGTCCGGACATTTATGGAAAAACAGGCACAACCAATGACTCGATTGACGCTTGGTTTGCCGGTTACCACCCCAGCGTCGTCGCTGTGAGTTGGATTGGCTACGATTCACCTCGCAAGCTAGGTGATCGCGAAACGGGCGGCGGCTTGTCATTGCCTGTTTGGATCAGCTATATGGAAACAGCACTCAGAGGCTTGTCCGTAGTAGAACCCACAGCGCCTGAGGGCTTACTCAACATTGGGGGCGAGTGGTTCTACGATGAATTCGCCAAGGGCGCAGGGGTCAACAGCCTAGGTCTGTCTGATCCTATTTTTGATCCGAATGTGCCACTGCCTGCGCAGAGCCCAAGTCAAGCGCCCGCCGAAGAGAAAAAATCAATCCTTGATTTGTTCCGCAATTAATTTGATGCATTGAACGCGATTGCCATGCCAGTTTGAGCGCTGGCATGTTGACTCAAATCGGAAAAGAACTCTGTGCCTTCTCGTGTGCTGCGCCAATCTCTATCGAATTTATAGTGAAATCCACCCGCTTTTGTAGCCAACCAAACTTCTTGAAGCGGTTTTTGTAAATTGATAATGATCTGGCTGCGGTTGGCGAAGGTCAGCGTGATCATGCCGCCGGTGCGCTGGTTATCGATGTCTGCATCTGTGGTGTCATTAATTTGGTCGCAACGTGCCTCGATCATGCTGAGCAAGGCCTCAGCATGTTGAAGGTATTCGGTATCGGTCATGGCAAGTAAAATTGAGAAATGTTGAATTTAAAACTGATTGTAGGCCTGTGTTTTATAGCCTTGCTGGCTGTATCTGCTTGCGGGCAAAAGGGAGCGCTCACCTTGCCAAAAGAGAGTGCTGCGCAGAACCGCGCCACTTTGCCTCAGGTGTTAAATCCTGCTAGCCCTGCTTCTTCACCACCACCCGCGCCACGCTGAAGTTCTTCAGTTTTATTATGAATTTATCCTCCCTGCCCGGCCATCCTTTTGTTGCCTACTCCGATGGTCAGCTCTGCGTTGAAGGCGCGCGCGTTGCAGATCTCGCACGCGAACACAGTACACCGTTGTTTGTCTATTCCAAAGCGTCGATGCTCGCTGCATTGGCTGCCTACAAAAAAGGATTTTCTGGCCGCAAGGCGCAGATTTGCTATGCGATGAAGGCGAATTCTTCGCTATCGATTTTGAAGCTGTTTGCTTTAGAAGGATGCGGATTTGACATTGTCTCAGGCGGTGAGCTGGAGCGCGTTTTAGTAGCCGGCGGCTCGCCTTCAAAAATCATCTTCTCAGGCGTGGGCAAGACGCGCGCCGAGATGCGCCGCGCGCTGGATGTGGGCATCCAGTGCTTTAACGTGGAAAGCGAAGAAGAACTGGATGTCTTGTCCGAGGTGGCAGCCAGCATGGGCAAAAAAGCGCCGGTGAGCATTCGCGTTAATCCCAACGTCGATCCCAAAACGCATCCGTATATTTCTACAGGCCTCAAAGGCAATAAATTTGGCATCTCGCATGAGCGCACCGTACTCGTTTACAAGCATGCTGCGTCCCTGCCCGGCTTGAAAGTTGTAGGTATTGATTGCCATATCGGCTCGCAGATCACGACCGTTGCGCCTTACCTTGATGCGATGGATCGCATTTTGGATTTGGTAACTGCGATCGAAGCTGCGGGTATTCCGATTGAGCATATTGATTTCGGCGGCGGCCTAGGTATCAACTACGAAGGCACGCAGCCGCCTGCTGCGGATGATCTCTGGCAGCAGCTCCTTGCAAAGCTGGATGCGCGCGGCTTCGGTCAGCGGCATTTGATGATTGAGCCAGGGCGCTCACTCGTGGGCAATGCGGGCGTATGCATTACCGAAGTGCTGTATCTCAAGCCAAGTGAGCAGAAAAACTTTTGCATTGTGGATGCGGCGATGAATGATCTGCCTCGCCCAGCGATGTATCAGGCGTTTCACGGCATTGTTGCGGTGAAGCCACGCGAGGGCTCAAAGTTGACTTATGAAGTGGTTGGGCCTGTGTGTGAGAGCGGCGATTGGATTGGACATGACCGCGATTTGAATATCAAAAGCGGCGATCTTCTGGCGGTACTCTCAGCTGGCGCTTACTGCATGAGCATGGCGAGCAACTACAACACCCGTGGGCGCGCGGCTGAACTGTTGGTTGATGGCAGAGTAGCCTCGCTCATGCGCGAACGAGAAACAGCGCAAGATCAAATGCTACGTGAGAAGTTGGTGTGATCCTTCTCACGCAAATCAGTCACTATAAATTCAATAGCACTCTGCGCAGCATCCACGCCGGCTAGCTGCCATTTTCTATTGAAAAAAACAAAAAAAGAAGCTCCTAAGAGCCTCTTTTTTATGAGATTGCGTAAAACTCAGACGCGAGCTGCGCGCATCCGGATTGACATTTCTTGCAACGCAGCAATACCACTTTCCTCAGCACGCTTGCACCAAGCAGCCAGATTAGCGGCAAGTTGTTCGCGAGAAAGGTGCGTGCTGCTCCACATTTGGCGCAGCTCATCGCGCATCTCAGCCATTTTGCCGAGCACGGGATATTGCGCGCGCGCTTGATTTAAATCAGCGATGGCGGCTGCTGGAACTAGTCCGTCGTCGCGATGCAACCAGCGCTTGGCCGTTTGCAGCAAAGGCACATCGGATTTACGCTCTTCTTTCAAAGCAGCAATCTCGGCTTTGCAAGCGCTGCGAATATCACGGGCGTATGCTGCCATGAGTTCATAGCGATGCGCAATCAAGGCCTCAAGCGTTTGCTCATCGGCTACTGGGCGCACATCGCCCAAAGCCAGCTTAGGCGGCACTTTACGCACGGTGGCTAGACCCACAGCTCGCATGGCGCGAATGTATTGCCAGCCAATGTCGAACTCGTACGGTTTGACAGAAAACTTTGCGCTGGTGGCATACGTGTGGTGATTATTGTGCAGCTCCTCGCCGCCAATCAGAATGCCCCAAGGCGAGACATTTTTTGCTGCATCTTGCGATTCAAAATTGCGGTAGCCCCAGTAGTGGCCAATGCCATTGATCACGCCCGTGGCGAGCACAGGAATCCAGAGCATTTGGATCGCCCACACAGTGAGTCCTAAGCCACCAAACAACGCCAAGTTCAACACTAGCATTAAGCCCACGCCCTGCCAGGTGTAGCGGGAATACACGTTGTTTTCGATCCAATCTTTTGGACAGCCATGTGTGTATTTCGCATGTGTTTCAGGATTGGCTGCTTCGGCTTGATACAGCTCGGTACCGGTGAGCAAGAGCGCTTTCAAGCCGCGTGTTTGCGGACTGTGTGGATCTTCTTCGGTTTCGCATTTGGCATGGTGCTTGCGGTGAACGCCGACGAAGTCAGCCGTTTTCATACCGGTGCCGATCCAGAGCCAGCCACGGAAGAAATGCGAAGCGATGGGGTGCAAATCAAGCGCACGGTGCGACATGGCGCGGTGCAGATAGATTGTGACGGCGGAAATGGTGATGTGCGTCGTGAACAATGTGTAAAGCACGATTTGCCACCAAGATGCCTCAGTCAACCCGTGGCCGAGCCATTGAATCAACGCTTGAAAAATACTGTTGTCTAAAAACTGCATATTGCCTCTAGTCTCTATTTGTCAAAAGATGTGTGAGATTTTACCCTGCTGAGCGCTTTATGAACCAGCACGATCTAAGAAGACCTATAACGCGCTATGAGGCTGTATTTACAGCCATATGCTATGACTATAATAGCACTCTGCGCATATTCTATGCCGGCTAACTGACGATTTAGCTTATAACTTTTGCTCAAAGCGCGCCACCAACGGCGCATGCTGAGCCGGCCAGCGCGCGAGTGCCTGTGCATCGCCTTGCAGCTGTTTTTGTAAAAATGCCAGCATAAGCTCTCGTGTGGCTTTCTTGACTTGTGGATTCAGCGCTTCGCCTCCCGTGCCCAATCGGTCGGTAAACATGCTGTGGCTGCCATCTTTAAACACCGCGAGCATTTTGCCGTTTTGGCTGCCGGCAGCCTCATACACGGCGACGCGATCTTGGGCTGAGGAATAGTAGCCTGGAATCTTGATCTCATCGCCAGTCGCCGTGATGTGCAAGCTGGGCACGCGAATGCCCTGCAAAATGGCTTTCGTATCCCCTTCGCCATAAAACGGCGGCGCGCTGATGATCACTGCAGCTTTGATGCGCGGATCGGCCAAATCCATGCGCTTGCCATCACGCAGCACTTGCGCACCCGCAAGCAGCAAAGTGGTATTCGCGCCGTAAGAATGCCCGGCAGCAGCGATACGCTGGGCATCTAAACGAGAGGCAAATTGCGCGTCTGAGAGCAATTGATCCAGTGCAAAGCGCATATCTTTGCTGCGATCAATCGCCTCTGTTTCTTTGGCTGCATCTTGCAAACGGCTCACCATCTGAATGGGATTGCCAAACCACAAATTGCGATCACTGCCCACATGCTGCACATGCAGCGCGGCCACGCCGTTGGCTGCCAAGTATTTTCCGATATAGCTGTAGCCCTCGCGCGAGCCACCAATGCCATGCGAGAAGATCACCAGCGGCGCTCTAAGCTTTGCATCTTTTGGCAAATACAAGCGGGCGGGCACGGCACGCTGACGACTCGCATCCTGCCACTGCAGATCACGCGCTTCATAGGCATCCGCCTCGGGAATGCCCACAGCTGCAGCGAGTGCTTGGCCGCGGGATGTTGCCCTGCTGTCCCACGCTTGTTGCTGGGTATTGCTGCTGTTAGCGCAGCCGAGCAGGGGCAGGATGGCAGCAGCGATCAGCGAGGAGAGAAGGAGGCGTTTGGAAATTGGCGGCATAGTGTGCGGCTAGGAGCAGGGAGGTTGTAATGCAAACTCCATGGCAGACTCCATGCCTTCTTGGTAAGTTCCGAATGCTGCGGTTCAATCCCGCGCTTTGGAGACAGAGTTCTATTTCGCAACAGCCAGCGGTTTGATCGCGCCGCAATTGGTACTCAAGAATTTGCCAGTGGTTTGCATGTCCATCGTCTCTTTTTTACCGCCTTGCAAAGCGTTCATGCGCATCTTTCCGCTGTAATTGTCCGCATCGGCAAACGTCATTTGGCCTTCACCATCGCCGGGCGGATTGGCGCATTGGAAGTTGAAATTGTGAGTTTTGCCGCTTTGAGAGAATTTGTACGTGCAGCCTTGGCGCTGCTCCACAGGCGGGCTGCTAGCCATTTCGGGCGAGATGCACAGCTTCATGGTGACTGCACCCCCTGCGCCGAAACTCGTGTTCACGCCTTGCTTGGCCATCATTTCCTCCATTTGCTTGCGCTGCGCGGGTGGCATGGAGGCCATCATTTTTTGCGCCTCTTCCATTTGCTTGGCCATTTGCGGGTTGGTCGGGGAAGACATTTTGGTGCTGACTTCCCACAAGCCCGGTTTGGTCGTGCTTTGCGCGAATGCGAGGCTTGAGACAAAAAGACCAATAACGATGAGGACGATGCGCATGAGATGAGCTCCTTTTGCAATGGATTGACGCATTGTGGAGGCCGAGTGGCTTTTTGCCAAGACAGCGCGTCCCTAGAATCAGGTCAAGTTTGTGATGAAATCACGTTTATGTCCGTTTCTTCTACTGCAACAAAACCCATCGTGATCACGCCCGGTGATCCCGCAGGCATTGGTTCGGAGATCGTGGTCAAGGCCTTTCGCGATGCACCTGAATGGCTCGCAGGTTGTTTCGTATTGGGCGATCTGCCGATGATGCAGCGCGCGGCTACTTTGATGGGAGGTATTTCAGCTTTTCCTGTCGCCGATGCTCACTTCAAAGCCTCGCGTGGCATCCCGGTGTTGGCTTTGAACGATTCTGATCCACTCCTAAAAAGTGAGCATCTCGCGCATATTTCATACCGGCGAGTGAGTGATTTGGCTGGAAAATTCTCTTTTACTTGTGTGCAAGAGGCTACGCGTATGGCGCTGCGCGGCGAAGTGGCAGCGATCGTGACAGCGCCGATTCATAAGGAAGCTTGGCATGCTGCGGACGTGAAGTTTCCGGGGCATACCGAGCTGCTGCAATTTCAAGCAGCGGCGCACGCAGGGGTGAGCATCGATCAGATGCCGGTGCGCATGATGCTGGCCAATGATGAGCTGCGCACCGTACTGGTCAGCATTCATCTGAGCTTGCGAGAGGCATTAAATCGCGTGACACACGATAACGTGCTGCAAACCATCCGCATCACGCATACTGCGCTTTCGCAAAGCTTAGGGCGCGCGCCCCGCATCGCCGTGGCGGGGCTGAATCCGCATGCGGGCGAAGGCGGACTGTTTGGCAGGGAAGAAATTGACATCATTCATCCTGCAATTGCTGCTGCGCAAGCCGAAGGCATTCAAGTGCAGGGCAGCTTCCCACCAGACACGATTTTTATGCAGGCTCGGGGTTTTAAAAGATTCGATGTGGTGATCGCGATGTACCACGACCAAGGCTTGATCCCGGTGAAATACCTCGGTGTGGAAAAAGGCGTGAATGTGACGCTGGGGCTGCACGATGGAAAAGGACGCGCTCTGGTGCGCACGAGTCCAGATCATGGGACGGCGTTTGATATCGCTGGGCTTGGCGTGGCAGATGCTTCGAGTTTGATTGAGGCGGTGAAACAGGCTCGGGCGATGATTTAGCTTTGTTGGAATGCTCAGATTGAAGAACACGGAAGTCACAGAAGTTACACGGAATTCGCGGAATTCACGGAAGAAGAAAATAAAAGTGAATTTGAATTCAACAAAATTTGAATGATTTTTAAATTCTTCTCAAAGGTCTTTTCCGCGTCTTCCGTGAAATCTCCTTGCCCTCCGTATTCTCAAAGACTCAGCACTGCTAAATTAAGCCTTTAAAAAATCCACCTTCCCGCCCATCCATCGCTCAATATGCAGCGCCGCCAATTCAGCATGATCTTGCAGCATCAAAGGCGCGACGGCTCGCACTTTTTCAAGCAGCGCAGCATCCTCCACCAAATCCGCAAACCGAAGCAGCGCTGCCCCGCTCTGCCGGGCGCCTAAAAATTCTCCCGGCCCGCGAATTTCTAAATCGAGACGGGCGATTTCAAAGCCGTCGTTCGTCTCTGCCATCGCTTTGAGCCGAGCCTTTGCCGTATCACCCAAGCGACCGCTCTCGCCTGTGGAAAACAACAACACGCAAGCCGATGCTGCAGCGCCACGCCCCACTCTGCCGCGCAGCTGATGCAACTGCGAAAGCCCAAAACGCTCTGCATGCTCGATCACCATCAGCGATGCATTGGGCACATCCACGCCCACTTCGATCACGGTGGTGCTCACCAGCAGCTTCATCTCGCCGCTTGTGAAAAGCCCCATCACTGTCTTCTTCTCCGCAGGCGGCATACGCGAATGCAAGAGGCCAATGAGCATGCCGGGGAAGGCTTGCGTCAAATCAGCATGCGTTTGCGTAGCGTTGCTTAAGTCAAGCATTTCACTTTCTTCAATCAGCGGGCAAACCCAATAGACCTGCCGGCCTTGGCTGATCTGATCGTTGATGCGCTCAATGACTTGTGGCTTGCGCGATTCATTGAGCACTTTGGTGACGATGGGTGTGCGGCCGGGCGGCAGCTCATCAATCGTAGATACATTCAAATCCGCGTAATAGCTCATCGCCAAAGTGCGCGGAATCGGCGTGGCCGTCATCATCAGCAAATGCGGCTCATGGCCGATTGAATTCATCTTTGATCGCAAAGCCAGCCGCTGCGCTACGCCGAATCGATGCTGCTCATCAACAATAGCGAACGCGAGATGTTTGAAGATCACTTTGTCTTGAATCACCGCATGTGTGCCAACAACCAAGCCCGCTTGTCCGCTTTCAATCAGAGCCAAAGCCTCGCGCCGCTGTTTAGCCGTTTGGCTACCTGTCAGCCACGCGACTTTCAAATTCAAGGGCTCGAAGAGTGGCGTGAGCAGCTCAACGAGTTTTCGGAAATGCTGCTCGGCCAGAATCTCCGTGGGCACCATGAGTGCGCATTGAAAACCCGCATCCACACATATGGCGGCAGCCAGCGCGGCCACGATCGTCTTGCCAGAGCCCACATCGCCTTGCAGCAAGCGATGCATCGGGCGCGGCAGCATGAGATCTTGCGCAATCTCCTTAGCCACGCGGTGCTGCGCTTTGGTGAGCGCGAATGGTAACGCGGCAAGCAGCTTTTCATGCAGGCCGTTTTTCTTTGCTTTCAATTGCGGCGCAAGCAATGCATCGCGCTCCATTTTCGAGGTGAGCTGGGATAGCTGCTGCGCAAGTAGCTCTTCAATTTTCAAGCGCTGCCATGCGGGATGCGTGTGGTCTTCAAATTGAGCCAACGTCACATCCGGTGCAGGATAGTGCAAAAATGATAGCGCCTCACGCAGGTTCCATGCCGGCGAACTGCCTATTTTGCTTAAAATTTCCGAGCAAATCGTCTCCTGCAACGCTCCGCTGCTTTCTGCGCGCGCCAAGCCGTTGACAACAGCTTTTCTCAAATACGGCTGCGGCAGCCCAGCCACCGTGGGATAGACCGGGGTGAGCGATGTGGGCAAAGCGTTGCCCGATGTTTTGCACACCGGATGCACCATCGAAAAACCAAACATCCCGCCGCGCAGCTCGCCGCGTGCACGGATTCGGTTGCCAACAGCCAGCTGTTTTTGCTGCGATGGATAGAAATTTAGAAAGCGAAGTTGGCAAGAATCTGTGCCGTCATTGAGCACGGCAACAAGCTGCCTACGCGGCCGATAAGCAATGTCGCAGCTCGTGATCTCGCCCTCAATCTGAGCGAGGTCACCGTTCAGCGCATCTTCGAGTTTGGTGATCTTTGTCTCATCTTCATAGCGAATAGGTAGATGCAGCGCGAAGTCGATGGGGCGATGCAGGCGCAATTTGTCGAGCGCTTTTTCCACAGCCGACTTTTGCTGTGGCAGTGGCTGCGTCTTAGGCGCTGCAGTGGTTTCGGGCGCGGAGATTTTGCGAGGCATAGGATAATTATGCTTTGTCAGTTGCTACGCTCTGTGGCTACCCAACTTGGAACGGGTTTGTTCGGCCCTCAAGATACTATGAATTCAATAGCAATCCACGCATATTCTATGCCGGCTAAACGACGATTTTATACGCAAGATTTCGATTTTGATCTTCCGCAGGAGCTCATCGCACAACACCCCGCAGCGCAGCGCACCGCGTCTCGGTTGCTCGATGGCCGCAGTGCCGCTCCTGTGCATCGCGTCTTCCGAGAGCTGCCAGATTTGTTGAAAGCAGGAGATTTACTCGTCTTCAACGACACAAAGGTCATCAAGGCGCGGCTCTTTGGCGAGAAGGCCACTGGTGGCAAGTTAGAGCTACTTATTGAGCGTGTAGTATCGGGCAAAGAAGTCATCGCTCATTTGAAAGTGAGCAAAAAACCGTGCGTTGGTGATTGGGTGCATCTCTACGGTAACGAACAAACAAGCATCAAAGCCCAGCTGATTGGCCGCTGGCCAGATGACGATGGCGGACTCTTTCGCTTCGAGCTTTCCCACGATCCTTACTTCGTCATGGAGCAATTCGGCCACGTGCCACTGCCTCACTACATCACGCATGCGGATGCGCCGGGTGATGAGCAGCGCTATCAAACCGTGTTTGCAAAGCATCCGGGCGCCGTGGCCGCGCCCACGGCTGCTTTGCATTTTGATGAAGCCATCCTCGCGCAGCTGAGCGCAAAAGGCATCGAGTGCGCCTTCGTCACGCTGCACGTTGGCGCGGGCACATTCCAGCCCGTTAAAGCCGAAAATATTGCCGATCACACCATGCACTTCGAGCGATACAGCATCCCGTCTGAAACGCTGGAAGCCATCCATGAATGCAAAGCAAGAGGTGGCCGCGTGATCGCTGTCGGCACGACGACTGTGCGCACACTAGAAAGCTATGCAAAAAACCAACAAACCAGCGGCGACACTAACATCTTCATCACCCCCGGATTCCAATTTGAAATCGCGGACCTGCTGGTCACCAATTTCCACCTCCCAAAAAGCACCCTGATGATGTTGGTCAGCGCATTCGCAGGCTATGAGCACATCATGGGTTTGTATAAGAAGGCAGTTCAGGAGAAATACCGCTTTTTCAGCTACGGCGACTCGATGCTGCTCGATCGCGGCATGTGAAAAGCTGCGCTATAAAGTGCTCACCATAGCCTGGGTGGGCGAGGAACCCGTCTTTTTCGTTCGCAGCAACATATGCGGCAGTGGCAACGTCAAAAGCACTGAAGTGCCCCTACCGCTTCCGCCATGGTTTGAAATGTTTAAGAAGCCGCCCACGGCGGCAGCTCGCCTTTTCATATTTTGAAGACCGCGACCGGCAGGATGCGTGCTACTCGACGCCTGAATGCCTGCTCCATTGTCTGACACCTCGAGCAGCAAATGACTGAACTCGGGCACGAAACAACAGGACACTTTGACCAAACCTGCATTGGCATGGCGCATCACATTGCCAAGGCTTTCCTGTGCGATACGAAGTACTTGTTGCGCATACACACCGTCAATCGCATCCATTTGAGACGACATCTCAACGTCCCAGTGCATTTGGATGCCTTGCCGGTCTAACGCGGGCTGAACCCGGTAGCGCAACCTACCCATCGCTTGCGTTACGTTTTCGTTGACGCTGTCTAATGCGTCAACAGTCATTTTCAATTCTGCTAAACACTGCTCAAGCGACAGCATGACGGATCGCATAGACGGTTGCTTAGCCGCTTGCATTGTGAACAATAAACTAACAATTTGGGAACCAATGTTGTCGTGAAGTTCGTGGGAGATTCGCTGACGCTCGGCACGCAGCGCTAGCGAAATGAGTCCGTCATTTGTGCTGATGCTGTTTAAGCTATTTGACACTGTGCTTACGGCAAATGGTGTTCCTGCATTTGCTACTGCCGCAGCAGAATCAGGGTTGAGTGACACCAACTTCCAAATCACAAAAATAAGAAAAGCATAAAAGTGAAACACGGCGGGAAGTCCACTGGTTGTAATGCTGTCCTGCGAGACCTGATGCAACCACAGACCTATCCCCATGACGCAAGCACTGAGCGCCAACCAACTGCGCCAGCTATTGGTCAGACGCACCTGCTGCATCGCAGACGCTGTCACCGCAGCAGCGCAAACAACATTGAGCCCTGTCGAAATCCAAAAAAGCACGGGCGACATGGCGTGCGAAAAAATTGATCGCACAGTCACGACAAATCCGCACAACACCCCAAGCCCAACAATCAGTAGCGCCCAACCACGGGCAGCGCCTGCCGCCGCTAGTAAAAAAAATGCCAAGCCTGCAAGCAAAGCGCCGCAAGCGATGCTTTCTATTTCAGGTGGCCATGGCGTCATGGAATGCGAACCCAGAGCAATCAACATTCGCCCTGTACAAATCAGTAGATACAGCAACCACAGACTGCTTAAGATTCTCATCGCATAATCAACGGGGTGGTGTTGCAAACGCCAGGCTTTATCTGCCCCCATAAACACTGCTAGACCCAGCGCCAGGCTGCACACTGCGAAACAAAGTGCAGCTGCGGCTGCCATGGTGTCAATCAATCAAAGAAGTCCGCGCTGAAGCGCTAAATTCACAGCATGTGCGCGTGTTTTTACATGCAGTTTGCGATAAATATTTTTGATATGTGTATTGACCGTCAATGCACTAATGATCAAGTGCTGACCAATTTCTAAACTCGTGTAACCCGCTGCTACCATTTTTAACACGGCGCGCTCGCGCTGAGACAAGCCCTTTTTGGGCGCTCCGTCGTGCTCCGCGTGATCGGCGTGATCGGCGTGATCGGTGTCGCAAGATTCCATCCGATGTAGCAGACGCCTTGCAAGGTTAGGCGTGATCGAGGCTCCGCCGTTGACCACCTGCAAAACTGCTTGCGAAAAATTACCAAACCAAGAGTTTTTGACTAAATACCCAGTCGCGCCGAGCGCAAATGCTCGCAGCGCATGTTGCTCGTCTTCCATCGCGGAAATGACAACCGCCTCAACCAGCGGGCGCACAGTCTTAAGGTGTTCAATCAGCTCAAAGCCATCGCCATCACCTAAACTCAGATCGATCAACATAACATCAAAGTCACAGCCTGATATCAACCTTCTTCCCTCTCGCATGCTCGTCGCCTGGCCAACTAAGTTGCAACGCAAATCAGCCATCAGCTCATTTGAGATCACGTGCCGAATATTGGCGTCATCATCAACCAATGTGACTCGAACAGGCCGCGATACTTGGCCCACCATAAACGGCGGCCATGAGGCCGTGGCAGCTGAAAGCGGCATGTGCGATGTGAAGCACAGGGCTGCGGCCGGTGGTGCTTCAGCCGCCACATCTGGCGCATGCACAGCGCCGTACATGGTTTTCGTTATGCGTGTGGGTTGTAGCGTAGTCACCATGATTTTTCTCCGTAGAAGATAACCAAGGCCACCTGAATTTTCAACAAAAAAAGATGCAGGGTGTCAGATAAAAAAGCACCAGAAAACGTTTTTTTCTTGTCAAAAATCACAAGCGCCGTCAAAACAGCCATTGCGTTATTTGATAGCTCACTTTACAACGCTTTACCAAAAAACTATGTACGGCAAAGCACAAAAAACACAATCTATTACTAAATATATATTTAGTAACTACCCCGCAAAATAACTAAAAAAAATTGAATATAAGGCAAGCAAGCTATCTGATGACAGACAAATAACGTCACTTCTTTTCTGCTGACTACGCTTATGCAATACATCGGTGTTTCTGTGCTGCTAGAGATCTAGATTCAGGGCAGCGCTTGATTTGGTGATCATTTTTTCGTGTGGAAATGCAGTACCCGTTTTTGGGGATTGATGCGATGCTTGTGCAACAGCAGACTGCATCTCAGTGGTGTTTGTTTTGAAGGCCGTGTGCAAAGTTTATTTCGGCTTTTCGGCGAACGCTTCTGTAAAAAAAGGTGCACTCCATGACAAAAATAGCTCAAGCAAGAGCGCAGACACCCGCCCTTAGGTCCACCCGCAGACGGGCGATACAGCTGGGTGCAGTTGCAGCAGCCACTGGTGTACTGACAAGTCAGCAAAGTATGCCTGCTGCCTATGCAAAAAATGGCGAAGGCGACCGCAACCCAGCGGCGCCTTTCACCACGCCCTTTGTAGTCCCTCTGCCGGTATACAAAGCAAAACTGCCAGTCAGCTCGCTTTCGCCGCCTGCTGCAAAAGACTTGGGCCCAGGAGAATGTGGCCGCGCCCAACATCAGCGCTGGGCGGATTGGCAGCCACAAAAGTTCTACACACTCACCGTGCAGCAGGCCTTGCACTCATTTCACCCAGAGCTGCCAACTCAGGTCATTTGGGGCTACGACGGAATAGTGCCCGGGCCAACTTTTGTGGAGCGGTATGGCAAAGCAGTCATCGTTCGCATCATCAACAATCTGCCCGCTAACGCAATGGGATTTGGCTCGCCAGAAATCAGCACTCATCTCCACAATCTGCATGTCGCAGCTGAAAGCGACGGCTTTGCAGGAGACTATTACAGCCCTACCCGATACGGCCCGACTCTATCGGGGCCGGGCAATTACAAAGATCACCTGTACCCCAACGCTTACGCGGGCTATGACAGCCCGCAGTACGCAGCGACTCGCGGCGACCCGCGCGAAGCACTCGGCACGCTGTGGTATCACGACCACCGCATTGACTTTACGGCGGCCAATGTATACCGCGGCCTGACTGGCTTTTATTTGTTGTTCGACGACATTGATTCAGGCAACGAGCTGGACACCAACCCACAAGCACTGCGCTTGCCCAGCGGCGTTGGCAAATATGACATTCCGCTGGTGTTTCAAGACAGGCAGTTCGACTCCAGCGGTTACTTGGCATTTGACCAATTTGCTACCAAGGGCATCCTCGGCAACAAGTTTTGCGTCAACGGAAAAGTGCAGCCGTTTTTTCAAGTCGAGCGGCGCAAATATCGGTTTCGCCTGCTCGATGGTGGGCCATCCAGGTTCTATGAGCTTTACCTGGCCACCGGTACTGACGTTAACCAGAGCTTTTCCTACATCGCCAACGACGGTAACTTGCTACCCGCGCCTTTGACAATGAACAAAATCAGTTTGAGCCCTGCTGAGCGCGCCGACATCGTGATCGACTTTTCAAAGTACCCCGCGTTCAGCAAGCTGTACTTGGTTAATCGCCTGATTCATACTGACGGCCGCGGCCCGGAAGGCCCATTGATCAATGTCCGCAGGCCAGACGGCTCGCTGGTTGCCGCCGGCACGCAGCTACTGCGCTTTGATATTGGCACAGACCCAGCTTTGCCTGACGCCAGTCAAGTGCCCAGCACATTGCGCGCATTACCGCCTATCAATTTGGCTGAAGTGGTCGCAAGGAGGCGCTTTGAATTCGACAAAGAAAACGAAGTCTGGACCATCAACAACAAGCTGTTTGATGTCGATCAACCAATGGCCAAACCCAAGCGCGGCACGGCCGAAATCTGGACGCTTAAAGGCAAGGGCAGCTGGCACCACCCCGTCCACATTCACTTTGAAGAAGGCCGAATTTTGACCCGCAACGGCGTGCCCCCACCGCCGCATGAAAGTGGGCGTAAAGACGTCTATGTGCTAAGGCCCGATGAAGAAGTGCGCGTGTTCATTCGGTTCAGAGACTTTCTGGGCAAGTACATGATGCACTGCCATAACACGGTGCACGAAGACCACGCAATGATGATGCGCTACGACATCGTCGATTGAACAGGAAGCAAATCATGAACACAAGTCAACCTGAAACCCATGTGCTGGAGCAGTCAAGCAAACGCGATTGGCTGAAGTGGGCCGGTACTGCCGCGCTCGCGCCGGCTTTGACGGCGGCTCGCCCGCTTCAAGCCAAAACCACGCCACACGCTGGCTATTTCCCCAACAGCATTGTGCAAACCCACGAAGGTAGAAATCTTCGCTTTTACAACGATGTACTGCGTGGAAAAATCGTGGTGCTGAACATGATGTACGCGGTATGCACCGGAATTTGCCCAAGCAACACGGCCAATTTGCGGCAAGTGCAAACTGCGCTGGGCAGCAGATTGGGCAAAGATATTTTTATGGTGTCGATGACGTTGCAACCCCAATTTGATTCAGCGCACGCGCTTAAGGACTACGTCAAGCGCTACGACATTCAACCCGGCTGGATATTTTTAACGGGTCAGCCAATTCAGATGGAAGTCATCCGCCGCAAGCTGGGCTTTTTCAACGACGACCCCAGGATTGACGGCGACCTTCTTAATCACACAGGTATGGTGCGCATCGGCAATGAATCGCTTGATCGCTGGTTCACAATGCCCGCGCTCAGCAGGCCGCAGCAAATAGCTCGTGCTGTTCTACAACTTTAGCTTTCATCGTTTTTCATTGAGATCAATTTTCCTAAGGAGACAATCATGACCACCCCGCAATACAACTTTACCGTCACCCAACTTGACTTAGATTTCATTCTCAAGCAAATAAAAATTGCAGAGGCCAGTACCAATCCTGTCACGGGCGCGGTAGAAAACCTAGCCGCTTTGGTTGGCAGCACACTGCTGCCGTTTGGGCTGCGCACCGTCGATGGCACGTGGAACAGCTTGCTGCCGGGGCAAGAGCGCTTGGGCGCTGCAGACAACATCATGCCCCGCTTGGTTGCAGCAGACTTGCAAATAGCGCAAGTCAGGCCTGCGGGGTTGTTTGCGCCAACGGCAGGCACCGTGGTGACAACTTACAACCAAACTACTGGCAATGTGTACGACAACCAGCCGCGCATTGCCAGCAATTTAATATCTGACCAAACGGCCAACAATCCGGCTGCTGTTGCAGCCGCGCTTCAACTGGCCGGTCATGCGTCTCCTTTGGCAGAAGCCCAAGCCATTGCACTGCTCAACACCGCGTTGCAAGCTCAAAAACAGCTGGTCAAAGACGCTGCTGCAGCCATCATCGCGGCCGGTGCAGACCCAGTTCTGTTAGCCGCAGCTCAAGCCCAGTATCTTGCCTTGACGGGGCCAACTGGTTCGCATACGGTAGCCTTCAACGCGCTTTCCGCAGAAATGACATCGGTTGGCCTCACGGTCAGCGAAAACGGAACCATCGGCATTTTGAATTTGTCGCCTGATATTGGCTTGTCGCCATCGTTTAACAGCTGGATGACCATCTTCGGCCAGTTCTTCGATCACGGCCTTGATTTAGTCACCAAAGGCGGCAACGGCACGGTGTATGTCCCGCTGTTGCCTGATGACCCACTGTATGTGGTGGGCAGCCAAACCAACTTCATGGTGCTCACCCGGGCCACGCAAGTCAACGGCCCCGGCGCAGACGGCGTGCTGGGCACCGCTGACGACACCACGCACGAAAGCATCAACACCACCACGCCGTTTGTAGATCAAAACCAGACCTACACGTCGCACCCGTCGCACCAAGTATTTCTGCGGGAATATCACACCGTAGACGGCAAGCCGCTGGCTACTGGTCACTTGCTTGACGGCGCGCACGGCGCTGGTAATTGGGGCGAAGTCAAAGCCCAAGCGCTTAGTCAGCTGGGCATTCAGTTGGTCGATATGGACGTACACAACGTCCCGCTGCTGGCTACTGACCGTTACGGCGAGTTTTTACGCGGCCCGAACGGCTTCGCACAAATGGTCGTACGCCACGCGGGGCTGGATGGTGTTTTGGGCAACGCTGACGACGGCCAAGCGCTGATTGAAGGCTCGCCCACAGCACCTATTACGACCAGCGGCACGATGCAAATCGCTGACGGTGCGGGCGGCTTCATTTCAGTCGCCTACGGTGCGGCACTGACTGACCACGCGTTTCTGAATGACATCGCGCACGGCGCAGCACCTGGCTTTGCGGACCTAGACCACAACCCCGGGACTCCGCCAACCTTGCTGGTTGCTGATTCAGACAATGTCGTGGGTTCTTTGCCTAACCCCAATTACAACCCCGGCTTGCCAGTGGGGCCCAACAACCAACCCGTGATGCCGCAAGAGTTTGGCACGTACGACGACGAACTTTTGGACCGTCACTTTGTTACCGGCGATGGCCGGGGCAATGAGAACATTGGCCTGACCACGGTGCACACCATCTTTCACTCTGAGCACAACCGATTAGCAGACGACTACAAACTCACCATTTTGGCGAACAATGACCTGGCCACCATCAATGAATGGCTTTTAACTGACGTTGCAGCTGTTCCTACTGACCCCATCGCAATTGCCGCTCTAAATTGGGATGGCGAACGCTTATTCCAGGCAGCTCGTTTTGTGACTGAGATGCAGTATCAGCACATGGTGTTTGAAGAGTTTGCCCGCGCGGTGCAACCCAGTATTGATCCCTTCATATTTTCCCACTCGCCTGATCTTGATCCAGCCATCGTTGCGGAATTCGCGCACGTGGTGTACCGCTTCGGTCACTCCATGTTGACGGAGTCCATTGACCGCCTTGACTTCTCCATGACCGAAGACCCGCAGGGTTTGATTGCCGCATTCTTAAACCCGTTGGCATTCGACACCCTCAATGGCGTACAGGTTAGCACCGCAGCGGCTGGAGGCGCGGTCATTCGCGGGCTGACGCGTCAAACCGGCAGTGAAATCGATGAATTCATTACAGAGGCTCTGCGTAATAACCTAGTGGGTTTACCGCTTGATCTGCCCACGCTCAACATGGCTCGCGCGCGCGACACTGGCATGCCGAGCTTTAATGAAGCACGCGCCGCGTTTTTTGCAGCAACCGGTGACAGCCAGCTTGAGCCGTTTAGCAGCTGGTCTGACCTGGCGCCAGAGTTAAAAAACCCTACATCCATCATTAACTTTATTGCGGCCTACGGAACGCACAGCAGCATCACGTCGGAGACCACATTGGCTGGCAAACGGGCAGCCGCAATGACACTGATTTTTGGCGGCCCTGGCCAACCTGCTGACGCCACTGATTTCCTAAGCAGCACCGGCGCATGGACTGCCGCCAACTCGGGGCTCAATGATGTAGATCTGTGGATTGGCGGTTTGGCTGAGCGCAAAAACGAATTCGGCGGCATGTTGGGCTCGACATTCAACTATGTGTTCGAAAAGCAAATGGAGAATTTGCAGAACGGTGACCGCTTCTACTACCTTAGCCGTACGCAGGGCACGAACATGCTCAATGAGCTGGAAAACAACACCTTCTCCAAATTGATCATGCG